>NZ_BAABDQ010000004.1:0-617433 GCF_039539705.1 Nonomuraea rosea | reverse complement strand
CTTCGGGGCTGACGGTGGTCAGGTCGGTGTCGTCCCAGTGGACGGTGCCGGTGTCGGGTTCGTACAGGCCGGACAGGATTTTGGCGAGGGTGGTCTTGCCGGAGCCGTTCTCGCCGACGAACGCGATCACCTCGCCGTGTTTGATCTCGACGGACACGTCGCGCAGCGCGGGCTCCTCGGCGCCGGGGTAGGTGAAGGAGACCGACTGGGCGGAGATGCGCTCGAACCGCTCGGGGACGGCGGCCGGGCGCGGGCGGGTCAGGCGGCGTTCGGCGTCGGCGCAGAACTCCAGGAAGTCGGTGAAGTAGAGGCCCTGCTCGTAGAGGCGGTTGGTGGCGAACATGAGGCTGCTGAGCGAGCTCTGCCCCGACCTGATCGCGAGAACGGCGGTGCCGGCGACGGCGAGCGGGATCGCCGCCGTGGCCACCAGGATGCCGAGCGCGACGTAGACCAGGGCGGCGCCGAGCCCGCCGAGCGCCTCGCCGACCAGCCGGGCGAAGGTCTGCCGTTTGGCGAGCGAGAGCATGACGTCCTGCTCGGCCTTGGCGACCGCGTCGTACATGCGCAGCAGGAAGCCGCGCATCGTGAACGAGCGGACCTCCGCCGCCGGGTCACGCTCGGCCAGCAGCTCGGCGATGATCCATTTGCGGCGGCGGGCCGGGATCAGGCTGCAGACGGTCGCGTAGCGCATGCGCGCGCTGCGGACCGCGGCCCAGGCGTCGGGGAGCACCGCCAGCAGCAGGAGCGGGAGCAGCACCGGGTGCAGGACGCCGAGCACGCCCGCCACGGCGGCCAGGCCGACCAGGGCCGTCACCACGTCGACGGCCGTCGTCACCACCCAGTCGGCGGTGGCCAGGCCGCGGTTTCTGGCACGTTCCAGGGAGTCGTGGAACTCGGGGTCGTCGTAGGAGACCAGCTCCACGCGGCTGGTCAGGCCGTAGAGGCGCTCCTCGGACAGCCGGGCGATCTGCGGGGTGAGGCGCGACTGGGCCCAGCCCGCACCCGCCTGCACCGTGGTGCGCAGCACCGCCGCGGCCCCCACCAGGGCCAGGCTGGGCAGGGCCGCCATCACACGGTCGGGGGTCGGGCCCTCACTGAACAGCGCGGTCAGCACGCCGGTGGTCGCCAGCAGCCCGAACGCGGTGAAGACCCCGCCGAGCAGGTTGAGGATGATGGTGGCCAGGGTGTCGCGGGGGCTCGCGCTCCAGGCCATCCGCATGGCCTGGCTGACGAGTGAGGGCAGCCGCCTGGCGATGGTCAGGAAGCCGGCCTCGGCGACCTTGTCGGTGTGGGCATGCCAGTCGGAGACGGAGATCTCGCCGAGTTCGAGGGGCTCATCGGGCATGCATAGAGTGTGCCCTTGAACACTGACAGTTTCCCTTCCGCGTTCAGGTGCGTGCGCGATCGTGATGTCGCGTGCTGAGCGGCTGGCAGGCCAACTGCCGATGAGGGCCCATATCACCGTGATAGAGGCGATCTGACATCTCTCCTGGACGAGGGGGCGCGCGTACCGTGACGGCACCCCCAACTCCGGAGGAGGCTCCGTGCCAAGACCTCTTCGTCTCGCGCTCTCCCTCATCCTCACCCTCACCTTCCTTCTGGTCACCTCGCCCGCGCAGGCCGCCGCCCTGGTCAGGGTGCTCAGGTACGACGCCACCCGGGCGGCCGAGTTCGTGAGCGCGGTGGACCAGGCGGCGCAAGTCTGGAACTCCAGCGTCAGTAATGTCCGGCTCGTCGCAGGGACGCCCGCGAACTTCGTGGTGTACGCCGACAACGGCTGGCCGCGGGCGCTGCCCACCAGCCTGGGCCGCGGCACGATCTGGATCGGCCGGCAGGCCACCTCCCAGGGCTACCATCCGGTACGCATCGCCGCCCACGAGATCGGCCACATCCTCGGGCTGCCCGACCGGCGGACCGGGCTCTGCTCCGATCTGATGTCGGGGTCCAGCGCGAGTGTGAGCTGCGCCAACGCGAACCCGAGCGCGGCCGAACGGGCCGAGGTGGATCGCAACTTCGCCGGGGCCACGCCGCTCGTGGAGTTCGACCGCTTGCACGTGGATCGCTGAGTGCACATGGATCGCTGATCGCACGTCGATCGCTGATCGCACGTGGACCGCTGATCGCACGTCGATCGCTGATCGCACGTCGATCGCTGATCGCACGTGGACCGCTGATCGCACGTCGATCGCTGACGAACCGCACCTGACGGGCGGCGGACGCCTTGCGCGTTTGCAGCGGCCGCCGCCCTACGCCACCGACGCCTCGCCAGGCTTCACAGGGACCGCCGCTCCAGCCTTCCCGTTCCTGCGATCCGAAAGGGTGGCATGAAGGAAGTGTCACCTGGTCGTGGGCACGTTCGGCCTGCTCATGATGGGTCGTGGGCACGGCTGCCGGGCAGCTCGACCGCGACGTCACCCGGGAGGCTGGTGGAGTGGGCCCGGCGCTTCCTGCGGCTCGCTCTGAAGAGCTTGGCTGAACGGCCTGGTCAGACCGCGCTCAACGTAGTCGCGAGAAGGTGGATCGCCGAGAGGTCTCTGGTGCTCTCGCTCTTGGCGGTCAGGACTGAACTTCGTCGAAGAGGGCGATGGCTTGGGCGGGGTCCGGGCTCACGAGGCGGTCCAGACCGGCCATCGTGAACTTCGCCCGATTGCTGGCCCGTGCCCACATCTGTTCCTCGAAGGCGTGGACGGCCTTGTCCAGGTCGCCAGGGCTGGAGGCGGCGACGACGGACTCGGCGAGTTCGGCGCCTTCCAGCATCCCGAGGTTCGCGCCCACCCCCAATGGGGGCATCAGGTGGGCGGCGTCGCCCAGGAGCGTCACGCCGGGGACGTGGGTCCAGGTGTGGGACGCGGGCAGGACGTAGAGGGGGCGGTGGGCGAAAGCGGTGCCGTGGCAGAGGAGGTCGAGGACGGGAGCGGCCCAGCCGTCGAACAGGGCCAGCAGGCTTGATCGCACGGCCTCGACGTCGCCCAGGTCCAGGCCGGCGTCCGTGCTTGCGTCCATGCTGTCGTCCATGCCTGTGTCCCGGCCCGTGCCCACGCCCGTGCCCACGTCACGGCCCGTACCCGTGCCTGCGTCCTGGCCCGCGCGGCCGTTCAGGCCCAGATGCCGGTCCGGGTTCGTGTGCCAGTCCAGTGGCGCGCGGAACTGGGCGTACACCTTGACGTGGCCGCCGCTGTTGCGCTGGGCGACGAGGGCGCGGTTCACGCCGTACACGGCCATGGATCCGTCGCCGATCAGCCGGGCGAGGTCGGGGTGGCGGGTGTCGACGTCGTCCAGGGAGGTCTCGACATAGGTGACGCCGGTGTAGTGCGGCGTCGCGGACGAGAGCGCCGGGCGGACCCGGGACCAGGCGCCGTCCGCGCCGACCACGAGGTCGAACGTCTCCTCCCGCCCGTCCGCGAAACGGACCAGCACGCCATCCCGCGTCCCCGGCACCACCTCCGTCACGCCCCGCCCCCACTGCACGTCCATGGGGCCGAGCAGCAGGTCACGGAGCTGCCCGCGGTCGATCTCGGGATTGGCCCGCTCGTCCGGACGGGGTCGCCAGTCGCGGAGGACGGTCCCGTCCGTGTCCAGGATGCGCATGGCCTGCCCCTCGGGACGGGACAGCGCGTGGTACTCCGCCAGCAGCCCCGCTTTGTCCAGCGCGAGCTGGCCCAGCTGGTCGTGCAGGTCCAGCGTGCCGCCGGGGGGGCGGGCGTCGGGGGCGGAGTCGCGTTCGAGGATGGTGACGGGGTGGTCGTGGCGGTGCAGGACGCGGGCAAAGGTAAGACCGGCGGGGCCGCCGCCGACCACAGCGATACGATGTCTCATGTCGATATACTGTATTTGACAAATACACTGTATCGCAACAGTACGATGCAACCATGACTGTGTGGGACCGGCCTGAGCCGCCGACTCGCCCTGCGCCGCTCGACCGGGAGCGGATCGTCGCCGCCGCCATCGCGCTGGCCGACGAGGGCGGGCTGGAGGCGGTGTCGTTGCGCAAGGTCGCCGCCCGGCTGGACGCCGGCCCGATGCGGCTGTACGGATACATCTCCACCAAGGAGGAGTTGTTCGACCTCATGGTGGACGAGGTCAACGCCGAGATCCTCCCCGAGGAGCGGCCAGGCGACTGGCGGGAGGCGCTGCGCGGCCTCGCCCACCGCACCAGGCAGGCCGCCCTCCGTCACGAATGGCTGGCCGACCTGCTCGGCGGCCGTCCGGCCCTGGGCCCGAACGCCCTCGCCGTGAGCGAGGCCACGCTGATCGCCTTCGACGGCCTCGCCGACGTCGACACCGTCATGCGCGCCGTGGAGACCGTCAGCTCCTACTTCACCGGCGCGATCAGGCGCGAGATCGCGAATCTGCGGGCCGAGCGCGCCACGGGCCTGTCCAAGGACGAATGGCAGCGCACCTACGGCCCGTACATGACGAGGATCCTGGCCACGGGCCGCTTCCCGGCGCTGGCCAAGGCCGTGCACGACGCCACCCACGTGGACGCCGAGACGTCCTTCGCGACCGGCCTGGACTGGGTTCTCGACGCCGTGGCCGCCAAACTCGCCCGGCCGCCGGCGTGACGCTCCAGATTTCCAGGTGACAGGCGGCCCGCCTATGCGGTCAGGCGCAGGTGACAGCCTCTGAAGGCGTCTCCCGCCGGTACGGTCAGGCGCACCTGACAGACAATGAAGGCGTCTCCCTCAGACGCAGGTGTAGCCCGGCGGCACGCGGGTGTCGCCGTTGGGCCGGCCGGCCTGGAAGCCGAACGAGGTGCTGGCGCCAGGTGCGAGCGCCCCGTTGTGCGCGGCGTTGCGTGCGGTGATCGTCTGGCCGTTCGCGGTCAGGGTCCCGTTCCAGGAGCCGGTGAGGCCGTGGTCCGGCGGCAGGGTGAAGGTGACGGTCCAGGCGTTCAGCGCCGTCGTGCCGGTGTTGGTGACGTTCACCTGGATCACGTAGCCGTTGCCCCACTGGCTCTGCGTGGCCGCGGTGGCCGCGCAGCCGCCGGTCCCGCCGCCCGAGCCGGCGGTGGTCACGGACACCGTCGCCGAGCGCGGTGAGCGGTTGCCCGCCGCGTCCCTGGCGTACACGGCGAAGGTGTAGGCCGTGCTCGCCGACAGGCCGGTGAGCGCGGCCGAGGCGGTCGCGGGCGTGGCCACGGTGGTCTCCGCCGTGCCCTGCACGCGGACGACGTCGTAGCCGGTCACGCCCACGTTGTCGGTGGAGGCGGTCCAGGTCAGGGTCGCGGAGGAGGAGGTGACCGCCGCGGCGGCCGGGGTGCCGGGCGTGGTGGGCGGGCTGGTGTCCCCTTGCGCGGGCTCGTACGTCAGCCCGAACCCGTACGGGAACAGCGGCGTCTTGCCGTCACCCGAGTTGATCGGCTGCTGGGAGGCGCTGCTCATCCAGGTCATGGGCAGCTTGCCACCCGGCTGCACGGTCCCGAACAGCACGTCGGCCACCCCCTGCCCCTCGGTGCCCGGCAGCCAGGCGGCCACCAGCGCGTTCCAGCCGGGCAGCTGGGCGGCGATGTCGAGCGGGCGCCCGGAGACCAGCACCACGACGACGGGGACGCCGGAGGCGCGCAGGGTGGCGAGGGTGCTCAGGTCGGCGGCGTCCAGGCCCAGGCTTCCGGTGCGGTCGCCCTGGCCCTCGGCGTAGGGGGTCTCGCCGACCACCGCGACGGCGGCGCGGTAGGAGGAGTCGATGCCGCTGCCGTTCTGGCTGTAGGTGACGGTCGTGCCGGAGCCCGCGCCGTTCCTGATGCCCTGGAGGATGGTGGTGCCGGGCGTGATGGTGCCCGAGGAGCCCTGCCAGGAGATCGTCCAGCCGCCGCTCTGGTAGCCGATGTTGTCGGCGCTCTTGCCCGCCACGAAGATCTTGCCGCCGGTGGCGGCCAGGGGCAGGAGGTTGCCGCTGTTCTTCAGCACGACCTGGGACTTGGCGACCGCCTCGCGGGCCAGCGCGCGGTGGGCGGCGCTGCCCACGGTCGCGGTGTACGACCGGTCCGTCAGCGGCTTCTCGAACAGGCCCAGCTCGAACTTCTTGGTCAGGATGCGCCGGACCGCGTCGTCGACCCGGGCGGTCGTCACGCGGCCCGCCTGCACCTCGGCCCGCAGCAGGTCGATGAACTGCCGCCACGTCGTCGGCACCATGACCATGTCGATGCCCGCGTTGACGGCGGTGCGGACGTCCAGCCCGGAGGTGCCGGCGGCGCCGTCGATCTGGTCGATGCCGTTCCAGTCGGAGACCACGAACCCGGAGAAGCCCAGCTCGCCCTTGAGCACCGTGCTGATCAGGTACTGGTGGCCGTGCAGCTTGGCGCCGTTCCAGCTGCTGTAGGAGACCATCACCGAGCCCACGCCGCGCTCCACCGCGGCCCTGAACGGCGGCAGGTGCACGGCCCGCAGGTCGGCCTCGGACACCTGGGCGTCGCCCTGGTCGGCGCCGCCCGCGGTGCCACCGTCGCCGAGGTAGTGCTTGGCGGTGGCCAGCACGGAGCCTGACCCGTTCAGCGCCGTGCCCTGCAGGCCGGTGACGATCGCGGACATCGAGGAGGGCAGGTCAGGCGTCTCGCCGAAGGACTCGTACGTGCGGCCCCACCGGTCGTTGCGGGCCACGCACAGGCAGGGGGCGAAGTTCCAGTCGATGCCCGTGCCGGACACCTCCTCCGCGACGGCCCGGCCGATCCGCTGGGCCAGCGCGGGGTCACGGGTCGCGCCGAGCCCGATGTTGTGCGGGAAGATCGTGGCGCCGTTGACGTTGTTGTGGCCGTGCACGGCGTCCACGCCGTAGATCATCGGGATGCCCAGCGGCGTGGCCAGGGCCGCGTTCTGGAACGAGTCGTACATGTCGGCCCAGGACGCGGCCGTGTTCGGGGACGGCGCGGAGCCGCCGCCCGACAGCACGGAGCCGAGCCGGTACGTCGTGACGTCGGAGCCGCTGACCGAGCCGCGCTCGGCCTGCGTCATCTGGCCGAGCTTCTCATCCAGCGACATCCGGGACATCAGGTCGGCCACCCGGGTGGGGACGGGCAGGGCCGGGTCCTGGTACGGCGCGGCGGCCAGGGCAGGAGTGGGCGGGACGACCAGCGCGGCGGCGACGAGCAACGGCACGGCCGCCCTGATCGCCCACTGGTTGCGCAAGTTGCTCATGGCACGCTGCTCCGGGTCGGCTCGAAGGATTTGGGAGCGCTCCCACATCGGACTCTAGGTCACCGCCCGGCCCCAGCGGCCGGAGCCGCGCGAACCGCACCCCCGCACCAGGCAGAACAGCCTGAGACGGGTGAAAGTTTCACGCCGGGATTCAGCTCGCGGAGGCCCCACCCCCTTTCCCGGCAAGATCGATCCATGTATGTTCGATCGAAAGAAAGTTTCACCCATGGAGGAATGATGGGCAAGAAGCTTCACCTGTTGGCGTTACCGATCGCTGCCGCCGCCCTGGCCGTCCTGGCGAGTCCCGCCCAGGCGGCCGCCGGCTACGACCGTTGCCAGGATGGCTACTACTGCATGTTCTCCGGCCTCGACGGCACAGGGGACATCATCCAGATCCAGGACGACACGCCCGATCTGGCCGCCCTGGGCATGGCCGACCGGGCCAAGTCCGACTGGAACCGTACCGACTCGTTCATCCATCTGTTCTCCGAAGCCGACTACGGCGGTTGCGCGGCGGTGACGATCCCGCGCGACAAGGGCAACTTCTTCAGCTCGTTCCGCGACTTCTTCGACTCCGTCCGCTTCGACGGCCAGAACGGCCCGTCCTGCTTCGCCACCCTCAAGGGCTCGGTCACCGACTCGCACGGCTGATCACAGCCTGAGCGCTTCCAGGAAGCGGTCGGCCTCCGCGGCGAGCCGCGGCAGGTCGGCCGCCGGGTCGGCGGAGCGCGCCAGCAGCATGCCGGCCTCGCACAAGGCGCCGAAGACGAACTGCGCGCGTACGGGCAGGTCGCCGTCCGGCGCCTGACCCTCCGCCACGGCCAGCCGCAGGCCGCCGAGCAGGACGCGCAGCATGTGCTCGTACTCGATCTCGCGCACCGCCTCCCAGCCCAGCACCGAAGGGGCGTCCAGCAGCACGATCTGCCGGAACCCGGCATCGAGGCAGCGCGCAAGGAACGTGTGGCAGCCGCGCCGCAGCGCCGCCCACGGGTCGGGCTCCTCGGCGGCGACCTTCAGCAGCTCGCCGTCCACCGTCTCCAGCTCCGCCACGAAAGCCGCGCGGAACAGCGCCACCTTCCCGCCGAAGTGGTGGTAGGCGGCTCCCTTGGTCACCCCGGCCGCGGCGGCGATCGCGTCGATCGAGGTCTCCGCGTAGCCGCCGGCCCCGAACAGCTCACGCGCGGCCCGCACCAGCCGCGCCGTCGTCTCGTCGGAACGCTCTGCCTGGGTACGGCGGATCATCGTGCTCCCCATTGACTTGCATACTCGCGGTACGTAACTTCAGAGTTAGTTACGTACCCACAGTATGAATCATGGAGATGAGCCGTGTCCTCACCGTACATCGCCGTCTACGGCGCAACCGGCCACACGGGTCGCCTGGCCGCGGCCGAGCTGCGTGCCCGCGGCCGGGACGTCATCCTGGCCGGCCGCGACGCGGGCGCGCTGAAAGCCCTGTCGGACGAGCTCGGCGGCGTCCGCGTGCACCAGGCCGCGCTCGACGACCCTGCCGCGTTACGCGTGCTCGCGGAGCAGGCGGACGTGCTGATCCACTGCGCGGGCCCCTTCACGCACACCGGCAAGCCCGTCGCCCTCGCCGCGGCGGAGGGCGGCTGCCACTACGTCGACCACGCGCTGGAGCAGCATCACACGAAGTGGATGTTCGACTCGATGTCCGAGCCCGCGAAGCAGGCGGGCATCACCATGGTCACGGCCATGAGCTTCTACGGCGGGCTCGGCGACCTGCTCGCCGGGGCGGTGGCCGAGGGCCTGACGGACATCGACCGGGTGATCACCGCCTACGCGGTGACCGGCTGGCGCCTGACCACGGCGGCGAAGCAGACCGCCGAGCTGCTGTTCGCCGACACCCGGCGGATCACCTACGCCGGCGGCGCCCAGCAGGTCGGCTATGTCGAGCCGCGCAACGCCGTCTTCCCGTTCCCGCCGCCGCTCGGGCCGCGGACGATGATCGCCCCCGTCCCGTTCTCCGAGGTCGTCACCGTGCCCAGGCACGTAAGGACGCAGCAGGTGGAGGCACAGCTCACGGCGCACACGTTCGCGGAGGAGCAGGCGTTCACCAGCGAGAACGTGGACGCCGAGACCCGGGCGGGCTCGGACTTCACCGTCGCCGCCCAGGTGATCACGGCGGACGGCGGCCAGGCCGGCCAGGCCCGCGGGCACGACCTGTGGCGCATGAGCGCGCTGGCCTCGGTCGAGGCGGCCGTACGCCTGGCCGACGGCCGGGGCCCGGACGCCGCCGGCGTGTACAGCCCGGCCGAGGCCTTCACCGCCGAGCCGTTCCTGCGCGAGCTGGAGCGGCTCGGCCTGTTCACCCTCACCCTGCCGGGAAAGGCGGAGCGATGATCCTCGTCACAGGCGCGGCCGGCGGGCCGCAGGGCTCGACCGGACGGCACGTCGTTGACCTGCTGCTGCAGCGCGGCGAGTCCGTACGGGCCTTCGTGCACTCCGACGACCACCGGGCCGAGGAGCTGCGCAAACTCGGCGCGGAGGTGGTGACGGGCGACCTGCGGGAGATCACGTCGGTCCGCCCCGCCCTGCGCGGGATCAGGCGGGCGTTCTTCACCTATCCGGTCACCGCCGGGCTGCTCGACGCGACCGGCGTGTTCGCGGCGGCGGCCAAGGAGGAGGGGGTGGAGCGCGTCGTCGAGGTGTCGCAGCTGGACGCCTCGCCGGAGGCGCTCACGCCGCGGATGCGCCGCCACTGGGTCTCTGAGCAGGTGTTCGACTGGGCCGGGGTGGGCGCGGTGCACCTGCGGGCCGCGGTGTTCTTCGAGAACCTGGCGGCGGCGAGCTCGGGCGGCCGGCTGCCGCTGCCGCTGGGGCCGCGGGACACGCGGATCCCGCTCGTCGCCGGCGCCGACGTGGCCAGGGTGGGGGCGGGGCTGCTGCTCGATCCGGCGCCCGCCGACCCGGTGTGCCTGGTGACCGGGCAGATGGTCACGATCGGCGAGGCGGCCGGCGACCTCGGGCTCGAGTACGCCGACGTCCCGCCGGAGGAGTGGGAGGCGTGGGCGATGGAGAACTACCGGGACCCGTACACGGTGGAGCACCTCACGCACCTGTGGGCGATCTTCCGTCTGATCGGGTCCGGGGACCACCCGCTCTACCGGGTCACGGAGAGCATCGAGCGCTACGGTGGCCGCCCGCCGACGACGGTGCGGGAGTTCGCCGCCGGCAGATGAGGGAAGACCCCCGGCCGGGAATCGGCCGGGGGTCTTCAGCTGCTGGAGAGATCAGCCGGTGAAGCCGACCGCGGTCCAGTCGTAGTACTTGTAGCCACGGGCGCCGAAGTTGGCGACCGTCTTCTTGACGCCCCAGATCTCGGGACGCTGGTACAGCGGGATGGTGTGCACCATGTCCCAGATGAGCTTGTCCGCGGCGTTGGCCAGGTCGATGGCCTTGGCCGGGTCGGTCTCGTCCACCGCGGCCTCGATGGCCGCGTCCACGGCCGGGTCGCTGGCCTTCGGGAAGTTGCTCTCGGAGCCGGTCTTGTAGATCTGCGGCAGCGAGCCCAGCGGCAGCGGCGTGCCGATCCAGGAGAACGGGACGAGGTCGAAGTCGCCCTTGATGATGAAGTCGTTGAAGAACTTGTCGACGGGGACCGGGCGGATCGTGACCTTGATCCCGGCCTCCTTCAGCATCGCCTGGGTGAGCTCACCCTCGGTCTGCGCGGTCGGCGTCGCCGTCGGGATGACGAAGCTCAGCGCGAACTCCTTGCCGTCCTTCTTGCGGTACTCGCCCTCCTGCTTCCAGCCGGCCGCGTCGAGCAGCTGCTTGGCCTTCTCCAGGTTGTACTTGCCGAGGTCGCCGGAGTTGTCGACGTAGCCCTTGTGGTTGTTCATGAAGACGTGGTTGCCGAGCGTCTGCAGCGGCCACTCCATGTCCTTCAGGTCGGACTGGGTGATCACGTCACGGTTGATCGCGTACTGCACCGCCTGACGGACCGACTTGTCCTTCAGGAACGCGCTCTGGTTGTTGACCGTGATGTGCCGCCAGTTCGGGCTGAGCGCCTTGCGGATCTCCGCGCCCGGGACCTCCTTGGCCCGCTTCAGGTCGGCGGGGGCGCCCGCGGCGATCTCCGCGGCGTCGAGCTCGCCGTTGGCGAACGCGTTCACCTCGGCGGCCGGGTCGGGGATGGCCCGGTAGATCAGCTTGTCGAGCTTGGTCTTCTTGCCCCACCACTTGTCGTCACGCACGAGGGTGAGCGTCTTGGTGCCCTCGTCGAGCTTCTCCACCTTGAAGGGACCGGCGGTGGCCGGAATCTTCTGGTTGTAGTCCTTGTCGTACGCGTCCGGCGTCGCGAGGTGCTCGGCGGGGAAGAGGTGCGAGGTGCCGCGGTTGAACAGGCCCTGCCACTCCGGGTACGGCTTGCTGAAGGTGATGACGGCGATCTTCTCCGTGTCACCCTGCTTGATCGACTCGATCTTGTTCCAGCCGTCGGTGGAGGCGGGCTTGAACTTCTTGTTCTCGCCGTTGTTGGCCTTCCACGCGGCCTCAAGGTCCTTCCAGGTCATCGGCTTGCCGTCCGACCACTGGGCCTTGTCGTTCAGCGTGTAGGTGACGACCTGCTTGCCGTCCACGGTCTCGTTCTTCACGTCGGTGACGTAGTCCGGGTTCGGCGTGAAGGTGGCGTTCTCGTCGGCCATCATGAGCTGCGGCATGATCGGGTCGAGCATCGTCGCCGTGTCGGCCTGGTTGCCGTCCACGTGGTTGCCGTTCCACTGCGTCGGCCACTGCCCGATCGCCAGGGTCAGCGTGCCACCGTCCTTGACCTGGTCATATGGGACGGGGTTGATGCTGAAGGCCGGGGTCTCCGCCATCTGCTGCTGCGCCTGCTGGGACTGCTCGGCATTGGGCTTCTTGGCCTCGCTGCCGCCACCGCCGCCGCAGGCCGCGACGGCCAGGGCCAGGACCGAGAGCCCGGCGGCCGCACGGTATCGAACGTTCACTCTTCCTCCTGATTGTCCGAGGCCGTGATGACCTCGACTTCCTCCGCGTAATGGCAGGCTGCGCCGTGATCGACGGCGTTCGCCAGCCGGGCAACCGAGGGCTCCTCGTCCACACACCGCCGCCGCTCCGCCTCGCTGAGCTGGACGAACTTGGGACAGCGGGTGCGGAACCTGCATCCAGACGGCGGGTCGGCCGGACTGGGCAGGTCGCCTTCGAGCAGGATCCGCATGCGGGTGCGTTCCATCTCGGGGTCGGGCAGGGGGATCGCCGACAGCAGAGCCTGCGTGTACGGGTGCGCGGGATGGTCGTAGACGTTCTCGACCGTCCCGATCTCGGCGATCCTGCCCAGGTACATGACGGCCACGCGATCGGCCAGATGCCGGACGACGGCCAGGTCGTGGGCCACGAACAGGTAGGACAGCCCCAGCCTGTTCTTCAGCTCCTCCAGCAGGTTGATCACGCCTGCCTGGATGGACACGTCGAGCGCCGACACCGGCTCGTCCAGCACCAGCAGCTTCGGCTCCAGCGCGAGCGCGCGGGCGATGCCGATGCGCTGGCGCTGGCCGCCGGAGAACTGCTGCGGGTAGCGCTCCGCGTGCTCGGGCGAGAGCCCGACCAGGTGCAGCAGCTCAGCGACCTTGGCGGCGACTTCCTTCTTGCCGTGCGCGCGCAGCGGCTCGGCGACGATGTCGCCGACCGGCATGCGCGGGTCGAGGGCGGCCATCGGGTCCTGGAAGACGATCTGCACGTCGCCCCGGAGCGACTTGCGCCCGGACTTGCCCAGCTTGGCGCTGTCCTTGCCGAGCACCACGACGCGCCCGCCCTGCGGCGGTTCGAGCTGCATGATCTGCTGCAGCGTGGTGGTCTTGCCGCAGCCGGACTCGCCGACCAGGGCCAGCGTCTCGCCTTCCGCGATGTCGAAGCTGATGCCGTCGACCGCGAACACCGTGCCGACGCGGCGCTTGAAGATCGCGCCCTTCATCAGCGGGTAGTGCCGGATCATGCCGTCCAGCTCCAGCACCGTGGCGCGCTCGGCGCGCGGGACGCGGACCACCTCGTTCGGCGGGATGACCGGGATGGGGAACACGTCCGCGCCGGTCAGGCCCTTGTGCTCGATCTCGTGCGAACGGATGCAGGCCACGTGGCGCCCGCCGCCGAACGGCGTCAGCGGCGGCTCCTCGTCGTCGCACATGTCCACCTTCATCGGGCAGCGCGGTGCGAACGGGCAGCCTGGCGGCAGCGACGAGGGCGAGGGCGGGTTGCCCTCGATGGGCACGAGCGGCCCCTCCTCGCCGTCGACCCTGGGGATCGAGGCGAGCAGACCCATCGTGTACGGCATCCGCGGCCGGTAGTAGATGTCGTCCACCGGACCCTGCTCGACCGGCCGGCCCGCGTACATGACGAGAACCCGGTCGGCCATGCCCGCGATGACGCCCAGGTCGTGCGTGATCATCACGATGCCGGCGCCGGTCTCCTGCTGCGCGGTCTTGAGCACCTCCAGGACCTGCGCCTGGATGGTCACGTCGAGCGCGGTGGTCGGCTCGTCGCAGATCAGCAGGTCGGGGTCGTTGGCGATGGCCATGGCGATCATCGCGCGCTGCCGCATGCCGCCGGAGAACTCGTGCGGGAACGCCTTGGCCCGCAGGCTCGGGTTGGGGATGCCGACCAGGTCGAGCAGCTCCACGGCGCGCTTGGCGGCCTTGTCCTTGCCGATCTTCTGGTGGACGCGGACGGCCTCGGCGATCTGATCGCCGATGGTGTAGACGGGCGTGAACGCCGACAGCGGATCCTGGAAGATCATGCTGATCGTCTTGCCGCGTACCTTGATCTGCTCGTCTTCCTTCATGCCGAGCAGCTCGCGGCCGTGCAGCTTGACCGAGCCGCTGACCACGGCGTTCTGCGGCAGCAGGCCCATGACGGCGAGCGAGGTCACGGACTTGCCCGAGCCGGACTCGCCGACGATGCCGAGCACCTCGCCGCGTTCGACCTCGTAGCTGACGCCGCGGACGGCCTCGATGCCGCCGGAGAAGGTGACGGTGAGGTCCCTGACCTCCAAGATGCTCACGAGTTGCTCCCCGGGTCGAGTGCGTCACGCAGTCCGTCGCCGATCAGGTTCACGCTCAGGACGAGCGCCACCAGCAGCCCTGCGGGGAAGGCGAACAGCCACGGGTAGCCGGTGGCGTTGCGCGATCCTTCCGCGATCAGGGTGCCGAGCGAGACGTCGGGCGGCTGGATGCCGAACCCGAAGAAGGACAGCGCCGCCTCGCCGATGACCGCGCCGCTGACGTTGAGCGTCGCGTCGATGATCAGCAGGGAGGACAGGTTGGGCACGATGTGCCGGAAGATGATCTTCCAGCGTGGGATGCCCATGTAGAGGGCGGCCAGGACGTACTCACGCTCACGGAGCGAGAGCGTCATGCTGCGGACCACTCTGGAGGTGATCATCCACGAGAACGCCGCGAGCAGCGCCACGAACCAGAGCCAGGAGCTGTCCTTGAGCCGCGGCGAGATGATCGCGATGATCAGGAAGCTGGGCAGGACCAGCAGCAGGTCCACACCCCACATGAGCGCCCTGTCCGCCCAGCCGCCGAAATATCCGGCGAAGGCGCCGACCATCGCGGCCAGGCCGGTGGAGATGAGCGCCACCAGCAGGCCGATGATGATCGACTTCTGCATGCCGCGCAGCGTGACCGCGTACATGTCCTGGCCGATCGTGGTGGTGCCCCACCAGTGGTCGCCGTCGGGCGGCGACAGGAAGGCCAGGAAGTCCTTGTCCGTCCAGTCGTACGCGCCGAAGTACGGACCGATGTAGGCCAGCCCGACCAGCAGGATCAGACCGGCGAAGCCATAGCGGGCCTGCCTGTTGCTCAGCAGGCGCCTGAGGACGACTTTCGATCGCATGTCAGCCCACCCGCACCCGAGGATCGAGAGCCGCCACCAGCAGGTCCGACAGGAAGGCGGCGGCGAGGACACAGACGGCGGCGAAGAAGGTCACCGCGGCGACGGAGTTGACGTCGTTCTGGTTGATCGAGTCGACCAGCCAGGCGCCCATCCCGTGCCAGGAGAAGATCTTCTCGGTGAAGGTTGCTCCGGTGAACATCGTTCCGAACGCGAAGGCGAAGTAGGTGGCGGACGGGATCAGCGCGGTGCGCAGCGCGTGCTTGATGAGCGCGGTCCTGCGGCGCAGGCCCTTGGCCATGGCCGTGCGGACGAAGTCCTGGCCGAGCACGTCGAGCATCATGTTGCGCTGGATCCGGCTGTAGAAGGCCATCGAGCCGAGGCTGAGCGAGATCGTCGGCAGGATGAGGTGGTTCAGCCGGTTGACGAGCTGGTCCCAGCCCGAGAGCCGGGGGTTGTACTCGCCGGTGTACTCGATCAGCGTGAACCCCAGGCCTCTGTTGAGGTTGTACGTGGAGATCGCCAGCAGGGTCGCCAGCACGAACACCGGGATCGCCATGATCACGAATGAGCTGACCCCGATTAACCGGTCACTGAGCTTGTACTGCTTCACCGCCGACCACGCCCCCAGCGCCACTCCCACGGCGAAGCCGAGGAGCGTGCCGATGAGCAGCAACCGGGCGCTGACCATGATCCGGCGGCCCATCTCGTCGTTGACGGAGCCCCCGTTCCAGGTCTTGCCGAAGTCGCCGGTGATGACGCCCTTCGCCCAGGTCGCGTAGCGCACGAGCACGGGGGTCTTGTCGTTCAGGTTGTAGGCATCAAGCGTGGCGTCGATGACCGACGCGGCAACCGGAGGCTGCCGCCCTTCGTACGCGGATCGCGGGTTCATGGTGGTGGCCGCGAGCATGTACGCCAGACTGGCCGCGATGGCGACCAAGATCACGTTTATTGCCAACCTGCGAAGCAGGTACTTGCCCATTACTCTCCGTTCGCGCTGACCGGGGGCGCGGACTTCCCACTGGAGAGGCGCCCCCGCAACGAAAACCCATCTCGCATCGTGAGATTTCCACGTGACGTCGGGATGGCGATCAACGCGCAGAATATATGTAAAAATGTAACAGTCAGAAACGGTTCGGCGTAACGGTCAGGTCACTCACTATTGATCGACAAGGTCCCGACTGAACCCGTAAACCACCCCTTCGAGCTGCTGAAATGTCAGACATTTCACGCCTTCTGACAGCGCTGACACGGGGTGTTGTGTCACAGGATCCGGACAAAAGTTACCGATTACACAAAGTGATCGACTTCACTTTTGATCACTGCCTCAAGTGAGCTCGGCGAGCACCGCTGCCACGGCCTCATAGGAGTTTCCGACGGCGTCGGCGTCGCCGTGGCGGTGATACTCCAGGCGGACGGCGCCGAGGTGGCGAATCTCATACACGTGCGACCGCCACACGGCCGCCGGCCTGCGGTCCCGCTCCCCGTACGCCTCCCAGAACGCCAGCCGCTCGTCCTGCTTGGCCGACGCCATCCGGATCGGCCAGTCCGCCGCCGGGTCTCCCCACGAGGTGCGGTCCAGGTCGAACACCCCGGTGATCACCGGCTCAGGGGCGTTCTCGGCGATCATGATGTTGACCGTCCACAGGTCGCCGGTGAGCAGGCGGGGCTCGGTGATCTCGTCCAGCACGGCGTGGTGCTCGGCGGCCAGCGCGGCGGCCTTGCGGAGGTCGGCGGCCTCCAGTCCGGCCGCGTCCAGGTCGGCCGCGATGTCCTGCAGCGACTCGGTCACCGCCTGGCTCCACGTGGCATGGACGGGGTGCGCGACGGTGCCGAACCCCGGGCCTCGTACGGCGTGGACCGTCTTCGCGATCTCGCCGATCCGCCGGTAGAAGGCCGTCCAGGACGGGCGCGGGTACGTGCGCAGCCGTTCGGCGGCCGGGACGCCGTCGAGCAGGCTCTGCACCAGGTAGTCGCGGCCGACCAGGTCGTGGGACCAGTCGGCCGCGATGACGCGCGGCATCAGCGGCGCGATCACGGCGAGGTGGGGCACGGTGGCGTACTCGTTGCGCATGAACTCCCGCTCCGAGCGGAACTGCCGGCCCGGCTCGGGGGCGAACCGGATGATCACCGGCCGCTCCTGGCCTTCGACGGTGACGCGGAACGTGCTGTTGTACATGCCCAGGCCCAGCTCGGTGGCCTTCGACACGCGGCCGGCTGGGCCGAAGACGCGGTGGCAGACCGCCTGGAGCTGGGCGGCGGTCACCGGTTGCTGGAACGCCTGGGCGGGGCGCTCGATCGGCTGGAAATCCATCCGCCCATCCAACCGGACGCGCCCCAGTGCACCGGTTCGCCTTACGCGGGGCAGGCGTACCGGACGACCCGCACGTACGCGGGGCCGGGTCGCCGGTCAGCGTTCCAGGGTGGTGCCGGCGGCGGCCCGCAGGAAGTAGTCGGTCCCGCCCACCTGGCCTCCCTTCAGCGCCACCTCCAGCCCGTCGCACGCCGGGTCTTCTGCGGACAGCACGCACACCGGGCCGCCCGCCGCCAGCGTGGCGACCACGTCCAGTGAGCGTGCGCCGAGTGCGGCCACCACCTGGCCCGAGGTGTCGCCGCCCGCCACCACCAGCCGCCGCACCAGCCCGGACCGTACGGCGTGGGCGGCGACGCGGCCGAGGAGCCGCCCGATGGCCGCGGGGTCGCGGGCCGGGCCGCGGGTCGTCTGGACGATGGTGTGCCGCCCCGCGCGCAGGCTGTCCTCGGCGAGCGCGACGACGTCCGGGGAGGCGTCCAGCACCAGCCAGCCCGCCCGTTCGGCCGTGTCGATCTGGCGGGCGGTGATCGCGGACCTGCTCCCCGAGACGACCAGCACCGGCGCGACCGGCCCCAGCACCCCGCCCCCACCATCCCCCCGCCCGGAGACGGGAGGCGTGGTGTGTTGTGCGGAGGCGAGGGCGTAGCTGAGGCCGCCCGAGCCGACGCACCACAGCGGGCCCTCGCCGGACCGGTCGGCGAGCAGCAGCCGGCCCAGGGCGCGGACGTGCGCCTCGGTCATCGCATCCGCGACGAAGGCAGCGTCCCCAAGAGGCCCGGAGTCCCCGGACCTCGCCGAGTACGCCTCCCCCGTCGGATCCGCCGGCAGCCAGCCGACGGGTCCCGCGCCCTGTTCGGTCAGGCGTAGCCGGAGGTCGGCCTCGGTCGCCGGAGTGACCGGGTGGTCGCGCATGGGCGGGTACCGGTCGAGCCGGTGCACCTCGTCCCCCACCCGTACGAAATGGGTGCCGAACCACGTGTACCGGCCCAGCTCCGGCTGCGCCGCCAGCACCGGCACCGGGCGGCGGGCCAGGCCCTCGCGGTGCAGGGCCGCCACGACCGCGCCGATGCTCCCGCAGGACGGCGAGGAGTCGAAGGTCGAGCAGACCTTGTACTGGATGACCAGCGGCCCCAGCTCCGCCAGGGCCCGGAACGCCGGCAGCACCACCGCCGCCGGGTCGCCCGACGCCCTGGCGGTGGTGGCGAGGCCGATGACGTCGTCCCTGGAGTGCAGCTCGGCCACGTCCGTGACCAGGGAGCCGGTCAGGCCGAACCGCCTGAACTGCCAGAGCGCGTCCGTCGCCCCCGTGAAGTCGTCGGCGACGAAGGCGAACAGCGTCATGAGACGATCACCGGGCGCGTCACCTGTGCACCACCCCGCCGAAGTGCTCCAGGGCGCGGGCCAGCTCCGGCTCGTCCACCTCGTGCAACGGCACCCCCGCCACCGCCGCCGCCCACGCCTGCCGGATGCTGGTGATGCCCGCCGCCGCCCCGTCCGGATGTCCCAGCACCCCGCCCCCGGCCAGGACGAGCAGGTCGGTGGTGCCGGTTCGCTCCAGCGCGACCGGCGCGGTGCCCGCCCACTGGGCCGACGACAGCACGGGCAGGCACGGGAAGCCCCCGAGCAGCGGCTCGCGCACCGCGCCCACCATGGCCGTCACCTCGTCGTCCGTGACGTAGAACTTGCTGTGGAACCCCCCGCAGTGCAGGTGGTCGATCCCGGTGAGCCGGGCCAGCTTCTGGTAGGCCACGTGCCCGATCCCCAGCCCGGGATGCCGGGCCAGCGCCCCGATGCCGGTCACGTGCGCGTGGATGGGCACCCGGGCGTGCCGCCGCAGCATGGCGACGGCGGGGAAGCCGACGACGTTCAGGTTGACCATCACGCAGGTGCCCCCGGCCGCCACCACCAGGTCGTGGTTGCGCAGCATCCGGTCGGGCTCGTCGCTGATGTTGAAGGCGTACATCGGCCGCCGACCCGTCCGCCGCTCCACCTCGTCGAGCGCGGAGGTCACGGCGCGGATCCGCTGCGGCAGCGGGGCGGGCGGGCAGTCGCCGTTGACCTCGTCGTCCTTGATGAAGTCGGCCCCGGCCAGCCCCAGCTCGCGCACCAGGTCCACGTAGTCGGCGGGACGCAGGCCGACGTTCGGCTTGACGATGGTGCCGATCAGCACGCCCTCCGGCCGCCCGGTCAGCCGCCGCGTGCCCTCGACGGCGAACCGGGCAGGCAGGTACGCCTCCCCGAAGGCCGCGGGCAGCTCCAGGTCCACCAGCTTGAGGCCGGCCAGCTCGCGCAGCTCGTACAGGTTGCCGGAAACCACCGGGAACAGGTTCGTGAGCGAGGGCCCGGTGTTCTCCAGCGGGAAGCCGATCCTGACCAGGGCCGCGCGGAGCGGCCCGTCGCCCCGCGCGCCCGGGAGCGCGTCCACGAGGGGCACGGGGATCTCCGTTAGCTCCAGCACTATGGCGCCGTGCCGGGCGCGCAGCTCGTCGGTCTCACCGCGCACGCTGACGAACGTGCCGGTGCTCTGCTCCCCCGCGATCGCGCCGACCGCCTGCTCCAGCGGCAGCCGGGTGAGGATCCGGTACGTGGCGACGGTCAGCTCGCGCCCCCCGGACGTCTCCTCGCTCATCGGCAGAGCTCCGCCGCCAGGTGGTCCATGGCGAGCGGCGGGCTGGCCAGGACGGGCACCTTCGACTCGACCGTGCCGGCCACGCGCGCCATCGACGCCTGGGCCAGCACGATCACGTCCACCTCCGCGCCCAGCTCGGCGAGCGCGGCGGCCACGCGGGCGTCGTGGGTCGCGGCGTCACCGCCCATCAGCGCCTCGAACGCGCCCTCGCACAGCCTGGCCGTCAGCTCGATCTCGGCGCCCGCCGCCGCGGCCCGCCTGCGTACCAGGTCGGCGGTGGGGTCGAGGGTGGTGGCCAGGGTGGCGAGCACGCCGATCCTGCGGCCCAGCGCGACGGCCCTGTCGGCCATCGGCTGGTCGACCCTGGTCACCGGCACGCCGGTCAGCGGCTCGGCCGCCTCGACCGCCGCGCCGATCGAGGAGCAGGTCACCAGGATGTGGTCGGCCCCCGCGGCCTCGGCGGAGCCGATGTGCCCGGCGACGCGGCGCGCGGTCTGCGGCGTGAGGCGGCCCGCCGCGATGGTGTTCTTGATCAGGCTGTCGTCGACGATGTTGAACGTCTCCACGCCGGGCAGCCGCTCGGCGCACAGTTTCGCGAACACGTCGACCAGCGTCGCCGAGGTGTGGATCAGTCCCAGTCTCTTCGTCATGGCCTCTCCATCCGGGGGTGCGTGAACAGGTCGTGCCAGACCTGGAAGTGGTCGTCGCTGGCCTGGCCGGCGGCGTTCTCGTCGCCGGCCAGCAGCGCGTCGTAGAGCGGCCGGTGCGCCGCCACCGAGACCTCCTTGTCGCGCGGGTGGGTCTTGAGCCGGTCGCGGCGCTGGCGCACCGCGCGGAACAGGACGCCGGTCATCGCGTCGGCGAAGAAGGTCAGGGCGGCGTTGCCGGTGGCGTGCAGGAGCGCCTGGTGGAAGGCGAAGTCGGCGCGGTCGATGTCCTCGCCGGTGACGGCGGCCTCCATGTCGGCCAGCGCCTTGCCCACGTGGGCGATCGCGATGGGGTCTCCCTTGCGTGCCGCCTCCCTGGCGGCCTGGCGCTCCAGCGCCACGCGTACCGAGTGCAGGGACTCGATGCTGAGGTGGCTGGCCGACAGGGCCAGGTCGAGGGCGAACTCCAGGCCCTGGGGGGCCAGGCGCTGCACGTACGTGCCGGAGCCCTGGCGCCTGCGCAGCACGCCGAGCCCTTCGAGGAGCTGCAGGCGGTCGCGCAGCGCCGTGCGGCTGACGCTCAGCCGCTCGGCGAGCTCACGCTCGGGCGGCAGCCTGCCGCCCTCGCCCAGCTCGCGGATCAGGTCCGCGAGGGCGTCGGAAACGGGGTCTGTGCCGATGTCGATCCACCTCGCCCGGCAATTGGTAGTACCACTTTGCAGGAAGGTACTACCAAGTGTGCGAAATGTTAAGTGCTCATGACTTCATCAGATGAAACTCGAACTTCATCGGATGAAAGGTCTATGAAAAGCCGGGCTCGCCCGATAGCGTGCCGAGCGTGGCAACAGATCCCCAGAGGGACGCCGCCCGGCATGTCCAGGTGGTTCAGACCCTCGGCGCCCGCATCGTCAGCGGGGCCCTGGCTCCCGGCACGGCCATCCCCATCGAGGAGGAGCTGGTCGGTGAGCTGGGCGTGGGCCGCTCCGCCGTACGGGAGGGCGTGAAGGTCCTGGCCGGCAAGGGCCTGCTGGAGACCAGGAGGAGCGCGGGCACCATCGTGCGCCCCCGCGAGTCCTGGAACCTGCTCGACGCCGACGTGCTGGCCTGGCGTTTCGTCCCCGAGCCGGCACCCGGGGACATCCAGGTGCTGGCCGACCTGCGGGTCGCGCTGGAGCCCGGCGCGGCCAGGGTCGCGGCCGAGCGGGCGGACGCGGCGGCGGTCCGGCGCATCGACGAAGCCCTCGCCGCGCTGTACGCGACCGCCGACGACCCCGAGCCCTTCATCGAGGCGGACCTGGCCTTCCACAAGGCGGTGTTCGCCGCCGCAGGCAACGACCTGCTGCTCTACATCTACGACATGATCAGCATCGCCCTGCGGTCCGTGCGCCAGGTGCACACCCGCTCGGTGGCGCACAACAAGGAAACGCTGCCCGGCCACGAGCGGGTGGCCGTGGCGATCAGGCGCCGGCACCACCGCAAGGCCGAGGATGCCATGCGCGACGTGGTCGAGGTGGCCCGCGCCGACGCCGAGCAACACGTACGACTCTGCTGCTAGAACCTCCGCCGCTGAAGAATCCGCTGCCAGAAATGAGCGATCCCTTGGACGTCCTCCTCGACGTGGACGGCCCCGTGGCCGTCGTGACCCTCAACAGACCAGCCAAGCTCAACGCCATCACGCCCGACATGGCCGCCGCGCTGCGCGCCTGCCTGAGCCGGGTGGACGCCGACCCCGCCATCCGCGCGGCCGTGCTCACGGGCGCGGGCGAGCGCTCGTTCTGCGTCGGCAGCGACATCGGCGAGCTCGACGAGTACGCCACGCCGTGGGAGTTCCGCAACCGCGGCGACTACGGCGACGCCGTCCGCGCCCTGCGCACGCCGATCATCGCCGCCGTCAACGGCTACGCCTACGGCGGCGGCCTGGAGCTGGCCATGGCGTGCGACATCCGGCTGGCCGCCGACACCGCGACGTTCGCCGCGCCGGAGATCAAGCTCGGCTGGATCGGCGGCAGCGGCCAGTCGGCCCTGCTCACGCATGCGGTCGGCCCGGGCAACGCGGCCACCATGCTGCTCACCGGCGACCCCATCGACGCCGCGCGCGCCGTGGCCTGGGGGCTGGTCACCGACGTGTACCCGAAGGACGAGCTGGTGAAGGCCGCGCGCGAGCTGGCGGGGCGGATCGCCGCCCGGCCGCCGATCGCCGCGCAGACGGCCAAGGCCAACCTCAAGGCGGCCTACTCGATGCCGCTCGACCAGGCCATCCAGTACGAACGCGACCTGCAGACGGTCTGCTTCTCCACCGCCGACGCCGCCGAGGGCAGAGCCGCCTTCGCCGAGCGCCGCGAGCCCGTGTTCGAGGGGCGCTGATGGGCGTTCTCGACGGTTACCGCGTGATCGACCTGTCCATCGCGATGGCGGGGCCGCTGGCCGCCATGCGGCTGGGCGACCTGGGCGCGGACGTGGTCAAGGTGGAGCCGGTCACCGGCGAGTGGCAGCGGCACGCCCCCGCGGGCGGGGCCACCGGCAACCGGGTCAACGCCTCCTTCCTGTCGCTCAACCGCAACAAGCGCAGCCTCGCCGTGAACCTCAAGTCGGACGAGGGCCGCGACATCGTGCACAAGCTGGCCGCGTCGGCGGACGTGTTCCTGCAGAACTACCGTCCGGGCGTGGCCGAGCGGCTCGGCATGGACTACGACACGATCAGCGCGCTCAACCCGCGCATCGTCTACGTCTCCATGTCCGGGTACGGCGAGACCGGCCCCTACATGGCGCGACCAGGCCAGGACCTGCTGCTCCAGGCCATGAGCGGCGCCATGCTCAGCACCGGCCGCGAGGGCGACCCGCCCGCGCCGGCCGGCACGTACGCCATCGACGCCATCACCGCCTACAGCGCGTTCGAGGGCGCGCTGGCCGCGCTGCTGCACCGCGAGCGCACCGGCGAGGGCCAGCGGGTGAGCGTCAACATGCTGGACGCGGCCATCGCCGTGCAGATGCAGGAGCTGTCGATCTTCACGGTCGGCGGGGTTCCGCAGCGGCGCGGGCGCGAGCCGCACGGCCACACCTACATCCGGGCCCCGTACGGCGTCTTCGCCACCAAGGACGGCCACCTCGCGCTCGGCATGCCCAGGCTGGACGCCCTGGCCGTCGCGTTCGACCTGCCCGAGCTGGCCGGCATGGACGGCGACGCCGACGGGCACACCAGGCGCGACGAGATCACCGCGATCGTCGCCCGCCGGCTGCCCGAGCGCACCACGGCCGAATGGCTGGAGATCTGCGCCCGCCACGACCTGTGGGCCGGCCCGGTGTACGGCTACGCCGACCTGGTGGCCGACCCGCAGGTGCGGCACAACGGCTCGTTCGTCACCTACGACCACCGCACCGAGGGCACGGTCACCACGCCCGGCTTCCCCTACGGGCTCAGCGCCGCCCCGCCGGCCGTCCGCAGGGGCGCGCCGCTGGTCGGCGAGCACACGAGGGAGCTGCTCGAAGAGCTCGGCTACCCGGCGGACCGCACCGCCGAGCTGGTGGCGGAGGGCGTGCTGGCATGCGAGGACTGACCTGGGACCACCCGCGCGGTTACGCCCCGCTCGACGAGCTGACCCGGCTGGACCTCGCGGGCGCGAACCCGTACGGGGACGTGCCCGAGCCGATCGAGTGGGACCGGCAGCCGCTGGAGGGGTTCGAGTCCGAGCCGATCGCGGAGCTGTGCCGGCGCTACGACGTGCTGGTGATCGACCATCCCGGGCTGGGCGCGGCGGTGGACGCGCTCGTCCCGATGGATGACCTGTTCGGGCCGGCCGAGCTGCAGAGCCTGCGCTCCGGCTCGGTCGGCCGTAGCTTCGACAGCTACCACCTGGACGGCCGCCAGTGGGCGCTGCCGCTCGACGCGGCCACCCAGGTGGCCGCCGCCCGTCCGGGCGTGGAAATGCCGGGGACGTGGCCGGAGCTGCCGGAGTTCGCCAGGGACACGCGGTTGGCGCTGTGCCTGGGCGGGCCGCACGCGTTCCTCATGTTCTGCGCGTTGTGCTCGGGCGACTTCCGCGACGAGGAGGCGGGCACGCGGGCGCTGGAGCTCATGGCGGAGCTGCTGGCCCTGGCCGACCGCGAGCTCTCGGTGCTCAACCCGATCGGCGTGCTCGACGCCCTGTCAGACGGCGCGGCCGGCTGCTGCCCCCTCGTGTACGGCTACGCCACCTACCCGCTGACCTTCACCGACGCCCCCTCCTGGCCGGGACGCGAGCCGGGCAGCGTGCTCGGCGGCACCGGGCTGGCCGTCTCCGGGCGGCGCATCGGCGAGCTGCGCGACGCCGTCCGCGCCCACCTGCGCCGGCTGCTGTCGGAGCCGGTGCAGACCGGGCTGTTCCCGGCCACCGGCGGGCAGCCCGCCGCACGGGCCGCCTGGGAGAGCGCCGGCTTCTACCGCGACACGAGGGCCACGATGGACGCCGCCTGGATCAGGCCGCGCTTTCCCGGCTACATCGCCTTGCAGGAGAGGTCCTCCGCGCTGATCCGCGACGGGCTGCTCGCCCGAGACCACCCCCGCGACCTGCTCAGGAACCTGCACAAGGAATGGAGTAAGCAATGACCACGGCGCTCGTCACGGGCGCGGCGGGCGCGCTCGGCAGGGCGATCGTCCGCCGCCTGGCCGCCGACGGCCACCAGGTGGCGGCACTCGACCTGGACGCGGGCTCGCTCGAAGGCGCGCTCAACCTGAAGACCGACCTGCGCGACCCGGCGGCGATCGAGGCCGCGTTCGCCGAGACGGCCGCGCGGCTCGGCCCGGTCGGCATCCTGGTCAACAACGCCGCCGTCTACCCGGCCAGGCCCTTCCTGGAGGTGCCGCTGGCCGAGTACGACACCGTCCACGCGGTCAACCAGCGGGCCTACTGGCTGGCGGCCCAGCACGCGGCCCGGCAGATGAGCGAGCTGGGCGGGGGCGCGATCGTCAACATCGCCTCGATCACCATGCACGGCGGCTGGTCCGACCTGGCCGCCTACGTCGCCACCAAGGGCGCGGCGGCGGCGCTCACCAGGGCGCTGGCCCGCGAGCTGGGCCCGAAGGAGATCCGCGTCAACTGCGTCTCCCCCGGCGCGTTCCCGACGGCGGCCGAGGAGATCCACGCGGACCCTGAGGCGTACGAGCGGTTCGTCCTGGAGCGGCAGTCGCTCCAGCGGCGCGGCAAGCCCGAGGAGCTGGCCGCCGTGGTGTCCTTCCTCGCCGGACGGGACGCCTCGTTCGTCACCGGGCAGACCATCGAAGTCAACGGAGGGTGGGTGATGGCATGACGCCGTCCCGCAGGGAGCTGGCCGAGCTGACGGGCGACCTGAGCGCGGCCGGCGGGGTCCGGCTGGTGACGCTCGGCGACGGGGCCGAGCGCGGCATCCGTACGCTGGAGTTCCGCACCGGCTCGGGGCTGGCCTTCGACGTGCTGGTCGACCGGTGCATGGACATCGGGGCGGCCGAGCACGCCGGGCGCTCGTTCGGCTGGCGCTCGCCCACCGGCTTCCGCCACCCGGGGCTGCACGAGAACGCGGACGAGGACGGGCTGTCGTGGCTGCGCTCGTTCTCCGGGCTGATCGTCACGGCGGGGCTCGACCACACGCTGTTCGGCGGTGAGGTGCCGGCCGGCACCTATCGGTATCCGCCCAAGCAGTCCGTACGGCACGGCCTGCACGGCCGGGCGGGCAACCTGCCCGCCAGGCTGACCGGCTACGGCGAGCGCTGGGACGGCGAGCGCTGCGTCCTGTGGGCCGAGGGCGAGGTGCGGCAGGCCACGGTCTTCGGGGAGAACCTGCGCCTGGTCCGCCGTATCGAGGCCGACCTGGGCGGCGACGAGATCCGGCTGGTGGACACCGTGACGAACGCGGGGTTCGAGCCGACGCCGCACATGTTCCTCTACCACATCAACCTCGGCTGGCCGCTGCTCGACGAGGGCGCCAGGTTCGAGGCGGACATCCGCGAGACGCTCTGGCAGAGCGACAGCGTCGCCGAGCAGAAGGCCGATCACCTGACGTTCCCAGGCCCGGTGCCCGGGTTCGTGGAGCAGGTGTACGAGCACGCGCTCACCCCCGCGGAGGACGGCCTGCACCGGGTGGCGGTGGTCAACGACCGGCTCGGCATGAAGGTGAGCGTGGAGTGGCGGGCGGAGGAGTTCCCGTGCTTCTTCGAGTGGCTGAACCTGCGCTCCGGCAACTACGCGGTCGGCCTGGAGCCGTCCACGCACCACGTGTCGGGCGACGCGGCGGCCAGGCAGGACGGCAGCATGATCTGGCTCGGCCCGGAGGAGTCACGCACGTACCGCACGACGTTCCGTGTCGAGACGGCCTGAGGCGGAGCTAGTCGGAGAGGCGGTAGGCGCGGCGGGCCGTCCCCGCGAAGACGTCGGCCCGCTCGCTCTCCGACAGTCCCGCGCACAGCTCGTCCGCGGCCGCCGCGACCTGCTCGTACTCGGCCGCGAGCAGGCACACCGGCCAGTCGGAGCCGAACATGACCCGCTCGGGCCCGAACGCCTCCAGGACGGTCTCGGCGTACGGCCGCAGGTCGGCCACCTGCCAGGACGCCCAGTCGGCCTCGGTGACCATCCCGGACAGCTTGCAGTAGACGTTGGGGTGGGCGGCCAGCTCCAGGATCCGCGTGCGCCACGGCTCCAGCTCGCCCGCGGCGATGGGCGGCTTCGACAGGTGGTCGAGCACGAACGTCAGCCCGGGCAGCGCGGCCACGGTGCCGATGGCGGCCGGGAGCTGGTGCGGCAGCGTGAGCAGGTCGTAGGCCAGCCCGGCGGCCTCGACGGCGGCGAGCCCGCGCCGGACGTCGGGGCGGGCGAGCCAGGCCGGGTCGGGCTCGGACTGGACGCCGTGGCGGACGGCCACCAAGCCTTCAGGCAGCGCGGCCAGGGTGCCGGCGGCGTCGGGCGCGGTGAGGTCGATCCAGCCCACGACGCCCGCGACCACCTCGGATCCGGCGGCCAGGGCCAGGAACTCCCGGGTCTCGGCCACGTCGGGGAGCACCTGCACCAGCACGGTCCTGGTGACCCCCGCCGCGGCGGCGTGGCCTGCGAGCCGGTCGAGGGTGAAGGTGCGGCGGACCGGCGCCATCTTCTCGGAGTCCAGCCAGGCGTGCGGGCGGGCGTCGAGGTCCCAGACGTGGTGGTGCGCGTCGATACGGCTCATGAGGTGTCCATCAGTCGGTGGAGGTCGTGGCGGGATCCGGCCGTCTCATCGCGGGTCCAGCTCGGCCCAGAGGCGGTCGGGGATCGGGGTGGCGGCCAGTTTCAGATCCTCGGCCACCTCCTCGGGGCTGCGCGCTCCGACGACGACGCCGGTCACGGCCGGGTGGCGCAGCGGGAACTGCAGGGCGGCGGCGGCCAGCGGCACGTCGTACGCGGCGCAGCGCGCGGCCAGCCCGCGGGCCCGCTTGAGCACCGGCTCGGTCGCCGGGGCGTAGTCGTAGTAGGCGCCGGGACCCGGATCGGCCAGGATGCCGCCGTTGAAGACGCCCGCGACGATCACCCCGGTCCCGCGGCGAACCCGGATCCGTCCCGGTCGAGCTCCGCCAGCAGGCGGCTCCACCGGTAGCGCAGCAACTGGCGCTCGCTCGGCACCGGCGTCCGGGTGTGATGCATCGGCCGGTCCCGCTTGCGCGCCCGCGGCAGCAGGACCCAGGTCATGTGGATCGTCCAGGTGACCATGGCCAGCCGCACCCCCGTCTCCCACAGCCGGTCGTCGGCCAGGTCGGGGTGGACGGCGATGACCTCCTTGCGGTAAGCGGCCTCGATCTCCGCCGCCAGCCCGGACGGCAGCCGGAAGACGCACCAGCACGTCGCGAACGGCATGCGTACGTAGGCCGCTTCGAGGAAGGCGGAGTGGTAACCGGAGCCCTCGAAGTCGAGGACCCGCATTCCGTCCGCGGTCAGCAGATTGTTGTCCGGGCAGATGTCGCCCGGGGAGAACACGCGGTAGCGGCCGTAGCTCGCCACCAGCTCCGCCAGCTCGCCGTCGAGCCCCGGAGGCGCGAGGGGCAGCACCTCCGCCAGGTCGCTCGCGTCGCGGAAGGGACGCCAGCCGCTGCCGTCCTCCGCATGGGCGGCCCGCGACCGTTCCCACTCGTCCTGTCGTCCCGCGCCGGCCACCGCGATCCGCCCGTACGTCCGTGCCCACGTGAGCAGACCCTCGCGTGCCTCTCGCGCGGACTCCCCCAGCAGCACGTCGGCCAGGCTCGGCGCGGCGCCGAGGTCCGACATGACGACCAGCGGGAAGGACGGGTCCACCGCCAGCAGCCGGGGACCGTACCCGCCGCCGAGCGGCAGTCCGGCCACTTCCGCCGCGAAGCCCACGGCGTCCTGGTACGCCTTGACCACGACCGTGCCGCCGTCGGCCGTCACGCACCGCAGGACGCTGCTGCGCGTGCTCCCGCCCAGGTCGATGGGCCGGCTGACCTGCTCGCCGAGAGCCGCCGAGGCCGCCTCCAAGATCCGTTCCACGCCGACGACTCTAGCGTCGATGCGCCGGGTCGCCGCGGCCCGGTCCTCCATCGAGCGGACCGCCGACAGGGCCACCACCGCCGGGTGGCTCCACCTCGCCACCGCGCGCTGCCACCGCGTGCCGGCGTCCTCGGTGCGCGGGCAGCCGACCGCGCTGCCGAGGTCGTCAGCGGTGCAGCGCGCCGGAGGCGTCGTCCGCGAAGCCGTTCTCGGCGGAGTCGTCGGCGTCGTCGGCGTCGTCGGCGTCGTCCTCGATCAGGAAGCCGCCGGACTGGTGCCGCCAGAGCCGCGCGTAGGGGCCGTCGGCCTGGAGCAGGTCGCTGTGGGTGCCCTGCTCCACGATGCGTCCCCGGTTGAGGACGACCAGGCGGTCCATGCGGACGACGGTGCTCAGCCGGTGGGCCACCACGAGCGCGGTGCGATCTTGCATCAGGCGCCACAAGGCCTCCTGGACGAGGATCTCGCTCTCGGAGTCGAGGGCGCTGGTCGCCTCGTCCAGCAGCAGGATCGGCGCGTCGCGCAGGATCGCGCGCGCGAGGGCGAGGCGTTGCCGCTGCCCGCCGGAGAGCTTGATGCCCCGCTCGCCGACCAAGGTGCCGAAGCCGTCCGGCAGCGACTCGACGAACTCGGTGACGTGCGCCGCCTCCGCGGCCCGCAGGATGTCGGCCTCCGTGGCGCCCGGCCGGGCGAAGGCGATGTTGTCGCGCACCGACCGGTGGAACATGGCCGGCTCCTGCGGCACGTAGGCGATCAGGCTGCGCAGGTCGGCCTGGCGCAGCCGGCTGATGTCCTGGCCGCCGATCAGGATCCGGCCGTCGTCGATGTCCATGAGGCGCAGCAGCAGCCGGGTGAGCGTGCTCTTGCCGCCGCCGGACTGGCCCACCAGCCCGATCTTGGTGCCGCTGGGGATGTCCAGGTCCAGGCCGTCGAACAGGGGCGGGCCGTCGCCGTAGGCGAACCGCACCCGGTCGAAGCGGACACCCGCGTCGGCCGGGCGCAGCGGCTGCGGCTCGGGCGGGTCCACCACGGTCGGCGGCGAGAGGAGCAGCTCGGTGAACTGGGCGGCCTCGGTGAGCGTGCTCTCCATCCGCCGGTAGATCTGGTTGAACTCGAACATGATGTTGATCGTGTTGGAGTAGTAGGTGAACGTCACCACGATCGCCTCCACGCCCAGACCGCCCCTGAGCGCCACGGCGAGGAGCAGCCCCACGGCGCTGGTGAGGACCGCGATCGGGGCGACGACGGTGTCGACCCGCAGGTTCCCGTAGTCCCAGGAACGCAGCGACAACCGGCGCTGCTCGGCGACCCTGGCCCGATGTTCGATGCCTTCGCGGCCCTCGGCGGCGAACGCGCGCACGGTCTCCATGTTGGCCAGCACGTCGGCGACGTGTCCCGACACCCGCACCTTGGCCGCCTCACGCTGCTCGACCAGCTTCTGGCGGCGGCGGATGAGCGGCGCGACGAGGAAGCCGGTGACGAGGATCAGGCCCACGAGCACGAGGACCAGCAGCGGGTGGTATTGCCACAGCACCACCGAGGCGAAGGTCAGCGGCACGAGCTTGGCGATGATCGAGAAGGTGAGGGTGTCGGCGAACTCCTCGAACTCGGAGGCGAAGCTGAGCACCCGCTTGGTCAGCGACCCGGCGAAGTTGTCGTGGAAGAACGCGGTGTCCTTGGTCATCAGCGCGTCCATGCCCACGACGCCAAGGCGTTCGATGCCCCTGGCGTCCGTACGGTTCAGGAAGTGCAGCCCGATCCGCCACAGCACCTCGCCGGCCAGCAGCAACGCGCCGAACCCGAGCACGTAGGGCAGCAGCGTGGCGACGGAGCCTTCCCCGCCACCGGCCAGGTGCCCCACGAGCCCGGCCACCGCGAGCGGCGCCAGGTAGAACAGGCAGATGTTCCCGATCGCCGGCAGCGTCATCGCGGGTGTCGCGACCCGCCACTGACGCTTCAGCTCACCGCAGTAATAGCGCAGCACCAGCCCGACAGCCGACCGCCGCACAGATGAGCCGTCTCCGGAGCCCTCAATTGATCCGAGCACGGTCATCCGCCCTCCCCGATGCCAGACACCGCCGTGGCCATGGTGCCGCAGCGATGCACGGAGTAGCGAATGATTTTCCGCCGGGCGACGGGCGCGGACCGCATCTCCGCGCAGCGGACGAGGGTCGACCGTCAAATGGGAGATGCCACATAAATTCCACCCTCTTCCCCTGAAATGGCACGTCCAGCCGCTGGTCCCGGCCTCGGGCAGGAGTTTCAACTACCAGGGCAATTTTTCGGTAGGAGCGCTTGTAAAGAGTGGCGCGCTCGCCTTATGCGTCATGGTGTTGCCGCGCTACCATCCACTCAAGGCAAGCCGTTGCCCGTGCCTCCGTCTTTCGAGTCGGATTGGTGGAGCATTTGATGCCAGGTTTGACATTCGCCTCGCAAAGGCTGCCGGGCGTGACCGTGATCTCCGTGGCGGGCGAAGTCGACGCGACCAACGCGGGCCTGTTCGACGCCTATCTGCGGAAGAGCCGCCATCTGCCCGGCGAGCACGTGGTGATCGACCTCAGCGAGATGGGCTTCCTGGGCAGCGCCGGTCTCCGCGTCTTACTGAACACCCACGCCTATGCCCGCCAGCACGGCGGCAGCCTGCACCTGGGCGCACCCCACCCGGTCCTCGCCCGGATCCTGGAGACCACCCAGGCGCAGAGCGTCCTGCGGGTGCACCCCACGGTCGAGCAGGCCGTGGTCGCCGCGCTCCGCGAGGCACAGGCCTCCATGCCCGGTACGACGGAAAAGGCGCTTCCCGTGGCGAGCGGGATGGAGCTGCAGCAGCTTCCCTGACGGCTCGCGGCGCACAAGGCCGATCGCCGCACACCAGACCGATCACCGCGCACAAGGCCGATCACCGCGCACCAGGCTGATCGGCGCGCGGTTCGCCGGTCGAGGGGGCCTCGATGATCCAGCCGGCACAACTCAGCAGGGCGGCCGGAACCCTTGGGCTGACCGATCGTCCGGTCATGCTGCACGCTTCCCTGCGCTCTTTCGCCGCGCCGCTGAACGGCGGTGCGCACGCGCTGCTGGAGGCGCTGCTGGCCCGCGGCTGCACGGTCATGGTTCCCGCCTTCACCGGGCACCATTTCGGCGTGCCGCCACCGCCCGGGATGCGGCCCGCGCGCAACGGCGTCGACTACGCCGCCCTGCCCGACGGCGAGCCGGGCGGCTCGGACGGCCCCGTCTACGACGCCGGCTGCGGGCTCGTCAACCCCAGCATGGGCGTGCTGCCCGCGACCCTGATCGGCCGCCCCGACGCCGTACGCGGCCGGCACCCGCTCAATTCGTTCGCCGCGGCCGGTCCGCAGGCCGCCGGGCTCATCGCGACCCAGAGCCCGGCCGACGTGTACGGCCCGATCCGCGAGCTGGCCGGCCGGGAGGGCGCGATCCTGCTCATCGGCACCGGGCTCGATCGCATGACGGCGCTGCACCTGGCCGAACAGCGAGCAGGGCGACGCCTCTTCCTGCGGTGGGCGCGCGGTGACGACGGCCGGGTGTCCATGGTCGAGGTCGGCTCATGCTCGGCCGGGTTCCCGCGGCTGGAGCCCGTACTCGGCCCGTTCGCGCGGACGGCCACCGTGGGCGCCTCCTCGTGGCGCGCCTATCCTGCGAAAGAGGTCATCGACGCCGCCACCCGCGCCATCGCCGCCGACCAGGGCATCACGCACTGTCCCGACCGCGGTTGCCTGGCGTGCCGCGACTCCATCGCCGGAGGCCCCGTCGGGCCGCACATGTGAGGAGCATGCATGTCCGAAGACGACGCGCGGCGGCGGGACGCGGAGGATCCAGGGCATCGGGCCCTGTTCCTGGTCCCGCCCGCCCAGGGCGGGAAATATCGGGAATGCGCCTACTTAGCGGGCAACTCGCTCGGCCTGCAACCCAAGGCCACCAGAGACGCGTTGCTGAGCGACCTGGACAACTGGGCCACGTTCGGCGTCGAAGGCCACCTGGAGGGCGGCCGCCCGTGGCTGGACTACCACTCGCTGCTCACCGGGCCCGCCGCCCGGCTGGTCGGCGCGCTGCCCGAGGAGACGGTCGTGATGAACACGCTGACCGTCAACCTGCACCTGCTGATGGTCTCCTTCTACCGGCCGCGCGGCGAGCGCACCCGCATCCTCGTCGAGGAGTCCGCGTTCCCCTCCGACAGCTACGCGGTCCGCAGCCAGGCCCGCTTCCACGGCCTCGACCCGGACACCGAGGTGATCAGGACCGCCGACCCGCTCGGCCGGCTCGCCACCGAAGGCGGCAAGGTCGCGCTGGTCCTGCTCGGCGGGGTCGACTACCTGACCGGCGCGGCGCTGGACATCCCGGCGATCACGCGGGCGGGGCACGCCGCGGGGGCGATGGTCGGCTGGGACCTGGCCCATGCCGCCGGAAATATCCCGTTAAAGCTGCACGAATGGGGGCCCGACTTCGCGGCCTGGTGCTCGTACAAGTATCTCAACTCCGGGCCTGGCGCCCTCGGCGGCGTCTTCGTCCACCAGCGGCACCTGGACGACCCGTCGATCCAGCGCTTCGAGGGCTGGTGGAGCACCGAGCCCGGGACGCGCTTCCTGATGGACCCGGTGGCCACGCCGCCCAAGAGCGCCGACGCCTGGCAGATCTCCAACCCGCCCATCTTCGCCATGAGCCCGGTTCGCGTCTCGCTCGAAATCTTCGACACGATCGGCATGGACGCGCTGCGCGCCCGCAGCGTCCGGCTGACCGCGTACCTGGAGGGGCTGCTCGACGGCCGCACCCTGGTCACCCCGCGCGAGCCGGAGCGCCGCGGCTGCCAGCTGTCCCTTCGCGTGACCGACGCGGACGCCCTGTCCAGGAGGCTGAGCCGGGACCACGGCGTGATCGCCGACTCCCGCAATCCCGACATCCTGCGGCTGGCGCCGGCGCCGCTCTACTCGACCTACCACGACTGCTGGCGGGCCGCGGAAGCGCTCAGGGCGGAGCTGTGATCAGGCAGCGCCCGCCTCGCTGAGGAGGAAGACGCACTCCATCGCCACCTGGGCCGCCAGGCTGCCGGTCAGGCCCGCGTGGTCGTGCGGCGGGCTCACCGTGTTGATGTCGAACGCGGCGAACTCCAGCCCCCGCATCCCGCGCAGAATGCTCAGCCCCTCCCGTACGGAGATGCCGCCCCAGGACGGGGTCACCACGCCGGGCGCCGCGGAAGGGTCGAACACGTCCATGTCCCAGCAGAGGTAGACGGGCGTCCCGGCGAACCGGGCGCGGATCCGCTCGACGAGCGCGGGCACGCCCATGGCCGTGAGCTCGTCCATGGTGATCACTTCGTAGCCGAGGTCCCGTGCCACGCCCACGATGCCCGGATCGCCCCGGTAGTCCGTGTCCCGCATCCCCACGTGCAGCGCCTTGGCGGGATCGATCAGCCCTTCGGTGACGGCGTGCACGAAGGTGTTCGCGTTGTTGAACTCGTAGGGGTAGATGCCCTCGTAAGCGTCGGTGTGGGCGTCGAAGTGGAGCACGGCGAAGTCGGCTCCCCGATGCTGCCGCAGCGCGCGGAGCTGGGGAAGGGTGACCGCGCCGTCGCCGCCGAGCGTCAGCGGCACCGCGCCCGCCGCGAGGATGTGGGAGACCGCGGCCTGGATCGCCGGGAAGCTCTGCTCGACGTCGCCGGGCAGGACGCCGGCGTCGCCGATGTCGACGACGCCCAGGTCCGCGAGCAGGTTCGTCCCGAACCCGTCGAGGTGCTCGGCGACGAGCGCCGAGTGCGCCCGAACGTGCGCGGGGCCGGAACGCGCGCCGACGCGGGTCGGGTGGTATCCCATGTCGAACGGCACACCCAGCACGACGAGCCGGCTCGCGGACAGGTCGCGGGTGGCGGGGACCCCGAACAGAGTGCCTACGGGCAGGACCGGCAGCGCCGCCGTATGCGTCATTTCAGCATGTTAGCGATCATTCGTCCTGAGCCGGTCTCGACTAGATCACGGGCTGCTGGGCAGGCGTCGGAAACCAGGCGACCACGGGGACCAGGAGACGCCATGCTGCTCATCGACCGGAACTGCGTTCGCGAACTGCTCACGTCGGAGCACCCCGACGCCACGCTGGTCTTCGTACGAGGTGACTGCGTCGTCCTGCCCGCCGCCGAGGTGGACGACGCGCACAAGGGGCTCGTCATCGCCCGCCGCGACGACGTGCGGCGGCAGCTTCCCGCCGGCCCGCTGACCGACGAGGCCCTGGACGACCTGGCGACCCGGCTGGACAACATCGTCCGGGACCTCGGCTCATGACGTGACCTGCGGAGACGTGGTGACGACGATCTTGCCGACCTGGGCGCCGGCCTCCAGGTAGCGGTGCGCGTCGGCGATGTCGGCCAGGTCGAAGACGCGGTCCACGACGGGACGGAAGTCGCCGCTGCGCAGCCCCGCGCCGATGAAGGCCTCGGCCCTGCGCAGCCGCCGCTCGTTCCTGGTCGTCTCGTGCACCAGGTAGGTGCGCATGGACACGGCCGGCATCCCCGCGTCCAGCCCCGGGTACGGCGTCGGCTCGCCGCTCAGCGCGCCGTAGATGAACAGGGTGCCTTCAGGGGCCACCACGTCGAACAGCTCCACGACGCCCGGTCCCGCGACGGCGTCGAAGACGAACCTGGCGCCCCGGCCGCCGGTGATGGCGCGTACCCGGTCGGCGACGCTCTCCTCGCCGGTCACGATCACCTCCGCCGCGCCCGCCTTGAGCAGTTGCTCCTTCTTGGCGGTGGTGCGGGTGGTGGCGACGGGCACCGCGCCGACGCGGTTGGCGACCTGGATGGCGGCCAGGCCCACGCTGCTGGAGGCGGCGGTCACCACCACCGTGTCGCCGGCCCGCATCCCGCCGGCCTCGATCAACGCCCCGTACGCGGTCGCGTACGGCATCCACACCGCCGCGCCCGTCACCGCGTCCACGTCCGCGGGGCGGTGCACCACGGCCGCGGCCGGGATGATCGCCTGCTCGGCGTACACGTTGTAGTCGTTCATCGAGAAAGCCGGCACCACGCTGACCGGCTGACCGGGCTCGAAGCCGGTCACGCCCGGGCCGGCCGCCTCGACCACGCCCGCGGCCTCGGCCCCGAGCCCGGCGGGGAACGACTTGACGGGCTCGATGTAGTGGCCGCCGCGGAACAGCACCTCGGCCCGGTTGAGCCCGATCGCGTCCACCCGGAGCCGCAACTCGCCCGGACCCGGCTCCCCCACCTCGACGTCCTCCAGCCGGAGCACCTCGGGGCCGCCGAGTTCGTGGAACCGCACTGCCTTGACCATCACGTCTCGTCCCTTCCGAACGGTGTCGCCGGGACCTACTGAAGACTAAAGTTTGATGGTTGTCAAACTTTGATGGCCGTCGTATTTCGACTCATGCTGAAAGATCAGGGGCAGGCGGCGAACATCCGGCGCGTGCCGGTGGAATAGGCCGCCGGGTCGCTGAACCGGCACCCGTAGTCCGGATGCGCCACGACCGCCGGATCGGTCACGTCGTCCCCGGCGGGCCGGGGGCCGCCGCGTTCCCATCGGACCAGGTCGTCCCAGGCGGTCCCGACCTCGGCGGCGCTGAACTCGCAGTGCTCGACCGCCCGGATCGCCCGCTGCACGAGCAGTGCCCCGCGCCCGTGACGGGACACGTCCGCCCGGTAGTACTGCTCCATGGAGAACGGCACGAAGTTGTCGCCCAGGTCGTGCAGCGAGAGCACGGGGACGTCGATCCGCCCGGAGACGGCGGGCACGGCGGTCAGCCGCTGCGTCCTGCGCGCCGCCAGGTCCACGGGAGCGACCCGCCGCACGCTCGCGTCCACGTTCACGGGCGAGCCTGGGCGATAGCGGGTGCCGAGGTTCGTGGCCACCCGGCCCGGCTCCTGCGCCAGCGTGCCGCCCTCGTCCGGGCCTGCCAGCCCGAACAGGAAGTCCTTCCAGTACGCGAAGGCCGCCGCCGCCCCGGGACGCTCGCCGCCCCCGAGGTTGACGACGATGGCGCGGAACTGCTCGCCGAGCTGGTTCGCGGGACCCTGGCCGGCCAGCCCCAGCCGTTCCTGGATCCTCGGCACGACCGAGGTCGCGTAGTCGGCGGGAATCGGGTAGGCGGGCACGTCCGCGAGATCCTGCGCGACGAGGTGGAAGTCGAGGAAGAAGTCGAACAGCTCCTGGTCGCCGACCACCCCGCACATCGGCATGGCCGCGTCGTAGTAGCCCGGATATTCCTCGATCGAGCGGGCCGTGATGTGCCCGCCCATGGACACCCCGGCCAGGTACGTCCGCCGCGGCTTGCCCACCACCCGCCCGAAGTGACCGGCCAGGTCACGGGTGCTGCGCACGCCGGCCCGGACGTCGTAGTCGTTGCCGTAGTAGGAGGACGCCGCCCACGCGTAGCCCTGGTCGAGCAGCTTCTGGCGTAAGCCGTAGCCGGGCGGGTCCACGGTGAGCACCCGGGTGTCGCCGCGGTATCCGTGGGCCCACATCAGCAGGGAGCCGTTCCAGCGGGGCGGCACCTCGATGTCGTAGGCCGCGTGACCGTGCACGCCCTGGAGGACCCGGCTCGGCCGGCCGCCGACGGTCGCCGGCGCCAGCGGCGGGTTGTCGACCGTGTAGCCGGGCAGCGGCTGGTCGTCCGGCACTCCCCCCGGGGTGGATGCCGCTGTTGAGGCCCCCGAGGACTGAGCTGCGGGGACCAGCAGCACGGCGGACAGCGCCGCTGCGGACAGGATCAGGCTCCGACGGCGCACCTGCCATCACCTCCGAGGGGGACCCGCTCAGGCGTGCGGTGATTCGTTCATACTCCGAGCGGCCGCCCAGTGGAAGGGCCCGCCCGCCGCCGTGCGGGCAGGCCTGCCGGCACGGGTCAGATCGCGACGATCAGCTCATGGTCGATCTCGGCGAACTCGACGATCAGATCCGCGAACCGGCCCGCGATCAGCTCCTGGTACGCCGGCGACCCGGTGTGGGCGTCGTAGGCGGCCTGGTCGGCGAAGTGCTCGACGAACAGCAGGTAGTCGGGCCTGGCGGGGTCGCGGTAGACGCGGAAGGACAGCGTGCCGTCCTCGGCTCCCGGCCCCTTGGGCGCGAACTCGCGGACGACCTCTTCCGCCTTCGCCTGCATGCCGTCCTTGAGCGGGATGGGGAACACCTTGGCGAGCATGGATTTCTCCTATGGATTCAGGCGCCGGGGAAGACGCTGGGTTGGATGACAGCAATCTTGGAGGTGGCGCTCGGGACCGGTCTGGCCATATCTGGACACGTTCCGGGAGGCGGGCGATGTCCGGATGTGGCGAGCGACGTGCGCAGGGATGGCATAAATGTGGGCTATGACCACGTTCTCTGCTGTCGTCACCACCGGGATCTACTGCCGGCCCGGATGCGGGGCGCGGCCGCTGCTGACGAACTGCCGGACGTACGAGCTGGCGGCGGCGGCCGAGGCCGACGGGTTCCGGGCGTGCCTGCGCTGCCGGCCGTACCGGCTGGCCGCGCCGATCGGGGCGGAATCGCCCGAGCTGGTGTGCCGGGCCTGGCAGATGATCATCGACGGCGTGCTCGACGAGGGCACCGAGGCCGAGCTGGCCGAGCGGGTGGGCCTGTCGGCGCGGCATCTGCGCCGGTTGTTCGTGAAGTACGTGGGGGCGAGCCCGGATCAGCTCGCCAGGTCGCGGCGGGCGCATTTCGCGCGCCGTCTCCTGGACGACACGGACCTGACGATCCTCGACGTGGCCTTCGCGTCGGGGTTCGGGAGCCTGCGGCAGTTCAACCGGAGCATGCAGGAGGTGTTCCGCAACTCGCCGTCGGATCTGCGCAGGCGGCGGCACCGTGCGGATCGGCTGGTCACCGATGGCGGGCTGGCGTTGCGGCTGCCGGTCGAGCCGGGCTACGACTGGGACGCGGTGCGCGGCTTCCTGGCGGTCCGGGCGGCGCCGGGCGTGGAGGCCGTCGACGGAGACACCTATCGCCGCACGGTCGGGGTTGAGGGCGCGCCCGGGGTGCTGGAGATCGCGCCGGGCGGTCCGGGGTGGCTGCTGCTGCGGGCGCACCTGCCGTACTGGGAGGGGCTGATCCACGTGGTGGACCAGGCCGGGCGGCTGGTCGGCGCGGACGCCGACCCGTCGGCGGGGGTGCGCGCCCTGGTGGCGGATCCGGTGCTCGGGCCGCTGGTCAAGGCGCGTCCCGGGCTGGTCGTGCCGGGGGCGTGGAGCCCGTTCGAGACCGGCGTCCAGGCGATACTGAGCCGTGGCGGGCGCTCTCGCGAGACCGTGCGCGGGTGGCTGGCGGCCATCGTGACCGGCCTGGGCACGCCGGTGCCCGGCCTGCCGGACGGGCTGACGCACATGTTCCCCGACGCCGGTGCGGTGACGGCGGACGCGCTCGCCGCGATCGGCCTGCCCGATCGGGACGCGCGCATGATCACGGCGCTGGCGGCGGCCGTGGCGGCGGGCCACCCGGCACTACGCCCCGGTACGAGCGTCACCGCCCTGGCCGACATGCCCTGGGCGGACCCGGCTCAGGAGGCGGGCCCGGCTCAGGAGGCGGACCCGGCTCAGGAGGCGGGCCCGGCTCAGGAGGCGGACCCGGCTCGGGACGCGGACCCGGCTCGGGACGCGGACCCGGCTCGGGACGCGGACCCGGCTCAGCCGGAAGCGGGCCCGGCTTGGACGGACCCGGACCTGACTTGGGCGGAGGTGGACCTGCGGCATGCTGTGGCGTTCCGGCTCGGGGCCAGGGAGGCGTTCCCGAGGGCCGATGCCTCGCTCGGCGCGGCGCTCGCGGACCTGGGCATCGACCACCAGGGCGCGCCTCCCGGCGAGTGGCCCTGGCCGGCGCTGGCCGCCGTCCACCTGATGGTCCACGGCGACGGACTCCGCTGAGCGCCCAGCCCGCTCAGGTCGTGGACGGTTTGGTCGCCTGGAGGCGGCTGGAGAAGTTCACGCTGACCCGTACGCCGGCCGGCGCGGTCTGCTTGGGCACGCAGTGCCGCCAGTCGCGCTGGCAGCGCCCGCCCATCACCACCAGGTCGCCGGCCGCCGGAGTCAGCGTGACGCTGCGCCCGCCCGTCCGGGGCTTGAGCAGGAACCGGCGGGTGGCGCCGAGGCTGATCACCGGGACCACGCATTCGTCCCGCCTGCACGTGGACCAGTCACCGTGCCAGCCGGTGCTGTCGCGGTGGTCGCGGTAGAGGTTCAGCCAGAGGCCGTCGTAGGGCACCCCGTAGTGCCGGGACAGGATCGCGGCGGCCGTGCGCAGCTCCGCCTCCGGGGCGTCGGCGACGTCCTGGTACTCGGCGGTCAGCCGGGGCTCGACGACCATCCGGTTGACCATCCAGCGCTCGCGCTGCTCCCAACCGGCCCCGGCGAGGAGGGCCTCCAGCAGCCGCTGCCCGCCGCTCAGCCATCCCGGCACGTGTTCGACCCACGAGGTGTCGTCGAGCTGGATGCGGTACGCGGTGGCGAACGTGGCGTCGATCGCGGACTCCCCGGTGGCCAGCAGGTCGAGCTGGGCGGTCCCGGGCGAGAGCGGCGTACGCCTCTGTGACGAGGTCATGAAGGACATGGTTCTGGCTCGGCACACGACAGGTCCGGCCTTATCCGGACACCAGCCGTTGACTTTGTCGCAAGGTTTGACGCACTATATTGCTACAAAGCTTGCTACAAAAGCTGGGACAGAGGAGGAGCCATGGCATGTGACCCGCTACCGGACGCCGACCCATCGGCGGGCACGGCCGACCTGCGGATGGCGCGAGCGTGGCTGGACCAGCACGACCTGGCCGGCACCCACCCGACCGCCCTGCTGGCCAGCCGCCTCGCGGTCCGGCGGCACGCCCACCTCTTCGCCCAGGTCATGCTGGCCGTGCTGATCATCGGAGCCTCGCTCGCCGCAGTCTACGACCGGGTCACCACCTCCGCCTTCGGCGGCTTCCAGCCGCACCGCCAGGTGCCGCTGCTGGCTCTGACGGCGTTGGTCGCCGGGCTGCTGCTGGCCCAGTCGCTGCTCGACGGGTGGGTGCGGCGCGTCGACCAGCGGGCGGGCGCGACGTTGTCCCGCAGGGCGGCTCACCTGATCCAGCCCGGCTGGCGGGCCCTGCTCGGGCAGCCGTACGTCATTTTCGCGATCGCCACGTTCGCCGGCGGAATGGCGCTGGCGGGGAGTGCCCTGGCCGTTCCCGACCACACCGTGCGGCAGCTCGCCATCGTCCTGCTGATCGGCCTGCTCGGCGTGACCGCCCTCGTCATCATGCAGCTGCGCCACCTGCTCAGGCGTCCGGTCGTGGCCGAGGACGAGGAATCGCTGACCGCCGACGTCATCATGCGCATCGAGGACGCGCGCGAGCTCACCATGCCGAGCGTGCAGTGGTCGCTGCCCATGGTGCTGTTGTTCGGCACCGCGCCCGGCTGGTGGAACGTCGCCTCGGTCGCGTACCTGCTCCTGGGCGCGGCCGCGTGCATCGTCATCCGGCTCAGGGCGCCGTCGAGCGCGACGGTGGCCCGGCGGGCCATGATGGCCCGATGATCGTCATCGATGCGGCCTCGCCTGTTCCGCCGTTCGAGCAGCTGCGGGCCCAGCTCGCCCGGCAGATCCAGGACCGTACGCTGGCCGTGGGCACCCGGCTGCCGACCATCCGCCACCTCGCGGCCGACCTCGGCCTGGCCGTCAACACGGTCGGCCGGGCCTACCGGGAGCTGGAGGAGGCGGGGCTGATCGAGACGCGCGGGCGGGCGGGCTCGTTCGTGTCGGCCGCCGGAGAGGAGGGGCGGGAGCGGGCCCGCCGGGCCGCCGCCGACTACGCGGCCGTGATCGCCAGCGTCGGCATCGACGCGGGCGAGGCGATCCGCATCGTCCAGGCGGCCCTGACGTCCGGCACGACGGCACCGGTCTCGTCATGACCGCCGCCGCGCGGCCCGTTCACGACCCGGCCGTAACCCCGCCCGTGACCGCGTGCGTGACCCCGCCCGTGACCGCGTGCGAGGTCACGTCGCCGCCGGGCGTGCGACGCCGGCGTAGCGCCTGACCAGGCGGCGGCCGAGCCGCTGCATCGGCCGCTCCAGGAATCGGTAGGCCAGCCAGCTCCCCGGCAGCAGCACCACGAGGAAGCCCGCGCTGACGCCGAGCTGCAGGTGCAGCGGCGCCCAGCGCATCTCCCCCGCCAGTTGCATGACGACGAGCAGGATCGGCAGGTGCACCAGGTAGAGGGAGTAGCTGATCGCGCCGAGCCAGGCGAGGAAGGCGGGGACGCGGCGGGAGCGCCAGAGCAGGCCGCCGGCGAAGGTGACGCCCGCCAGGACCACGGTCAGGGCCCACACCTCGGGCTGCACCCACCACCAGCCGGCGTTGAGCGCCCAGAGCGGGGTCAGCGTCACCAGCGCCGCCGCGAGCCCGAGCGGCCACAGCGGGCCGCTCCCCCGTTCCCATCGGTGGACGGCCGTGCCGGCGAACATGACGGCCAGGATCGCCGCCCCGAACCACGGGACCCGGCTGCTCAGCAGCACCAGCGCGAGCGCCATGACGCCCAGCGCGAAGGCGGCGGCCGTACGTCCCCGTCCGGAGATCACGCAGGCCAGCCCGGCGGCGAACACGATCAGCGACGACCAGGCCAGCCACGCGCCCGACAGCGGCGCCCCGGAGAACGCGAGCGCGGCGCCGGCGCACAGCAGCCCGAAGACGACGGGCAGGAGACCACGCCCGTCCCGCACCCCGGCGGCGAACAGCGCCGCCACCAGCAAGTAGAAGATCATCTCGTACGAGAGCGTCCACATGGTGTTCAGCACGGCCCCGGCGCCCACCGCGTCCATCAGCATCGTCGCGTGCGCGGCCACAGAAGAGGCGTCCCTGGGCACTTCCTCGCGCACCGGGATCCACCAGGACAGGGCCAGGACCAGCGCGATGACCGCGAGGTAGAGCGGATAGAGGCGGAAGACGCGACCGATCCAGAAGGCCCGCAGGTCGCCGTGGCGCTCCAGCGAGGTCGGGATGATGTAGCCGCTGACCAGGAAGAACACCAGAACGCCGTAGACGCCCAGGTTGAACGTGACGGGCCGCAGCCACGGCATGGCCCACGTCGTCAGGTGCTCGCCCACCACCGCGAGCGCGGCGATGCCGCGCAGCGCGTCCAGCCAGGCCAGCCGAGAAGACACCGTCTGTACGGCTTGAGGGGCTTCGGTAGGAGCGGTCGCCATATGCCCCAACGTATCGAAGCGACGAGCCCCGGCCGTCCCGACACCGGAACCGGGCCAGGAACGTCTTCGTTGGACCAGGTAGGCGGACCACCTACTCGCGGGGAGTTCAGCGTGGAGATCACCGGCATCATCTCCGGCCTCATCATCGGCATCGCGATCGGCGCTCTCGGGCGGCTGGTCATTCCCGGCAGACAACGCATTCCCATCTGGCTGACGATCGTGATCGGCGTGGTCGCGGCCCTGATCGGCACCGCGATCGCGGCCGCGCTCGGCGTGGCCGACACCGGGGGCATCGACTGGATCGAGCTCGCCATCCAGGTCGCGCTCGCCGCCCTCGGCGTCTCCCTGGCGGTCGGCCTGTACGGCAGACCGCGCAAATAGCCGTCGCACGCGAACGGCCACGGGCTGACCTGCCCGTGGCCGTCCGTGCGTAAGCCGGTCAGCTCACGCGGGGAAGTCCTTGGGGTTGACCGAACTGGTGCGCGCGTTGCCGCCCTTGACCGGGTTGAGGGTCAGCGTCCAGATGGTCCGCCTGGTGGCGGTCGTGGAGAACCTCAGCTTGTCGTTGAAGCGCTGGTAGATGGCGGCCCGGGTGAACCTGTGCTTCGACGTGCTGAACCGGTAGCCGGTGGTGAAGTAGATCCGGTACGTGCCGTCCCTGACGTCCCTGATGCTCGCCGTCGACCTCGCGCGAACGTAGATGCTGACCGCTTTGGTCTTGCCCTTGACCAGGGTGACGACCCCGTCCCTTGACGAGCCGTTCTTGATCTTGAGACTGCCTGCGCCGCCGCCGAGGCGGTGGTACAGGATGCGGCCGTTGCGCGGGCGAGCGGCGGCGGCCGGGTCGGCCGTCAGCGTGACGGCGGCGACGGCCCGTTCGCCGGTCACCGCCGTGGCGCCGGCGGGAGAGGAGGTCAGCAGGCCGCCTGCCAGGGCGACGGCTGCGATGACACCGACGCGCAGAGGAGCTCTTTCGAGAGGGTTCCGCACAGTGAACATCTCCTTGGGGGTCGCATGGTCAGGACGAACATAGACGAATCCGACCTGATCGCGTACCTGTTATTTACCAGGATGCACTGACAATTCGCCGCCACCCTTCGCCCTTCGACGAGCGCCCTCCGGTGATACCTTTTACTCTCTCGCCGAAAGTTTCGGCCTGGCAGAGAAGGACGTGGCACGCTGGACATCGCTCTCGCGCAGGCGGGCTGGGTGAGCTCCTGGACGGCGATGCCGCAGCTCACCGAGCCGGGCAATCTGCCGCCCGCACCATACTCGGAGGCCGGCCTGATGCTGGCCGGCAGCACGCTGCGGCAGACCGTCCGCGTGTCGGCCGGCGGGCCGCAGGTGCGGCTGCGCTTCTCCAACGCGTTCGGCGGCGCGCCGCTGCCCATCACCCAGGTCTCCGTGGCGCTGCCCGCGGGCGGACGGGCCGGGGTGAGCGCGATCCAGCCCGGCAGCGCGCGGCCGGTGACGTTCTCCGGCCGCCCGTCCGCGACCGTGCCGGTCGGGGCGCACTACGTCTCCGACCCGCTGGACCTGCCCGTGGCCTCCGGCTCGATCCTGACCGTCACCGTCCACCTCGCGGACGGCCAGCGCTCCGGCGCGCTCACCTCGCACCCCGGCTCCAGGACCACTTCCTACCTGGCGCCCGGCAACCAGACCGAGGCACCCGACCTGGCCGGCGCGACCCCGGTCGACCACTGGTACCTGCTCAGCGGCATCGAGGTCCGGCCGGAGCGCGCCACGGCCGTGCTCGCCCTGCTGGGCGACTCGCTGACCGACGGCAGGGGCTCCACCACCAACGGGAACGACCGCTGGCCCGACCGGCTCTTCGACCGGCTGCGCGGCGACCCGCGCACCGCCGGGGTCGCCGTCGCCAACCAGGGCGCGGGCGGCAACCGGGTGCTCGACGACGGTCTCGGCCCCAGCGCCCTGGCCCGGCTGGACCGCGACGTGCTCGCGCTGAGCGGCGTCCGGTGGCTGATCGTCTTCGAGGGCGTGAACGACCTCGGCACGGCGGAGGCCACCCAGACCGCGCAGAAGCAGGTCGCCGACGACCTGACCGCCGCCTACGAGCAGATCGTCGTCCGGGCCCACGCCAGAGACCTCCTCGTGTACGGCGCCACGATCACCCCCTTCGGCGGCAACGACCCCTACGACGATCCCCGGGGACACCGGGAGGCGGCCCGCCAGGCGGTCAACGAGTGGATCCGCGGCAGCGGCCGGTTCGACGCGGTGATCGACTTCGATCGGGCCGTACGCGACCCGGCCGAGCCGCGGCGGCTGCTGAGCGCGTACGACGAGGGCGACCACCTGCACTTCAACCCGGCCGGCTACCAGGCGCTGGCCGACGCCGTCCCGGCTGCGCTGCTGCACGGGTAGCCGTCCGCTCAGGGCTCGATGTGCGCCTTCATCGACTGCCAGGGCGCGGCGTCGAACACCAGCAGGATCGACACGATCTTGCCGTCCGCCAGCCGGAAGTGCTCGGCCGTGCGCTGGACGCCGACGGGTGTCGCGGTGTGCACGTCGTAGACGAGGGTCGCCTCCGCCTCGCCGTACAGCTCGCTGATCAGCTCGACGCCGGTCACGATCGACACGAACCCCGGCAACGTCGCCAGATGGCCGGTCCTGTCGTCCGAGTCGATGAACGGGCTCTGGAACCGGAACGGCTCTCCCAGGTGCTCCGCCGCCGCGGGGACCTCGCCGCGGAAGCGGGCCTCGTGATAGCCGCGCACGGTGCGGCGGGTCTGCTCTTGCGCTGTCGCGGTCATCGGCGCGGTCCGTTCTGATCGAGGTGTTCGGCGAGACGCCGCTGATTGCCGGCCAGCCGCAGGCACAGGTCACGGAACGCGACCAGCTCCGCGGGGCTGAACCCCTGGAAGATCGCCCGCATGGCGAGCTGCGACGGCCTGCGGAACGCCTCGATCCAGGCCCGCCCGGCAGGGGTGATCTCGGCCAGCACGGAACGCCGATCGCCCGGATCCGGCACCCGGCGCGCCAGCCCGGCGCTCTCCAGCGTGTCCACCAGGCCGGTGACGTTGCGGGAGCTGACACCGGCGGCCCTGGCGAGCTCGCCGATGCTGATCCCCTCCGCGCTCCCGCTCAGCCGGATCAGCAGATCGAGCGCGCCCGCGCTGACCCCTCTGCCCTCGGAGCCATGGGCACGCATGCGTTCGATGGACTGATAGGCGGTGCGGACGGCGGCGCTCGCCTCGAAGGCGGGCAGGTCGCCGTCCTCACCGGCGAACCGGGCCATCGCGGCCCTGGCCCGTGGATCGTAGAGGGTGCCGTCCAGATCGGTCTCAAATTTCTGTACATCCTTCATAATATTGAAGGAGAATAGTACGTACTTCCCGATCTGGCCAGCTCAGTCCTCCAGACGCTGGGCGAGGAAGACGAACTCCAGCCCCGGCCGGTCGGGTGCCTCGCGGACCTCCTTCACCGCGTAACCGCTCCCGGCCAGCACCGCCTCGACCTCGTCGCGCTCGCGGAAGCGCAGCGTCGAGTCCGACGTCAGCACCTGCCCGTCCGCCGCGAACACCCACGTGCCGCGGAACGTCACCAGCGGCCCGCTGACGTCGATCAGGTCGGTCCAGGTCTCGACCGCGCCGACGCCGTCGATCTCCACGACCCGATGTGTCGCCTCGCGGTTCCAGCCCAGCCAGGCCTGCTTCACCGGATCGCGGGTCTCGAACACGACATGCCCGCCCGGTCGCAGCGCGTCATGGATCCCGCGCAACGTGCCCGCCCAGTCGTCCGGCTCGGCGATCGCCTGGGCGACGTTCGCGGTCATGGTCGCGAGATCGGCCCGCATCGGCGGCAGGCCCGTCGCGTCGCCGTGGATCCAGCGCACCCGCTCCGCGCCCGGCTTGGCGCGCGCCACGTCGAGGGAGGCGCCGGCCGGGTCCACGCCCGTCACGTCGATGCCGCGACCGGACAGCAGCAGCGCGAACGTCCCCGTGCCGCAGCCGACGTCCAGCACGGTGCGGGCGCCGAGCTCGACGGCGATGGCGGCGTACGCCTCCAGGTCACCGCGGTCCGGGTCGAGTACGTCGTAGATCGCGGCGAGCCGGGGATGCGCGAAAATCTGATCAGCCATGCGCTGCACCATATGCCGTCCCGGCGCACCCGCTCGAATGAAAGTTTCATCCCGAATCGCTGCCGCGTTGTTCCGGCCCCGGCGAATCCCCGGTCCGCCGAACTCGGCCGCCGCCTTCGCGTTCGCCGGTCCGCGTAAATTCCCCCCAGGGGTTAATCACCCCCAAGGGTGACTCGCCCGATCATGTCCATTGACGGTCGTTGATCGGGAGCACAGCATTGCCGCGAGATGCCTGAGCCCTGCCCGACCTGGAGGTTTGTGGCGGAGATCAGGGTTTCCGGCCAGGAGTCCGCTGTTCCAAGATTGTCACACCCAGGGCCCTGCTGCGCTCCCGAGCCCCCGCGTGCTGACGCCTCGCGATATGCCCGTCCTCCTCTCAACGTGCGAATGAGAAAGACGGTTCACGTCGCGGAGAAAGACTCGCGAAAAAGACCGGGTGGAGAGACCAGATGCGACACCACCATTCCGGCGCCCGCCAACGGCGGGGGCTGCGCCGGGGATCCTTGTCCGCCGCCTGCGCCACGCTGCTCGTCCTGAGCGGCGTGGCCACCGCACCCGAGGCGAACGCGTCCGTCCCCTTCGAGGTCGAGACGCTCGACGGCACCGGCAACAACGTCGCGAACCCGACGTGGGGGAAGGTGGGCACCGCCTATTCGCGGGTGGCCCCGGCCCGTTACGCCGACGGGGTGGGCGCCCCGAGAACGGGACCGAACTCGCGGTTCATCAGCAACCGCGTCTTCAACGACGTCAACCAGAACCTCTTCTCCGAGCGGCGGATCACCCAGTGGGCCTTCACCTGGGGCCAGTTCATCGACCACACGGTCGGCCTGCGCGACGGGGCCGGCCCGACCGCGACCGCGGCGAACATCCCGTTCAACGCGAACGACCCGGTGGAAAGCTTCGTCAACGACCTGGGCAGCATCGCCTTCACCCGCTCGGCGGCCACCGCGGGCACGGGCACCGGCACCGGCAACCCACGCCAGCAGACCAACACGGTGAGCTCGTACCTCGACGCGTGGGCCGTCTACGGCGGCACCAACGAGCGGCTCGAATGGCTGCGCGAGGGCCCCGTGGACGGCACCCTCGCCAACAACGGCGCTCGCCTGCTGATGCCCGGCGGGTACCTGCCCCGGCGCACCAGCCGGGGGAACGCGGCCACCGCGCCCGCCATGGACGCGGACGGCAGGCTGCGGCCCACGCCCGGCAACGCGATGGTGGCCGGTGACGTGCGGGCCAACGAGAACATCGCGCTGACCGCCACCCAGACGCTGTTCGCCCGCGAGCACAACAGGATCGTGTCGCTGCTGCCCGCCTCCCTGCCGGAGGAGGACAAGTTCCAGATCGCCCGCCGCGTGGTCATCGCGGAGCAGCAGTACATCACCTACAACGAGTTCCTGCCCTCGGTGGGCGTCACCCTGCCCCCGTACACCGGCTACAAGCCGGGCGTGAACACCAACCTCAGCAACGAGTTCGCCACCGTCGGCTACCGCGCGCACAGCCAGATTCACGGCGAGGCCGAGGTGGAGACCGAAGCCGCCCGCTACTCGGCCGCCCAGTTGCAGGCCTTCGCGAACCAGGGCATCGAGGTCGAGACCGTGGACGACGAAGTGGCGCTCGCGATCCCGCTCAACGTCGCCTTCTTCAACCCGGACCTGGTGCCCGCGCTCCAGCTCGGCCCGCTGCTGCAGGCCATCGGCCTGGAGTCGGAGTACAAGAACGACGACCAGATCGACAACCAGCTCCGCAGCGTGCTGTTCCAGATCCCGGTCGCCGGCAACCCCGGCTGCCTGGACGGTCCCACGCTGCCCCAGTGCTTCCGCGGCGTCGTGGACCTCGGCGCGATCGACACCGAGCGGGCCCGCGACCACGGGATGCCGGCGTACAACGAGCTGCGGCAGGCGTACGGGCTGGCGCCGCGTACCAGCTTCACCGCGATCACCGGCGAGGCCACCGACGCCTTCCCCGCCGACCCGGCGCTGACCCCCGGCAACGAGATCAACGACCCGGACAGCCTCACCCATCTCCAGCTCTTCGACATCGACGGGACGGCGCTCCCGGCCGACGACGACGCCTCAGCCACGCGGTCGGTCCGCCGCACCACGACGGCGGCGCGGCTGCGCGCGATCTACGGGAACGTGAACAACGTGGACGCGTTCGTCGGCATGGTCGCCGAGCCGCACGTGCCCGGCACCGAGTTCGGCGAGCTCCAGCTGGCCATCTGGACGCGGCAGTTCCAGGCGCTGCGTGACGCCGACCGCTTCTACTTCGGCAACAACATGGGGCTGAGCACGATCAGGCAGCAGTACGGGATCGACTTCCGGCGGACGCTGGGCCAGCTCATCGCCGCCAACACCGACATCCCGGCCGCCGAGCTGAACGACAACGTCTTCCTCGTCTCCGACGACGAGCTGCCGGCCACGACCTGCCGGATCGCCTACGCGGTCGGCACGAGCTGGCCGGGCGGCTTCCAGGCGGCCGTGAGCATCACCAACCAGGGCACGGCCCCCATACAGGGCTGGACCCTGCGCTGGCGGTTCGCGAACGGGCAGACGTTCACCGACCTGTGGAACGGCGTCGCCTCCCAGTCGGGGGTGAACGCGACGGTGGTCAACCAGAGCTACAACGCCACCATCCCGGCCGGCGGCACGTTGTCGGGGATCGGGTTCAACGCCAGGTGGGACGACGCGGCCAACGCGGAGCCGCCTGACTTCACGCTGAACAACGCGCGCTGCGCCCGCGGCTAGCGACCCTCTCGTGGAGGCGGGCCGCCGCCCGCCTCCATCCGGTCCTCCTGCACGCCCAGCCGCACCCCCAGCTGGTACGCGATGACGAGCGTCTCCGGCCTGTTCCTCGACCCCAGCTTCCTGAACAGCCGGGCCTGGGTGTTCTCGACCGTCTTGGTGGTGATGCCGAGCAGGCGGGCGGTCTGCCTGATGGTGTGCCCGCAGGCGATGGAGCCGAGGATGTCCCGCTCTCGCGAGGTGAGCTTCGGCAGGCGCGGCAGCGGTTCGGCCTGCGCCGGGAGGCGGCCGCCGAGATAGGAGGAGGTCATGACGAAGCAGTAGCCCCTGGCCACGAGCCGCAGCACCATGTCCAGCTCCCCGCGCACGTCGGCCGCGCAGATCAGCGCCCGCGCGCCGCGGCGCAGCGCGTCCGTGACCGCGGTCAGGTCCGGCGCCGCGGACCTGACGATGACCGACGGGGCGGACAGCCGGGCCGGCACCCGCCAGTCCTGCGGCAACGGGTCCAGCAGCAGCACGGTCAGCTCGCCGGGGTGCCGGCGGAGCTCCACGTCACTGCTCACCTCGCCGGCGCGGATGAGAACGAACGCCGTGCCACGCTCCAGCAGCGCGACCGCCAGCGGGAGGCAGTCGCCGCCCGGCCGGGCGTGCACGACCACCAGCTCGGCGCGACCACGTTCATGAGGCGGCCGGGAGCGGCTCTCCGTGCTCCCGGCCGCGCTTCCGGCCGTGCTCCCGGCCGTGCTTCCCGGCAGGTCGAACAGGCCGAGCGAGATCCCGCGGGACACGGCATGGATCTGTGAGCCCACGCCGAGCTTCTGATAGAGGTGCCGTTTGTGGCTCTCGACGCAGCGTGGACCGATCCTGAGCATCCCGGCGATCTCCGACACGCTGTGCCCGCTGCCGATCAGCAACAGCACGGTCAGCTCCGTGCTGGTCAGCCCGTCGGTCGTGGTGGTGCCCGGCCGCGGTGGAGCTCTCACGCCAGTCCGGTCCATGGCAACTCAAGCTTCACTCGTCACGACTCCGGACTTTCCCGACGGAACCAATCCGGAAATCGCGTTCCACGCATAGACAGGGTGATGAATATGACATGAAACGTCAATAAGGAATCTTCCGCCCCCAGGTTGGCCCGCCTGCGGCCGCGAAACTTTCACACCCGATTTCCTGGTATGCGCCTATGCCGGTCCCGCGCACAGCTCGGCGAAGCGGCGGCTGTCGATGTTGCCGCCGGAGACGATCACGCCGATCCGCGGCGGCACCCCGTCCACCGCTCCGGCCAGCAGGGCGGCCAGCGAGGTGGCGCCGCTGGGCTCCATGACGATCTTCAGCCGCTCGAAGGCCAGCCGCATCGCCGCCCGGATGTCGTCATCGCTGACCAGCACGATCTCGTCGACCAGCCGCTTGTTGACGGAGAACGTCAGCTCGCCGGGGATGTCCGCGGCCTGGCCGTCGGCGATCGTCCGCGGGACGGGGATGGAGACCCGCTCGCCCGCGCTCAGCGACCGCTTGGTGTCGTCGCCGGCCTCGGGCTCCACGCCGATCACGCGGATGCCCGGCAGCAGCCCCTTGGCCGCGGTGGAGCTCCCCGCGATCAGGCCGCCGCCGCCGACCGGGACCACCAGGGCGCCGAGCTCGCCGACCTCCTCGATCAGCTCAAGCGCGGCGGTGCCCTGCCCGGCCATCACGTGCGGGTGCTCGTACGGGGGGATCAGCGCCAGCCCCCGCTCGGCGGCCAGCGCCTCGCCGATCGCGACCCGGTCGCCGGTGTAGCGGTCGTAGGTCACGACCTCCGCGCCGTAGCCGGCGGTGGCCTCCCGCTTGGATCGGGGGGTGTCCTCGGGCATCAGGATCACGGCGGTGCTGCCCAGCTCGCGGGCGGCGAGCGCGACGGCCTGGGCGTGGTTGCCCGAGGAGTAGGCCGCGACGCCCCGGTCCAGCTGCTCGCGCGTGAGCCGGGAGACCGCGTTGTAGGCGCCGCGGAACTTGAACGCGCCGGCCCGCTGGAAGTTCTCGCACTTGAGGAGGACCTCGGCGCCCACCAGCGCGTCGAGGGTGCGCGAGCGGAGAACGGGCGTGCGGTGGGCGACGCCCTTGAGCCGGGCCGCGGCGTCGTGGACGTCGTCCAGGGTGACCGGGAGTGCGTTCGTCATGCTGGGTGCTCCTGCGTGGTGTGGGATCCGGTGCGTACCTGCGAGAGGTAGGTGTAGGCGGACGCGCGTGAGATGCCGAGCCGGGCCGCCACCTGGGGGACCGCCCGGCGCACGGCGAACACGCCGCGCTCGTTCAGGCTCCTGAACAGCGCCAGCCGCTCGTCGCGGCCGAGCTCCGCCCAGGGTTTGTTCTGCTCCAGCTGGTGGGCGTCGACGATCGCGTCGATGACGGAGTCGATGTCGTCGCCGAACGTGGTGGTCGGCGGGCCGGCGGGGGCGGCGAGCCCGGCCAGCTCGCCGATCAGCGCGTGGGCCCGGGTGACGGCGGTGATGTCGAGGTTGACGCACAGGGCACCGAACGCCGTCCCCTCGCTGTCGCGCAGCACCATCGTGGACGACTTGACCAGCTTGCCGTCCGTGGTGCGGGTGACGTAGTTGAGCTCGTCGGCCGCCTGGTCGCCGCGGGCGAGGATGCCCATGCCGATCTCGCTCATCGACCCGCCGACGCCGCGGCCGGTGACCGAGCCCGCGATGGCGACCACGGACCGCTCGGGGCGGCGGAAGTCGTGCACCACCACCTCGCAGAACGAGCCCAGGGTGGCGACGATGCCGTCGATGACCGGGGTGAGCGCGGCGATGATCGCGTCCTGCTCCGCGTCGCTCATGGGCGTCTCTCCGTCCAGATGGTCTGGACAAAGCGTATACGCCTTGGATGAATCGTCCAAGTAGGTCGGCGGCTGCCACCCCCGCGGCTACGCCGGCCCCTCGCTCGGCCGTGCCGCCCCCACGCTCCGAGGCGGCTCAGCGGGGTGGTGTGAGGAGGCCGGCGAGTACGCGGCGGACCCGCTCCGTCGCGTCCGCGTCGCCGAGCCGGAGCGCGGTGTTCGCGGCGACGAGCACCGCGTCGAGCTGGAACGCCGCGAGCCCGGCGTCCACCTCGGCGATCTCGCCCGCGCCGGCCGCCTCGCGCAGCTCGCCCGCGAGCCGGTCGAGCCAGCTCCGGCGGTGCCCGGCGAGGGCGTCGCGGACCGGCCCGGGACGGCTGTCGAAGTCGGGCAGGCTCGCCGCCCAGAAGCACCCCCCGGCGAACAGCGGCTGCTCGATGTAGGCGATCCAGCGCTCCACCAGGGCGCGCAGCCGGGCCGCCCCGGGCGGCGCGTCCGACACCGGCCGCACCACCGCGTCCAGGAACGCCTCGCGCGCCGCCGCCACGGTGGCGAGCTGCAGCTTCTCCTTCGTCCCGAAGAGCGTCGCGACGCCGCTCTTGCTGAGCCCGAGGTCGGTGGCCAGGCGGCCGATGCTGAGCCCGGTCAGCCCTTCGAGCGACGCGACGTCCACGGCGTGGCGGGCGATCGACTGCCTGGTGCGCGCTCCGCGCAGGAGTCGCTGGTCGGAGATCCCGGCATCGGCTGGCTCGCTCATGCGTCCCATCCTTCCAGTTGCGCTAACGTACGAACGATCGTACGTTTTGTTTATGCCAGATACAACCGTGAGGTCCGTGCCCTGGGCAGCCGTGTCGGTCGTGCTGACCGGTGCCTTCATGGCGATCCTCGACTCCTACATCGTCATCGTGGCCGGTCCGGCGATCCAGGCCGGGCTCGGCGCGACCGGGGGCGAGCTGCAGTGGGTGCTGGCCTCGTACCAGCTCGGCTATGCGGTGTTCCTGGTCACCGGCGGGCGGCTCGGCGACATGTACGGCCGCAGGCGCGCCTTCGTCGCCGGCATGGCGCTGTTCACGCTGGCGTCCGTCGTGTGCGCGGCCGCCGCGACCCCGACCGGGCTCATCGCGGCCCGTCTCGTCCAGGGCCTGGGCGCGGCGCTGATGCTCCCCCAGGTGTACGCCGCCATCACCGTGCTGGTCCCCGAACAGCGCCGGCATCGTGCGTACGGGCTGCTCGGGGCCGTCATGGGGCTCGCCACCATCGGCGGGCAGCTGATCGGCGGCCTGCTGATCGGCGCCGACCTGTTCGGCTCCGGCTGGCGGCCGGTGTTCTGGATCAACGTGCCGATCGGCCTGGCCACCATCCTGTTCGCGGTCAGGCACCTGCCGGAGTCGAGGGCGCCGCAGGTGCGCAGGCTCGATCTCCCGGGGGTCGCCGTGCTCAGCGTCGCGCTGTTCCTGCTCGCCTTCCCCCTGATCCAGGGCCGCCAGGCGGGCTGGCCCTGGTGGACCTGGGCCGGGCTGGGCGCGGGCGTCGCGGGGCTGGCGCTCTTCGTCCGGATCGAGCGCAGGACCGCCGCCCGCGGCGGCGACCCCTTGGTGCGGATGTCCCTCTTCCGCACCCGCTCGTTCGCCGTCGGCATCCCCCTCGTCCTCGCCATCTACGCCCTGCTGTCCTCCTACTACCTCGTTCTGTCGATCTCCCTTCAGGACGGGCTGGGCCTGCTGGCCCTCGGCGCGGGCCTGGTGTACACGCCGGCCGCGGCGACCTTCTTCGTGTTCAGCATGATCGCGGGCAGGCTGGTGCCCAAGCACGGCCGCCGCGTCCTGGAGATCGGGGCGATCGTGGTGACGGCCGGTTACGCGACGACCGCGGCCGTGCTGCTGGGCGGGCTGCCGTTCACACCGTGGGTGGTCATCCCGACCCTCATGCTGCAGAGCGTCGGCGGAGGGCTGCTGATCACGCCGTCGCTCAACGCGGTCCTGGCGCGCATCGACCCCGGCGACGCGGGCATCGCCTCAGGCGTGCTGTCCACGGCTCAGCAGGTCGGGGGCGCGCTCGGGGTCGCGGTCATCGGCGTCGTGTTCTTCGCCGCCTTCGACCCCGCAGCCGCCTTCGACCCCGCAGCCGCCTTCGACCCCGCCGCCGGCGACCGGGCCGCCGCCGCGGGCCACGCGCTGGCGATGTCCTCGCTCTTCACCTTCGCCGTCGCCGCCGTGGCCGCCGTCCTGGTGTACCTGCTTCCCAGGACCGAAAAGTGACTCACCGTACAAAGCACTCATACGCCTGGTGATAGTGCCATATCAGTATGCGCATACGTTGAGCGAGATCGATGCCCCGTTGCGTACCTCCAATCGGCAGATTCCGGTTATCGGGAGGTACGTAATGCACCGTAGAGTCGCCCTGCTCTCCACCGTCGCGCTCACCCTGGCCGGCAGCCTGGTCTCCGGGAGCGTCGCACACGCCAGTGCCGGGACCGGCCTCGACCCCAGGCCCTTCGGTTGGTCAGCCGCGGACTCATGGCCGGAACGCAGGGACGCCCTGCAGTACTGGACGCCCCAGCGCATGCTGGCGGCGCGGCCGCTGGCGGCCCCCGAGCCGCGCCGCAGCCGGTCGGACGGGCCGACCCAGGGCACCCCATGGGCGACCCGTGGGGCCTCGACCCGCACGGGCGGCCAGGGCACCCCATGGAGTGTCGGCGGCACCGCACGCGTGTCCACGGCTGCGTCGACCACTGGGGCAACCACCGCCTCCACTGTGCAGCAGGCGCTGGTGCCGAACAGCCCCGGCCTCCCGTGGACGGACGACGGCGCCGTTGTACGCACCACCGGGCGCGTCTTCTTCACCACCGCGGAAGGCGGCAACGCCTCCTGCTCGGGAAGCGCCGTGACCAGCGCCAATGAGAGCGTCGTGATAACCGCCGGGCACTGCGTGAAGCTGAACGGCGCCTCGCACCGCAACTGGGTGTTCGTCCCCGGGTTCGACGACGGCCGCCGCCCGTTCGGCACCTGGGTCGCCACCCGGCTGCTGACCACCCAGCAGTGGAACGCCAACGAGGACATCAACTTCGACATCGCCGCCGCCGTCGTCGCACCGCTCAACGGCCGCTCGCTGACCGACGTCGTGGGCGGGCAGGGAGTGGCGTTCAACCAGCCCAGAGGGCGGCAGATGTTCTCCTTCGGCTATCCGGCGGCGGCGCCGTTCGACGGCTCCGACCTGACCTACTGCAGCGGTCGCACCTTCAACGACAACGTCATGACGAGAGACCTGGGGCTGCGCTGCAACATGACCGGCGGATCGAGCGGCGGGCCATGGTTCGCCGGGTTCGACGAGTCCACCGGGCTCGGCTGGGTGAACTCCGTCAACAGCTTCAAGTACGACTTCGCCGCCAACTTCATGTTCGGCCCGTTCTTCGGCAACGAGGCGATGGCCGTCTACCAGGCGGCGCAACGCTCGAACGCCCTCTGAGTCCCTGCCGCGGGCGGATTGTTACCGTGCATATCGTGCACGTCATAGACGCTCTGTCCGCGGTGCTGCCGCCGAGCAGGATCGTCCGCGATCCCGATGTCCTGGCCGCTCACTCCCGCGACCAGGCCGCGTGGGCGCCCCAGGGCGCCGCCGTGGCGATGGTCCGGCCCGAGGACGCCGAGCAGGTGCGGAAGGTGGTGGCGGTCTGCGCCGAGCACCGGGTGCCGATCGTGCCGCGCGGCGCGGGCACGGGCCTGTCCGGTGGCGCGAACGCCGTGGACGGGTGCGTGCTGCTGGCCCTGGACGGCATGGACCGCATCCTGGAGATCGACGCGGCCGAGCAGCTCGCCGTCGTGCAGCCGGGCGTGATCAACGACCGGCTGCGCGCGGAGGTGGCCGGGCACGGGCTGTGGTATCCGCCCGATCCGGCCAGCTCCCCGTGGTCCACGATCGGCGGGAACGTGGCCACCAACGCGGGCGGCGTCTGCTGCGTGAAATACGGGGTGACCCGCGACTACGTGCTCGGCCTCCAGGCGGTGACCGGCACCGGCGACCTGGTCAGGCTGGGCCGCAGGACCAGGAAGGGCGTGGCCGGGTACGACCTGGCCGGGCTGTTCGTGGGCTCGGAGGGCACGCTGGGCGTGATCACCGAGATCACCGTGCGCCTGCTGCGGCTGCCGGAGGGCACGCCGACGACGATCGTGGGCGCGTTCGGCTCCCTCGTCGAGGCGGGCCGCGCGGTCGCGGCCGTGGGCGCGTCCGGCATCACGCCCAGCGCGCTGGAGCTGGTCGATCGCTACTGCCTGCGGGCGGTGGACGAATGGAAGAACATGGGCCTGGCCGACCTCGGCGACGTGCTGCTGCTCGGCCGGGTGGACACCGGCGACGAGCGGGCCGCCGCGGTGCTGCAGGAGTGCTTCGACCGGGCAGGCGCCACCTGGAGCACCCGTTCGACCGACGCGGAGGAGGCCGAGGCGCTGTTCTCCGCCCGCAGGCTCGCCTATCCGGCGCTGGAGCGGCTCGGGCCGGTGCTGACGGAGGACGTGTGCGTACCTCGCGGGCTGGTGCCGGAGATGCTCGCGCGCATCGAGAAGCACGCGCGGGCGCACGGCGTGCACATCGCCAACATCGCGCACGCCGGCGACGGGAACCTGCACCCGCTGATCGTCGTCCCCGCGGGCGACGACGAGGCGCGGGCCAGGGCGCAGCTCGCGTTCGAGTCGATCCTCGACGACGCGATCGCGCTCGGCGGCACCGTCACCGGCGAGCACGGCGTGGGCCTGCTGAAGAAGCGCGGCATGCACGCGGAGGTGGGCGAGGAGGTGCTGGCGATGCACCGCGCGATCAAGTCGGCGCTGGACCCGGCCGGGATCTTCAACCCCGGAAAGATCATCTGAGCGTCTCGCCCGCGTCCCCTGACGGGACCGCTCAGGCGTCGACGACCTCCAGGTCGCCCGAGTCGCTGACCAGCTCGATCGACCGCTGTGCCGCGGCGTCGCTGGAGGTCTCGATCTTCTTGTTGCCGGAGTCGGTCCTGGTGACGATCTTGTACGGCCCCGCCGGCACGCGCACCACGGTCGTGCCCGAGTCCGTGACGGTCGCGACCTTGTCCGGCTGCCCGGTGAACGCGAGGGTCACGTCGCCGGAGTCGGTCTTCGTGACGACCTGCTTGCCGGCCAGCCCGGTGGCCTCGATCGTCCCGGAGTCGCTGGCGGCGTCCAGCCCGCCCGACAGGTTCTTGAGCGTCAGAGTCCCCGAGTCGGAGTGGACCTTGACCCGCAGCCCCTTGGGCACCTCGACCTTGTAGCTCACATCACAGGTGGCGGCGCCGCTGCCCAGGCCCCAGGTCGTCGCGCACTTGAACTTCAGGACGAGCGTGTCGCCCTGCACCGCGTGGCTGGGCTCCGGCTTGTTCTTGCGCCAGCTGAGCTGCTCGGTCACGTGGATGCCCTGGCGGTCCGACTCCACCACCTCGACGGTGCCGGAATCGGTTTCGACCTGCAGCGCCGCCACCTTGTCGGTGACGTCGTACGACGCGCTGTCCTCGTCGAGCGGCCCGGCCAGGCCGCACCCCGCGGACACCGCCGCGAGCCCCAGCAGGCTCGCGATCACGGCCGTTCTCTTGATGCTCATGTCCGTAGAGTCTGGGCCATCCGCGCGAAACCGGCGTCGGGGAGGTCCCTGAGAACGTCCCTGAGGCGGAACCCTGACGCACGGGGGTTCGCGCTGGGTTTGATCTGACCTCCCGTCACCACCACAATTCTTCGCATGCCGTCCAATTCGCCGCTGACGTCGCGAGATCCCACCAAGATCGCCGACTACCGGCTCCTCGGCCGGCTGGGCGAGGGCGGGCAGGGCGTCGTCTATCTGGCGGTCTCCGGCTCGGGCCGGGAGGTGGCGGTCAAGTGGCTGCGGGACGGGCTGTCCGGCACCCCGGACGACGTCGAACGGTTCCTGCGCGAGGCGCAGGTGGCCCAGCGGGTGGCGGAGTTCTGCACGGCGCAGGTGCTGGACACCGGGGTCGAGGACGATCGCCCGTTCATCGTCAGCGAGTACATCGAGGGCCCGTCACTCCAGCGGGTGATCACCAAGGACGGCCCGCGGAGCGGCGCCGATCTGCACCGGCTGGCCATCGGCACGATCATCGCGCTGGCCGCCGTCCACGAGGCGGGCATCGTGCACCGCGACTTCAAGCCCGCGAACGTGATCCTCGGCGCCGACGGCCCGCGGGTGATCGACTTCGGCATCGCGCGGGTCCTGGACGCCACCGCGACCCAGACCTCGTCGGTGCTGGGGACGCCCGCGTACATGTCGCCCGAGCAGTTCCGCGGCCACCCCGTGGGGCCCGCGGCCGACCTCTTCTCCTGGGCCAGCACCATGGTGTACGCGGCCACGGGCCGGCCGCCGTTCGGCGACGACACCGCGGCGGCCGTGCTGACCCGGGTGCTCCACGACCCGCCTGACCTGTCGGGGCTGACCGATCCGCTGGGCGAGGTGGTGTCCGACTGCCTCGCGAAGGATCCCGCCCGCCGGCCCTCCGTCGAGCAGGTGACGACGCGGCTGTTGCGGCGGCGAGCGGCACCGGCCTCCTTCGGCCTGCCGCCCTCGATCGCGAACGCGGCTCCGCCCGCACACACGCCGCCTCCCGCGCAAGCGGCCCCTCCCGCGTACGCGGTCCCCTTAGCGAACGCGGCGCCGCCCGAGAACGCGGCGCCGCCCGAGAACGCGGCGCCGCCCGCAAAAGCCACCGCCGATCCCGTTGCCCGGCCGCGTTTCTGGCACACCCCGGGCTGGCGGCGGCACCGGCCGAAAGTGCTGGCGGGGGCGTCGGTGACGGCGGCGCTGGCGACCCTGCTCTGGGCCGGCCTGGCACTTCCGTGGCGGGGCCTGCTCCCCACGAGCACCGCCACCGGCGCGCCTTCCATCACCCCCTCCGCGCCATCGCCGGCCGCGAAGCTGCGCAAAACCCAGCTGGTGGGCACGCAGACGACCATCTACGAGAGCCCGGGCGACCCCATCAAGCTGACCGCTTACACGCAGGCGGGCAAGGACGACGACTCCGCGACGTACCTGAGGACCGGGAAGAGCGAGGAGTTCGCGCTGTATCCCGGCATGATCGAAGGCGAGCTCTCCCCCGACGGCCGCTACACGGTGACGCGCTCCGCCCTCTTCGACGACGGCGACTATGACTCGCTCATCGTCACGGAGCTGGCCACGAGCGCCCGGTTCACGGTGCGGACCACGAAGTCCCCGCAGAACGCGACATTGCGCGGCTGGTCACGGGACAGCTCGAAAGTACTGGTCAGTTTCTTCAAGCCGGCCGACGACGGCGCGGTCTACAAGGGATTCGGCGTGCTCGACATCGCCAGCCGGCAGTTCAGGTCCGTCCCCACGCCCGATGGGGTCTTCACCGGCTCGGCGTTCTCCTGGGACCAGGACAAGGGCGCGATCAACGGCTACGGGAAGGCGGTGCGATTCCTCGACGCCGAAGGCAATCGGATTCGCGACTACCACGACGTCGGCACGCTGCCGGGGGACGCCACGGACGTCTTCTCCCCGTCCGGTCAGACGTTCGTCACCAACTGTTCCGGGACGGAGCGGTACGCACACTGCCTGTGGACCACCGCGGACGGCCGGTTCGTGCGCAGGTTCACGTCGGACTGCCACGAGGTGCTCGGCTGGTACGACGAGAGCCACCTCTACTGCTACTCCGCGGCGAAACACTCGATCCAGGTCGTCGACTCCTCCGGGAGGTACGTCCGCACGCTCGCGGACGTCGAAGACTACGACGGGTTCACCCCGGTGTACTCGCGGGCCCGCTGACCAGTACCTGCCAGGCCGGGGAAATCCCTGGAAATCAGGGTGTGCCTGGTGTTCGCTGACGGAGTGGTACTCGGCTGTTCACGTACGTGAAGAATCGACCCGCTCCCCAGAGGGGAACCCCCATGATCACCACACCGCACCCGCTCGACCCGCTGACGCCCGAGGAGATCACGGCCACGCGCGACGTGCTCGCCGCCGGCGGCCTGATCGGGGACAGCACCCGGTTCGTGTACGCCGGCCTCGAAGAGCCGGCCAAGGACGTCCTGCTCACCCACCTGCCGGGCACGCAGCCCGACCGGAGGGTACGGGTCCTGCTGCACGACACGGCGGGAGCGCCCGCCAGGGACGTGGTCGTCTCGCTCACGGGGAAGGCGATCGAGACCGACCGCGCACTCGACGCCGCGGCCGACGGGCAGCTGCCGGTGCTCGACGGGGAGTTCGGGCTCGTCGAAGAAGTGCTGGCCACGGACGAGCGGTGGCTGGCCGCGCTCAAGAGCCGCGGCCTCGACGTCGCCCAGGTAAGGGTCGCGCCGCTGTCGGCCGGTGTGTACGCCGGGGAGTACCCGGAGGAGTCCGGCCGCCGCATCCTGCGCGGGCTCGCCTTCGTGCAGCGGCACGAGCGGGACCACGCCTGGGCGCATCCCGTGGACGGCCTCGTCGCCTACGTGGACGTGCTCAGCCGCACGGTGGACCAGATCATCGACCTCGGCCCGGTCCCCATCCCGGCGGGCTCGGGGAACTACGACGACGTGGCCGTCACCGGGCCCGCGCGCACCACGCTGCGGCCGATCCGGATCACCCAGCCGGAGGGCCCGGGGTTCACGCTGGAGGGAAGCCTGCTGCGCTGGGAGAACTGGTCGCTGCGGATCGGGTTCGACGTCCGCGAGGGGCTGGTGCTGCACCAGATCGCCTTCCACGACCGGGACACCGGCCGCGAGCGCTCCATCATCCACCGCGCCTCGATCGCCGAGATGGTCGTGCCCTACGCCGACCCCTCACCGATCCGCTCCTGGCAGAACTATTTCGACGTCGGCGAATACCTCATCGGCCAGTACGCCAACTCCCTGCGGAGCGGCTGCGACTGCGTGGGCGACATCACCTACCTCGACGCCGTCATCGCCGACGAGCACGGCGCGCCACGAACCCTCACGAACGCGATCTGCCTGCACGAGGAGGACTACGGCATCCTCTGGAAGCACACCGACCTGTGGGCCCACTCCACGGAGACCCGCCGCCAGCGCCGCCTGGTCCTGTCCTTCTTCACCACCGTCGGCAACTACGACTACGGCTTCTACTGGTACCTCTACCTCGACGGCACCATCGAGTTCGAGGCCAAGGCCACCGGTGTCGTCTTCACCTCCGCCCACACCGGGGGCCACATGCCGTACGCGGCCGAGGTGGCGCCCGGGCTCGGCGCGCCCTACCACCAGCACCTGTTCTGCGCCCGCCTGGACATGGCGATCGACGGGCCGGTCAACCGGGTCGAGGAGGTCGACGTCGCCCGGGTGCCGATGGGCGGCGACAACCCGCGCGGCAACGCCTTCACCTACCGGCGCACCGCGCTGACCCGGGAGAGCCAGGCCCAGCGCACGGCGGACATGAGCGTCGACCGCGTCTGGCACATCACCAACCCGGCCTCGCTCAACGCGCTCGGCAGGCCCGTCGGCTACGCCCTGCACCCCGAGGGCAAGCCGGCCCTGCTGGCCGATCCCGGCTCCTCCATCGCCGCGCGGGCCGCGTTCGCCACCAAGCACCTGTGGGTCACCGCGTACGATCCGGGCGAGCGCTACCCGGCGGGCGACTTCGTCAACCAGCACCCGGGCGGGGCGGGGCTGCCCGCCTACGCCGCCGCGGACCGCAACATCGACGGCCGCTCCCTCGTCGTCTGGCACACCTTCGGGCTCACTCACGCGCCCCGCCCCGAGGACTGGCCGATCATGCCGGTCGACCACACCGGCTTCCGGCTGAAGCCCGTCGGATTCTTCGACCGCAACCCCACGCTGGACGTTCCCATGGAGCACCATCACGGCGCATGAGGACGGCGCAGGTCACCGTACGGCCCGCTCCCGCCTGAACCGCGCCAGCAGCCTGCCAGGAACGCTCCTGGGCAGGGCCAGCACCAGCACCGCGAGCACGACGTGGACGACGATGAAGGCGTAAGCCTCGGTCCGCGTCGCCGGGTGCCCCAGCCGCACCGTCATGTGGGTGGCCCAGTCCCAGAGCTCGGGGACGCCGTTCAGCCTGCTGTTCATGAGCACCGCCATCAGGTCCTCCAGGCCCGACATCTGCAGGATCGTCGCCGCCGCGCCGACGCGCAGGACGCCCTCACGCGAGCCGCCGCCGAGCCGGTAGCACAGGACGAGCGCGATGATGAGGAACGGCACGAAGACGACCACGTGCAGGTACAGGTCCTCGAACTTGGCCGTCCCGTCCCTCATGTCCATCGCCGTCATGAACGTCTGGGGCACGAAGTAGCACAAGAACGCCAGGAAGATCGCCGGCAGCGCCACCAGGTGCAGCCGCAGCCGGCGCGCCCACGCGACGTCCAGCCAGGCGACGGCGACGCAGGCGGCGATCTGCGGCGTCAGCTTGACGAGCAGCATCCAGAGTGAGGTGATCTCCTGCTCGTAGGGGATCACGAAGCGGACCAGGGCCGTCAGCGCCACGGCCGCGGCTCCGGCCAGCAGCGTGACCCGGTTGTCCCGCCAGAACGAAGAAGTCTGCATCGCTTTCCTGTCAGTGCGTCGCGACGATCGGTGTGCCGTGCTCGGGGCAGGCGGCGAGGGTGAGGGCGTCGGCGCCGTCCGGGACCACGCCGGCCAGGACGGGCCGCGTACGACGCAGCGCCGTGACGGCCAAGGTGCCGCCGGTGTGGCGGGCGTGGAAGCGGCGCCACAGCACGTGGGTCCTGCCGCAGGCCGGAACGGTGGCCGCGAAGTAGCCGAGATGCGGATCATGCACCACCCCAAGGCCCGCCCCCGGCTCGGCCTCTTGGGCTGGTGTGCGCTCCCGGGCGGTCGTGGTCCGTGCGGCCTCCCCGGCCGTCGTGCGCTCCACGACCGTCACCTGGACGGCGTCGAGCTCCGGGAGGAGCAGGTCGAGGGCGGGCCGTTCGCCCACGAGGACCGCCCGCCCCGCCCCGGCCGCGAGCCCGAGCGCGGCCGCGTTCAGCGCGCGGCGGCGCTCCTCGTCCACGACCTTCGCGCCCGGCGCGAGCAGCACCCCGTACCGGGGCCCGCCCAGCCCGAGCCGGCGCCGGTCCAGCACGGCCGCGCGTACCTCCAGCACGGGCGCCCGCCGCGGCGCGCCGGCCAGCGCAAGCGCCTCCCGCAGGTCGAGCCCGTCGCCGATCCACGCCGACGGCTCACCGGCGGCGTCGAACGGCCGCGCGAACGGGCACAGCCGGTGCAGCTCCCCCGTCAGCCCGGCGGACGGCACGCACTCGGGCTCGTCCAGCTCCCGCCCCGCGGCCACCCACTGGTCGCGGTAGAACGGCACCCGGCGGAAGGCGGTCCAGGCCATCCGCCGGTAGGCCCGCTCCCAGCGCGCGGCCGAGAACTCAGCCGGCATCGACCCGGACCCGCACCAGTTCCTCGACGGCGGCGAGAGCCGCGGCCAGCTCGCCGGGCGACTCCCCGGAGGCCAGCACGTAGCCCAGCTTGGCCCGGCATTCCGTGTAGGGCACGACCGGATCGCCAGGCGAGACGGTGACCACCACGTCGGCCACCCCGGGCAGGGCCAGCGCCGCCGCCAGGCCGTCCAGGGACACCAGCGTGCCCGCCGAGCGGGCGCGCAGCATCCGGACGGCGGCCGGCCTGGTCCACTGCGGCGTCAGGTCGGGACGCTCGCCGACGGCGAGCTGGACGGCGGCCTGCACGGTGTCCACCCCGTACATGAGACCGAGCGCCTCGCCCATGCCGTTGCCGCCGATCCGCGCGCCCATCTCGATCAGCACGATCCCCTCACCGGTGACGAACAGGTCCAGGTTGACCGGGCCGTCGGTGTAGCCGATCTCGGCGCAGACCAGTTCGAGCTGACGGGTGACCTCGGAGCTGAGCGCCGGGTCGCGCGGGGCCATGTCGTGCCCGATCGCGACGACCTGGGGCGGCGCCACGACCCGGTCGCTGACCCCGAGCAGCGCCACCTTGCCGTCCTGGAGGAACGCCTCGCCGCACAGGTCCTCGCCGGTCACCAGCTCTTCGGCGATGACAGTGGCCGAGGGCGAGACCAGAGCCGCCGCCTCGGCGGCCGCGGCCAGCTCCGGCGGAGCCGCGCAGATCGTGATGCCGCGGGAGCTGCCCGAGTCGACGGGTTTGACGATGACGGGGAAGGTCAGCCGGACGGCGTCGCGGACGACCTCGGCGGCGCTGCCGCTGACGTACGCGGGCCCGCCCAGGCCGAGGCGCAGGCAGACCTCGCGGAAGTACGCCTTGTCCGCCGACGCCCGCAGCGCGGGGGGCGGGAGCCCGCAGGGCAGCCCGAGCCGTCCGGCCACCTCCACCAGCGAAGGGAGGTTGATGTCGGTCCCGGGGGCGAGCAGGCCCACGACGTCGTCACGGTCGCGCAGCGCCGCCGTCACCGCCTCCACGTCACGCGTGCTGAGGTGCAGGAACTCATCCGCCTCCCGCGCGCCGGGGGCGTCCGCCCGCATGTCGACGCAGATCGTGCCCAGGCCGAGCCGCCGAGCGGCGCGGAAGGAGCTGATCGTGCCGTCCGAGCCGCCGAGGACGACCAGCCGCTTCACGGGGTGGCCTGGGGCGCGTCCCAGTGGACGCCGCGGCTCTCGATGAACCAGTCCACGGTCCTCGCCATTCCCTCCTCCAGCGAGACGAGCGAGCCCGGCTCGATGCCCACCGACAGGAGCGTCTTGGTCTGCGCGGTGACCGCGGTGTCCGGCGTCTCGCCCGGCCGCATCGGCAGGTCGGCGATGGGCACACGCGGGTAGCCGCGTTCGGCGCAGAGGTCGATGATGAGCTCGGCGACCTCGCGGATCGTGGCGGAGTTGGCGGGGCCGACCTCGACGACGTTCTGCAGAACCTCGCCGGTGTCGGCCTTCTCTAACGCGGCCACGAGCGTGCGCGCCACGTCACCGACCCACACCATGTCCGACACCTGGGTGCCGCCGCCGTACAGCTCGACCGGCATCCCGCTCAGCGCGCGGCAGACGACGGCGGGCGTGATCTTCCTGACCTTGCCCGATGCGAACGGCGGCGCGGCCTGCTGGCGGGGGCCGTAGGCGTTGACCACGCGGACGTTGTTCACCTTGGTGCCGCGGTGCGCATTGAACATGCGGACAAAGCGTTCCACCGCCGTTTTGGAGATGGAATAGCTGTTGTCCATCCAGTGGTTGCCGACGCAAATGTAGACGCCGGGCAGGTCGTATTGGGCGAGGGCTTCCAGGAAGTTCAGGCCGCCCATGAGATTGGTCTCGGCCGCGGGGCGGGGATTGTCAATGGTCTCCTGCGTGCCGAGCACCGCCGCCAAATGCATGATGGCGTCGCAGTGCGCCGCGAGTTCGGTCATCGCGGTGGCGTCCCGAATATCGCCCCGCATGACTTCCCAGGGCAGGTCGCCCGCTTTCCCCCTGTGATCGAACACGAGCGGTACGTGGCCGCGGGACACGAGTTCCTCGCAGACATAGCGGCCGATGAAACCGTTACCGCCAGTCACTCCTACCTTCATGCCACCTCTTGGGTATGAGCACGCGATGATTGATGCGTGATTTGTGGGTGGGAACACGCATGACTGATCACAGCAGACACATTCTGCCGCTATGTTGATCAACGATAGTTCGTGTCCATGTTGTGATAGTTTCGCCACCGAAGGCGGTCGCGTGCACCTGGAAGTACTCGATCCCTGCCGTGATTCCGAGCCGCCGGGCTGGGAGGAATTCCGGCAGGCGGAAGGCCTGAGCGCCATTTGGGCGTACGACGTCATCGCCGCCTCGTCCGCGGACTCGTGGGCCCGTCCGCTGCTGGTCGTCTTCCGCGACGGCGAGCGCGTCGCCGGGGCGGTCGGTGCCGTCTATCTCGGGCTGCGGGCGCCGGGCTCCCGCCGGGCGCCACGGCCGCGCAGGGAGCCGGTGCTCCTCGACGTCCGCCTGCCCGGCCACTCCAACGCGCCGACCTGGCACTTCAGCGACGGTGTGGCTCCCGAGAGCCGCCTGCTGCGCCTCTTCGAGCGGGCCGCGCGCCGCCACCTCGGCTGGGGGCTGGCCGGGGTGCTCTATCGCATGGTGGCCGAGCCGCACCTTCCGTCCGTGGCGCGCAGGGGTGCGATCGTCAGGCCGTCGCCCGGCGCCACGGTCATGCCGCTGCCCTGGTCCTCCGGGCAGGAGTGGATCGGCTCGCTCAGCAGAAACCGCAGGTCCACGTTACGCCGCCAGATCAGGCGGATCGCGGAGGCGGACGACCTGGTCGTGACGGAGGGCCGGGCGCGTACCGACCTCGACCCCGCCGAGCTGGCCGAGCTGAACCGCAGGCACACGGCCAGGCTGGCGGCCCGCTTCGACCCCAGGGCGCCGCTTCCCGCCGCGTACTTCGCGCGCCTGCTCGGCCGTACGGACGTGACCGTCATCTCCTATCACTCGTCGGCGCGGCGACTGCTCGCGTTCGCGATCGTGTACGAGCATCCCGTCGCCCCCGCGTACGGGCCCTGGGCGGCGCTCCAGCCCGAGGAGGGCGGCCGCAAGGACCTGTACTTCGACAGCTACGCCCGCATCGTCGGCCGCGCCACGGAGAACGGCGCGAAGCAGCTGCTCGGCGGCAGGGGCCGGGTCGAGGTCAAGCAGTCGCTGGGATTCACGTACGTGCCGATGAGCGTCGTCGCCGTGCCCAGGTGGGCGATGGGATGAGCCTCACTCTGCAGACCCTGGACCCGCGCCACGACCCGGAGCCCGCCGACTGGGAGCGGCTGCGCACCGCCGCCGGCCAGTGCGTCACCTGGCGCTACGACCTGCTGCGCGCCTACGCCTGGGCTGCGCAGGCGCCGGTCGTGCTCACCGTGCTGAGGGAGGAGGGGACGCCGGTCGGCGCGGTGTCGGCGTCCCTGCGCGGCGTCCGGCCCCGCCGGGGCGTCTACGCGGCGGGCCGCGACGTCGCCGGGATCGTGGACGTCCACGCGCCGGGCAACCGCTCGCAGAAGGGCTGGTGGTTCACCGGTGACCCGGGCGCGGAGCGGCGCGGCGAGCTGCTGCGCGGCTACGTGCGCGGCCTGCGGCGGGCGATCGGTCCCGGCTGGCGCGGCGTCGTGTGGCGCGAGGTGTCGCCCGGCGAGCCCGCGCAGGTGCCCGGTCTGCTCAAGGCCCGCCTGCCGACCGCGCCGCTGGCCCGGCTGGCGACCCCGTCGTCCGGGATCGACGCCTGGTACGCCGGGCTCGACCGTGCCCGCAGGGACTCGCTGAAGCGGCGGGCGCGAAGTTTCTCCGCCGACGCCGGCCTGTCGATCGGCGTCGGCCCGGCACGCGACCTGGTGACGGGGGCCGAGGCCGCCGCGCTGCGCGCCGAGAACGACCTCAAGCACCGCGCCAGGCTCTTCCCGCTCGCCCCGCTGCCGCTGCCCTATCTCGACGCTCTGGTCGGTGGTGATGAGGTGATCGCCATCGCCTATCGCGACGGCGAGCGGCTGATCGGGCTCTCCCTGATCCTGGACCATCCCGCCTGGCCCATCTGCCTGAGCTGGGGTGCCCTGCCACCGGAGCACGGGGGCCGCAAGCACCTGTACTTCGACGGCTACGTCCGGATGGTCGAGTGGGCCATCGGCGCAGGCAAGGCCGGGCTGGTCCTGGGCAAGGGGCAGGCCGAGGTCAAACGTTCCCTGGGCGCGGACCTGGTCGCCTCTTCCGCGCTCGCCGTACCCTTCTGACCCGTGGACGCTCCCATGACCTGCGTGCAATGCGGCCACCCGCACCCCGCCCTGATCACCCGGCGCCCGCGCCGGGCCCGCTACTCCTGCCGGTCCTGCGGCGCGGTCTTCAGGCCCGGCCCCATGCCAGAACAACCCGCGTCCTTACGACCGGCGTCCGCCCCGGCCCTTCCTGATCCGCTGGCGGAGTTCATGCCTGGGCACATGGTCCGCTGGGTGCGCGCGCAGGGCCAGGTCCCCGACGCGCCCGACCGGGCCACGCTCGCCCGGTGGTACCAGGATTTCGACGCCCTCGCCGCCGCCGCCAGCAGCTCGCCGGAGGCGCGCGCCGCCGTCGAGCGGGTCGGCGCGCTGGACCTGCCACCCGCCAAGATCCCCGCGTTCTCCAAGGTGTGCGGGGCGTTACACGCCGCCTGCTACGACCCCCGGCTCGCCGCCGCCCGGCTGGGCGCCCAGGACGCGCCGCCGGTCCTCGAACGGGTCGCCCACCTGCGGCACTGGCTCGCCACCGCGGGCCGCTCCACCACCTGGCTGGCCGCACCCGCCGCCGCGCCGCCCGCCCCCGAGGCGGTCGAGACTCTGCTGCCCCTTCCGGACGCCTTCACCGCCGAACAGGTCAGGACGCTGTTCTGCGCACTGTTCGGCGTGGAGAAGGGGCCGTCGCTCCCCGGCGTGCGCGAGCGGTTCGGCGACGACCGCATCCACGAGGCACTGCGCTCCTACCTGAAAACCGGCGACCGGCCGCTGCGCGCGGCCGTGGCCGACGAATTGGACGCCACGTGACCGGCGCGCAGGCCGCGGCACACCGCATCAGCCCCCGGCGGCTGCTCACGCTGCTGGGCGGCCGGGCCACGTTCCGCCTCCTGCTGTACGGCTCCGCCGGCGTGCTGGTCGCCGCATGGAGCCGGGAGGACTTCAGCCGGTACGCGGCCGCCGTCGGCGCGTCGGGCTGGCTGTGCATGGTGGTCCAGTCCGGCCCCGAGAAGGCGGCGCTCACGCTCATCCCGCGCGCCCGCCGGACCAGGGAGCAGCTCGCGGGCATGCTGCGGACGGTCGTCGCGTACGTCCCGCTGCCCTTCGCCGTGGCCGCCGCCCTCACCCTGTTGCTCGCCCCCGGCTCCACGGCCGCGATCTACCTGCTGGCCGTCGCCTACTACGTCGCCCTGGGCTGCGGGATGCTCGGCGTGGCCATCCACCGGGCCCTCGGCAGGTACACCAGGGACACTGTGCACTTCGCGCTGCTCGGCCTCGGGATGATCGGCATGGCGTCGCTGGCGTTCGCTGCGGACCTCCCGCCCGCCGGGTATCTGGGCGGGCTGCTCGCCCTGGTCACCGCACTGAACCTGGCGCTGCTGCGCGGGCTGCCGAGCGGCGGCGGGGCGTACCGGATGCTGCGTGGCCTGCTGGTCCGCACGGTGGTGCTCATGGGGGCGGCCGACGTGATGGCGAACGCGATGATCGGCACGCTCTTCGTGGAGCTGTCGCTCACGTCGTACGCGGGGCAGAGCGGCGACCTGTACATGATGACGCTCGGCTGGGGCTTCACCGCGTCCGTGGTCTACACGCTGCAGCGGATCTACCAGCCCCGCCTCGTGCTGCGGATGGGCTCGGACGGGGCGGCCGAGATCCGCACGTTCGTGCGGCGCGTCGCCCGCCTGTCGGTGTGGGTGAGCGCGTTGTGGCTGGTCGTGGCGGGGGCGCTGCTCGCGGGCGGGCTGGCCGGCACCCACTCGCTGGTCGCGCTCGGCTCCCTGCTGGCCTCGCTGCTCCCGGCCAACGCGCTGGCGAGCTGCGGGATCTTCGTACTCGAGAACACTGGTGAGGCCGGGCTGCGCGACAGCGCGAAGGCGGTCGTCGCCGCCTGGGCCGCGACGACGGCGCTCGGCGCGCTGGCGATCCCGCTCGCCGGAGCCGCGGGAGCGGTGTACGCGCTGGGCGCGCAGGGGTTCGTGCTGGGACTGGTCCTGAGGAGGCGCATGTGACGACCGGACTGACCGTGCTGGTTCCCTGCTACAACGAGGGGGCCCAGGTGGAGGTCGCGCACGGCGCGCTGGTCGAGGCGTTGAAGGAGATCGGCGACCTGGAGCTGCTCTTCGTGGACGACGGCAGCACCGACGACTCGCTCGACCGGATCCGCCGCCTGGCCGAGACCGATCCCCGGGTGCGCTACGTGTCCTTCACCCGCAACTTCGGCATCGACGCCGTCATGGCGGCCGGCTTCCGTTACGCGGCGCAGCCCTGGATCGTCCAGTGCGACGCAGACCTCCAGGTGCCGCCCGAGGAGATCTGGTCCCTGCTCGACAAGGCGGCGGAGGGGTACGACGTGGTGTTCGGCGAACGGGTGGGGCGGCGCGACCCCCCGAGCCGCAAGGCCGGCTCGGCCGGGCTGCACTGGGCCGCGCGCCGCGTCTTCGGCATCGGCATGCCCCGGGGCGCCTCCACCTTCAGGCTGGTGCGCACCGGCGTGGCCCGTACGATCACCGACCTGCGCCTGCCCTGGTTCATCCCGGCGGTTCCCCTCGTCGGGGCCCGGTACGCGGTCACGCCGGTCGCCCACCGGCCGCGTACGGCGGGGCGGTCGAAGTTACGCCTGGTCAGGCTGGCCGGGCACAGCTTCGAGCTGTTCTTCGGATTCTCGCGGCGGCCGCTCACCGCCGTGTACGCGGCCGGGGCGCTGGGCGCCGTCCTCGCCGTGGTCGCGGCCTTCACCGGGCCTTCGCCGGTCCACCTGCTGCTCACGGGGGCGACGCTCGCGGCGCTGGCCGTGGTGGCCCGCTACCTGGAGGGTCTGCTGCGCGACTCGTCTCGGATACGCCGCTACTACGTCAGGTCCGCCAACCTCCCCCTACGCCCGGAGGACACCCTCACCGCCGGCCTCCCCACCCCACCCCCACCCACCCGAACCACCTATTCAAAATAAGTCACCCCGCCTACTGGACAATCTCTGCGCGTTATGGCCAACGGGCTGGCGCATTGAGACATCCATCTCGTTGCGCGAAGCGGAGTTTCATGCCCGACGCCAATGGATCCAGACCGCCACCGACCGTGCTGACCTGGGGTAAGACCGTCTCGGACAGCATAACTAGTGCATGATCTCCAGCCCTTTCGACTTTTCCGGTGAAATGTGCCCTACTTGCCGGAGATCGAGCTCCGATAAACGGCCGTTAGAGTCGGATGAATGGAGTGGAATTATCAGTCGGCCGAAGAACTCGCGGCCGCCATGCGCGCCCGTGAAGTGACCTCGGCAGAGCTGACCGACGAGGCGATCGCCCGTATCGAGCGGGACGACAAAGCGATCAACGCGATCTGCGTGCCGGACTTCGACCGTGCCCGCGCCGCCGCCCACCGTGCCGACCAGGCACGCGCCCGCGGCGAGGACCGGCCGCTGCTCGGCATCCCGGTGACGGTCAAGGAGTCCTACAACATCGCCGGGCTGCCCACGACCTGGGGCATGCCGCCGCACCGGAACTACCTGCCGGCCGAGGACGCGGTACAGGTGTCGCGGCTCAAGGCCGCGGGCGCGGTGGTGCTCGGCAAGACCAATGTGCCGTTGGGGCTGCAGGATATCCAGAGCTTCAACGAGATCTACGGCACCACCACCAACCCGTGGGATCACGGTCGCACGTCGGGCGGATCCTCCGGCGGGTCGGCGGCGGCCCTGGCGTCCGGGTTCGGCGCACTGTCCATCGGCTCCGACATCGCCAGCTCGCTGCGTACCCCCGCGCATTTCTGCGGCGTCTACGCGCACAAGCCGACGCTCGGGCTGGCGGCGACTCGCGGTATGGTCCCGCCGTCCGAGCCGGCCTTGCCGGTCGACCTCGACCTCGCCGTCGTCGGTCCGATGGCGCGCACCGCCCGCGACCTCGCGCTCCTGCTCGACGTCATGGCCGGACCGGACCCGCTGACGCTCGGCGTGGCGCACCGTCTGGCACTGCTGCCCGCCCGCCACGAGCGGCTCGGCGACTTCCGGGTCCTGGTCCTCGACGAGCACCCGCTCCTTCCGACCGGGTCCGCCGTGCGGGCGGGCGTGAACCGGGTGGCCGCCGCGCTTGCCGATGGCGGCGCCCGCGTCGAACGGCACAGCCCGCTGCTGCCCGATCTGGCCGAAGCCGCGCGGCTCTACATGCAGTTGCTGATTTCGGGGTCCGTCGCGCGTTTTCCCATCGAATCGCTTGAGCAGCTGCGGACCCGCGTCGCCGGACTGAGCGCGGACGACCAGAGTCTTGACTCCGTACGGCTGCGCGGCATGGTGTTCAGCCACCGCGACTGGATGGAGGCGAACAACCGTCGCGAGGTCCACCGCCACGGCTGGCGGCGGCTGTTCGCCGAGTTCGATGCCGTGGTGTGCCCGATCACGCCGACGCCCGCGTTCCCGCACGACCACAGCCCCAATCCGATGGAACGGCGGATCGACATCGACGGCGTCGCGTACCCGTACTTCGACCAGCTCGTCTGGGCCGGCCTGGCCACCATGCCCGGCCTGCCCGCCACCGCCGTACCAGCGGGCCGGTCTCCCGAGGGCCTGCCGGTGGGAGTGCAGCTCATCGGCCCGATGTTCGAGGACCGCACCCCGCTGCGGCTGGCCGAGCTGCTGGAACAGCGGATCGGCGGCTTCCAGGCGCCGCGCTAGGGCGCATGACCGGTCAGTCCCGCCCGCTTGACCTTGACACGGTGACAAGGTCTTCACTGTTGCCGAGGAGGTGGTCCCGATGACCATGCGGGAACAGGACACGGACACGAGCAGAGCTCTCCTGGCGCTGGCGGACAGCCGCTCGTCGGTGCGGCTGCGGGCGGCGATGGCGATCGGTACGACCCCTGACCCGCGGTTCGTCGACACGCTCGTCGAACGTTGCGCGATCGAGCCCGAGTTTCACGTGCGCGATATGCTGACCTGGGCACTCACCCGCCACCCGGCGTCCGTGACGGTTCCTGAGCTGCTCAAGGAGCTCCGCTCGGAGCGTGCGCAGGCACGAAGCCAGGCGCTGCACACGCTGTCCAAGATCGGGGATCGGCGGACGTGGCCGGCGATCACACGGGCGCTGCTGTCCGACGCCGACGACGAGGTGGCGCGGAGCGCTTGGCGGGCCGCGGTCGTGCTCGTTCCCGGAGGTGAGGAGCCCGGGTTGGCCGCGGTGCTGGCGACCCAGCTCGGGCGCGGCGAACGCGAGACGCAGCGGAGCCTCAGCCGAGCGCTGGTGGCGCTCGGTGAGGTGATCGTGCCCACGCTGGACGCCGCGATGACGGATCTCGACCCGCGCGTGCGCGCCCACGCGATCGCCACGGAACGGCTGTTGAGCGACCCGGACACCGGATTCGAGTTCGCGATCGAGGAGGCCAAGCGCGTGGTGGCCCTGGGCGGCGCCGGCAAGGAGGAGTGATGGGCAGTGCTGATCGGTGATGTGGCGCGACGGTCCGGGGTCAGCGCCCGCATGCTCCGGCATTACGACTCGCTCGGCCTGGTGCGGCCGACGGGCCGTACCGGCGCGGGCTATCGCGAATACTCCGGCGACGACATCCAGCGGATCTTCCAGATCGAGAGCCTGCGGTCCTTGGGGCTGTCGCTGCGTGACGTCAGGCGCGCGCTCGATGATCCCGGCTTCACGCCCTCGGAGCTCGTCGACACCCTCATCCGCCAGACGCGAGAGCGGATCGCGGCTGAGACGGAGCTGCTCACGCGGCTGCGCCGGATCGACGCCGTGGAGCCCGCCGGCTGGGAGGACGTCCTCCAGATCGTCGCACTGTTGCAGGCGCTGGGGTCGAAGAGCGCAGGCAAGCGCCAGCGCGCGGCCCTGTCCTCGGTCGAGGAGGCGCCGATGCCGGTGGAAGCGCTGGTCGAGGCGGCGCTGAGCGAAACGGACGCGAACGTCGCCGGCGCCCTTCGCTGGGCTCTGGCGCGGTCGGGCGAGGACGGCCTGGCGCTGCTGGCGGACGGCCTCGGCTCACCGGTGGCCGAGGTGCGCAAACGTGCCGTTCAGTCCATCGCCGAGATTCCGGACAGTGCGGCGACCGCGCTGCTGCGGGACGCCCTCACGGACCCCGACATCGCGGTCCGCAGGTACGCGGCTCTGGCACTCGGGGCACGTGGAGTGGCCGACACGATCCCGGCGCTCATCGACATCGTCGCCGAGGGGACGAACGACGTCGATGCGGCCGACGCCCTGAGCGCGCTGGCCAGTCGTCCCGCCCTGGCGGATCGGATCGCCACCGGGCTCGTCGATCGCCTCACCCACGACGGCGCCGAATCGGCCGCACGCCGGCGGCTGACACAGGCGCTCGCGGACATCCCGGGAGGCACCGCGTCACGAGCCCTCGCCGAGCTGTCCCATGACGAGGACCGTGCCGTCGCGCTCACCGCGACCTACATTCTCGGGATCCGCGACGCACGATGACGTCAGAGCAGGAAGCCGTCCGACGCCTGCCCGAGCACGATCTGCTCCGGCGCCCACCGCTTGCTCGCCAGTCCCTGATCGTGCGAGTACGCGGCGAACCGGTCGAGCACGTGCCTGTTGCGCTCCAGCCCATAGGCCCAGTAGTCCTCGCCGAGCACGTCCAGCGTCTCGCGCACATGCTCCTCCAGCCAGGGCAGCATGACCTTCAGCGCGTTGCGGTGCCGCAGATCCTCGTACGCGTGCCGCAGTGACTCCTCGAACGCCTTGTACAGCGACCGCGCGATCCACGGGTGACGCTCGTACAGCGGGCGTTTGACCACGACCACGTGCATGATCGGAAAAATGCGCGTCAGTCGGAAGTAGTCTTCCTCCACCCGCCTGAAATCCGGGAACAACCGCCTGACGTGCGGCTCGCGCCCGAAGCACGACGGCTGGCCGGCGCTGTAGACCGCGTCCAGCTCGCCCGCCGCGAGCATCTCCGAGAGGTTCCGATCGCGCGGGATCGGCCGGACCCGGATGTGTCCGGGCAGGTCGAGAGGGATCTTCTCCTCCCTGCCGCCCTGTTCGAGGCCGCCGGTCCAGTAGGTGACGGACTCGACCGGCACGCCGTGGTACTCGGCCAGGATCCCGCGCTGCCACACGGCGGCCGTCATCTGGTATTCCGGCACCCCCACCCGCTTCCCGGCCAGATCCTCCGGCCGGACGACGCCGCTGCGCTCGTTGACGTAGATCGACTGGTGCCGGAAGAACCGCGAGGGGAAGACCGGCAGCGCGACGAACGGCGGGTCCGGCTCGTCCAGCGTGAGCAGGTACGACGACAGGCTCATCTCGCTGACGTCGAACTCACGATGGCGAAGCTGGCGGTAGAAGGTCTCCTCGACCGGCAGGATCAGCTGGTTGAGTGCGATGCCCTCGGCGCGCACCCGTCCCTCCCGCAGCGCCTTGGTCCGGTCGTAGTCCCAGCAGGCGAAGGAAAGGGAGAGCTCGGACATGGACCACCTCTCAGCTCGTTTAGGTCAACTATGACATATATCGCCGGAGCGGTAGGGTCGAGCCCATGTCGCTGCGCCACGCGCTGCTGGCCCTGCTGGAGGCCGGCGCGATGACCGGCTACGAGCTGGCCAAGCAGTTCGACCAGTCCGTCGCGTACGTGTGGCACGCCCAGCACTCGCAGATCTACACCGAGCTGCGCAAGCTGGAGGCCGAGGGCCTGGTCGTCGCCGAGACCCTGGCCAGGGGCGACAAGGCGCTGGCCACCAAGCGCGCCTACACGCTCACCGAGGACGGCGAGCACGAGCTGCGGCGCTGGGTCGGCGACGTGGAGGAGCTGCCCGCCGTGCGCGACTCGGCGTACGTGAAGGCCACCTATCTCGAATACGGCTCCTACCAGGAGGCGCGCGCGCAGTTCAGGGCGCACCGCGCGCACTACGAGGCACTGCGCGACCGCTACGAGATGCACGTCGACCAGCTCGCGCGGCGCGAGACCGCGCTGCTGCGCCGCCGGCTCGCCGGAGCGCCGGCCGCGTCGCACGACGCCATCGTGGCCTACAAGGTGCACGCCTACCGCGGCCTCATCTCCCGCGCCAGGACCGAGATCGAGTGGGCGAACCGCGGCCTGGAGCTCATCGACAGGCTGAGCGACGACGGAGTCCTGCCAAAATAAGTCACTATTGACATACATTCCGCATCCACCGTACGGTCAGCCCACGCGTCGCGTTGGCCACGCTCGGAGGATCGTCGATGTCCCTTCAGATCGTCTCCATCATCGTCCTGCTCGCGGTCTTCGTGATCGGTACGGTGCGGCCGGTCAACCTGGGGGCGCTGGCCCTGATCGCCACGTTCGGCGTGGGCATGCTCCTGGTGGGAGAGGACTTCGACACCGCCGTCTCCGGGTTCCCGATCGACGTGTTCGTGCTGCTGTTCGGAGTGACGTACCTGTTCGGCATCGCCACGGTCAACGGCACCGTGGAATGGCTGGTCAACTCCGCGGCCCGGCTCGTCCGCCAGAACCGGACGGCGATCCCGTGGGTCCTGTTCGCCCTGGCGGCCATCCCCACCACCGCCGGGGCGGCCGGGCCCGCGGGAGTGGCCCTGCTCGCGCCGATCGCGCTGCGCATGGCCGAGAAGCACCGGATCAACGCGCGGCTGGCCGGGCTGATGGTCGTCCACGGGTCCAACGCGGGCAACTTCTCGCCGCTGAACCCGCTCGGCGTCATCGTCAACGGCACCGTGGAGCGCAACAACCTCGACGTGGACCCGGCGTGGCCGTGGCTGGGCAACTTCGCCTTCAGCGTCGTGCTCGGCGTGGCCACGTTCCTGATCTTCGGTGGCCGTGAGCTCATCCGCGAGGGCAGGTCCGCCCGTACGGCGAAGGTCCTTTCGGGCGTGTCCACCGCCGGCACCACCGCACCCGCGCCCGGCGCGCCGGCGCTGGCTCCCGACTCGTCGTCCGGCGGTGACGCGGCGTCCCCTCCCCCCGTCCCGCCGGACGGCGGCACCGACGCGCCGGTGGCGCCGGCGCCGCCCTCGGCCGTCACGCTGGCCGCGACCCTGGTCGCCATCGTGGGGGTCGGCGTCGGCGCGCTCGGCTTCGGCCTGGCGATCGGCGTCCTCGCGGTGACGGCGGCGGTCGCGCTGCACCTGCTCTTCCCCGCGAACAGCAAGGGCGCCATGGCCAAGGTGAGCTGGAACACCGTCCTGCTCATCTGCGGCGTCGTCACCTACGTGGCGCTGATGCAGCGCATGGGCACGGTGAAGATGATCGGCGAGAGCGTCGCCGGGATCAGCGCCCCGCTGCTCGCGGCCCTGCTCCTGTGCTTCATCGCCGGACTCACCTCCGCCTTCGCCTCCAGCATCGGCGTGCTCGGGGCGATGATCCCGCTGGCCGTGCCGTTCCTGCTCAGCGGCGACATCGCCGTCACCGGCATGATCATCGCGCTGGCGATCTCGGCCACGGCGGTGGACGCGACGCCCTTCTCCTCGATCGGCGCGCTCACCGTGGCCAGCGCGCCGGAGTCCGAGCGGGAGGGCCTCTATCGCGGGCTGATCCTGTGGGGGTTCTCGATGGTGCTGGTCGCGCCGCTCGCCACCTGGTTGATCTTCGTCGTCATCTGACGAACGAGGGCCCGTCTCCCCTCCATCCGCAGGAAAGGCCGTCCTGATGCTCGAACCCCGCCACCGCCTGTGGCGCATGCTGATCGACGGCGACCTGGTGGCGAGCGCGAACGGCCGCCGCTACGAGGTGGTGGACCCCAGCACGGAGGAACCGCTCGCGACCGTCCCCGACGGCGGGGCCGAGGACGTGGAGTCGGCCTACCGGGCGGCCGCCCGCGCGTTCCCCGGCTGGCGGGCCACGCCCCCGCGCGCCCGGGGCGCCCTCATGCGCAACCTGGCCCGCACGCTGCGCGAGAACCAGGAGGAGCTGGCCACGCTGGACGCCCTCGACCTGGGCAGCCCGTACCGCGAGATGCTCCTGGACGTGGCCAGGGCCGCGGACTCGCTGGAGCTGTTCGCCGACCACGCGCTGGAGCTGCGCGGCGAGGTCGTCCCGGCCAGCGCCGAGCACCTGCACTACACGGTGCGCGAGCCGTACGGGGTGGTCGGGCGGATCCTGCCGTACAACCATCCGATCATGTTCGCGGCGGGGAAGATCGCCGCCCCGCTGGTCGCCGGGAACACGATCGTCGTCAAGCCCGCGCACCAGACCCCGCTGTCGGCGCTGCGGATGGGCGAGCTGTTCGCGGACCTGCTGCCGCCCGGCGTGCTGAACGTGGTGACGGGAGCCGGCCCGGAGCCCGGCGCCGCGATCGCCGCCCATCCGGGCATCCGGCGGATCGCGTTCATCGGCGGCGAGCGGACCGGACGGGGCATCCAGGAGAGCGCCGCCCGCGTCGCGGTCAAGCACGTCACACTGGAGCTCGGCGGCAAGAACGCGATGATCGTCTTCCCCGACGCCGACCTGGAGGCCGCCGCGACGGGCGCGGTCAAGGGCATGAACCTGTCCGCCAGCACCGGCCAGTCCTGCGGCTCCACCTCGCGCCTGCTGCTGCACGCCGACATCGCGGACGCCGTGATCGACCGGGTCCGCGCCCTCATGGACGAGCTGGTCGTCGGCCATCCCCTCGACCCGGGGACGGACGTGGGCCCGCTGGTCTCCGGCGACCACGCCGCCCGCGTGCTGGCCCACATCGACGCGGCCCGCCGCGAGGGCGCCGTCGTCGCCGCGGGCGGCGGCCGGCCCGCTCACCTGGAACGCGGCTACTTCGTCGAGCCGACCCTGCTCACCGGCGTCCGGCAGGACATGAGCGTGGCCAACCACGAGATCTTCGGCCCGGTGCTGAGCGTGCTCACCTTCACCCGCGAGGAGGAGGCGCTGTGCCTGGCCAACGCCGTCGAGTACGGCCTGACCGCCGCCGTGTGGACGCGGGACCTGGCGCGGGCGCACCGGTTCGCGGCGGCGTTCGAGGCCGGATTCGTCTGGGTGAACGGCTCGTCGCAGCACTTCCCCGGCGTGCCGTACGGCGGGGTCAAGGCGTCGGGCGTGGGCCGGGAGGAAAGCGTGGAGGAGCTGCTCGGCTTCACCCAGACGAAGGCCGTGACGGTGTTCGGGGCACGGGCGGCGTTCCAGGGGTGAGCTCGGCGAGCTCACGTCCGCCGCGTGCGGCCTTCCAGGGGTGGGCTCGGGCCTGCCGACAAGGCATCCGGGACATAGCAGGCTGTACTAGTCTCAACTGACGCCCGGACAGGGTTGATCGCCGACCGGTCAGGAGGGCGGGAGTGCCGACGAGGGTTCGTCGCCGACCGGTCAGGAGTGCGGGAGTGCCGACGCGGGAAAGTGCGGCCGGCCAGCGGCAGGAGCGTCCATGGAGCCTGGTGGCTCTGGCACGCGCGTCCCTGGACGGGATCGAACACCTCGTCAGCGGGTTCGGCACCGCGATCCTGGCGTTGATCATGCTGCTCGCGCTGGCCGCGACCGCGCTGCTCTGCCTCGTCGGCGTGGGCCTGCTCCTGGCGCCGGCCGTCCTACGCGGGCTGCACGCCGTCGCCGACCGCGAACGGGCCCGCCTCTCACGCTGGGGAGTGGAGCTCATCGGCCCCGAGCCGCCGCCGCCCACCCTGCGCGCCGCCCTGGCGAACCCGTCCACGCGGCGCGAGCTGTGCTGGGTCGCCGCCCACACGACCCTCGGCCTGGTGCTCGCCGTGATCGGGCTGACGCTGCCGTTCAGCGCGATCCGCGACCTGACGTTCCCGCTGTGGTGGCACCTGCTGCCGCAGGCGGAGGCGGCGGACGGGGCCATGGGGCTCTGGGTGGTGAACGACCTGGCGAGCGCGGCCGCCGTGTGCGTGTTCGGGCTCGGCTACACCGTGCTCACCGTGCTGCTCCCTCCGGTCATGGCGAGGCTGCAGGCGTGGCCGGGCCGGCGGCTGCTGGCCGCCGACGCCGGCACCGACCTCGCGCTGCGGGTCGTGCAGCTCACCGCGACCCGCGCGGCGGCGCTGGACGCGCACGCCGCCGAGCTGCGGCGGATCGAACGCTCGCTGCACGACGGGACCCAGAACCGCATCGTCGCCGTCACCGTCCTGCTCGGCGCGGCCCGCCGCGCGGTGGCGCGCGACCCCGCCACCGCGGACGAGGTGCTCGAACGCGCGCAGAGCGCGGCCGAGCAGGCGCTGGCCGAGCTCCGCGCGGTCGTGCGCAGCATCCTGCCGCCGGTGCTGGAGGACCGGAGCCTGGCCGACGCGCTGTCCGGGCTGGCCGCCTCCTGCCCGGTGCCGTGCGAGGTGGACGCCGACCTGCCCGGCAGGTGCGCCGCGTCCGTCGAGGCCACGGCCTACTTCGTGGTGGCCGAGGCGCTCACCAACATCGCCAGGCACAGCCAGGCCGGGCAGGCCGCGGTCAGCGTGCGGCGACGAGACGACCGGCTGCAGCTCCGGATCACCGACGACGGCCGCGGCGGGGCCGACGCCCGCGACGGATCAGGGCTCGGCGGAATCCACCGCCGGGCCGAAGCACACGATGGGACCTTCGTGCTGACCAGCCCTCCCGGTGGACCCACCACCCTGAATGTGAGCCTGCCATGCGGATCGTGATCGCCGAGGACGATCCGCTCCTGCGCGAGGGGCTGGCGCTGCTGTTGCGCGCCGAAGGGCTCGACGTCGTGGCCACCGCTCCCGACGCCGGCGGCTTCCTGGCCGCCGTGGACGCCCACGGGCCCGACGTCGCGATCGTGGACGTCCGGATGCCGCCGACCCACACTGACGAGGGCATCGTCGCCGCCGTCGAGGCCCGGCGGCGACGGCCTGAGCTGGCCGTGCTCGTGCTGTCGGCGTACGTGGAGCAGGCGTTCGCCACCGACCTGCTGGCCCATGGCAGCGCCCGCCTCGGCTACCTGCTCAAGGAGCGGGTCGGGCGGGTCCAGGAGTTCATGACCGCCCTGCATCGGGTGGCCGGGGGCGGCACGGCCATCGATCCCGAGGTCGTCGCGCAGCTCCTCGCGCGGACCAGGCCCGACAAGCGGCTCGACCGCCTGAGCCCGCGCGAGCTCGACGTCCTGGCCCTGATGGCCGAAGGGCTGGGGAACGCGGCCGTCGCCGAGAAGCTGTTCGTCAGCGAAGGCGCGGTGCACAAGCACATCCGCAGCATCTTCGCCAAGCTCGACCTCGCGCCCACGGACCGTACGGACCGGCGGGTCGCGGCCGTCCTGCACTACCTTGAGGACGGCCAGCGCCGGGCCTAACGCGAGCCTGTGACCTGCGCCGACGCCTCTTCGAGACCACTCACACGCCACTACTTTATGTGCTCGGACAATTGCTGACAGTGATCGTAAGGTGTGCTGAGTGGGCCCATCGGCCCCGCATGCTAGCGAGAGGATCGATCATGGCGCAGCAACCGAGAATCGACGTAGAGGTCAAAGCGGAAGAAGTCGCGCGGAGCCTGACCTCCGAGCAGATCCAGCGGATCGCGGACGCGCTCGGGCAGCAGGGGGTCTGGTTCGCGACCCCGGCCACCCGGGCCGACGAGGCGCCCCGCCCCGACTACGAGTGGGACCTGGTGGGCGACCGGCCGCACCAGGGCCGCACCGCCACCGGCCGCGCCAACGTCTACCTGGCAGAGGGGCACTCCGCGCTCACCCGGCCGCTGATCCTGGCCGACGGCTTCAACTACGGGCCGAGCAACCTGAGCGAGCTGTGGGCGCACTTCAACGCTCCCTACCAGAAGGGTGCGCCGGGCTTCCTCGACCAGCTGCGCGCGATGGGCATCGACATCGTGCTGCTCGGCTTCGACCAGCGCCACACCTACATCCAGGCCAACGCGGCCGTGGCGGTGAGCGGCATCCTGCGCACCATCGAGGAGCGTGAGGGCGACCTCCCGCTGGTCGTCGGCGGGGTCAGCATGGGCGGGATGATCACCAGGTACGCCCTGGCCCGCATGGAGACCGACCACATCGACCACCAGACCGACAAGTACTTCTCCTACGACACCCCGCACCTCGGCGCCTGGATCCCGCTGGTGCTGCAGCAGCTCGCCTACCTGCACGAGTCGCTCCAGCCGCGCCAGGACGGCCCCGGCCAGGCCGAGCTGATCCGCAGCCCGGCCGCGCAGCAGCTCCTGTGGGGCTGGGTCGAGGACGAGAACTACTCGGGTCCGGTGACCACCGCCAGCGCGCTGCGCCAGGAGTTCCTGGACGACCTGCGCAGGGTCGGCTGGTTCCCGATGCGCCCGTACAAGCTGGGCCTGGCCAACGGCATCGGCAACGGCGTCGGCCCCGACCTGCCGCCCGGCACGCCGGTCTTCGACCTGAACGCCGGCCCGCTGCAGCTCACCGCCCGGATCCAGCCGGACCTGGGCGAGCTGCAGAACGTCGGCACCGTGCGCTTCGACGCCCCGGTGTGGACGAGCGCCACCTCGTACGTGGCCGCCTTCGACGGGGCGCCGGGTGGCACGCTCGACTCGTGGGGCAGGATCGCCGACGCGATCGGGCTGCCGATCCAGGACCGCTTCCGCAGCAGCTGCTTCGTGCCCGCGATCAGCGCGGTCGCCCTGGCCAGGGACCCGTTCCAGTGGCAGTCCGAGCTGTACCTCGACCTCAGCGACCTGCCGAAGGACGAGACGTTCCTGGACGCGTTCTGCTGCGACACGGCCAATTCGGCGCACAGCGCCGTGTCCAGGCCGCTGATCGAGTGGTTCCTGGAGCAGCTCGCCGGGTGGTGATCACGGCCCCGGCGCACACGAGAAGTGCCGGCTCATCGTCGAGCCGGCACTTTTTCTGTGCGGTCAGCCGCCCTGGGCGGTCGGCTTTCCTAGACGGTCGGCTTTCCTAGACGGTCAGCCTTCCTAGACGGTCAGCGGACGCCGCGGTGCACGACCAGGAGCTGGTCGCGGGTGGCGTTCCTGTCGCGGTAGGCGATGGCCGCCGGGGCCTCACTGCTGAGGTGGCCGGGCAGCTCCTCGTCGGCCGACCAGCTCGACCCGTCGAAGCTGGCCCACCACAGGCTCCGGTCGGAGTTGCCGCGGTGGACGAGGTAGAGACGGTCCTTGTAGACGGTCAGCGTGGGACCCTCAGCGGCGAAGTGGCCGGGCAGCTTCTGGTCGGCGCTCCACGTGGAGCCGTCCCAGCGCGTCCACCACAGGGAGGTGTCCTCGCCGTTGCCGCGGTGCACGCAGTAGAGGTGGCCGCGGTAGGTCGCCAGCGCCGGGTTGGAGCGGCTGGAGTGGTTCGGGAACTTCTGGTCCGCGCTCCACTTGGAGCCGTCCCACCTGGTCCACCACAGCGAGGCGTCGTCGCCGTTGCCCCGGTGCACGCAGTAGAGCTGCCCGTCGTACGCGGCCAGCGCCGGAGCGGCGGCGGTGAAGTGCTTGGGGAACTTCTGGTCGGCGCTCCACTTGGAGCCGTCCCAGCGCGTCCACCACAGCGAGGCGTCGTCACCGTCGCCGCGGTGCACGGCGTAGAGCTGCCCGTCGTACGCCGCCAGCGCCGGAGCGGCCGCGCTGGAGTGCTTGGGCAGCTTCTGGTCCGCGCTCCAGCCCTGCTCGGCGTCGTAGACCGTCCACCACAGGCTGGAGTCGCCCTCGTTGCCCCGGTGGACGAGCCAGAGGCGGTCCTGGAACTCGGCGAGTGCCGGGGCGGACACGCCGAAGTGCTCGACGAAGCGCTGGTCCGGCGCCCAGCCGTCACTGGGCTCGTGGACGGACCAGTACAGCTTGGGCTCGCCCACCGGCGTGCCGGCCTCACGGACCGGGACCAGCGTGGCGGGCGCCACCCACGGCGAGACCAGCTTGACACCGTACGGCCGGGCGGCCGCGGTGATCCAGCCCGACTTGTCCCTGACCGACCGCTCGACGATCGGGCGCAGCCAGGTGCCGAGCACGGCCCCGGCGAGCTCGCCGACCAGCGTGGCGATCTCGCCGGCCAGCAGCGCGGCGCTCTCGTTCAGGTGGATCTCGAAGCCCCACCACCTGGCGACCGGCCAGACGTCGGCCCCCGTGGCGTGCAGGTCGCGCTGAATCCGGCGGACGCGGTCCAGGCCCTTGGAGTCGAGCTCCGCGATCTGGCGCTCGCTCTGCCGCTTGGCCGACAGCCACTCGGACTCGGCGGCCGCGCGGTCGGCCAGGTCGTCGTCGTCTTCCAGCAGCTCTGTCTCGACGGCCACGTCGACCGCCGCGGCGGCCAGCGGGTCGTCCTGGGCGTGCAGCAGCGCGGCCTCGCCACCCACCGCGCTCTCTTCGGCCGCGGCGGCCTCTGTCTTGTCGGCCCTGGTCTCGTCAGTCATTCCAGCCCCCTGGAGCGGTACATACACGAACTTCGCCATCGTAACTACGCGTAGTCGTGCGGCTACTCTAGGGGTGGGCCATTTCCGGTAAAGGCCGACAGGGCCGGATTACTTGGCCATCTTGCGCCCGGCGCCGGCCAGCAGATAGCCCGGCAGAGCCTCCTCACGGAGGACCTCCGGATGGTCGGGCCGCCAGTCCGAGACCTGCACCAGCCCCGGCTCGACCAGCTCGAAGTCGCCGAAGAACGCGCGGATCTCCTCCTCGGTGCGGCCCGTGGCCCCGCCGGTGGACGAGCCCCGGTAGACGTCCTTGGCGCTCTCCTCCTCGTCCTGCCTGCCGAGCGAGGCGACGGCGTGGGTGAGCACGAGATAGCTCCCCGGCGCCACCGCGTCCCGCAGGACCTTCACCATTCCGGCGGGATCGCCGGAGTCCTGGACGAAGTGCAGGATCGACACCAGCAGCACCGCGACGGGGCGCCTCAGGTCGAGAAAGCCGGTGACCTCCGGCGCGGCCAGCAGCTCGACCGGGCGCAGCAGGTCGGCCTGGAGGAAGGCGACGCGGCCCTCCTCTTCGAGCAGCGCCCGCGCGTGCGCGGCGACCACGGGGTCATGGTCGACGTAGACCACCTTTGCGTCCGGGGACACCTCGCGGACGATCTCGTGCACGTTGCCCTGGGTGGGCAGCCCGCTGCCGAGGTCGAGGAACTGACGGATGCCCGCCGCCGCCAGATGGCGTACGGCCCGCTGCAGAAAGGCGCGATTGGCCTTCGCGAGCGGCACGGCCGCGGGAATATGCTGGGTGAGCTGGTCGATCGCCGCGCGATCAACGCCGAGATTGTCCTTGCCGCCGAGCATGTAGTCATACATGCGGGCGAGATTTGGCGTGCTGGGGTCGAAGGACACAATGCGATCCTAGGGTCTACCGTGATTTCACATAACTGGTTACCGTCCCCTTCATGGCCGCTTTCGAGAATTACCCGTTCGCACCCGGGGCGCGGGGAGTTCCGGCAGAAACGTACGCCGGCCGGCGGGCCGCCGAACCGCTCGGAAAGGTGCTGCTGCCCAGCGGTGACACGGTCTACCTGACCACCACCTTCGAGGACGCGGCCGTCGTGCTGAGCGACCCGCGTTTCAGCCGTGACCTGACTTTTCCCGGCGCCCCGCGGATGTACCCGGGATTCACCATCGCGGAGACCCCCGGAATTCTCACCAGTATGGATCCGCCCGACCACACAAGGTTACGCAGGCTGTTGTCGGGGGTGTTCACGCCGCGTCAGGTCAACGCCTGGCGGCCCCGGCTCAGAGCGCTCACGAATGAGCTCGTGGACGCGCTTCCCGAGGAGTTCGACTTTCTGCATGATTTCGCATTCCCGCTGCCTGTGCAGGTGATGTGCGATGTCATGGGCGTGCCCGGGATCGACGCCGTGCGGGTGCGGGCCTGGTCGGACGCCATGCTGTCCACCTCCAGCCTGTCGGAGGAGGGCAAGCTGACCGCGGCCATGGAGTTCTACACGTACATGGCCGAGGTGATCGCGGCGCACCGGGAGAATCCGGGCAACGGCCTGCTGGCCTCGATGATCAACGCCCGCGACGGCGCGGACCGGCTGTCGGAGGAGGAGCTCGTACGCAACGCGCTCGGCCTCTTCCTGGCCGGGCACGAGACGACCGGATCGGTGCTGGCCAGGTCGATCCTGCGGCTGCTCGACCCGCGCGACGGCTACGAGCGGCTGGCCGCGGACCCCGGGCTGGTCCCCGGCGCGGTGGAGGAGCTGCTGAGGCTGGAGCAGCCCGGCGACAGCCCGCTGATCAGGGTGGCGACCGAGGATGTCGAGCTGCCCTCGGGCAAGGTGGCCAAGGGCGAAGGCGTGATCGCCTCCTTCGCCGGCGCCAACCGCGACCCATCGGTCTTCCCCGACCCGCACACCATGGACGTCCGGCGCGAGTCGCCGCACCTGGCGTTCGGCCGCGGCCCGCACTACTGCCTGGGCGCGAACCTGGCCAGGATGGAGCTGCAGGAGATCTTCGCCGTGCTGGTGGACAGGCTCCCCGGCCTGACGCTCGCGGCGCCGGCCGGGGAGATGGAGTGGACGGCGGACAGCATCATCGTCCGCCCGACGCGGGTGCCCGTCCGCAAGACGTAGCGGTCAGCGCCGCCCCAGGTACCGCTCCGGGGTGTGCTCGGCCGCCTGCTCGTCGGTGAGCTGCGGCCGGTCCGCGTTGACGGCCGCGCCCGGACCGGTGTTGCGGTATTCGGCGAAGCGGCCCGCGCCTTCCCACGGGTCGTCCTTGACGTGCGCGCCCAGCCAGGAGTCGCGGACCACGGCCTGCCCGTCGCCACGCCCCAGCGATGTGGCCGCGTCGCCCTCCAGCCGGCTGCCGGTGACGAGCACGCGTCCGCCCGCGGTCACCGAGCCGGGCGCGAGCGACCTGATCACGCAGCGGTCCAGGACGGTCGTGCCCGCTCCGCCGACGATGTCCACGTCGCCCTCCACGTAGCAGCTCCGCAGGTAGGCGCGGCCGTCCGCCTGGAAGGTGCCCTCGTTGCCGAGGAACCGGACCCTGTCGAAGGAGCTCCGGCCGGCTCCGGTGTGGACGGCGGGCGCCGGGCCGGGAGCGGCCGACTCGTCGTAGGAGTTCTGCACGGTGACGTCCTCGACCGTGATGCCGCTGCCGAGCACGCCGACGGTGGCGCTGTCCGTGCCCCAGGTGCCGCCGTAGAACTTCGCGCCGTTCGCGGGCAGCTCATACGTGATGACCACGTCCTCCGCGCGCCCGCTCGCGCCCCTGATCGTGACGTCCCGCAGGCCCTTCCACACCCGGACCATCTCGCGGTAGATCCCCGGCTTGACGGTGATCACGGTGCCGGGCCCGGCCGCGCCGACGGCGGCCTGGACGCTGGCGAAGTCGCCGGTGCCGTCGAGCGCCACCGTGATCCGGCGCGGCGCGGGACGTTGCCGGCCGAGCGGCCCCGCGCCGCGGGTCACGATGGCGGGCACCCTGGCCACGGGGTCGAGAATGTAGTCGTAGGAGGAGGACGGGTCGAACGCGGCGCCTGCGCTGTCGGTGCGCCCCCACGTCCCGTCGAAGACGTTGCCGCGCTGCACCACCTGGGAGGCCGGGTCCTTGGCCACGATGGGGTCGGGCACCGACTGGTAGTAGCTGTTCTCGACGACCAGCCTGCCGCTGCCGCGGATCATCGTCCCGTACATCGCGGTGTCCTGGACGTAGTTGTTGTACCAGTGCGCGGCCTCGGTGTTGTCGATGCTGGCGTTGCGCTGGTGGGTGCCGCGGATCCAGTTGTGGTGCATGGTCACCTTGGTCACCACGTTGGCGGTCCAGCCGACGCCGATGGCCTTGTTGTGGTCGCTGAAGACGTTCCAGGAGACGGTGACGTAGTCGCTGTCCTTGCGGATGTCGAGCAGGCCGTCGCCGGTGCGGGTGAAGTGGTTGTGGTCGATCCACACGTGGTGGGCGCCGTCCATCTGGACGCCGTCGAAGTCCTTGGACTTGCCGTCCCAGTCGCCGGGCACGTACGAGTCGCGGATCGTCAGGTTGCGGATGATGACGTTGTGCACGCCGTTCAGGAAGAAGCCGCCCTGGACGATCTCGGCGCCCGCCCCGAGCCCGACGATGCTCTTGTCGGAGGCGACCTCGATCTCCTTGCCGTAGGGCTGCATCGCGATCGAGCCCTTGACCTTGATCACGTACGGCTCGGCCGCGGTGGCGTAGCGCTCCAGGTCGGCCTGGTTGTCCACGGTCACGGCAGGGCCGGCCGCGCCGCCGGTGGTGCCGTCCACGCCCAAGGCGTTCAGCCCGGCGAATCCGTCCGCGCGTTGCCGCGGCTCCGCCTGCGCGGGCACGGGCACCAGGACGAGGGCCGCGACCAGCGCGGCCACGGCGGTCCGCGCGGCCCTCATGAGAGCCGCCCCGCGCCGGCGCGCGCCTTGACCAGCGCCGCCACGGCGCGCGCCGGGTCCACCCGGCCGTGCAGCGCCGGGGTCCAGCCCGCGTCGCCGCCGAGATCGGGGTCGTTGACCGCGTTGTACGCCGCCAGCACCCCCACGGGTCTGCCGTTCACCAGCGTGCCCTCCTCGTGCATCGCGGTGCCGCCCCAGCGATAGATGATCTTGTCCGGAGCCGTGCCCTCGGGCAGGCGGAAGGCGTTGTTCTGGGCGTAGATGGCCGAGTTGACCCCGACACCCCACGAGTAGGTGTACGCGGACCCCGGCGGGACCGTGTACGCGTTGTTGTAGACGTGCACCTGCCCGTGCCTGACCCGCGGCGCGCGCTGGTTCAGCCCGGTCAGCGCGTTGTGGTGCAGCGTGACGCGCAGCTTGCCCGCGTCGTGCTCGGGGTTGTCGGTGTTGCCCCAGAGCAGCGACTTGTCGTGCCCGGAGAACACGCTCCAGGAGACGGTGACCAGGTCGCTGCCCCTGACGACGTCCAGCAGCCCGTCGTGGTGCAGGAAACGCGCTCCGAAGTAGTACGGCTCCGCCTGGTCGGGACGGCCGCCGTCGGTGAGCGTCACATGATCCACCCAGACGTGCCGGGACTCGGAGATCATGATGTTGTCGTACTCGGTCTTCCAGTCGCCGCCGCTCCAGCCCGGGAAGCAGTCGTAGGCGTCGTGCACGGCGAGGTTCCTGATGATGACGTTGTCGGCGTGCTCGACGGCCAGCCCCAGGCCGGTGAGCGAGGCGCCCCTCCTGCCGATGAGCGTGGTGTTGGCGCCGACACTGATCACCACGTCCCGCCGCTGGTTCGCGGCCGACGCCTTGCGCGCCTCCTCCAGCGGGCCCGACGCCGGCCCGGTCCAGTGCGCGGGGTCGTAGGCGTCGAGATACGCCTCGAGGCTGTACCTAGGATCCGCGTGGTCCGCGCAGGTCCGGGCGGCCGCGTCGATGGCGCCCTCGACGTACACGATCTTCGGCTGGTCGCCGGCCACGGCGGCGGCCAGCGCCTCGCGGGTGCGGACGGTCACCGCGTGGCGCGCGGCCGAGCCGCCGGTGGTGCCGCCCTCGGCGGCGGCCCATCCGTCGTTCGGGGCCAGGATCTGGCGTCCCAGGTCGGGAGCGGGGGTCAGCGCCGTGACGGCGGCGACGGCGAGCGCGGCGACGGCGTGCATCAGCCGTGCCGCTTCTTGTATCCGGCCTGCGCCTCGGTCAGCTTGGCCGCGAACTGGTCGAGGAAGTCCTTGGAGCTGAGCTGGCCGAGCAGCACTTTCTGGAACTGCGGCTCCGCCCACGTCTTCGTGATCTCGTTGAACTCCGGCAGGTGGTAGGGCATCTGCACGACCTTGGTCGCCGGGTCGTTCAGCACCCGCTGCGCCTCGACGATGTGCGCCGCCTGCGGCCCCTGCACGTCGGTGTTGGCCGGGATGACGCCGCTCTTCTCGGCGATGTAGCCGCCCGTGTCCTTGGCGGCGAAGAACTCGGCCAGCTTGAACGCGGCGTCCTTCTTCTCACTGGCCGCGAAGACGCCGACGCCGCTGACCGGGTTCGACAGCACCGCCTGGACGCCGGAGTCGGACTTGGGCACCGAGAAGGAGGCCACCTTCTCCGGGCCGAGCGCCTTCATGTGGTCCTGGTAGGAGCCCAGGTTGTGCTGCATGACGGCGATGCTGCCGGCGGTGTCGAACTGGGCGACCATCTTGACGTAGTCGTTCTGCAGGTCGGCCTCGGGCGTGTTCTTCTTGTAGAGCCCGGCGTACTTCTCCAGCGCCGTCACGTTGCGCGGGTCGTTGAGCGTGGCCTTGCCCGCGGCGTCGAAGAACTCCGTGATGCCGGACTGTCCGTAGACGACCTCCAGCATCTGGGCGATGGAGCCCGCGCCGCCGCGGATGGTGAAGCCGAACCGGTTCTCGGCCGGCTTGGTCAGCTTGTCCACCGCGGCGAAGAACTCGCTCCACGTCTTCGGCGGCTCCAGCTTCGCCGCCGCGAACCAGTCCTTGCGGAACCAGAACGCGCCGGCGTTGGTGGAGATCGGGATGACGTACGTCTTCCCGTCCGGGACCACGTTCTTGACCGTCGTCAGGAGCGCGTCGTTGAACTTGCCGTTCAGCGCGGGATTCTTGGCGATGCGCTCGTCCACCGGTTCGAGCGCCTTCTGGGCGACCAGGTTGCCCAGCCCGGAGGTGGATATGTCGGCCACGTCGGGTGTGCCGCCGCCGGCGATCGCCGTGTCGATCTTCTGGGCCGACTGCGCGATCGGCACGCCCACGTAGTTGACCTTGATGGTCGGGTTCGCCTTCTCGAACTCCGCGATCGCGTGCTGCCAGACCGGCGTACGCGCGGGCCCGGCGTTGGTGTCCCAGAACGTGATCTCGGTCTTGCCGTCGGAGCCCGCGTCCGAGCCGCATCCGGCCAGGACGGCCGCGGCCAGGAGCACCGCGGGGACACGTCGTCTCATGGGTTTGTCCCTCTCTGCACAGTGAAGGTGTCGAAGATCGCCTGGCCGGTTCCGCTCCCCTCGGCGAACAGGCCGAGCACCGCCCCGACCCACCGGCCCTGCGTGGCCTGGAAGGGCGCGCCGATCTCGCGCGGCCCCTCCCCGGTGTCGGCCAGGAATGTGACGAGCGCGCCTTCCCCGATGCGTGCGCCGACGGTGACGGGCGTACCGTCCTCGACGGGCACGGGTTTCATGTCCCCGCACACCAGGACGGTCCCGTCCGGCGTGCGCTCCAGCCCGGCCCAGGCGTAGGTGTAGCCGAGGACGGTCAGGCCCGCGCGCCCTTCGCCAGTGAGGCGCAGGCTCGTGGTGACGGTGCACGGGTCGCCGGGCAGCCGCTGGCCGAGCACGGCGGGCCGCTCCCTGAGGTCGTCAGGCCCTTCGACGCAGGCCAGGCGCAGCGTGCCGTCGCGCAGCTCCCACCACGCCGGGTCGGGCTGCGCCTGCCAGCTCCACTGCAGGCCGAGCGCGGGACCGGCGAAGTCGTCGGAGGCGGCGGGCGCGGCCGGGGCGCCGCCCTGAACGGGCAGCGGCGCCTCGGCCACGGGCTCGCCCTTGTCGCCCATCACCGGCCAGCCGTCCACCCACGCCATCGGCTGCAGGTGGACGATCCGGCCATAAGGTCCGCGGTCCTGGAAGTGCATGAACCAGTGCTCGCCTGACGGGCTGTCCACCCAGCCGCCCTGGTGCGGGCCGTTGACGTCGGTGCCGCCCTGCTCCAGCACGATCCGGTCCTCGTACGGGCCGAAGATCGACTCCGCGCGGAACACCGACTGCCAGCCCTGCTCGACCCCGCCGGCCGGCGCGAAGATCCAGTACGCCCCGTCGCGCTTGTACAGCTTGGGCCCTTCCAGCGTCCGGTAGCCGGGCAGCAGGTCGGCGTCGACGACCAGCGTGCCCTCGTCCAGCACCATGCTCGCGTCCGGCGCCATCCGGTGCAGGGTGAGCCGGTTGTTGACGCCCGCGCGGCTCTTGGCCCAGCCGTGCACCAGGTACGCCTGCCCGTCCTCGTCCCACAGCGGGCACGGGTCGATCAGCCCGAGCCCCGGCTTGACCACGTGCGGCGCGGTCCACGGCCCTCGCGGGTCGGCGGCGTTGACCTGGCAGATCCCCACGTCCGGGTCGCCGTAGAAGATCCAGAACCGGCCGTCGTGGTGACGCAGCGACGGCGCCCACACCCCGCAGCCGGGCCGCACGTCGGCGTACCCGGTGGTCACGGCGTGCCCGATGATCGTCCAGTTGACCAGGTCGCGCGAGTGCAGGATCGGCAGCCCGGGGACCTTGGTGAACGTGGAGACCGTCAGGTAGAAGTCCTCGCCCACACGGATCACGTCGGGGTCGGACCAGTCGGCGTTGAGGACCGGGTTGCGGTAGGTCGCGGTCATCTTTCCGGTGGCCATTTTTTCGGTGGCCATTTTTTCGGCGGTCATCCCTTCACCGCCCCTGCCGACATCCCCTGGACGAGGTAGCGCTGGATGAAGGCGAAGACGATGACGACGGGCAGCGCGGCGACGACGCCACCGGCGGCGAGGGCGCCGAAGTCGACGCTGTTCTCGCCGAGGTTGTAGGCCAGGCCCACGGGCACGGTGAATTTCTCCTGGTCGTTGAGGAACATGAGGGCGAAAAGGAAGTTGTTCCAGCTGTGGATGAAGGCGAACGAGCCGACCGCCACCAGCGCGGGCCGCAGCAGCGGCAGCACGATGGCCAGGAAGCCGCGCAGCCGGCCGCAGCCGTCCACCCAGGCCGCCTGCTCCAGCTCGTACGGGATGTTGCGGATGAAACCGCTGATGAGGATCAGCGAGAGCGGAAGCTGGAAGACCGTCTCGGCGATCACGAGGCTCCACAGCGAGTTCGTCAGGGACAGCGTCCTGAAGATCTCGAACAACGGGATGATCATCAGGGCGCCGGGGATGAACTGCGTGCACAGCATCCCGATCATGAACGCGGCCTTGCCCTTGAATTGGTAGCGGGCCAGCGCGTACCCGCCGGCCAGTGCCACCACCGTGGTCGCCACCAGCGAGGCCAGCCCGACGAGCAGGCTGTTCTGGAAGAAGACGGCGAACCCCATCCCATTCCAGACCGTGTCGAAATGCTCGAACGTGATCGGCCACGGGACGATCGCCATCGATCCGGCGGGCCGAAACGCGAAGACCAGCATCCAGTAGAACGGCACCAGCGTGAACAGCAGATACAGCCCCAGCGGCAGGTAGATCTGCCAGCGCGACACCCGGGTGGCGCGCGTGACGGGCACGGCAGCGGGCCGCCGCACCGGCGGGCGTTCGGTCACCATGGTCATGACTTCGCCCCGAACTTGCTCAGCCGCAGGTAGGTGATGGAGAAGAAGGTCAGGATCAGGAACGCCACCGTGGTCAGCGCCGTGGCGTAGCCGAAGTCGTGCGACTGGGCGGCCAGCTGCGCGACGTACAGCGGCAGCGTGGTCGTCTGGTGGGCCGGGCCGCCGCCGGTCAGCGTGTACAGCAGATCGACGTTGTTGAACTCCCACACCGAGCGCAGCAGCGTGGACAGGATGATCGCGTCCCGCAGGTGCGGCAGCGTGATGTGGAAGAAGCGGCGCAGCCGGCTCGCGCCGTCCACGGAGGCGGCCTCGTACAGGTCCTTCGACACCGACTGCAGGTCGGCCAAGAGCAGGATCGCGAAGAACGGCACCCCGCGCCACAGCTCGGCGACCACGGCCGCCCAGAACACGGTGTCCGGGTTGGCCAGCGGCGCCGCCCCGTACTCGATCAGTCCCATGTCGGCGAGGTAGCGCGACACCCCGGTGAAGGGGTTGTAGAGCAGCACCCAGATCGCGGTGGTCAGCACGCCGGAGACCGCCCACGGGGAGAAGACCATCGCCCGCGACAGCGCCCGGCCGACGAAGCTCTCGTTGACGATCAGCGCGAGCCCGAGCCCGAGCAGGAACTGCAGCACGACCTCGACGACCACCCACCGCAGGCTGAAGCCGAGGCTCTGCCAGAACAGCGGATCCTCGAACAGCAGGGTGCGGAAGTTGTCGAGCCCGGCGAAGCCGTTGTCCCAGGGCTTGGTGACGTTGTACCGCTGAAGGCTGTAGTAGATCACACTGGCCATCGGGTAGACGAGGAACCCGAGCATCGCGATCAACGACGGTGCGATCAGTACATATGGTGTTAACGCTCCTGCTCGACGTGGTTTCGTGCGGGGCGGGGGCGCCGAGACGACGGCCACGTGGACGACTCCTTTACGGTGGTGCCTGCCTGCAATCGGTTGCAGGAAACGTTGCGTTAGCCCGCACGCAACGTCAATGGCACACGAACGCCTCCAAGGCCATCATCAGCACAAACGCCGAAATTTCGAAATTTTCGGCCCATGGCCTGGCCTTTTGCCGCCGGAGCGGAGGAAAGTGGGGGCATGACGGCCGACAGCCACCCCCCGCCGCTGCCCAAGCTGGCGGTGATCGCCCGCGAGGCCGGGGTCTCGGTTGCAACCGTTTCCAAGGCGCTCAACGGCAGATCAGACGTCTCCGCCCAAACCCGCCGCCTGGTCGCCGAGGTGCTCGAACGGCGCGGCTACCCCAGACAGCGGCTCAAACCGGCCAGGGGCAGCATGGTGGACGTCATGCTGCAGGGCCTCGACTCGCCGTACGCGCTGGCCATCCTCGGCGGCGTGGAGGACGCGGCCTGGCGGCTGGGCGTGGACCTGGTCGTCTCGGCCGTGGTCGGCCGCACCAAGAACGGCCAGCCGCCGCCCGCCTGGCTGGACCGGATCAGCGCCCGCGACAGCGCGGGCGTCCTGCTCGTACGCACCTCACCGACCGCCACACAGCGGGCCTGGCTGGCGGACCAGGGCATCCCCACGGTGATCGTCGATCCGCGGCGCAAGCCCGCGGCCGGCGTGCCCGTCTTCGTCTCCGCCAACCTGGCCGGCTCCCGCGCCGCCACCGAGCACCTCATCGGCCTGGGCCACGAGCGGATCGCGATCGTGACCGGACGGCCCGGCGTGCCGTGCGCCGCCGAGCGCGTGTCGGGCTACCGCCAGGCCATGGCCGCGGCCGGGCTGCCGGTGGATCCGCGCTGGGAGGTGTGCGGCTACTTCCAGAACGAGAACGCCCTGCGGGCCACCCGGGCGATGCTCGCCACCCTCACCGACCTGCCGACCGCCGTCTTCGCCTGCTCCGACGCGATGGCGGTGGGGGTGTATCAGGCGTTCGGCGAGCGCGGCCTGCGCGTGCCGGACGACGTGAGCGTGGTCGGCTTCGACGACTCGTGGGCCGCCGCACACCTGACGCCGGGCCTGACGACCGTCCGCCAGCCCTGGCCCGAGCTGGGTGCGGCGGCCCTGGCCGCCCTGCTCTCCGGCGAGACGCCGGCCCGCACCGAGCTCCCCACAACCCTGGTCCACCGCGCCAGCACCACCCACGCGTAAACCTCTTCCACCGCGCCAGCACCACCCCCGCGTAACCCAGCTCCACCGCGCCACCGGCCGCCAGGTGACCCGCCCCGATCACGGCTTCGTGGCCTTCCTCTAGAGTGCTCCCATCCCCTGAACACGCCTGTGGCCCCGAACCCGGCAGTGCCTGCCGACCCTGCCCCAGGGGCCAGACCGAGGAGCGACCGTGACCGACCTGGCGTCCATGTCCCTGCAGCAGGAGATCGCCCGAGATCTCCAGGTGAGCGCGTCCTTCGATGTCCAGCAGGAGATCGAGCGCCGGGTGGCCTTCCTCGCCGGCCAGCTCTCCTCCACGGGCCTGCGCTCGCTGGTGCTGGGCATCAGCGGCGGCGTGGACTCCATGACCGCCGGCCGCCTGTGCCAGCTTGCGGCTGAGCGCGTCCGCGCCACCGGCCAGGACGCGACGTTCTACGCGATGCGGCTGCCGTACGGCACCCAGGCCGACGAGACGGACGCGCAGCAGGCACTGGAGTTCATCAGGCCCGACCGGATCCTGACCGTCGATGTGCGCCCCGCCAGCGACGCCGCGCTCGCTGCGCTGCTGGCCGGCGACATGATCTTCCGCGACGAGCACCACCAGGACTTCGTGCACGGCAACATCAAGGCCCGGCAGCGCATGATCGCCCAGTTCGCGGTGGCGGGCGCGCACGAGGGCCTGGTCGTGGGCACAGACCACGCCGCCGAAGCGGTCTCCGGCTTCTTCACCAAGTTCGGCGACGGGGCGGCCGACGTGATCCCGCTCACGGGCCTCACCAAACGGCGCGTACGGGCTGTCGCACAAGCACTGGGCGCGCCGTCCGCGCTGGTCATGAAGACCCCGACGGCGGACCTGGAGACCCTGAACCCGGGCAAGCCCGACGAGGAGGCGCTCGGGGTCACTTACGACGACATCGACGACTTCCTGGAGGGCAAGCCGGTCGATGAGGCCGCCGCCACGGCCATCGTCCACCGTTACCGGGCCACCGAGCACAAGCGGCAACTGCCGATCGCTCCCTGAGCCGGTCACTCGTCATAAAGAGGCCGGCGGGCGGCCATAGCCCGCCGGCTTCACCTCACGCCGGGGGACATCGGCCCAGCACCCCGGTCACGCACCCCAACCGGATGGACATCGCCTCAACCCCGCCCGTGGTCGGCCTTGCCGTCCGGCTGACGGGGACTGGCTGCGCTCCCCTGTCGGTGACCATGATGCGACGACGATCCGCCCGTCAGTGGGCCGGGGCCGTCCTGACGCTGTTCGTCGTCGCCACTGGTTCGCAGCGAACAATGCTGGAGGGCCTGACAGCGGATACGGCCGGAGGACCCTGCCGTCCAGGGTCACGAACAACCGGAAGGCGGGCCGGTCAGGCGGTGGGCATCAGCAGGCCCACCGCCTGACCGGGCAACGGGCGGGCCCGCGATGGCGCCGGAGGCGCGGGGGGTGCGCCGGAGGCGCCCGAAAGGCTGAGCGCTCTCCGGCGAAGCCCCTTGCGCCAGGGCGGGCATCAGCGGGCCCACGGTTGAGACGGGCAAGGGGAGGGCGCCCGCCGCGTCACCTACCTGCCCGCGTGGCCGCGGTCGTCGTGCTTGCGGTCCTTGCCGGCCAGCACGGTGAACGAAGCCGTAGTGGTCTTGTTGCCGACCTTGACGCTCACGGTCTTGCTGCCGGCCTTGGCCTTGGCGGGCACGGACAGGGTCTTGGTGGCCTGGCCGCCCGAGAGCGAGACGCGGTAGCTCTTGCCCTCAGGGCTGGTCACGGTGGCCGTACCGGTGGAGGAGCCCTTGACGACGATCGTCACGCCGTACGAGGAGCCGGCGCGCACGCGGCTCGGGTTGACCGACACCTTGAGCGACACCTGCTGGTGCTGGGTGTCCTTGCGCTGGGCGTCCTTGCGCTGGGTCTCCTTGCCGGGCCGGTCCTGGGTCTTGGCGGGCGCCGAGTGCGTCGGCTGCGGGGCCTTGACGGTCGCCGACGGCTGCGGCCTGGCCCCGTCCGCCAGCGCGGAGCCCGCGAAGGGGAGGGCGACGAGGGCCGCGCTGGCGAGGGTCACGGTGAAAGGCTTGGCGAAGCGCACGAGTAGAGATCCAATCCGCGGCAGACCTGGCCGAACCTCTGAATTCAGCCCCGAAGGTCATCCGCTTGACATGAACTCTGCCGACCGAACCTTAAAACCGTCTGACATGAGCTTATGTATTGGATAAGTGCAGGCAGGAGCCCTGCGGCGGCTTAGTGATCTGCAACACATATGTTCTCTTACGCAATTCTCAGCGTTTTATCGGCTGCGCTCTCAGGATCCATTCCGACCTCGGACGACGCGTACAGCCAAAAGATCTTCTCCTGATCACGGCGCGATCACGGCCCGCTGTGCGCCAGTTAATACCGGACAAAGGGGACATAAAGCCAAGGTCAAGAGGGATAGCTTCCTGCCTCATAGACGCACCGAACGCTGATGGCGTTCCCGCGACGACCAAGGAGTTCTCCCTTGAAGATCAAGCACACCCTCGTTCCCCTCGGTGGCGGCCTGGCCGCCACGGCGCTGCTCGGCGCCTCGCTGGCCGGCGCCGCGCAGGCGGCCCCGCACGTGAAGCCGTCCGAGAGCGTCAGCGCCACCAGCGCCAAGGGGATCGCCGCCTACTGGCTGGAGAGCAACGGCGCGGCGCTCAAGGCCGCCACCTACGTCGAGGAAGACACCACCGACGTCGACAAGCTCACCTCCACGGGCACCCCCTCCACCGACACCAAGGCCGGCTCGGTCGCCCCGACCGGCACCACCACGACGACCTCCAAGTCGAAGAACGTGAACCTGCCGAAGACCATCGGCAAGGTCTTCTTCGTCGACTCGGCCGGCAAGAACCGCTGGTGCTCCGCCTCGTCCATCCAGGGCAAGTACGCCAACGTGGTCGCCACGGCCGGCCACTGCGTGTACGACACCGCCAATGACGAGCAGCTCCTGGACAACTGGGTCTTCGTGCCCGGCTACTACCAGGGCAAGGCCCCGTGGGGCATCTACGTCGGCAAGCAGGCGTTCGTCCACTACGACTACAGCGTCTACGAGGACTACGACCGCGACTACGGCTTCGTCTCGGTCTACAACGGCGTGACGGTCAAGGACTCGACCGTGACCAAGTCCGAGTACGACGCCGACCGCGCCAAGTCCGGCACCGACACCACCAAGGGCGACCACGGCTACTACGACCGCGACTCGAACAGCTACCACGTGCTCGAGGCCTCGGACGCGGGCCGTCTGGGCGACAACGTCGGCGGCCAGGGCATCTCCTGGAACCAGCCGCTGAAGAAGGCGCACTACGTCTTCGGCTACCCGCAGGCCGCGCAGCCCGACGGCAACAAGCCGTTCACCGGTGTCACGCCGAAGTGGTGCTACGGCACGACCACGGCCAAGACCGTGGGTTCGGCCGCCAAGAAGATCGAGGAGCACGTCGGCCTGAAGTGCTCCATGACCGCCGGCGCCGATGGCGGCCCGTGGCTGCTGAAGTACAGCAGCGCCAAGCGGCTCGGTTACCTGAACGGCGTCACCAGCGCCTTCTACGACCAGGACGAGAACGACCGCGTGGACTACATCAGCTCGCCGTACTTCGACGCCGAGACCTACAGCGTCTACGCGTCCGCTGCCAATGTCTGGTCCGGAAAGTTGTTCTGACCGTTGATTTAGGGGAAGGGGGATGCCCTTGGGTAGCGCTGACAGCGTCTTAAAGGGATAGGAAGGGCCCGGCCGTGTGCCGGGCCCTTCCGCTGCTCATAGCCGATTCATAAGCAGGCATCATCAAACACTCATCCAAGTCCGCCATCGTCACGAGCATGCACACGACCAGCCCGAGCTTCCGGTCCGAGCCCGTGCGCCGGCCGGACGGGAGCTCCATCAACATCCTCGTCGTGGACGACGAGCCCTCGCTGACCGAGCTGCTGTCCATGGTCATGCGCCAGGAGTTCTGGGACGTCCGCAGCGCGCACAACGGCACCGAGGCCATCCGCGCGGCCCGCGGATTCCGTCCCGACGCCATCGTCCTGGACATCATGCTGCCCGACATGGACGGGATCGAGCTCCTGCCCAGGCTGCGGGCGGTGCTGCCGGGCGTGCCCGTCCTGTTCCTGACCGCGCTGGACTCGATGCAGGACAGGCTCACCGGTCTGCGCGCGGGCGCCGACGACTACGTGACCAAGCCGTTCAGCCTGGAGGAGGTCGTCATCAGGCTGCGCGGCCTGCTGCGCCGCTCGGGCGCGGCCCAGGTGCGGCCCGACGCCGGCCTCAAGGTCGGCGACCTCACGCTGGACCAGGAGACCCACGAGGTACGCAGGGACGGCAGGGAGATCCGGCTGACGCCCACCGAGTTCGAGCTGCTGCGCTTCCTCATGCACAATCCGGGCCGGGTGCTGAGCAAGACGCAGATCCTCGACCGGGTGTGGGCCTACGACTTCGGCGGCCAGAGCAACGTCGTCGAGCTGTACATCTCCTACCTGCGCCGCAAGATCGACGCGCAGCGCAAGCCGATGATCCACACCGTCCGCGGCGTCGGCTACACGCTCAGACCGGCCGGATGATCTCGCCGCCGGAGCCTGGGGCCGCGCCATGACGATGTCGCTGGAGGCCAAGCTGGTGATCTCCTCGATCGCGCTGCTCGCCACCGTCTCCGCCGTCATCGCCACCGCGACCACCCTGCTGTTCAACGACTTCCTCACCGACCGGCTCGACAGCCAGGTCAGCTCGGCCGCCCGCCGCTCGACCAGCGGATCCCTGCCGCCGGGCAGCGCGCCGCCAGAGGCGAGGGAGGTGTCGTTCCTGCTGCTTCCCGGGCAGTCGGAGCTCACGTTCGGCGCGCGGATCCGCCAGGGCGCGGTGCGGCGGGCCGCCCTGCTGACCGACGGCGGCTCCGTACGCGAGGTCCCCCCGCCTCCGTCCCTCACCCGCGTCACGAACGTGCCCGTCACCGTCGGGCTCGGCCCGCTGGGCGACTACCGGATGGTCAGCTCCCGGGCGCCGGACGGCGACCTGCTGGTCACGGGGCTGCCCGTCACCGGCATGCAGTCCACGCTGACCAGGCTCGTCGTGGTGGAGGCCGCGGTCACGCTGGCGGGCGTCGCGCTCACGGCCGTCGCCTGCACCCTGCTCGTACGCCGCGCCGTACGCCCGCTAGGCCGGCTGGCGGCCACCGCGACCAGGGTCTCCGAGCTGCCCCTCGCCACCGGGGACGCCGTGCGCCTGTCCCGCGTACCGGAGGTGGACACCGACCCGCGTACCGAGGTCGGTCAGGTGGGCGGCGCCCTGAACCGGATGCTCGGGCACGTCGAGACGGCCTTCGCGGTCCGGCACGAGAGCGAGACGCGGCTGCGGCAGTTCATCGCGGACGCCAGCCACGAGCTGCGCACCCCGCTGGCCTCCATCGTCGGCTACGCGGAGCTGACCAGGCGCGGCGGCGAGCCGCACGGACCGCAGACGGCGCACGCGCTCGGGCGGATCCGCTCGGAGGCGGGCCGGATGACCACGCTGGTCGAGGACCTGCTGCTGCTGGCCAGGCTGGACGCGGGCCGCCCGCTGGAACGGCTGGCGCTGGACCTCTCGCCCCTGGTGGTGAACGCGGTCAGCGACGCCTACGCGGCCGCGCCCCGGCACCGCTGGCTGGTCAACCTGCCCGACCAGCCGGCCCTGGTCTCGGGCGACGCCGACCGGCTGCATCAGGTCGTGACGAATCTGCTGGCCAACGCGCGTACCCACACCCCGCCCGGCACCACCGTCACCACGACCGTGCTGCTCGCCCCCGGGCGGGTGAGCGTCCGGGTCGCCGACGACGGGCCGGGGATCCCGGGGCACGTGCTGCCGCACGTGTTCGGCAGGTTCGCGCGGGGCGACGGCTCGCGGTCCCGCCTGGCCGGGGGCAGCGGGCTCGGCCTGGCCATCGTCTCGGCGGTCGCGGCGGCGCACGAGGGCCGGGTCGAGGTGGCCAGCGTCCCAGGGGACACGGTCTTCACCCTGGTCCTGCCCGCCGCAGACGATCAGATCCTTCCTCCCTCAGGCGATCAGGTCCCGCCTGCGGAACGCCGCGCCGCCGACGGCCACGAGCACCGCGGCGAACAGCGCGAACGCCGCGGGAGCCACCGGGCCGGGTGAGATCGTGGGATGGCCGTAGCCGAACGGCGTCACCAGGAACACCTCCCTGCCGATCACCCGGGCCTCCCACAACGCCACGAACGCGACAGAGACGACGACCGCCACCCAGCTCGCGGGCACCGTGAGGCGGGGGCGCAGGCCGTACAGGGCGATCGTGAGTCCGGCGATCGTCCAGGCGGCGGGCACGAAGAGCAGAGCCGTGCCCGTCTGGGCGAGGATCGTCCAGGGACGGCCGGTGCTCAGCCCGCTGCCCAGCCCTGTGCCGAGACCGACGGCCAGCAGCATGACGGCGGGCGCGGCCAGGCCGAGCCCGACGTGTCCGGCCAGCCAGCGCGTCCTGCCGGTCGGCGCGGCCAGCAGGGGCGCGGCGCGCCCCCGGCTCTCCTCGGCGTACGGCCGCAGCGCGCACACCACCGTCAGGCAGGCGACGACCAGGCAGAAGACGTAGGTGAAGATCGCGAGCAGCGCGTCGCCGCCGCCCAGCAGCTCCCCCATCAGCGGCAGGTCCCCGAACCGGGCGTCGAACGAGGCCGACACCCAGCCGACCGCCACCGACAGCGCGGCCAGGGTGAGCGTCCAGCTCGCCACCTGGCCGCCGGACAGCCGCCAGGCCAGCGTGGCGGGGCCGCGCAGGAGCCGGCCCGCGCGTACGGGCCCGGTGCTGCCGCCGCGGTCCCGCAGCAGACCCGCGCCCAGATCACGCCGGGCGGAAAGTGCGTACGCCGCCACAAGCAGCACGACGGTCAGCGCCAGCGGGACGAGCGGCACCCACCACTGGCCGGCCGCGTACGGGCGGGCGATGCGCGGCCAGCCCGCGGGCAGCAGCCCGATCCGGTCGTCCGGCACCATCACCCCCGGCATGACCCCCGCGACCAGCACCCCCACGGCGACGCTGCGCGCGCGGGCGGCGCTCTGGGCGAGCTGCGCCGTCACAAGTCCGCACCCGGCGAACGCCAGGCCGCCCGCCGCGGCCGTCAGGCTGAAGAGCAGGGATCCGGCGAGATCGTAGCCGGGCCCGAGGGCCAGCGCCGCGGTCAGCAGGAGGGTGACGGCGGCGTTGACGACCGCGACCACAACGAGGACGGCGGTGAGCGCGGCCTGCCGGCCGATCGCACCCGCCGCCGTCAGCTCCCTGCGGCCCGCGTCCTCCTCCGCGCGGGTGTGCCTGATGGCGAACAGCAGCCCGGCGAGCCCGGCGATGAGCAGGCTCTGCAGGCTCGACCGCCACGCGACGACACCCTCGATGGAGAGATCGTTGATGGGGCCGAGGAGGGTGGCGGTGACGGGGTTCGCGGCGCTCGCCGCGGCGAAATCGGCGCGGGCCTGCGGGGTGGGGAGCAGGGCGCCCAGCGAGTACGCGTTGAACAGCGGAACCGCCACCGCCACCGCGATCCAGGCGGCGAGCAGGCCGCGATCGCGCCGGACGACGAGCCCGGCCAGCACGAGAGTGCCGCTGAACGCGCGGGCGATCACCGGCGGGCGCCCTGCCTGTAGTGGCGCAGGAACAGCTCCTCCAGCGTCGCCGGCTGCGCCGTGAGGTCGCGCAGCCCGAACGGGGTCAGCCGGTCGAGCACCTCGCCGACCCGGCCGGAGTCCGCCCGGCAGCTCACGCGGGTGCCGCACACCTCCAGATCGTGTACGCCCTCCGCCCCGGCCAGCCCCTCCGGCGGGCGTTCGAGGTGGGCGGTGATCGTGGTCCAGGTGAGGTGGCGCAGCTCGGCCAGGGTCCCCGACTCGACGATGCGCCCTTCGCGAACGATGCTCACCCGGTCACACAGGGCCTCGACCTCGGCCAGGATGTGGCTGGACAGCAGCACCGTGGCCCCCTGGCCGCGCCGCTCCGCCAGGCACCCACGGAACTCGGCCTCCATCAGCGGGTCGAGCCCCGTGGTCGGCTCGTCCAGCAGGAGCAGCTCGGCGTCCGAGGCCAGCGCGGGGATCAGCGCGACCTTCTGCCTGTTGCCCGTGGAGTAGACCCGCGCCTTCTTGCCCGGGTCCAGCTCGAACCTGCCGATCAGCTCGTCCCTGCGCCGCGCGTCGAGGCCGCCGTGCAGCCGGCCGAGCAGGTCGATGCTCTCGCCACCGGTCAGGTCGTCCCACAGGGTGACGTCGCCGGGCACGTACGCCAGGCGGCGGTGCAGGCGTACGGCGTCGCGCCAGGGATGCCCGCCCAGCAGCCGCACCTCGCCCGCGTCGGCGCGCAGCAGGCCGAGCAGGACGCGCAGCGTGGTCGTCTTCCCCGAGCCGTTGGGCCCGAGGAAACCGTGGATCTCCCCCGGCGCCACGTGCAGGTCGAGCCCGTTCAGCGCGCGGGTCCGCCCGAAGGACTTGACCAGACCCGACACGGCGATGGTCTGCTCCATGAGGCGCACGCTACGTCAAACTTGCAGTCCTGTAAATATGCATCGAATGCAATAAACTGCCCGCATGTCGTTGCGGGAGCGGAAGAAGCAGCAGACCCGGCAGGCGCTCATCGACGCCGCCGGGCGGCTGTTCGACGAGCAGGGCTTCGAGGCGACGACCGTCGAGCAGATCGCGGCGGCGGCGGAGGTCTCCACCCGCACGTTCTTCTCCTATTTCCGGCACAAGGCGGACGTCCTCTTCAACAACAGCGTCAAGCGCGTGGACGCGGGCGTCCGGGTGCTCGGCTCGCGGGCCCCGGGCGAGCGGCCGGCCGCGCTCCTGGCCCGCGCGTTCGACGTGATGCTCGAAGAGAGCTGGGAGATGGGGCTCACGATCGGGCTCGTCGGCGAGGCGTACAAGCTGCCGATCTTCTCGCCCCAGGCCACCGTCGACCGCTCGAACACCCGGATGGAGCGGCTCGCCGTCGCGCTCGCGAGCGCGTGCGAGATCGACCGGGTGACGGCGTACGCGATGGTGGGGGCGGCGATCGGGGCCGTCAGCGGGGCGGTCGCGGTCGTGCTGGGCGCGGGACGCTCCGACGAGGAGGCCCTGGCCGCGGCCCACCGCGCCTGCCGCCAGGCCCTGACCGGCTTCGACCGCACGGACCGCCGGCCCCCTGACGGCCCCGACCGCACGGGCCTCTAGACCCTTGACGGCCCCGACCGCACGGGCCTCTAGACCCTTGACCGACTTCGACCGCACGGACCGCCCCGACCGCTAGATCGGATCTAGCGGACCGTCTAGCGCCTAAGAGCTGAAGGCGCGAGACGGGAGGCGGACATGGCGAGCGGCGAGGACAACCCGCTACGGGTCGCGGTGATCATCGGCAGCACCCGGGCGGGCCGCGTCTGCGACACGGTCGGCGAGTGGTTCGCCGAGCGCGCCGGCCGCCGCGCCGACCTCTCGATCGAGGTGCTCGACCTGGCCTGCTACGCCTTCCCCGGCTGCTATCCACAGGAGGCGACGCCGTCCATGTGCCGCTTCGCCGGGTCCGTCGGCGGCGCGGACGGCTTCGTCGTGGTCACCCCCGAGTACAACCGCAGTTTCCCCGCCTCGCTCAAGCAGGCGATCGACTTCGCCTATGACGAGTGGCAGGCCAAACCGGTCGGGTTCGTGGCCTACGGCTCGGGTTCTGCCGGGCATTACGCCGTCGAGCAGCTCCGTACGGTCTTCGGCGCCCTGCACGCCGTGACCATGCGCGACTGGGTCGGGCTCGACCTGCTCGGCGGCTCCGACGGCCTCGACGGACGGGGCCGGCCCCGCGACACCGACGACCGCCTGCGGGCGATCACGGCCATGCTCGACCAGCTCGCCTGGTGGGGCAGGACGCTGCGCGCGGGCCGGCGCGCCCAGCCGTACGTCTCATGATCTCTGGAAGGAACACCATGCCTGATCTGGCGATACAAACCTCCGGCCTGGTCAAGGTCTTCGGCGGCACCCGCGCCGTGGACGGCCTCGACCTCGCCGTGCCCACCGGCGCCGTCTACGGCGTGCTCGGCCCCAACGGCGCAGGCAAGACAACCGCCGTACGCATGCTGGCCACGCTGCTGCGGCCCGACGGCGGCGAGGCGACCGTGTTCGGGCACGACGTCGTGCGCGAGGCGGACGCCGTACGCAGCCGGGTGAGCCTGACCGGCCAGTACGCCTCCGTGGACGAGGAGATGACCGGGTCCGAGAACCTGATCCTGCTCGGCCGCCTCCTCGGCCACCGCAAGCCGGCCGCCAAGGAGCGGGCGGCGGAGCTGCTGGAGGCGTTCGGGCTGACGGAGGCCGCGGGGCGGCAGGTCAAGACGTACTCGGGCGGGATGCGGCGGCGGATCGACATCGCGGCGAGCATCCTCAACACCCCGGACCTGCTCTTCCTCGACGAGCCCACCACCGGGCTCGACCCGCGCAGCCGCAACCAGGTCTGGGACATCGTGCGCATCGTCGTCGCCCACGGCACCACGGTGCTGCTCACCACCCAATACCTGGAGGAGGCCGACCGGCTCGCCGGGCGGATCGCGGTCATCGACCACGGCCGGCTCATCGCCGAAGGCACGCCCGGCGAGCTGAAGTCCTCCGTCGGCGCGGGCTCGGTGCACGTACGGCTGCGCGACCCGGCCACCAGGCCGGAGGCTGAGCGCGTACTCGCCGAGACCCTGGACGCGCCCGTCTACCTGGAGTCGGACCCGGTGGCGCTGACCGCCAGGATCACCGGCGCGGGCCGCGAGGCGGCCGCCGCCGAGCAGGCCTCGCGCGCGCTCGCGCGGCTGGCCGAGTCCGGCATCGTCGTCGACGACTTCTCACTCGGCCAGCCCAGCCTGGACGAGGTCTTCCTCGCCCTCACCGACCACCCCGCCACTGAGGAGGCAGCATGAGCACCACCACCGAGAACACCACCGCCTACGCACCCGCCGCGGAGACGCTGAGCGCGGTCCTGGCCCCGACGGCACGACCACCGCGGCCGAGCGCGTGGTCGGCGTCCATGACGTTCGGCTGGCGAGCCATGTTGAAGATCAAGCACGTGCCTGAGCAGTTGTTCGACGTGACGGCTTTCCCGCTCATGATGACGCTGATGTTCACCTACCTGTTCGGCGGCGCCCTGGCCGGCTCGCCGACCGAGTACCTGCAGTACCTGCTGCCGGGCATCATGGTGACGAGCGTCGTGATGATCACCATGTACACCGGCCTGGAGGTGAACAAGGACATCGAGAAGGGCGTCTTCGACCGTTTCCGCACCCTCCCCATCTGGCGCCCCTCGACCATGGTGGGCTACCTGCTCGGGGACCTCCTGCGCTACACGATGGCCTCGACCGTCATCCTCCTGGTGGGCCTGCTCCTCGGCTTCCGCCCCGGGGGCGGCCTCGCCGGGGTGGTGGCCGGGATCCTGCTGCTGCTGGCGTTCTCGTTCGCGTTCTCGTGGGTGTGGACGATGTTCGGCCTGCTGATGCGCAGCGAGAAGTCGGTGATGGGGGTCAGCATGCTGGTGCTGTTCCCGCTGACCTTCCTGAGCAACGTCTACGTCGAGCCCTCGACGATGCCCGGCTGGCTCCAGGTGTTCGTCAACCTCAACCCGATCACGCGCCTGGTGGCGGCCGTCCGCTCGCTGATGGCGGGCACACCGGACGTGGGCGAGCTCACGTGGGTGCTGATCTCGTCGGTGCTCCTCATCGCCGTCTTCGGCACCCTCACCATGCGCTTGTACAACCGCAAATAGCGAATGTGCGAGGCATTTGAGATCGCAGACCGGGCACGACAGCGGCATCCTCGGCGCGTAGCAGTCAGGCAGCCATGCCTACCCCGACATCCTCGACATCCTCGTCCGAGCTGGTTCCGAAGGCGGCAGTCCCGAGCAGGGGCTGCCGCCTTCGTGCGTTCTCAGAAGTCCGGGAAGAACCACAACCGCTGTGCTGCGGCGGCCTTGAAGAAATGGCCCAGGGACTCGATGGCGGCCCTCGGCTGTGGGCCGTCGCCGAGGTCGATCTCGGTGTCCGGGTGCTCGGCCAGCCAGCGGTCGAGCGCGTCGGCGAGCACCTGGACCTCGTCGGGATCGAGCAGCTCGTAGAGGCTGGTGCCGAGGTGCCTGGAGACCCAGTCTTCGTAGACCTTGCCGCGGAACCCGGTGATGTCACTGTCGGACGGCCAGAACACGCCCGCGGGAAAGCCGCGCGGCATGTTCTTGAACGGCTCGATGTCCTCGGGCACCTTCCATGGGAACGTGACCGGTGTGCTCAGGGTGCTGTGTCCGGTGACGGAGGGATCGCCGGGACGCACCGCGTAGACGTCTAGACCCATGATCGAAGACTTCCACACACCACCGACAGTCCGTCGCAAGATCGAGTTCTTATGAGGAAGGCGTCGTCGAGCCGGAGCCCGCGTACGGATCAGGCCACCCAGGCATCGCGGATAGCCGGTGTTCAGGTTCTGGCTCGCTGGATCGCGTCGATCCAGGCGCCTCGCCTGTTCACGACCAGGCGGACGCGGTCGCCGTCCGACAGGGCGAGCTCCAGGCCGTTCGGGATGACCCGGAGCGAGTTGACCGGCTCCAGGGACGTGACCGAGGCCAGGGGCCAGATCCACATGCCCGTCTGGATGTTGACCGCGTGCGAGCGGAACACCAGGCGGCTGCTGGTCAGGTAGAGGTGGCCGCCCACGGCCTCGGGGCCGCGCCACAGATTCGCGAAGCCCGTGCGTACGAGGACTTCGTCGGGCTCGGGCTCGCACGCGCTGCTCGCGAAGAGCCTCAGTAGTTCCTCGTCCGCCATGCTCGGACATCGCCGTCCCGGCGCCACCCGTTACCGGGCGCCACATGCGTGCGGCGGTTCAGGCGCTCGGTGCGCCGAGCTCGATCCAGTAACGCCGCGCCGGGCCCAGAGCGGTGTCGCGGATGCCCTCCAGGACGCCGCCGTGGTGCTCGATCGTCTTCACCGATGCGACGTTGCCGGCCGCGCAGACCGCCAGCACCCGGTCCATGCCGAGCGCCCGCGCCTCGTCGAGCATCCGGCCCAGCGCCCAGGTGGCCAGCCCGCGCCGGCGCGCGGACGGCAGGATGCCGTAGCCGATGTGGCCGGCCCACCCCACATAGTCGTTGGACCCGTGCCTCAGCGCGATCCCGCCGAGCACCCGGTCGCCCTCGACGATCCACCGGTACGTACATCGCACCTGCCCGGCCGCCACCGGCGTCGCCTGATCCGACTCGCCGGCCAGCCGCGTCACCCAGGCCGCGAACCCGTCCGGTGTGTCGACCTCGTCGGACGGCAGCAACCCGAACCCGTCCTCGTGGACGCCGGGACCCCACTCGGCATGCGCCTCCAGCCAGGCGGCGTGCAGACGTGCGGTGGGCGCGATCAGGTCCGGCATACCGGGACCCTATCGATCACTCAAGGGATCGGGCCGCCGTAGACGAGCATGGGCACGTGTCCCGTCGGCCTGTCGGCCTCGGGGGTCTCCGCCCCCAAAGGTGCCAGGCGACCTCTGGGGTCTCCGCCCCCAAGGTCCCGAGCGACCTCTGTGGTCTCCTTCCTCAAAGGTGCCGGGCGGCCTTGGGGCCTCTGCCCCTGAAGGTGGCAACCGGCCTCCCCCGGCGGGTTGCTCAGAGGTGCCAAGTGAGCTCCTCCGCGGGCTGGTAGCGGCAGGTGGAGCCGGTCGAGACCGATGCGCGCAGGTGGGCGGCCAGCTCCGGGTGGGCTCGGTCGAGCTTGCGCAGCACGTCGCGGATCCTGGCGGTGACGGTCTTGCGGGCCCGCTCCGCCTCGTCGCCCAGCCGGCGGGTACGGCCCCCGAGCCCGGCCGCGGCTCGCAGCTCGTCCAGCAGCGCCGCCCGCTCCCTGTCGAACTCGGCCGCCCGCCGATCGTCCCCGAGCTCGGCGGCCCGGTCGATCTCCTCGTCCAGCTGGGCCAGGCGGCGCCGGTAGCGGCTCTTGGCCTCCTCGTCGAGCACCTCGTCACCGCCCATCCTGGCCGCCGCCACCACGAGCCGGCCGCCTTCGGGGTCGAGCAGGAGCACGGCGGGCACGTCCTGGCCGGGGCGGCTCAGCAGGGTGTGCAGGTCGCGGAGCCCTTTGGCGTCGGGCAGATGCGCGACCCGGCCCGCGAACGCGAGTGCCCAGACCGCCCCCTCCCGCTTGAACTCCCCATGCGCTGCTGCGGCTCCAGTGGCGGCTTCAGCAACCGCTGCTTGAGTGAATGCTTCAGGGGCGGGGCCGGTGTCCGCGCCACCGCGCCCGCTGGTGCCGGTGCGCGCACCACCGTGCGTGCCACTGCCACCGCCGGTGCGCGCACCGCCGTACGTGCCACTGCCACCGCCGGTGCCCGCGCCGCCGTACGTGCCACCGCCGGTGCCGGCGACCGTGCCGTCGTCCGGGTCCGGGTGGGCCGGGCGTAGGGAGTCGAGGACCTGGTGCATGCCCAGCTCCTCCGCCTCCCGCCGTACCTCGTCCAGCAGTGACTCGGCCGCGGCCGTGTCGCCGGGGGCGTCCCTGGCCAGGAGGGCGTCGGCGAGGTGTGCTCTGGCCACGACGGACCAGGGGCGGGCCTGCATCAGGTCGGCCGAGCGGCGGGCGGCGGTGAAGCCCTCGACGGCCTCCGTCCAGCGCTCCTCCGCCGCGTCCACCATGGCCAGCCACAGATCGTAAGGACCGCTGATGTCCCAGCCGAACAGCGACACCAGCCACCGCCCCCGATGCGGCGCCAGGTCGGCCCGCACCTTGGCGCACAGCTCCGGGTCCTGCGTGACGGCGGCCAGCTCCGCTCGGAAGCGCAGCCACAGCGGCTGGGCCATGCGCTCGCGCGGCTCGCCGTCCGCGAGGCGGCGCAGCGCGGTGTCGAGGTCGCCCGCCTGCAGGGCCGTCAGCGCCTCCAGCACCGGGACGCACGGGTGGTTGCCGCCCCTGAGCTCGTGGAGCACCTCCATCTGCGCGTCCAGCTTGCCCTGCTGCAGCATCAGCGCCCAGCGGTGGTGCTCCATCATGAACCGGAAGTGGTCGTGAACGCTGTCCAGGTCGATGCCGTCCAGCAGCGACTCGGCCTCGGCGAAGCGGCCCGCGAGGGTCGCGATGATGCTCTCGTCGATGGACGTGGTCATGGCGAAATGTGGCTGCTCGCTGCGCCGGCCCTTGGCGGCGTAGTGGCGGAAGTGGTCGAGGTAGTGGGGGTCGCCCTCCTCGATCATGGCCACCCAGCGCAACGCGGTCGCGAAGTGCTCCAGCTCCGGATCGGCGGTGCGGCGGGCCACGGCGATCAGCTCGCCGGTCAGCCGCACCCGCTCACCCGCCGTGCCCGGCCCCCAGATGATGTCGTGGTGCGCCCACAGGCTGAACGCCAGCGCGTCGTCGTCGCCGCCCTGCCTGGCCAGCGCGGCGAGGTGGAAGACGAGGCCGAGCGCGAGGCGATCGTCGGGCACGGTGCCGCCGACCAGCCGGTCATGGGCCTCCCTGAGCCGGTCGAGCGTTTTGGCCGGGCCGTAGTGGGAGTGCATGGTGAGCGCGAGCCGGGCGGTCAGCTCGGGGTCGTCGAGCTCGCGGGCGCCGGCGGCGGCCCGCTCGAAGATCTGCCGCGCCACGTCGCGGTCGCCGAGATGGTGCAGCTCTCTGCCCAGGTCGAGGGCGATCACGATCTGTCTGCGCGGGTCGACGCCGGCACTCAGGTCGTACGCCCTGCGCAGGTGGCCGAGCTGCTCCTCGTCCGCCAGCCGGCCCCGCGCGTCACGGGCGGCGGCGAGCAGGAGATCGACCGCCCGGCCGGGATCGACGCGGTCGCCCGCGAGATGGGCGTGCCGCGCCAGGTCGCTCGGCAGCACCTTCCCGGCCAGCCCCGGCGAGCGATCCACCGCCCCGACGACCGCGCCGTGCAGCTCGCGCGGGTCGGCCAGCGAGTCGTAGAGGGTCTCGCGCACCAGATCGTGCGCGAAGGCGAACACGCCACCACCCTTGGTCGTCACGAGCTTGGCCACCACGGCCAGCTCCAGCAGCCGATCGACGTGCGCGACGGGCAGGGCGATGGTGGCGGCGAGCACCTGCCGATGGAAGTCCCTGCCGAGCACGGCTGCGACGGGAAGCAGGTCGGACACCGACCGTGGCAGCAGCGACAGCCGCCGCAGCAGCGCGTCGCGGACGCCGGGCGCGACGGCGCCGGCCGAGCCGCCGCTGCGCCACAGCCTGGCGGTCTGCTCGACGAAGAACGGGTTGCCGCCCGTGCGCAGGTGGATCTCGGCGACCAGGTCGGGCGGCGGCTCCTGGCCGGCGGTCCGGGTCAGGAGAGCGCCGACGCCCGCCTGGTCGAGGCCCGTGAGCGTGATGGTGGTGGCCTTGGCGACCAACGGCGACAGCAGGTCGCGCAGCGGATGGTCGACGGGCTCGACCTCGGCGTCGCGGTAGGTGCCGATCAGCAGCAGCCGCTCGAACCAGGTCTGCCTGGCCGCGAACTCCAGCAGCCGCAGCGACGCGGGGTCGGCCGCGTGCAGGTCGTCGATGACGATCATCACCGGGCGCGGCTGCGACAGCGCGACCAGGACGGAGGTGACCGCGTCGTAGAGCCGGAAGCCGTCGGGAGGCTCGGCGGCCGACGCCTCGCCGAGCAGGGCGGCGAGGGCGCTGCCCGCCGTCTTCTCGGCCGCGGCCCACTCGGCGGGCTCGACGCCGCGCCGCAGGGCTCTGAGGACCTGCACCCACGGCCAGTAGCCGGGGGCGCTGCCGGCATCCCAGCACGCGCCGCCGGCCACCAGCGCGCCCTGCTGCCTGGCCTCCGCCGCCGCGCTGGCGACGAGCGTGGTCTTGCCGATGCCCGCCTCGCCGGTGATCAGCACCAGGCCGCCGTGGCTGCCGATCACCCGGGAGATCTCGGCACGCAGCAGCGCGGCGGGGTGCTCCCTGCCGATGAGCTCGTGTGCCGCGAGGTCGATAGGCATGACGCTTGCACGCTATCCGCCCTGGCCGACAATTTCCCATCGGCAGGTCCCACCGATCCCGGCTACCAGGCGACCTCCAGCGAGCCGAGGCCGTAGATGATGTGCGAGGAGCGGAACTGCGGCGGGGTGTCCGTCAGCCGCAGCCCGGGGAAGCGCTGGAGCAGCGCAGGGAAGGCCATGCGCATCTCCATGCGCGCGAGCGGCGCCCCCAGGCAGTGGTGCACCCCGTGGCCGAAGGCGACGTGGCCGGGCGCGCCGCGCAGCAGGTCGAACGTGTCGGCGTCGGGCATGAGCTCCGGGTCCCGGTTGGCGGCGGGCAAGGCGCAGAGCAGCAGCTCGCCGGCCTCGATGGTGTGGCCGCCCAGCTCGGTGCGGGTCGTCGCGACCTTGGTGGTGCCGGAGTTCACGATGCTGAGGTAGCGCAGCAGCTCCTCCACCGTGGCGTCGATCCGCTCGGGCTCCTTCTTGAGCGTTTCGAGCTGTTCCGGGTGGCGCAGCAGGGCGAGCGTGCCCAGGGAGAGCATGTTGGAGGTGGTCTCGTGCCCGGCGAACAGCAGCAGGCCGCCGATCCCGACGAGCTCGTCGGTGGACAGGTCGTCGCCGTGCTCGCGCACCAGCATGCCGAGCAGGTCCTCGCCGGGGTCCGCCTGGATGCGGGTGACGAGGTCCTCCATGTAGGCGCGCGACTCGAACTGCAGCATCAGGCGCTCGTCGCCCGGCACCGCCATGTCGAGCATCCTGCTCGTCCGGCTCTGGAACCCTTCGCGCTCCTCGTACGGCACCCCGAGCAGCTCGCAGATGACCAGCGACGGAATGGGCAGCGCGAACGACTGGACCAGGTCGGCGGGCGACCCGGCGGCCTCCAGGGCGTCCAGGTGGTCGTCGACGATGCGCTTGATCCGCGGCTCCAGCCGGCGCATGCGGCGGATGGTGAACTCGGGGGTCAGCATCCTGCGCAGCCGCGTGTGCTCGGGCGGGTCGAGGCCGAGCAGGTTGCCGGCCTGCACCTTGGCGAGCTGCTCGGGGGTCATCTCCGGCGCTCCGGGCAGCCGGGCGAGGCCCTGCGTGGCGATCCTGAACCGTTCGGCGTCGCCCAGCACCTCGCGCACGTCCGCGTAGCGGGTCACCAGCCAGGCCGGATCGCCGAACCCGTTGATGACGCGCCGGATCCCTTCTTCCCGCGCCGCCGCCAGCTCCGGCGCCGGATCGAACTCCACTCGCCGCATATGCAGCGGCATCGTCGAGGACTCGCTCATGCAATCTCCTGGATCATCCTGGATAATGCGTAGAACGGTAACAATCCCCGCGGGACGTCCTCTAGTGCGATCTCCGTGCTGAAACCCAAGCGACATGCGAAAGCCGGGACCATTCGGGCCCCGGCTTTCACTCGCGTCGCGTCAGGGGACGGGAACGATGTTTTCCGCCTGAGGTCCCTTTTGCCCTTGAGTGATGTCGAAGCTCACCTTCTGACCTTCCCGCAGCTCGCGGTAGCCCTGGGCGGCGATGTTGGAGAAGTGGGCGAAGACGTCGGCGCCGCCGCCGTCCTGGGCGATGAAGCCGAAGCCCTTTTCACTGTTGAACCACTTGACGGTGCCGGTCGCCATGCCGATCTCCTTTGTATGGCGCGCTGCATGCATTCCCTGTCGCCGCAATGACCCATCCGGAAATGACCGGCGAAAACAAAAATGCGCCCGCCGGGCGCACACGAAGTCGTGGGTACCTGAACTGCAGCGCCACCAAGCTAGCACGCGTCACCCCGGAAAAAGCCGCTGACAGATCACCGTGTTGGCGCATCCCCAGGTCCTTCTGGTATGACCTCTGCCGCCTTGACGTGGTCCGTCCCTCGCGAGCAACATGCCCCTGATCATCACTATGAAGAGGATGTGTCCCATGGATGCGCGAGTCCCCGAGCCGGCGGCTGTTTCCGAGCCGGCGCCGATTCCCGAATCGGTCCCCGTACTGATCGCCGGAGGCGGGCCGGTCGGGCTGGCGACGGCCGTGGAGCTGGCCCATCACGGTGTGCGCAGCCTGGTCGTGGAGCCGCGCGAGACGGTGTCGTGGCTGCGGCCCAGGGCCAAGACGACCTCCGCGCGTTCCATGGAGTTGCTGCGCAGGTGGGGGCTGGCGGAGACGGTACGCGCCCGGGCGCCGCTGGCGGTGTCGTGGTCGGACCAGGCGCTGTTCGTCAACAGCCTGCTCGGGCGTGAGATCACCAGGATCGGCGGCTGCTTCGGGCTCGACCTGGCCGGCTCGGACCTGGCCGCGGAGCCGGGCCAGCAGGTGCCCCAGCCACTGGTGGAGGAGGTGCTGCGGGAGGCCGCGGGAGACGCGCTGCTCACCGGATGGCAGGTGACCGGGCTGCGGGAGGACGCCGACGGCGTGACGGCCGGCATCGTCTCGGCGAGCGGCGAGGAGCGCGAGGTACGCGCCCAGTACGTCGTCGGCTGCGACGGCCCGCGCAGCGTGACCAGGGCGGCCATCGGCGCCCGCTACGAGGGCCGCCAGGACGCCAGGCCCAACTTCAACATCGTCTTCCGCGCCCCCGGGCTGGCCGAGCGCATGCCGCACGGCCCGGCCGTGCACTACTGGGTGCTGAACCCGGCCCAGCCCGGCATCGTCGGCCGCCTCGACCTGAAGGAGACCTGGTGGTGCATCGCCATGGGCGTGCGCGCCGACGACGCCGACCCGGTGGGCCTGATCCGCAACCTGGTGGGCGCCGACGTCGAGGTGGAGATCCTGGCCACCGACCCGTGGAGCGCGCGGATGCTGCTGGCCGACCGGTACGCGAGCGAGCGGGTGTTCCTGGCCGGTGACGCGGCGCACCAGAACCCGCCGTTCGGGGGCCACGGCTTCAACACCGGGGTCGGCGACGCGGTCAACATCGGCTGGAAGCTGGCCGCCGTACTGCACGGCTGGGCCCCGACGAGCCTGCTGGCCAGCTACGAGGCCGAGCGCCGCCCGATCGCGGCCGACACCATCGAGGCCGCCGCGGCGAACATGGCCACCCTCGCCCCCGAGCTGGCGGACCCGGCGCTCATGGGGGACGCGGCCGAGTTCGAGCGCGTGCGGCCGGCCGTGGCGGAGGCCGTGCTCAGGACCAAGGACAGCGAGTTCCACAGCCTCGACCTGGTGCTCGGCTACACCTACGAGGGCTCGCCGATCGTCGCCCCCGGCGCTGGCGAACGGCTGCCGCACCGGTGGCTCGGGCCGGGCGACTCGCTCTACGACCGGCTCGGGCCGGGCTTCAGCCTGGTCGGGGACCAGCGGGAGCCCGGGGCCGCCGTGCTGGTGGCGCAGGCGCGCGAGCTGGGGGTGCCACTGCGTGCCGTCGACCTGCCCGGCGAGCCGCTGACGCTGGTCCGCCCCGACCAGCACGTGGCCTGGCGCGGCACCGACCCGGGCGACGCCCTGCGGGTGGCCGTGGGCACAACCTGAACAAAGCACCGGAAAACAAGCGGTCAGCCGAGCACGGCGCCGATCCCGGTCATGATCGGGATGGACAGGACCGTGGTCAGCAGCACGGCCCGGCGGGCCAGGCGCCTGCCGGTGTCGTAGGTCACCGCGTACACGTAGATGTTCTGCGCCGTCGGCAGCGCCGCGAACAAGGTGGCGGCCAGCAGGTCGCTGCCGCCGAGCCCGAGGGCGAAGCGCGCCATCAGGTAGGCGATCGCCGGCTGGACGAACGCCTTGAGCACGACGACGAGGTAGACGTCCCCGCCGAGGCCGTTCCCCTCGGGCGGCGTGGCCGTGCGCTGGGAGCCGTACAGGCTGAGGCCGTAGGCGAGCAGCGCGACGGGCACGGCCGCGCCGCCGAGCAGCTCGATCGGGCGCATGACGATGACCGGCAGGGAGATCCCGCTCAGCGCGAAGGCGAGCCCGAGCAGTGAGGCGACCGTGAGCGGGTTGCGCAGCGGGAGCAGCAGCGCGGACCGCACCGATCTGGCCCCCTTGTCCAGGATCAGGAACGAGATCGGGGTGATCACGATGAGCTGGAAGAGCAGGATCGGCGCGACGAGGGCGCCGTCGCCGAGCACGTAGATCGAGATGGGCACACCGAGGTTGCCCGCGTTGACGTAGGACGCGGCGAGCGCGCCGATCGTGGCCTCGCGCCGGTCCCGCCGCCAGACCAGCCGCGCCACCAGGACGTACACGAGCTGGACCACCGCCACGGCGACGACCTCGGTCACCAGCACCGGCGAGAAGATCGACCCCAGGTCCGCCTTGGACACGGTGGCGAACATCAGCGCGGGAGTCGCCACGAAGAACGCCAGCCGCGACAGGACCAGCTCGTCGCTGGCCCGCAGCAGCCCGCCCACGCCGACGAGGTAACCGAGCACGGCAACGGACACCAGTGCGACGAACGCCGCAACAACCCCCGACAAGCCCCTGACCTCCAAAATCGGACGTTTAGGAGCGTATCGGGTCCCTCCGGATGCTTGCGGCCGGGTTTACGCTGTGCGCATGCGAGTAGTCGTGATTGGCGCCAGCGGTCATATCGGCACCTACCTGGTTCCCCGGCTCGTGGACGCGGGCCACGACGTGGTCGCCGTGAGCAGGGGCAAGCGTGAGCCCTACAGCCCGCACGGCGCCTGGGAGCGGGTCACCAGCGTGAGCGCGGACCGGAAGGCGGAGGAGGCCGACGGCACGTTCGGGCGGCGCATCGCGGACCTGGAGGCCGACGTCGTCATCGACCTCATCTGCTTCCAGGAGTCCAGCGCCCGCGACCTGGCCGCGGCGCTGACCGGCCGGGTCAGGCAGCTCCTGCACTGCGGCACGATCTGGGTGCACGGGCCGAGCGCCCGCGTGCCGACGACCGAGGACCGCCCGCGCAGGCCCATCGGCGAGTACGGCCGCCAGAAGGCCGCCATCGAGGCGTTCCTCCTCGACCGGGCGCACCGCGACGGGCTCCCCGCCACGATCATCCACCCGGGGCACATCACCGGTCCCGGCTGGGTGCCGGTCAATCCGGCGGGCAACCTCGACACCGGCGTCTACCAGGCCCTGGCGGAGGGCGCCGAGGTGACGCTGCCCAACCTGGGCATGGAGACCGTCCAGCACGTGCACGCCGACGACGTGGCCAGGCTGTTCATGGACGCCGTGAACAACCCGTCCGCCGCCGTCGGCGAGAGCTTCCACTCCGTCGCCACCACCGCCCTGACGCTGCGCGGTTACGCCGAGGCGGTGGCGGGCTGGTTCGGGCGGGAGGCGCGGCTGGCGTACCTGCCGTGGGAGCAGTGGCGGGAGACGGTGTCCGAGCAGGACGCCAGGACCACCTACGACCACATCGCGCACAGCCCCCACTGCAGCATGGAGAAGGCTGAGCGGCTGCTCGGCCACCGTCCCCGCTACACCCCGCTCGAAGCGATCTCCGAGGCGGTCGACTGGCTGGTCAGAGCGGGGACCATCACTCCCTGAGCGGACGTCAGCCCGTCAGCGGCCCGAACTCCTTGCGGGTGTCGATCACCGAGCCGAACAGCTCCCATCGCTCGCCCTTGAACTTCATGAGCTGCATCGACTCGATGGGGAACCCGTCGCCCTGCGCGGTGTTCAGCGTCACGCCGGGCAGCAGCATGTCCACCTGCACACCCTTGAGATCGCGTACGGAGTCGCGCAGCCCCTCCCTGGTCGGGCACTTGGCCGCCTCCATGGCCTTGTGGAAGCTGCTCGCGACCGCCCAGCCGAAGGTGTGGTAGGGGACGTTCGGGTCGGCGCCGGGCGCGTACTGCTGCATCTTCTGCCGGTAGAGCGTCATCTCGGCGTCGCTCTGCCACGTCGGGTCGTTCGGGTCCTTGTAGTACGTACTGGACACGACGCCCTGCACGTTCGGGAAGCCGACCGGCTTGAGCACGGTGATCGAGGCGGCGACGTTGTTGATGATGTGCACCGGGTTCCAGCCGGTGTTCTTGGCGTCGGCGGCCAGCGCCTGCGAGCCGAACTTGGGCGTGGTGACGTTCAGGAACACGTCGGCCTTCGACTCGGCGAGGTTGCGCATCTGGGGATCGATGCTGGGGTCGGAGACCTCGTAGCTCTGCTCGGCGACGATCTTGATGCCGGTGCCCTCGACGGCCCGCTTGAACCCGCCGAACAGGTCCTTGCCGAAGTCGTCGTTCTGGTAGAGGACGGCGACCTTGGCGTCGGGCTTCTCCGTCTTGAGGTACTGGGCGTAGACGCGGGCCTCGGAGACGTAGTTGGGCTGCCAGCCGATCGTCCACGGGTGCGCGGTGTCGGTGCCCCACTTGGAGGCGCCCGTGGCGACGAAGATCTGCGGCACCTTGCGCTGGTTCGCGTAGTCCCAGGTCGCGCTGGTCGAGGGCGTGCCGAGCGTCTGGAACAGCGCGAACACCTGCTCCTGCTCGACCAGCCTGCGCGCCTCCTCCACGGCCTTGGGCGGCTGGTAGCCGTCGTCGCGCGCGATGAACTCGACCTTGCGCCCGCCGATGCCGCCCTTCTCGGCGTTGACGTAGTCGAAGTACGCCTTGATGCCCTTGGGGATGGCGCCGTAGGCGGAGGCGGGGCCGGACAGCGGGTAGATGCCGCCCAGCTTGATGGACTTGGCGGTGATGCCGGTGGTCTGCTGACCCGAGCACTCGCCCGACGCGGTCGCACCGGTGCCACCGCTGCCGTCCCGCCCCCCGCAGGCGGCGACGCCGACCAGGAGCAGCGCCGCAGCGCCGATCGCGGATAGACGCATCCCTCTTACTCCTTCCGGGGAATCTTCTTGAGCAAGCGCCCGGCCAGCCCGGCCAGTCCCGTCGGGGCCACGTACATCACCGCGATGATCAGCAGGCCGAAGATGACGCCGGGCGCGGCGTCGTTGATGTCCTGCGAGATGCCCGGCACGAACATCACGAACAGCGCCCCGAGCAGGGGCCCGGACAGCGAGCCGAGCCCGCCGACGACGATGCCGGCCAGCAGGGTGATCGACAGGTTGACGGTGAACGAGTCGGGCGACACGAAGCCGATCACCCACGTGTAGAGGCAGCCCGCCGCACCGGCGAACATCGCGCTCCAGGCGAACGCCAGCGTCTTGTACGTCGACAGCCGCACCCCCATGACCTCGGCCGCGGCCTCGTTGTCCCGCAGGGCGTGCAGCGCGCGGCCCACCCGCGACCGCAGCAGGCTCGCGGCCACCGCGAACGCGGCCACGGCGACGGCCAGGGTGAGGAAGTACAGCCATTGGTCCTCGGCCAGGCCGCTCCACGCGGGCGGCGCGGGCTTGGTCAGCGTCAGCCCCATCGAGCCGCCGGTCACCCCCTCGAACCGCTTGAGCAGCGGCACCAGGAAGATCGCGATGGCCAGCGTGACGAGCGCCAGGTAGAGGCCGCGCAGCCGCATGGCGGGCACGCCGAGCGCCAGTCCGACGACGAACGCCACCCCGGCCGCGATGGGGAGCGTCAGCAGGTACGGGACGTCCCAGCGGTCGAGCAGGATCGCGGCCCCGTACGCGCCGATGGCGAAGAACGCGCCGTGACCGAGCGAGATCTGACCCGCGTGCCCGACGAGCACGTTGAGCCCGAGCAGCGCGATCGCGTAGATCAGCACCATCGTGAGCTGGAAGACGTGGAAGGGCATGAGCTGGAAGGGCGCATAACAGGCGGCGGCGAGCAACAGCGCCGCCGAGCCCCACCGCCAGCGGACCGACAGCGTCCGGGACCGCGCCGCCGGCGCGTTCACCTCCGCGGGACTGCTCACCCGCGTGGAGCCGCTCATACCCGCTCCACCACCGCTCGCCCGAACAGCCCCTGGGGCCGCAGCAACAGCACGCCGAGGATGATCACCAACGGCACTCCCACCTTGAGATCGGAGCCGATGACGCCGACGTAGGCCCCGGCCAGCGTCTCGGCGACCCCCACGATCAGGCCGCCGGCGACCGCGCCCGCCGGGCTGTCGAACCCGCCGAGCGTGGCCGCCGCGAACGCGTAGATGAGGACGCCGCCCATCATGTTGGGCTCCAGGAACAGCAGCGGCGCCACCAGCACGCCCGACACCGCGCCGACCGTGGCGGCCAGGCCCCAGCCGAGCGCGAGCGTCCAGCCGACGCGGATGCCGACCAACCGGGCTGACTCGGGGTTCGTGGCCACGGCGCGCATCCCCAGCCCGATCTTGGTGTGCTGGAAGAGCAGGTACAGCAGGCCCATGACCAGCGCCACGACGCCCAGCACGCCGATCGTCGAGAAGCCCACGCTGATCCCGCCCGCCTCCAGCGCGCCGCCGGGGAACGGGTTCGGGAAGTCCTTGATGAGGAAGGTCCAGATCCATCCGGCGGCGGCGTTGACGAAGATGAACAGCCCCACGGTGACGATCACCAGCGTCAGCTCAGGCGCGCCCTCGACCGGCCGGATGATCACCCGTTCGATGAGCATGCCGCCCGCGAAAGACACCACCAGTGTGAGCGCCAGCGCCAGCCAGAACGGCAGCCCGGCGGCCACGCACTGCCAGGCGATGTAGGTGGAGAACATGGCCAGCTCGCCCTGGGCGAAGTTGACGATCCCGGTGAACCGGTAGATGAGCACCAGGGCCAGCGCCAGGCTTGCGTAGATGGCGCCCGCGCCGAGCCCCTCGACGATCTGCTGCAGGAATCCGGCCATGCCTACACCCGGTATCCGAGATAGGACTGCGCGACCTGTTCGTCGGCCCTGATCTCCGCGGCGGTGCCCGACAGGACGATCCGCCCGGTCTCCAGGACGTGCGCCTGCTGGGCGATGCCGAGGGCGAGATGGGCGTTCTGCTCGACGACGACCACGGTGGTCCGCTCCTCTTGGTTGATGGCCTGGACGATGCGGAACAGCTCCCTGGTGACCAGCGGCGCGAGGCCCAGCGACGGCTCGTCGAGCAGGAGCAGCCGGGGGCGCAGCATGAGGGCCCTGCCGATGGCCAGCATCTGCTGCTCGCCGCCGCTGAGACTGCCCGCGGTCTGCTTGAGCCGGGTCCGCAGCGCGGGGAAGTAGGCGTGGATCCGCGCCAGGTCGGCCTCCACCTGCGCCTTGCCGCGCCGGACGAACGCGCCGAGCCGCAGGTTCTCCTCGACGGTGAGCGGCATGAACGTGCCGCGTCCCTCGGGCACGTGCGCGACGCCCTGCCGGGCGAGGGCGTCGGGCGAACGGCCGGACAGGTCGGCGCCGCCCAGCCGGACCGTGCCGCGCGCCTTGACCATGCCGGACAGCGCCCGCAGCAGCGTCGTCTTGCCCGCGCCGTTGGGCCCGAGGATGGCGCAGATCTCGCCCTCACCCACGGTCAGGTGGACGCCGTGCAGCACGCGGGCGTCGCCGTACCCGGCCACGAGGTTCTCCACCACCAGATCGCTCATACGGCGGTCCCCAAGTAAGCCTCGATGACGCCGGGGTCGCGCTGAACCTCGGCCGGCGGCCCCTCGGCGATCTTGCGGCCGAAGTCCAGGCACACGATCCGCTCGCAGATCCCCATGACGAACCCCATGTGGTGCTCGACCACGATCACGGTCAGGTCGTACTCGGCGCGGATCGCGCTCAGCGTGCCCGCGAACTCCTCCACCTCGGCCGTGTTCAGCCCGTTCACCGGCTCGTCGAGCAGCAGCAGCCGCGGTCTGCCGAGGAGCGCGCGGGCCAGCTCGACCCGTTTGAGCGTGCCGAACGGCAGCCCGGTCGCCAGGTGCCCGGCGACCTCGGTCAGGCCGAGCCGCTCCAGGACCCCGTCGGCGTCGGCGCGCAGCGTGCGCTCCTCGCGGCGGACGCCCGGCAGCCGCAGCCCCGCGGACAGGAAGCCGGCGCGGCCCCGGTGGTGCGCGCCGACCAGCACGTTGTCACGTACGGACAGGCGCGGGAACAGGCCCAGGTTCTGGAACGTCCGCGCGACGCCGAGCTCCGCGATGGCGTGCGGGGCCACGGAGGTCAGGTCCCTGCCCTCGTACGCGATGGTTCCCGAGTCGGCGTCGTAGCTCCGGTTCAGGCAGTTGAACAGGGTGGTCTTGCCGGCCCCGTTCGGCCCGATGAGCCCCACCATCTCGCCGCGCGCCACGTCGAAGCCCACGCCGTCCAGCGCCGTGATGCCGCCGAAGCGGACGGTGAGATCGTGCACCTCCAGCATCCGGCCTCCTGGAGAATAATGTTCTGAAGTTGGGCTCAGCGTAGGATCCGCCGTTGACGGGCCGCATTGGGCACGGTGACCCAAGATGTTTCGGGCAAGTTGTCCGCTGAGCACAGCGTGGGTCTCGGACCGGTTACGACCCGTTGACCGCCCGGCACAACCCATGGATCATCCCGGCATGTCCACTGGTTTGAGCACCGTGGCAGCCGTCCGCGCGCAACGTACCCGCATCCTGTCCGAGCTACTCGGCGATCTGCAGGCGCTGGCCGACGCCGCGGTGGCGACGATGCGGGAGGAGATCCCCGCCTACGCCGCCAGAGGCCCCGAGTTCCAGTCCGACGTCCGCGACCAAGTGATCAAGCACTACCGCGCCAAGCTGGCCGTGCTGCTGGAGGACCGGACGGTGACGTTCGACGACATCTCCTTCACCCGGCGGGCGGCCATGCGCCGGGCCAGGGCCGGAGTGGCGCTGGCCGACTACATCAACGCGTTCAGGGTGGGGCAGCAGGTGTTCTGGGAGTCGGTGGTCGAGCGGTCCGGGCACGCGCCCGCCGGTCGCGAGGCCGCTCTCACGCTGGCGGCCCCGCTGATGCGCTACTGCGACTTCGCCAGCACGCACGCGGCGAACGCGTACATGGAGTTCCAGCAGTACGCGGCCGCGGAGGCGGTGCGCGAGAGCCGCGACCTGCTCGAAACGCTGCTCGCGGGCGTCACGCCGACGCGCGGCAGGGAGCTGGCCGCGGCGCAGGCGCACGGGCTCGGTCCTGACGGCCGCGCGCCGCTGCTCGTCGTGATCGCCGTGCTCGCCGGCTCGCCCTCCGCCGTGACCACCGGCCCCGACCAGGGCGCCGACGCCCGCCACGCGGCCTGCGCGGCGATCGCCAGGACCGGCGGCAACGGCACGCGTACGCTGTCCGTCGTCCGCCAGTCGGAGATCGTGGCCATTCCGGTGCTCGGGCCCGCCGCGACAGCACATAACACTGGGCACAGTACGGGACCCGGCGAGCTGTGCGACCGGCTGCAGGCGGTGCTGGAGAGCCTGGCCTGCGAGGGGATCAGGCTGGCCATGGGCGTCAGCACCGTGGCGGTGGGCGCCGCGCAGATCCCGCAGGCCTACCAGGAGGCCAGGGCCGTGCTGGACTTCGTGCCCGAGGAGGGCGGGCTGGCGGCGCTGCCGCGGATCACGCCGTTCCAGTATCTGGCGCTGAAGGCCGACGACACCGCCAGGAACCTGGTGGACCCGCGCATCACCTCGCTGCTCGCGGAGGACCGGGCGCGCGGCGGCGTGCTGACCGCCACGATCAGGGCGTTCGCCGCCGCCGACCTCAATCTGCGGGCCGCGGCCGAGCGGCTGCAGATCCATCCCAACACCGCCCAATACCGGCTGCGCAGGATCCACGAGCGGACCGGGCGCAGCCTGCGCTCGATCGACGACCTCGTGGAGCTGCTCGTCGCGATCGCGTTGCAGGACGCCCAGCCCGTTCCCGGCGAGCCGACCAATTCCGCGCGGGAAAGACTGGCGACCGCGACCAATGAGGGCCGTGGGAAAGCGGGCGTACGGTCTTCCCATGAACCTCGCTGACCGGCTCCACACCGCCGCCCGGCGGCTCGGTGGCAGAGCGGTTCTCACACTGGACGGAGCGGAGCTCACCTACGGCACGCTGGAGGAGCTGAGCGCCAGGCTGGCGGGGCTGCTGCTGGCCAGGGGGATCCGCGCCGGCGACAGGGTCGCGATCATGCTGCCGAACGTGCCCGAGTTCGGCGTCGTCTACTACGGGGTGCTGCGGATCGGCGCCGTCGTGGTGCCGCTCGACCCCCTGCTGAAGCGGCGGGAGATCGCCGCCTACCTCGGCGACTGCGGGGCGCGGCTGCTGATCGCCTGGCACGCGTTCGCCGAGACCGCCGAGGCGGGCTCCGGGAGCACGAACGCGGACGTGTTCTTCGTGGTGCCCGAGGAGTTCCGCCGGCTGCTGCGCGGCGTCGCGGCCGAGCACGAGATCGCCTCCATGGCCGACGGGGACACGGCCGTGATCCACTACACCTCCGGCACGACGGGCCGCCCGAAGGGCATCGAGCTGACCCACGCGAACCTGACGGGGAACGCCGCCGCCGTGGCCCGCATGCACGCGCTCGGCGTGGATGACGTGGTGCTCGGCGCGCTGCCGCTCTACCACACGTTCGGGCAGACCTGCTCGCTCAACGCGACCGTGCAGGCGGGCGCGCGGCTGACGCTGCTGCGGCGGTTCGAGGCGGGCCGGGCGCTGGAGGTGATCAGGCGGGACGGGGTGACCGTCTTCCAGGGCGTGCCCACGATGTTCATCGCGCTGCTCGACCATCCGGGCGCCTCCGACATGTCGATGCTGCGGGTCTGCGTCTCCGGCGGGGCCGCGCTGCCGCTGGACGTGCTGCGGGCGTACGAGACCCGGCTCGGCTGCGCGATCGTCGAGGGGTACGGGCTCAGCGAGACCTCCCCCGTCACCGCGGCCAACCGCGGCGGGCAGCACCGGCGGCCGGGCTCCATCGGCTGGCCGATCAGGGGCGTCGAGATGCGGGTCGTCGGCGAGGACGGCCGCGACGTGCCGTGCGGCACGATCGGCGAGATCGTCGTACGCGGCCCCAACGTGATGAAGGGCTACTGGAACGACCCGGCGGGCACGGCCGAGGCCATCCGCGACGGCTGGTTCCACACCGGCGACCTCGGCAGGAAGGACGAGGACGGCTTCTTCTTCCTGATGGACCGCCGCCGCGACGTGATCATCCGGGGCGGCTACACCGTCTACCCGCGCGAGGTGGAAGAGGTCCTGTACGAGCACCCCGCGGTGCGGCAGGCCGCCGTGCTCGGCGTGCCGCACCCGGAGCTCGGCGAGGAGATCGAGGCCGTGGTGGCCCTGCGCGCGCCGGTGACCTGCGCGGATCTGCGTGACTTCGTGAAGGAGCGGGTGGCCGCCTACAAATATCCCCGGCACATCTCCTTCGTCGACGAGCTGCCGATGAGCCCCACCGGCAAGATCCTCAAGCGCGCGCTCGCCCGTCCGGCCGCGGTCAGAGCCGGTAGGTCCGAGTGATCGCGACGAGGTCGCCGTCCTCCCGCGTGGCCGCCACCACGCCCGGCGGGCGCTCCACGTAACCGGGCACCGCGGACAGGCCGTCGGTCTCGGCGATCGCGGTCAGCCTGAACCGGTCCGCGCCGGGCACCCGCAGGGTGATCTCCGCGCCGCCACTCGGCAGGCCGCGGAAGCGGACCTCGCCCGGCCAGGTGTTGCGGCGGGTGCCGGTGACGGGAACGCTCACGGGGGTCATTCCCCTGACGGCGGCGGTCGCCCCGGTGATCGGGCGCTCGGTGCGCAGCGTGATCGAGCGCGCGCCCCGGCCGGCGCTGACGCGCAGCCTGATCGTGTCACCGGTGCGCGAGAGCACCGTGACCTGCGGCCCGGCGGCCTCGATCGCGGGTGCGGGGCCGGTCCACAGGGTGCCTCTGGCGTAGCCGGGCGGCAGGGTGCCGGTGTCGCGGCCCGAGACATACCGGCGGGTCCAGGCTGGTGGCTCCGGGTCGGCGCTCACCCAGGCGGCGGTCCTGGTGCCGGCGTCCATCACGCACGCCAGGTGCGTCCGCCGCGGGTCCCGCGCGTCGAAGGCGTTCTCCGCCAGGCCGCCCGCGACCAGCGCCGCCGTGAGCACGGTCGCCACCAGCGGCACGCCGACCACGGCGGGACGGCCCAGCTCGCGTGCCGGATCAGGCAGGATCAGCTCCGCGATCGGCATTGCGGTCAGCCCGAAGAGCGCCAGCACCAGCGCGCTCACCCCGCCGAGCGCCAGGCCCATGCCGTCGAAGGTGTTCCCGGCCAGCGCGGGCAGCAGCGCCGCCGCCGGCACCGCGCCCAGCGTGAGCGCCGCCACCCGCCAGGCGGCCCCGCGCAGCAGGAGAGCGGCCAGCCCGCCGGCCGCGCACAGCAGCACGGGCAGGGTGAACACGAACGATGCCCCCGGCGCGGCCTGCGCGCACAACGCGCCGAGCAGCGCGGGCCAGGCCAGCGCGCCGATGCCGAGCGCGGCGGGCCCGATCCTGCGGCGCAGCCCCAGGTACCAGCCGAGCAGCACCAGCCCCGTCATGACCGCGATGGCCGCGCGGAAGGCCAGCGGGTGGTGCAGCAGGCCGCCCATCCCGTCGTACTCGGGCCGCCGGCTCACCAGCAGCTCCCACAGCCCCTGCGCGAGGACCGCCGCCAGCACGAGCGGCACGACGGCCGACACCGCGGCCACCGCGATCCGCGGCAGGCTCGCCACCCGTCTGCGGCGGGCGAGCAGCGCCAGCCCGGCGACCGCCGCCAGGGCGAGCGCCGCCAGCGGCCAGACCAGCCCGTTCGGGTACGTGACCAGGACCCCCAGCAGCCGGAAGTACGTGACGTCGTGCCCCGACTCCAGCGTCCGCAGGTCGGCGGCCCCGAGTGCGCGGGCCAGCGCCAGCATGTTCGTCCCGTGGTGCTGCAGGCTGCCGCGGTCGAGGTGCGCGAGGGAGTCGTCGGCGGTGTGGTAGCGGGAGGAGTCCTGGATGTAGGCGAAGTTCAGGCCGGCGAACCCGGCCTTGCTGAGGGGGGTGAAGTCGGTGTTGTTCGGCAGCAACCGGTACAGCTCCACCATCGTGGAGTCCCCGCGCGGGTGCGGCACGGCGTCCGCGTACAGGCCGACCAGGGCGGCGTTGTCCTTCGACGTCTCGAACATCAGCGACGGCCCGCTGACGCCGCGCGCCTCCCAGTTCAGCAGCACGCCTCCGGCGCGGCCGAGCGGGTGCTCCCTCACGAACGCCTGGGCGCCGAGCACGCCGTCCTCCTCGCCGTCGGTCATCAGGAACACGAGGTCGTTGCGGAGGGCGGCGCCGCCCAGCGCGCGTACCGTCTCCAGCATGGACGCCACCGCCGCGGCGTCGTCGGAGACCCCCGGGCCCATCGCCGCGGAGTCGTAGTGGGCGGCGACCAGCACCGTTCCCGTCGAGTCCGTCCCCTTGCGGGTGGCCACCACGTTGTCCACCCGCCCGAACGTCGCCAGACCCGTCGAGGCGTTCGCGCCCACCGCGCGCTGGACCTCCACCTCCAGCCCGGCCGCGCGCAACTGCGCCACCAGGTAGCGCACGGCGCTGTCACCGGCCGCGCTGCCGATCGGGCGCGGCTCGGTCGCGAACCTCTCCAAGTGACTCAGCGCCCGCCCGGCGCTGAACTCCCCGGCCGGCGCCGAGGCGGGCAGCGGCTGCATCGTGCTGTCCGCCATGGCCGTCAGCATGATCACTCCGGCCAGGGCGAGCATGGCCGCCAGTCCCGCCAGGAAGCGGCGGGGGACATCGAACAACTTTCCGGTCATGACCAGGAACGCTAGGTATTCGAGCACTGGCGGAGGAATGAGGCTCGTGCCCGAATCATCCTGCGGCTTTCCTCAGGTCAGAAAGCGTTCAGCGCCGCTCGTTGACGCAGCGCAGCACCGGGTGGGCGGTGAGCGCGGCGGGGTCCAGCTCCTGCCCGGTGGTGACGTGGAAGGTCACGCTCTCACCGGGCAGAAGGGTGACGAGCTGGTCGTCCACGGTGGCCGCCGGGTCGAGCCGGTCGGGGAAGAGCGCCAGCTCGCGCAGGATGGTCGTGGCGGTGACGGTGACCGCGTACCCGCCCGCCTCCCTGGCGACGGCGGCGGTGAACTCGGCCGGCGGGTAGCCCATGACCGGATCCTCGGCGAGCGCGAACAGGGCCCGTTCGCCGTCCAGCTCGGCGGTGAGCACCCGGGCGTCCCCGTCCTCGGGCGGGGTCAGGCGCAGCGTGGCGCGGGCGGGCACCGCGACCGGCTCGGCCCGCGCGGCCAGCACCCGGCCCGCCAGGTCGCGCGCCGCCAGCCCGAGCGTGCCGGCCCACTCCTCGTCCGTGTCGTTGACCAGGACGACCTCCGTGCCCTGGCGGGTGATGAGCCGGTCGGCGAAGGAGCGGCGCAGGGCGTACCAGAGAGGCTTCCTGCGGCCCGCGCCGTCGACGGCGGCCCACGAGGTCACCGGCCAGCAGTCGTTGAGCTGCCACACCACGGTCCCCATGCAGTACGGCATCAGCGAGCGGAACCGCTGCACCCCGAACGCCATCGCGCGGGCCTGGTTGAGCTGCGTGAAGTAGTGCCAGTCGTCGAACGTCTCCGGCGCGGGCAGATGCTCGCCCAGGCCGCGCAGCAGCTTGGCCTGCCCGTCGTCGGCCTTCTGGTGCGAGGAGTCCGGCGTCAGCGGCTCGTCGGAGGAGGCCGCGCGCAGGGTCGCGTAGGCGGGCGGCCCCTGGAAGCCGAACTCGGCCACGAAGCGCGGCGTGTAGTCGGCGTAGTGCGTGTAGTCGCGCGACCCCCACACGGTCCAGATGTGGATGGTGCCGGTCGAGGGGTCGAGCACGTCGCGGTCGGGCGCGCCGGAGTAGGGGCTGCCCGGCCAGTACGGGCGGCTCGGGTCGAGCTCGGCCACGATGCCCGGCAGCAGGTCGTAGTAGAACCCGGCGCCCCAGCTCTTGCCGTCCAGCGGCTCCGGCCAGCCCCAGTGCTGGTGACCCTCGATGTTCTCGTTGTTGCCGCACCACAGCACCAGGCTGGGATGCGCGGACAGCCGCGCCACGTTGTCGCGGGCCTCGGCCTCGACCTCGCTCCTGAACGGCTCCTCCTCGGGGTAGGCCGAGCAGGCGAACGGGAAGTCCTGCCAGATGAGCAGGCCCATGCGGTCGGCCAGGGAGTAGAAGTCCTCCGACTCGTAGACGCCGCCGCCCCACACCCGCAGCGCGTTGGCGCCGGAGCCGACGGCCTGGCCGAAGCGCTCCGCGAGCAACTCGGGGGTGGTCCTGGCGGGGAAGCAGTCGTCGGGGATCCAGTTGTAGCCGCGGACGAACACGGGCCTGCCATTGACGATCAGCTTGAACGCGTCCTCGTCCACCTCGACCGTGCGGAAGCCGATCTCTCGCCGCCACCGGTCGGCGCCCGCGCGGACGGTGAGCTCGTAGAGCGGCTGCGCGCCGTACCCGCGGGGCCACCACCGCTCGGCGTCCGGCACGGACAGGCGCAGCACGGCCTCGCTCTCGCCCTGTTCGAGCTTGGTCTCCACGCTCACGCCCGCCACGTCGGCGGTGACCGTCACGGGCGCGTCGCCGGTCCGCTCGACGCGCACGTGCACGTCGACGCCGTCGCCGCGGACCATCGGGCGCACCTCGGCCAGCCGCGCGCCCGACCACGAGTGCAGGCCGGCGGGGCGCCAGATGCCGCTGGTGACCAGCGTCGGTCCCCAGTCCCAGCCGAAGTTGCAGGCCATCTTCCTGATGAACGCGTACGGCTCGTCGTAGGGGCCGGGCCGCTCGCCGTGCCGCGCCTGCTGCTCCTCGGCGTAGGCGTACGGGGCGCGGAAGCTCACCTGGAGCGTGTTGTCCCCTTCGCGCAGCAGCTCGCGCACCGCGAACCGGTACGTGCGGTGCATGTTGGCGGTCGTCCCCGCCTCCTGCCCGTTCACCCGTACGGAGGCGATCGTGTCCAGCCCCTCGAACACCAGGTCGGCCCGCTCGCCGCCGTCGTCGTGCCAGTCGAACGTGGTCTCGTAGACCCAGTCGGTACGCCCGATCCAGCCCAGCCTGGTCTCGTTGTCGTCCTGGTACGGGTCCTCGATCAGCCCGGCGGCCAGCAGGTCGAGGTGCACGCCGCCCGGCACGGACGCCGGTATTCCGGCGAGCCCCGCGGGGTCGTCGCCGTCTGCGCGGAGGGTCCAGCCGTCGTGCAGCGGACGGTACACGTGGTCTCCCGATGTAGAAGGGGTCACGGAGGGAAGCTTTCACTAAACCGTTTAAGCGAACCCGACTTTACGACCGCCCGACATCATCGTCAACGGTCAGTCGGCTTGCGCTCCCATCAGGGACATCAGCCGCTCCGGCAAGCTCGGCGAAACCTGAGTGTAACGGTTAAGCAACGAGCGCGCCACACGGCTTTACAGCCCCCACGTCGGAGGCGCACGATCTCGACCACTCGAACTGAAGCGCTTTAGTTCTGCTCCCCCCACCTTGTCCCTGAGGACGGAGACAATGGAAAAGCAACGCAAAGCACTGACCGGCGTCGCACTGGTCACGGTGTTCCTGATCACGGCCTGCGGCGGCGGGTCGGGTCAGAGCGAGACCTCCCCCAGCGCCTCCGCCCCCACGGACCCGGCCAAGGTCGCCGGCGAGATCACCGTCCTGACCAACAGGACCGACATGGTCACCGACGGCACGCTGGAGAAGTACGCCGCCGAGTTCAACAAGGTCTATCCGCAGGTCAAGGTCAAGTTCGACGGCATCACGGACTACGAGGGCGAAGTCAAGATCCGGATGAACACCGAGAACTACGGTGACGTCCTGCTGATCCCGAGCACCGTCAGCCGCGACGACTATCCGAAGTTCTTCTCCGCCCTCGGTCCCGCCGCCGAGCTGAGCAAGAAGTACCAGTTCACCGAGAAGGGCACCGTCGCGGGCACCGTGTACGGCCTGACCTCGTTCGCGGTGGTCAACGGCTTCGTCTACAACAAGGACGTCTGGACCAAGGCCGGGGTCACGGAGTGGCCGAAGACGCCCGCCGACTTCCTCACCGCGCTCCAGGCGGTCAAGGACAAGACCGGCGTGATCCCGTACTACACGAACTACAAGGACGGCTGGCCGCTGAGCGGCTGGCAGGGCGCGATGGGCTCGATCAGCTGTGACCCCAAGGCCAACGACAAGCTGGCCACCTCCGACAACCCGTGGGCGCCCGGCACCGACCTCAACGTCTCCGACACGCTGCTGTTCGACATCGTCGGCAAGAAGCTCTCCGAGCCGGACCCGACGACGACGAACTGGGAGGACTCCAAGGGCATGCTGGCCAACGGCAAGATCGCCAGCATGTACCTCGGCTCGTGGTCGATCGCGCAGATGCGGGATGCCGCGGAGAAGGCCGGGAAGAGCGCGGACACCATCGGCTACATGCCCTTCCCCACGCGGGTGAACGGCAGATTCTGCGCCCCCACCACCCCCGACTACGTCTACGGGGTGAACAAGCACTCCAAGCAGCAGCAGGCGGCCCGCGCCTGGATCGACTGGCTGCTCGACAAGTCCACGTTCACGAGCGACATCCAGGGCATCTCCAGCGTCCGCGGCGCGCCGCTGCCGCCGGCGCTCAAGCCGTTCGAGGAGGCCGGAGTACAGGTCTTCGAGCTCTCCCAGGCGGACTCCGGCAAGGTCACCACGATCGACAACGCCGCCGAGGTGGGGCTGACCAAGCCCGAATACCGCCAGCACCTGGTGGACATCGCCCGCGGGGCCGCCAAGGGCGACCTCAACGGGGACTTCGGCGCGCTGGCCAAGAAGTGGGCCGAGGCCGTAGCGCTCGGCGGATAGCCGCCCAGGCGCCCGGGGCGGTGCCGGCCCCGGGCGCGTCGCCTGCCGAAGGAAAGCCGATGACCAGCACTTCCGTCCGCACGTCCAGCTCCTCGCCCCCGCGGCACGCCGTCGCGCCGCCCTCGCGGTGGCGGCGGCTGACCCCCTGGCTCTACCTGGCCGCCCCGCTGATCATGCTGGCGACGTTCACGTACGTCCCGGTCGTCAGCATGATCTCCTACAGCTTCACCGACTGGGACGGCGTCAGCCCCGACCGCGCGTTCGTCGGCGTCGAGAACTATTTCGAGCTCTTCACCCGTCCCGAGCTCTTCTCCGTCTTCTATGTCAGCCTCTTCTACCTGGTCGCGTCGTTCGTCCAGATCGTGCTGGCGCTCTATTTCGCCGCCGTGCTCAGCTTCAACGTGCGCTTCCGCGGCTTCTTCAAGGGCGTCATCTTCTTCCCGTACCTGCTGAACGGGGTCGCGGTCGCGTTCGTCTTCCTCTACATGTTCCAGCCGGACGGCACGCTCGACCAGCTGCTCAGGCTCGTCGGCGTCGACGCGGAGATCCTCTGGCTGGGCAATCCCGACCTGGCCAACGTCTCCCTGTCGGGGGTGTCGGTCTGGCGCTTCCTGGGGCTGAACTTCGTGCTCTTCCTCGGCGCCATCCAGTCCGTCCCGTCGGAGCTGCACGAGGCCGCCATGCTCGACGGGGCGAGCCGGCCGCAGATCCTCTGGCACATCATCATCCCGAGCATCCGGCCGATCATCAGCCTGAGCGCCATCCTGGGCATCGCGGGATCGCTGTCGGTCTTCGAGATCCCGTACATCATGACCGGCGGCTCAGGCGAGACCAAGACGTTCGTGATCCAGACGGTGAAGCTGGCCTTCCAGTTCAACAAGACGGGCCTGGCCTCGGCGGCGGCCGTCGTGCTGCTGGTCCTCATCCTGCTGATCACCTGGGTCCAGCGGCGGCTCGTACCCGAGGAGAGGACGTCCGCATGACCGTTCAGACACGTGCCGGCGTGGTGCGGCCGGGCGTGACGGCGCTGAAGTACCTGTCGCTGGTCGTCGCGACCGCGATCGTGGTGGTGCCGCTGCTGACGATGTTCGGGACGTCGTTCAAGACGCCGGCCGAGATGGCCGAGGGCGACATCCTGGCGCTGCCCGCGAGCTTCGTCAATTTCGAGAACTACCGGATCGCCTTCGAGAACGGCAACATGCTGGTGGCGTTCGGCAACACGGCGTTCATCCTGCTGTTCTCCATCGCCGGGACGATTGCCATCGGATCGATGGCCGCTTACGCGATCGACCGTTTCACGTTCCGGTTGAAGAAGGTCGTGGTCGCGTTGTTCCTCATCGCCACGCTGGTGCCCGGGGTGACGACTCAGGTGGCCACGTTCGAGGTGATAGACGCGTTCGGGCTCTTCGACACCAGATGGGGGCCGATCCTGCTCTTCATGGGCACCGACATCGTGTCCATCTACATTTTTCTGCAGTTCGTCAAGAACATTCCCGTGTCGCTCGACGAGGCCGCCAGGCTGGACGGCGCGAGCTCGTTCACCATTTACCGCAAGGTGATCCTGCCGCTGCTCAAGCCCGCGATCGCGACGGTCGTCATCATCAAGGGGATCACCGTCTACAACGAGTTCTACATTCCTTTCCTGTATATGCCGTCGGAGGAGCTGGGCGTCATCTCCACCTCGCTCTTCCGTTTCAAGGGGCCGTTCGGCGCGCATTGGGAGGTCATCTCCGCCGGCGCGGTGCTGGTGATCCTGCCGACCCTCGCCATATTCCTGGCGTTGCAGCGATTCGTCTACAACGGGTTCACCGCGGGAGCGACGAAGTGACGCCTGCCGATGTCCACCTACGATAGGCGCGTGAAGCGACTGACGATCAGCGATATCGCCGAGCGTGCGGGGGTGTCGATCGGTGCGGTCTCCTTCGCGCTGAACGGCCGGCCTGGTGTGTCAGAAGCCACCAGGAGCCGCATTCTGTCGATCGCCGCCGAGATGGGCTGGCGGCCCAACGCCGCCGCTCGCGGACTGTCGGAGTCGCGGGCCCACACGGTGGGCCTGGTCATCGCGCGCAGCGCGGACACCCTGGGCGTCGAGCCGTTCTTCATGAAGTTCATCGCGGGGCTGGAGAGCGAGCTCGCGCTGACCCGCACCGCCCTGCTGCTCCAGGTCGTGCCCGACCATCCCCGCTCGATCGAGGCGATCTGCGACTGGTGGGCCGAGCGGCGCGTGGACGGCCTGATCGTCATGGACCTGTGGGCCGACGACGCGCGGCTGCCGCTGCTGGAGTCGATGCGCATCCCCGCGGTGCTGGTCGGCCGCCCGCGGCCGGACGGCGGCATGCCCGCGGTCTGGAGCGACGACGCGGCGGCGGTGACCGAGGCCGTCGACTTCCTGGTGGGGCTGGGGCACCAGCGCATCGCCAGGGTGGCGGGGCTGCCCGCGCTGGAGCACACCCAGGTCCGCACGGCCGCCTTCCACGCGGCGATGGCCAGGCACGGGCTCGCGCCGGTCGCCGTCGTCGACACCGACTACACGTGGGCGGCGGGGGCCGAGGCGACGCGCGCGCTGCTGGCCGCCGCCGACCGGCCGACCGCGATCACCTTCGACAACGACGTCATGGCCACGGCCGGGGTGAGCGTCGCCCGGCAGCTCGGCGTCGGGGTGCCGCACGAGTTATCGATCATCGCGGGGGACGACTCGCAGCTCTGCGAGATGGTCTTCCCGACGTTGACCGCACTGTCCAGGGACGTGCAGGCGTACGGTGCTCATACGGCCCGTACGCTGCTGCGGCTGCTCAACGGCGGTGCGCCGCAGTCGTTCCAGGACGCCACGGCGCGGCTCGTGCCCCGGGAGAGCACCGCGCCATGTTGAGACCTGTCTCACATATCGACACAAACCGTCTTATTTTGTAAGACGTGGTCTAATCTCGCGCCATGACACCTTGGGAGATGGTCGCGGTGCTCGCGGCCGGCATCGCGGGCGGCGCCATCAACACCGTGGTCGGCTCAGGCTCGCTGATCACCTTCCCCACGCTGCTGGCCGTCGGCCTGCCCCCGATCACCGCCAACGTCTCCAACAACATCGGGCTGGTGCCCGGCGGGCTGACCGGCGTCATGGGCTACCGGCCGGAGCTGAAGGGCCAGCGCGGGCGGCTGCTCCGGCTGGCCCCAGCCTCCGTCGCGGGCTCGATCGCCGGCGGCCTGCTGCTGCTCAACCTGCCCGAGCGGACGTTCACCGCGGTCGTCACCGTGCTGATCGCCATCTCCTGCATCCTCGTCGTGATCCAGCCGAAGCTCGGGCGCTTGCTGGCCGACCGCCCCAAGCGCGCGCACGGAGGCCCCTGGCTGGTGCTGGGCGCGCTCGCCGCCGGCGCGTACGGCGGCTATTTCGGGGCGGGGCAGGGCATCCTGCTCATCGGCCTGATGGGCATCCTCATCGACGAGGAGCTGCAACGGATCAACGCCGCCAAGAACGTCCTCGTCCTGCTGGTCAACTTCACCGCCGCCATCCTGTACGTGCTGGTCGCCGACGTCGACTGGACGGCCGTGCTGCTGGTGGCGCTCGGCTCCATGGTCGGCGGGTTCGCAGGCGCCAAGGTCGGCCGCCGGCTCCCGCCCGCCGTCCTGCGTGGCGCGATCGTGGTCATCGGGGTGGTGGCGATCGTCAAGCTCCTGGCCGGGTAGGCGGGCGATTTGCGTGACAAATGAAAATCGTTACCATTGTCGGCCATGCGCCTCGATCGTCGTACCTTCCTGTCCGCGGCCGCCGTCGCCCTGGCCGGCTGCGCCGCCCAGCCGGGCTCTGACATCCCCACGTCGTCGCAGCCCAGGAGGGGCGGCAGGCTGCGGGTGGCGTTCGCGGGCGGCGGGGCCCAGGAGACCTTGGACCCGCATCTGGCGAACCTGTTCCTGGAGGCGTCACGGTCCAAGGCGATGTTCGACAAGCTCGCCGACTACGGGGCCGACGTGTCGATCGTGCCGCGCCTGGCCAGCAAGTGGGAGGCAGGCAAGGGGCTGAGCACGTGGCGGGTCACGCTGCGCGCGGCCGCCTTCCACGACGGCAGGCCCGTACGCGCCGCGGACGTCCTCCACAGCTACGCCCGCATCGCCGACGAGAAGCGCACCTTCCGCGCCAAGGCGAATCTCGCCCTGATCGACCTCAGGAACAGCCGCGCGATCGGCGACCGTACGGTGGAGTTCGCGCTGAAGCGGCCCTACGCCGAGTTCCCTAACGTGCTGGCCGCCTTCGGGGCCTACATCGTTCCCGAGGGGGCCGACGAGTTCAGCCGGCCGGTCGGTTCTGGGCCGTTCGCGTTCGGGTCCTTCCAGCCGGGGCGGTCGCTGCTGCTCAAGCGCTTCGCCGGCCACTGGGACGGCGCACCCTACGTGGACGAGCTCGAATACCTCATCGCCAACGAGGAGTCCGCCCGCGTGAACGCCGTGCTCGGCGGCCAGGCCGAGTACGCGCACGACCTGACCCCCGCCACGGCCCGTACCCACGAGAACGGCGGCCGGATGGCCGTCGTCCGCCTGAGCAACAGCGGCATGCAGGCGTTCGCGATGAAGGTGGACCGGCCGCCCTTCGACGACCCGCAGCTCCGCCAGGCCATGTTCCTGCTGGCCGACCGCTCGCAGATGGTGGACAGCGTGCTGTCGGGCGCCGGGCAGCCCGGCAACGACCTGTTCGGCAAGGACTACCTGTACTACGCGGCCGACCTCCCCCAGCGCACCCCCGACCTGGAGCGGGCCACGTGGCTGATCGACCGGGCCGGGGCGAAGGGGATGCGGATCCAGCTCGACACCTCGGCCGCCGCCAGCGGCTTCATCGAGGCCGCCAGCGTCTTCGCCGACCAGGCCAGGCAGGCCGGGCTCGACATCACCGCCAAGACCGGCAACAAGGACACCTACTGGGCCGACGTGCTGAACAAGGGCACGATCTGCTGCTACCGCTCCGGCGCCATGCCGATCGAGACGCACATCTCGCAGCGGCTGCTCTCCCACTCCACCACGAACGCCACCAAATGGGCCCGTCCCGAATTCGACGCCCTCTACGACAAGGCGGTCGGAACCGGCGACGAGACCCGGCGACGGGCGCTCTATCTGGACATGCAGCGCACGCTGCACGCCGAGGGCGGCTTCCTCGTCTGGGGCTTCGCCGACTGGCTGCTCGGCACCTCGCCCCGGCTGCGCGGCGTCGTCAACGCCCCCGCGAACACGCTCGACTGGGCCCGTTTCGACAAAGTGTGGCTGGGGTGAGCCTGACCCGCTACGCGCTGCGCCGGCTGCTGCTCGGCGTCGTGCAGGTCGTGGCGGTGGCCACGCTGGTGTTCGTGCTGACGGAGGCGCTGCCCGGCGACGCCGCCGTGGTGCTGGCCGGCGACATTCCGGACGAGGAGCGCATCTCCCGGCTCCGGGAGGCCCTGGAGCTGGACCGGCCGGCCGTGGAGCGGTGGGCCGGCTGGCTGGCCGGGCTGGCGGGCGGCGACCTGGGCGGCTCGCTGGTGTCCGGCCGTCCGGTGGCCGGGGTGCTGGCCGCCGGCCTGCCGCCGACGCTGGTGCTCGCCGGGCTCACCCTGCTGCTGCTCGTGCCCGTCTCGGTGGGGGCCGGGGTGGCCGCCGCGGTGTGGCAGGGCGGGCTGCTCGACCGAGTGCTGACCACCGTGACCGTGGGCCTGTACGCGATTCCCGAGTTCGCGCTCGGCGTGGTGCTGGTCGCCTTGTTCGCGGTGCGGCTCGGCTGGTTCCCGCCCACGGCGGTGGGCGCTCCCGCGAACCTGCTCGAACAACCGGCGCTGCTGGTGCTCCCGCTCGTGGTACTGCTGGCCAGGCCGGTCTGCTCGATCAGCCGCCTGGTCCGGGCGGGCATGATCGACGCGCTCGGCTCGGGGTATGTGGCGCACGCCCGGCGGCTGGGGCTGTCCCTCTGGCGGGTACGCCTCGCGCACGCGCTGCCGAACGCGCTCGCGCCCGCCGCGCAGCAGCTCGCCAGGACGGCGGACTGGCTGCTCGGCGGGGTGATCGTGGTCGAGTCGGTGTTCGTGATCCCGGGGCTCGGGACGCTGCTGAACGACTCCGTGGCGGCCAGGGACGTGCCGGTGATCCAGGCGTTGTGCGTGCTGTTCGCCGCGACCACGGTGGCCGCGAACCTGGCCGCCGACCTGGCGTCGTACCGGCTGGCCCCGGCCGCGGCGGGCACCCGGTGAACGGGCCGGACGCGGTGGAACGGCCGGACGCGGCGGAGCGGCCGGACGCGGCGGAACGGCCGGACGCGGCGGAACGGCCGGACGCGGTGGAACGGCCGGACGCGGTGGAACGGCCGGACGCGGCGGAGCGGCCGGGGTCGGTGGTGCGGGCGAGCGCGGGAAAGGGCGCTGTGTGGTTGCGGCGCGGCTTGGGGGTGGTGCTCATGGGGGTGCCGCTGGTGATCGCGCTGCTGGGGCCGTGGCTGGCGGGAGCACCTGAGCCGCGTGGCGTCTCCTTCGCCGCCGTCGCTCCCCTGGGGACCGACTTCGTGGGGCGGGACGTGTGGGAGCAGGTGCTGCTCGGCGGCCGTTCCGTGGTCTCCGTCGCGGTGCTGGCGACGCTGCTGGCGTACGCGGCGGGGGTGCCGCTGGGCCTGGCGGCGGCGCTGGCCGGGCGGAGCCGGCTGGACGAGGTGCTGATGCGCCCGCTCGACCTGCTGCTCGCCGTGCCTTCGCTGCTGCTGCTCATCATGCTGGCCGCGCTGTTCTCGCCGGGCCCGGCGGCGCTGGTGCTGATCGTGGCGCTGATCGGGCTGCCGGAAGTGGTGCGGATCTCCAGGGCGGCGGCGCTGGAGGCGGCGGGCGGCACGGCGATGCAGGCCCTGCGGTTGCAGGGGGAGACCTGGTGGCGCAGGGCCGTCGGATACGCCGGCCGCTCGATGCTCGCCACGCTCGTGGCCGACGTCGGCGTACGGCTGGTCGGCGCGCTCTACCTGGTGGCCTCGGCGAGCTTCCTGGGCGTGGGCCTCCCGCCGGACGCCAGCGACTGGGCGGTCATGGTCGATCGCAACCGGACGGGGATGTTCCTGCAGCCGTGGGCCGTGCTGGCGCCCGCGCTGCTGATCGTGGCCCTTTCCGTGGGGCTGAACCTGACGTTCGACCGAGCGGTGCGGAAAGGCGGCAGGCCGTGATACTCCAGGTCGACGGGCTGCGCGCCGAGGTGGACGGGCGGGCGCTGGTGGACGGCGTGTCGTTCGAGCTGGCCGCGGGTGACGTGCTCGCGCTGGTGGGCGCCTCGGGCAGCGGCAAGACCACGACGGGGCTGGCGCTGCTCGGCGAGCACGCGCCGGGGGTGCGGCTCTCCGGCACGGTACGGCTCGCGCCTGGCGCGGTCGCGTACGTGCCGCAGCACCCGTCCACCGTGCTCAACCCGGTGCGCCGCGTCGGCGGCGTCCTGAGGGAGATCGCCCGGCGGCGGGATGTCGGGGAGCGGGAGATCGCCCGGCGGCGACCGGATGCCGGGGAGCGGGTGCTTGAGGCGGCGCGCCAGGCACGGCTGTCGGTCGAGCTGCTCGGCCGCTATCCGCACCAGCTCTCCGGCGGCCAGCAGCAGCGCGTCGTGCTGGCACAGGCGCTGCTGCTGGACCCGGTGCTGATCGTCGCCGACGAGCCGACGACCGGGCAGGACGGCCTCACCCGGGCGGAGGTCATCGAGGAGTTCCGCGGGCTGCGGACGCAGGGTATCGCCCTGGTGCTGCTCAGCCACGACCTCGCCATGGTGCGGACACTGGCCGACCACGTGGCGGTCATGCGGGACGGCCGCGTCGTCGAGTCGGGCCCGGCCTCCGACGTGCTGAACGCGCCGCGCCACGACTACACCCGCCGCCTGCTCACCACCCGCCTCCTCCCCCGATCCCCCGAAGCTCCCGAACCACCCCGAACCGCCGAGAATCCGGATGGCCCGGATGGCCGGGATGGCCCGGACGCTCCTGCTGTCGTGCCCGCCGGGGTGCCCCTGATCGAGGTGCGGGGCCTGGTGGCTGGGCATCGGCGGGCGGGCGTGCTGCGGGAGGTGAGCCTGAGCGCCGCCGCCGGTGAATGCGTGGCCGTGGTGGGCAGGTCTGGCAGCGGCAAGACGACCCTGGCCCGCTGCGTGGCCGGGCTGCACAGACCCGGCTCGGGCACGATCACCATGAACGGCGAGCCGCTCCCGCGCCGCCTGCCCGCCCGCGCCCGCGACGTCCAGTACGTCTTCCAGGACGCCCGCGCCTCCTTCGACCCGTACCGCCCGGTGTCCGCCCAGGTCGCCCGCACCGCCGTCCGCCTGCGCGGCGCGAGCCCGGCCCAGGCCGCGGCGGCGGCGCGCGCCATGCTGGACCGGGTCGGGCTCGACGAGCGCACGACGGCGCGCCGCCCGGCGGCGTTGTCGGGCGGCGAGCTGCAGCGGGCCGCCCTGGCCCGCGCACTGCTCGCCGAGCCCAAGGTGCTCATCTGCGACGAGATCACCTCCGGCCTGGACGCGCTCATGCAGGCCGCCATCCTCGACCTGCTCGACGGCCTGTGCCGCGACCTCGGGCTCACGCTGCTGCTCATCAGCCACGACCCGGACGTGGTGGCCAGACTGGCCGACCGGGTCGTGACCCTGGAGAACGGCCGGATCACCGCACAGAAGGCCCGGCCCACCTCGCCGAGCGCCGGAACCACCTCACAGAGCGCCCGGATCACCGCACAAGGTGCCCAGATCACATCGGAGAGTGCACAGTGAACGGCTACACCGTCACCCCCGCCGCCCCCCACCACCTGGAAGGCGCGCGCCGGGTCATGCTCGACACGTTCTACCGCGAGTTCGGCTACGGCTACCAGCCCCGATGGCACTGGGACGTCATGGACCTGGAAGGCGTCTACCTGCGGCCCGCCGGGCACACGCTGATCGTCGCCCGGCACGGCGAGGAGGTGGTCGGCACCACGGCCGTGCGGGCGGGCGGCCCGAAGAGCCCGCCGCACCCGGAGTGGCTGGCCAGGCTCTATCCGAACGACACCACCGCCCAGCTCTTCCGCGTGTACGTGGCCCCCGCCCACCGCAGGCACGGCCTGGCCGGCGAGATGGTCCGCCAGGCCGGCCGGTTCGTCGCGGAGCACGGCGGCTACCACGCCCTCTACCTGCACACCGACACCCGCGTCCAGGGAGCGGAGGAGTTCTGGCGGTCGCTGGCCGAGCCCGTCTTCGACGCCCGCGACGGCGACCCAGGAAACTTCCAGACCCTCCATTTCGAGCTCCCGCCGGCCGGCCTCAGCCGGACATCCCGAGCAGGAACGCGGCAGGGATCAGCGCCACGGTGAGCCCGACGGCCCACCAGCGAGGCGCGGGACCCTCGCGCAGCACGGCCACGCCGAGCGGCACCAGGGCCACGGCGAGCCCGGCCAGCGCGACCAGCGAGACCGGGTCGCTGCTGCCCTTGAGCACGCCCAGCGGCAGCCCCGCCGCCAGCCCGAGTGCGACGCAGCGGACCGGGCCGAGCGCCCTGGCCAGGTAGGCGCCGATCGCGAGCACGACCCAGCCGGCCATGATGCACACGTTGACCGCCTTGAAGACGTGGAACGCGCCGTAGGTGGCCGCGACCGCCCGCTGCGCCGCGTCCAGGCCGAGCACGTCCACGAGGTGGAAGGCCAGGTGGCTCACCCCGGCGTGGAACACCCGGCCGAACAGCCCGAGCAGCACCAGGACGAGCCCCCATCCGGCCCAGCCTGGCCGGGTCGCCCCGATCATCCTGGCCAGGGCGGTCACCGCGGGCCACAGCAGCACGATCCCCGCCGCGAACAGGCTGTAGGACAGGACCATCCGCCCGGAGCCGGCGGCGTAGGCGGCGAGCTGGCCGGGGAAGAAGTCGTCCGCGCCCAGCCGGGTGAGCACCCCGGCCAGGAGCAGCAGCGGACCGAGCACCAGCCCGACGCCCTCGGCCCACCGGCCGGGAACCGTGTTCGTGATCGTCATGCCGTCGATTCAACCGGCGGCCCCGCCGCCGCACACGGGCCCAGGCACGAGACCTGGGGGTAGTCCCAGCACTACTCTCCCGCCGTGCTCTCCCTGACGATCAGCCGGTGCGGGACCACGATCTCGGCGGGAGCGGCGGCCGTGCCGTTGATCGACTCCATCAGCGTGTCCACCGCCGTCCGCGCGATCACGCCCTTGTCCGGCGCGACCGTGGTCAGGCTCGGCGTGCTGTACTGGCCCTCCTCGATGTCGTCCAGCCCCACCACCGCCACGTCGTCGGGAACGCGCCGGCCCGCCCTGGTCAGCGCCCGGATCGCGCCCAGCGCCAGCAGGTCGTTGTAGCAGAACACCGCGTCGGGCGGCTCGGGCAGGGCGAGCAGCCGCTCCATGGCCTCGGCGCCCAGCCGCCGGTGGAAGTGCGGGGTGGCGACGACGAGCCGGTCGTCCACCTCCAGCCCGGCGTGGGCGTGCGCCTGCCGGTATCCGGCGGTCCTGAGCTGGGCGGTCTCCCCGGTCGCGTACGGCTGATCGCCGATCGCGGCCACCCGGCGGCGGCCGAGGCCCAGCAGGTGGGCGGTGGCCTCGCGGGCGGCGGCCACGTTGTCGATGGCCACGTGGTGGAAGGCCCCGTTGAAGATGTGCTCGCCGAGCAGCACGATCGGGATCCGGTTGCCCCGGGCGCGCAGCTCGTCGGCGGAGACGGCCAGCGGGCTGAGCACCAGCCCGTCGAACAGCGTGGCCCGCGAGTCGCGCGCCAGCAGCTCACGCTCCCTGTCGCCGTCGCCGTCGGTCTGGTCGATCATCACCACGTAGCCGTGCGTACGGGCGGCGGTGATCACCTCGCGGGCCAGCTCGGCGAAGTACGGCACGTCCAGCTCGGGGACCACCAGGGCGATCATCCCGGTACGTCCCTGCTTGAGGTTGCGGGCGATGAGGTTGGGACGGTAGTCGAGCTCGTCCAGCACGGCCTGCACGCGGGCACGCAGCTCGGCGGAGACCGGCGCGTAACCGTTCACCACGTTGGACACCGTGCGAATCGACACGTTCGCTCGCTTCGCCACGTCACGCAGGGTTGGACCGGCCATGCGTCTCCTATACCTCCGACTGCCCCCGATTGGGAAGATCCCAAATCGTCTCTTGCATCGTTGCAGACGATTATGCATGATGTCTGCATCGTTGCAGAGCCCTCACTTGAGCCTTGGCCGAGGAGTCAGAGATGTCCACACCGCCCATAGACCGACGCGGGTTCCTCAAGGGAGCCCTGGGCATCGGCGCGCTCGCGGCCACCGGCTCCCTCGCGGCCTGCGCCCCAGGCGGCCAGAGCACCGCCCCCAGCAAGCTGGCCGCGCCGACCGCCTCGGCGTCGTCCGCCAAGGGCGAGATAACGATCTGGAACCGGTCCGGCGACCTGTTCAAGGTCTTCGACGCGGCGATCGGCAAGTTCCGGCAGGCGTACCCGAACGTCAAGGTCAACCACCAGGCCGTGGACATCGACGCCAAGCTCGCCAACACCCTCATCAGCGGCACCGACGTGCCCGACGGCAGCTTCTGGGACGACGCCAAGATCGGCGGGCAGGCCGAGCACCTCTTCGACCTGACCGACCTGATCTCGCCGTACAAGGCGCAGACCTCGGCGTACAAGCTGTCGGTCAACACGGTCGAGGGCAAGATCTACGGCGTGCCCTGGGACCTGGACCCCGGGCTGCTCTGGTACCGCGAGGACGTCCTGGAGAGCGCCGGGGTCGACCCGGCGGGCCTGGCCACGTACGACGACCTGCTCACGGCGGCCAGGACCGTCAAGGAGAAGGACCCCAAGACCAAGCCGATCCACCTGGAGAAGACGCCGTTCCTCAGCCAGCTCTGGCTGGAGATGCTGGCCAACCAGCAGGGCACCAGCCTCACCGACGCCCAGGGCAAGCTGCGGCTGGACTCGGCGGAATACCGGCGGATCTTCGGCTGGATCCAGAGCGCGGTCAAGGACGGCCTGGTCACCCACGCCCCCTACCTGGAGCCGGCCGACGTCAACTCGCTGGAGAGCGGCCAGCAGGTGTTCGTGCCGTGGGCGATCTGGTGGTCGTTCGCGCCGCAGCAGTTGCTCAAGTCCACCAAGGGCAAGTGGCGGGCCGCGCCGCTGCCGGCATGGACGCCGGGCGGCGCGCGCAGCGGTGCGATGGGCGGCAGCAGCTTCGTCATCCCCGCCAAGGCCAAGAACCCGGAGCTGGCCTGGCTGCTGTATGAGTTCCTGTGCTTCAAGGAGCCCGGCTACACCGCCGTGTACGGCCCCAACGACGTCTACCCCGGCGGCCTGTCCACCTCGATCCCCAGCTACACCCCGGCGGCCGACCCGGCCAAGCCGCTGTTCCAGCCGATCGACGCGCTCGGCGGCCAGGACCTGTGGAAGGTCGCCGTCGAGGCCGGCGCCACCATCCCGGCCGCCGCGCCGATCCCGTGGTGGTGGGCCCAGTCGGTGGACTACCTCGGCAACAACATGCAGCGCCTGATGGAAGGCAAGATGTCCCCCGACCAAGTGATCGCCGAGTCGGCCGAGAAGATCCAGCGCAACCTGATCGACCGCTCATGACGATGAGTCTCACAAGCGTCGGGCGCTCGCGGCGCCGGACCAGGGGCCGGAGCTCCACGCGGCTGTCGCCGTACCTGTTCATCGCGCCGTTCCTGGTGGTATTCGCCGCGTTCGGGATCTACCCGCTGATCTACGCGCTGCAGCTCAGCTTCATGCGCTGGCGCGGCGCGGGCGCGGCCCACTGGGTCGGCGTGGACAACTACCTCTACCTGCTGACCAGCCCGGACTTCTGGGCCTCGCTCGGCAACAGCGCCGTCATGTGGCTGCTGATCGTGCCGATCCAGGTCGTCGCCGGGCTGGGCGGCGCGGTGCTGCTGGCCAACGCCAGGCTGCGGCTGCGCGGGTTCTTCCGGGTGGCGTTCATCGCGCCGTTCGTGACCCCGCTGGTGGCCATGGCGCAGGTCTGGATCGTGGTGTTCGACCAGGACTACGGCCTGATCAACTACGCGCTCAACCTGGTCGGGCTGCCCGACGTGGGCTGGCTGACCTCCACGACGTGGTCGAAGCCGACGCTGGCGCTGCTGTTCCTGTGGAAGACGACCGGGTTCGCGATCATCATCCTGCTCGCGGGACTGCAGGCTGTCCCCGGCGGCGTGTACGAGGCCGCCTCCCTCGACGGCGCCTCCCGCTGGCGCCAGTTCTGGTCGATCACCGTGCCCCTGGTGCGGCGCAGCATGGCCTTCCTGGTGGTGATCCAGACGCTGGCGGTGTTCCAGATGTTCGCCGAGCCGTTCGTGGTCACCGAGGGCGGCCCGTACGGCTCCACCACCACCGCCGGCCTCTACCTGTACGACCACATCACCGCATCCGACCTGGGGACCGGCGCCGCGAACTCGTTCCTGCTGGTCCTGCTGGTCTTCGGCCTGTCGCTGATCTCCGTCAGGCTGCTCCGCCCGAAGGACGAAGTGTCATGACCCAGACCAAACCGGGCCTCGCGCAGTACGTGATGCTGGCGCTGCTCGCCATCGCGTTCCTGTACCCGATCTTCTGGGCGGTCAGCTCCTCGTTCAAGCCCGCGGCCGAGATCATCACCAGCCCGCTGTCGCTCGGCGCGCCGACGCTGGACAACTACCGGGCCATGTTCGCCGACGTGCCGATCGGCACCGGGTTCGCCAACACGGCGCTGGTGCTGGTGGTCAAGGGCGCGATGACGATGTTCTTCTGCCCGCTGGCCGGTTACGCCTTCGCGAAATACTCCTTCGCCGGCAAGAACCTGCTGTTCGGCATCGTGCTGCTGACGCTGATGCTGCCGACCGTGGTGCTGATCATCCCGCTGCTGCTGGAGATGAGCTCGCTGGGCTGGGTGAACACGTACCAGGCGCTGATCCTGCCGGGCAGCATCGACGCGTTCAGCATCTTCTGGATGCGCCAGACGATCGCCGCCATCCCGAACGAGCTGATCGACGCCGGGCGGGTGGACGGCGCCGGGGAGTTCGGCATCTTCTACAAGGTCGTGCTCCCGGTCATCCGCCCGGGGCTGGCCGCGCTGGCCGTGCTGACCACCATGAACATCTACAACGACTTCGTCTGGCCGGTCGTCGCCGTCAACGACACCTCCCACCAGACGTTGCAGGTGGTGCTGTCCACGCTGGCGCAGAACATCACCGGCAACCGGATCGGCGCCGACTTCGCGACCGTCTGGGGCGAGCTGCTCGCCGCGGGCAGCATCGCCATGCTGCCGCTGCTGGTGATCTTCGTCCTGCTGCAGCGCCACTTCATCAACGGCATCCTCGCGGGCAGCGTCAAGGGCTGACCCCATCCCATGAAAGAGAGCATCATGACGCCGCGTGCGGAATATCCCCGGCCCCACTTCGACCGGTCGCACACCTGGTCGAGCCTGAACGGCGACTGGGACTTCCGGGCCGACACCGAGCAGGACTGGACCAGGACCATCACCGTGCCCTTCGCCTGGGAGACCCCCGCGTCGGGCATCGAGGCCCACTGGCTGCCCGTGGCCTGGTACCGCCGCCGGATCAGCGTCCCCGCCGACTGGGCGGGACAGCGGATCGTGCTCCACTTCGGGGCCGTGCACCACGAGGCCACCGTCTGGGTCAACGACACCGAGGTGATCATGCACCGGGGCGGCTACACGCCGTTCGAGGCCGACATCACCGCCGCCCTGGCCGAGGGCGGCGAGCAGGAGATCGTGGTACGGGTCGCCGCGCCGCTCGACAAGCGCGAGATCGCGCACGGCAAGCAGCGCAGCATCCCGCGCGACGACTTCGACGGCGTGTGCTTCACCCCGTCGTCGGGCATCTGGCAGAGCGTCTGGCTGGAGGCCAGGCCCGCCACGTACGTGGCCGCGCTGAAGCTGCGCCCCTCCGGCGCGCTGGACTCCATCGAGGCCGAGGTGAGCGTGGCGGGCCCGGCGGAGGGCACGCTGCGGCTGACCCTGCGCGGCACGGACACGACGGTCGAGCTGCCGGTCGCGGAAGGGGTCGTGCAGGCCGGCCTGCTCGTCGCCGAGCCGCGCCTGTGGTCCCCCGAGGACCCGCACCTCTACCACGTGGACGCCGAGCTGGTCTCGGCCGACGGCACCGACCGCGTGTCCGGCTACACCGGGCTGCGCCGCGTCGAGGTGATCGGCGAGGACCTGTATCTGAACGGCCGCCGCCTCTTCGTGCGCGGCGTGCTCGACCAGGGCTACTGGCCGCGTACTGGGATCACGCCGCCCGACGACGCCGCGCTGCGCCGCGACATCGAGCTGGCCGCCGCCCTGGGCTACAACCTGGTGCGCAAGCACCTCAAGCTGGAGGACCCGCGCTTCATCCACCACGCCGACGAGCTCGGCATGCTGGTGTGGGCCGAGCCGGCCGCGACCGGCCTGTTCTCGGCGGACTCGGTGGCCGCGTTCGAGGAGCAGATCGCGCCCATGGCCGAGCGCGACGGCAACTCCCCGGCGATCGTCATCTGGGGCCTGTACAACGAGGAGTGGGGCCTCGACTGGGACATCCCGGGCGACCCGGCCAAGCAGGAGGCGGCTGCGCGAGCGTACGACCTGCTCAAGGCGCTCGACCCGACCAGGCCCGCGGTGGACAACTCGGGCTGGGCGCACGTCAAGACCGACCTGCTCGACTGGCACTACTACGACGAGTCCGCCGCCTCCTGGGGCAGCACCCTCGCCAAGCTGCTGGACGGCGAGCAGGACGACTTCCCCGTACGGCTCGGCCCCGACTACGTGGTGCGCAAGAAGCTGGCCGCCGTGCCGTCCCAGCCGCTGCGTGGCCTGCCCAACCTCAACAGCGAGTACGGCGGCGGCCACACCGGCGTCGACCGGGCCTGGCACCTGCGCTGGCAGACCCAGGAGATGCGCCGCCACGACCGGCTGGCCGGCTACGTCTACACCGAGCTGTACGACATCGAGCACGAGTCCGCCGGCCTGCTGGACTTCGAGCGCCGCGCCAAGGACCTGGCCGGCGTGGACCCGGCCGACGTCAACGCCACGACCACGCTCGTGCTCGACGTCGTCCCCGTCGCGCCGGGCCGCGACCTGGTCAGCGAGGCCCGCGAAGTGAGCGTGCCGGTGCACGTGTCGCACCACGGCGCCGAGCCGGTCAACGGCCACCTGCACACCGCCTGGACCTCGATCTTCGGCGCCACTCCCGGCGACGGAGGCTCGTGGTCGGAGGGCCCGTGGTCGGAAGGCTCGTGGTCGGAGGGCCCGTGGGTCGAGGCCAAGCCGTTCGTGCTGAGCGGCGCGGCCGAGGTCCGCGCCGGGCTGCCGGCCGGCTGGACGAGCGGGCGGCTGCACGTCGCCCTGGTCAGCGACGGCGCGGTCGTCGCCCGCTCGGCCGTGGACGTGGACACCTTCACCGGCCACGTCATCGGCGACGACCCCCAGGCCCGCCCCTGACGAGTCGGCCAGCCTGCCGAAAGGCGCCCGGCCAAGCCCGCACCCCCCACTGAAGAACACCTGACCTCCGCACCGACACACATCCACACACGATGGGAGAAACTGTGCGATTCACACCCCCCGCGCGTCTTCTGACCGCGTTAGCCCTGATCGGCACCTGCCTGGTGGCACTGGCCGGTCCGATGTCCGGCGCCGCCTCGGCGGCCCCGGCCGGCCAGGTGCTCTACGCACCGAACCTGACCACGTATCCCCAGGGTGACGCCAGTTACCCACGGGCGGTCCGGCTCGACCACGACGGCTCGGCCAACGAGACGATGCTGGCCACGTTCGCCCGCCGCAACCACAACGCGCCCTCCTCGCTGCCGATCTACCGCAGCGTGGACGGCGGGAACACATGGACGGCGAACCCGATCTCCACCATCACCTCCCACACCGCCGGCTGGGGCATCGGCGCCCCGGTCCTGTACGAGGTCCCGCGTACCGCCAACGGCCTCAACCAGGGCGACCTGCTGGCGTCCGGCACCGCCTGGGCCAACGGCGACTACACGGCCCAGAAGGTCGAGGTGTTCAAGAGCACCGACCACGGGGTGACCTGGACGTACCTGTCCAACTGCACCCAGACCAGCGGCCTGCCCAACACAATCGGGCACGGCATCTGGGAGCCCTGGTTCCTGCTGGCCCCGAACAACACCCTGGCCTGCTTCATCTCCGACGAGCGGCCCGCGAACAGCTCGACGAACAACCAGGTCATCGGCCACTACACCTCGACCAACGGCGGCCAGACGTGGAGCTCCACGCTCACCCAGGACGTGGCCTTCCCGGCCGACAACCTGGCCAGGCCCGGCATGTCGATCGTGACGGGGCTGCCGAACGGGACGTTCCTGATGGCGTACGAGCTGTGCAGGGACGCCACGAACGCCGACCACGCCTGCGAGGTCTACACCAAGACCAGCGCGGACGGCCTGTCGTGGGGCTCGGGGGCGGGCACGCTGGTCCGCACCTCCGACCAGCGCGAGTTGCTGCACACCCCGTACGTCGCCTGGCTGCCGGGCGGCGGCGCGAACGGCACGCTGCTGCTCTCGGGGCAGCGCGTGGTCGCGGGCCCGACCGGCAACAAGACCGTGCTCGGCGAGTCCGGCCAGGTCCTGTTCGCCAACACCAACCTGGGCGTGGGCGCGTGGACCGAGATCGAGGCCCCCGTGAACATCTCCCCCACGGGCGGCTACTCCGCCGGTGAGCCGTCCTGCCCCGGCTACAGCTCCCCGATCGTGCCCTCGGCGAACGGAACGAGCTTCCTCTACGTGGCCGCCACCCACCTGACCGGCGACCAGTGCCAGGTCAAGTACGGTCTCGGCACGCTGACCGGCACCGTCGGCCAGATCACGGGCCCGGCCGCGGCCGGCAAGTGCCTGGACGTGGACACCAACACGAACACCAACGGCAACGCCGTCCAGCTCTGGGACTGCGGCGTCGCGACCGGCCAGCGCTGGTCCAAGCACCCCGACGGCACCATCCGCGCCTTCGGCAAGTGCCTGGACATCGACAAGAACGCGACCGCGAACTTCAGCAAGGTCCAGCTCTGGCAGTGCAACACCGCGGGCGGCCAGCAGTGGCGCGTGCAGTCCAACGGCTCCCTGCTGAACCCGCAGTCGGGCCGCTGCCTGGACGCCCCGCAGGGCGCCACCGCCAACGGCACCAAACTGCAGATCTACGACTGCAACGGGCTCGACCCGCAGAAGTGGAGCGTCCCGGCCTGATCCACACCTGCCGGCGGTGGTGAAACTTTCACGTGTTCACGCAGGTCACCGCCGCCGGCCGGCAGCCGTGCATTGACGTGCCCGAAGGGAGCGGCCAAACATGACGCGCGTTCTCTTCTTCGAAAGGGCACCCCCATGCATTTGTCCAAGGCGATGACGGCCGCCCTGGCGGCGCTGCTGGCCGGAGCGGCGGTCACCGTCGCGGTGAGCACCGCCGCCCCGGCCGGCGCGGCCGCCGGGACCGGCACCGGTTACCTGCACACCAGCGGGAACAAGATCGTCGACAGCACGGGCAGCACCGTCCGCCTGACCGGGATCAACTGGTTCGGCATGGAGACCGACAACCGGACCTTCCACGGCCTGTGGTCGAGCAACCCGTGGAAGGGCCAGATCGACAAGATGGCCTCGCTCGGCTACAACACGCTGCGCGTGCCGTTCTCGAACGACGCCCTCAAATCGGGCGCCACGGCGACCGGCATCAACGACTACGTCAACCCGGACCTGATCGGCCTGTCGCCCCTGCAGATCCTGGACAAGGTCATCGGCTACGCCGGGACCAAGGGCATGCGGATCATCCTCGACCGGCACCGCCCGACCGCAGGGGGACAGTCGCCGCTCTGGTACGTCGCCGCCACCCCCGAGTCCACCTGGATCAACGACTGGAAGGCGCTGGCCACGCGCTACGCGGGCAACACCACGGTCATCGGCGCCGACCTGCACAACGAGCCGCACGCCGAGGGCACCAACCCGAACGCCACCGGCGCCTGCTGGGGCTGCGGCGACCAGGCGCGCGACTGGCGGCTCGCCGCCGAACGGGCCGGCAACGCGGTCCTGTCGGTCAACCCGAACTGGCTGATCTTCGTGGAGGGCGTGAGCTGCCCGAGCGGCGGCCTGTCCAACGTCTGGGACGGTGATCCCAGCAACGACGAGGACTGCGGCTGGTGGGGCGGCAACCTGTCCAAGGCGGGTCAGTTCCCCGTACGACTGAACGTGGCCAACCGGCTGGTCTACTCGCCCCACGAGTACGCCACCTCCGTCTACCACCAGAGCTGGTTCGACGCCCCCGACTACCCGGCGAACATGCCGGCGATCTGGGACAAGTACTGGGGCTACCTGTACAAGCAGAACATCGCGCCGATCATGATGGGCGAGTTCGGCACCACGCTGGCCGCGAACGTGGACAAGATCTGGCTGCAGGAGCTCATGAAGTACACCGGCACCGGGGTGAACGGGATGTCGTTCACGTACTGGTCGTGGAACCCGAACTCAGGGGACACCGGCGGCATCGCCAACGACGACTGGACCACGATCAACCAGCCCAAGCAGGACATCCTGCAGCCGTACCTGATCCCGCCGGTGGGCGGCACCGGGCCGACGCCGACGGTGACGCCCACGGTGACGCCCACGGTCAACCCGCCGGGGCAGTGCACGGTGACGTACAAGCAGACGAACTCCTGGCAGGGCGGCTTCCAGGGTGAGCTGACGGTGCGGAACACCGGCACCGCGCCCATCGCTACCTGGGGCGCCACGTGGACGCTCCCCTCGGGCGTCACCCTGGGCAGCGCCTGGAACGCGGCCGTGACACAGTCGGGGACCACGTGGACCGCCAAGGGTCCCGACCACGCGAAGAGCCTGGCTGCCGGGGCCTCCGTCGCGATCGGCTTCACCGCCAACGGACCCAGCAGCACGCCGGCCGGCGCGGCCTGCTCCTGATATGCCGCCGCGGGCGGACGCGCTCCCGCCCGCGGCTCCCCGGACGAGCGCCCGTCCCGCGTTTCCTGACCGAGCACCGCGGGCCGGGCGCTCCTGGTTTTCCGGCGCAACCCGCCCAACCGACGGGCGCGTCCCCGGGCTTTCCCGCGCAGCGTCCCCGGGCTTTCCGGCGCAACCCGCCCAAGCATGCTCAGGCGAACGGGCGGGCGATCTGGTCGAGGTTCTCCCGCACGACCTCACGCATGGTGCGGACCTGCTCCTCCTCGATCCACTGGTGCATGGCCAGCCGCATCGCGGTCATGAGGGCCGCCGCCAGCACCCGGGGCGACACGGGGCTCTCGCGCCCGCCCACCGCCTCGGCCAGGTCCCGCTCCAGCGCCGCGAGGTTGGCCAGCTGCCTGGCCAGCAGCGATGGATGCCGCTTGGCCAGCCGCGTGCGCTGGGACCACTCCCGCTCCGGCTCACCCACGTCGTGGAACATCGCCTCGACGGCCCCGCGCAGCGCCGCCCAGGCCCCCAGCTCGGCGGGCTGGGTGCGGACCTGCGCCACCAGGGCGCGCACGCGCTGCTCCTCGCCGTAGAGCAGGGCGTCTTCCTTGCCGTCGAAGTAGTTGGAGAAGGTCCTGCGCGAGATGTTGGCCGCGTCGGCGATCGCCTCGACGGTGACGGCGTCGAGGCCGTGCTCGACCACCAGCCGCAGCGTCGCCTCATGCACCGCCTGCCGCGTCTCGGCCTTCTTGCGCTCGCGCAGACCAACCGTGCTGTCCATGATGCGACTCATCCTACCGTCGGGGAATATATGCTCAATGGGAAAAGTTGCCCATTGAGCACATATTTACTTTCGACCTTAGGGGAGGCTGCGCGTGAGCGCACCCACGGCCGCGAACACCAGCTCAGGCGCCAGCCCAGGCGCGGAGCCGATGTCCCAGCGCCAGATCATGGAAGCCTTGAGCGGGCTGCTGCTCGTCCTGTTCGTCGCGATGATCAGCGGCACGATCGTGTCGGTGGCGCTGCCGCAGATCGTCGGCGCGCTGAAGGGCACGCAGTCGCAGTACACCTGGGTGGTGACCGCGTCGCTGCTGGCCTCCACGGCCTCCACGCCGATCTGGGGCAAGCTGGCCGACCTGTTCAGCAAGAAGCTGTTGCTGCAGATCTCCATCGTGATCTTCATGGTCAGCTCGCTGGCCTGCGGCTTCGCCCAGGACACCGCCCAGCTCATCACCTTCCGCGCGATCCAGGGCCTCGGCATGGGCGCCCTTCAGGTCCTGGTGCAGGTGATCATCGCGGCGATGATCAGCCCCAAGGACCGCGGCAAGTACAACGGCTACCTCGGCGGCGTCATGGCCGTCGCCACCGTGGCCGGGCCGCTGCTCGGCGGCCTGATCGCGGACACCGACTGGCTCGGCTGGCGCTGGTGCTTCTTCGTCGCGGTCCCGTTCACCGTGATCGCCTTCTTCATGCTGCAGAAGACGCTGCACGTCGTCAGCGTCCGGCGCTCCGACGTCAAGATCGACTACGTGGGCGCGACCCTGATCGCCGCCGGCGTCAGCGTCCTGCTCATCTGGGTCACCTTCGTCGGCAACTCCTTCGAGTGGCTCTCCTGGCAGACCGCCGCGATGGTGGGCGGCGGCGTGCTGCTGCTGGCCCTGGCCACCTGGGTGGAGACGATCGTCAAGGAGCCGGTTGTGCCGGTGCACATCGTCAGGCAGCGCACCCCCGCGCTGGCCATCGTGGCGAGCCTGGCGGTCGGCATGGCCATGTTCGGCGGCGCGGTCTTCCTCGGCCAGTACTTCCAGACCGGCCGCGGCTACAGCCCGACCGAGTCGGGCCTGCTGACGATCCCGATGATGCTCGGCGTGCTGCTCTCCTCGGCCATCACCGGCCGGATGATCTCCAAGAGCGGCAACGTCAAGCCGTACATCGTGGTCGGCTCGATCGTGCTGACCGGCGGGTTCCTGCTGCTGTCCACGACGGACCACGCGACGCCGATCCCGCTGATGATGGTCGCGATGCTGCTGGTCGGCGCCGGGGTCGGCATGTCGATGCAGAACCTCGTCCTGGCCATCCAGAACACCGTCCCGCTGCGCGAGCTGGGCGCGGCCAGCGGCGCCATCACGTTCTTCCGCTCGCTCGGCGGCACCGTGGGCGTGTCCGTGCTCGGCGCGGTGCTGGCCAACCGGGTCACGGCCGGCATCAACGAGGGGCTGGTCAAGGCCGGGATCGACCCGGCCAAGGCCGGTGCGGCGGGCGCGGGCGGCTCGCTGGACATCCAGTCGCTGCCCGAGCCGTTCAAGACCATCGTCACCACCGCGTACGGCGACGCGACCGGCCACATCTTCCTCATCTCGGCGGCCATCGCCCTGGTGGGCGTGCTCGCCACGCTGTTCCTCAAGCCGGTCAAGCTGCGCGACAGCCTCGACCTGCCGGCGACCAGCGAGAAGGCTCCGGTCGGATAGCGCGCACACGGAGCCCTGGCCACCGCCGGGGCTCCGTTCCGGCATGTCCGCGATCTACACCCGGCTTGGCGCACAGCCTGTGTACGCTTCTGTATACAGGAGTTGCCGAGCGAGGAGCAGACGCGCACCATGGCCGGAATGCCCGAGCGTAAGAGCCGCCGGACCGCGGAGTTCATGGCGGACGTCGTGCACGAGCGGCTGCGTGACGCCATCCTGGCCGCGGAGTTCCGCCCCAACCACCGGCTGGTCGAGGAGGAGCTGGCCGACTGGTTGCAGGTGAGCCGCACCCCGGTGCGCGAGGCGCTGCTGCGGCTGCGCCAGGAGGGGCTGGTCATCCAGCGCAAGGGGTGGATTGTCCGCGACCACGCCCCCGAGGAGATCCTGGAGATCGTCGAAGCGCGGGCCGGGGTGGAGGCGCACGCGGCCTACCTGGCGGCGGAGCGGCTCGACGGGCAGCGGCTGGCCAGGCTGGAGGAGCTCATCGAGCAGATGGAGGTGCCGGGAATCGTGCGCCCCAAGCTCAACGAGCTCAACAACGAGTTCCACGAGATCATCACCGACGGGTCCGGCAACTCGCTGATCACGCAGTTCTACCGGCGGACGAAGGTCAACTACTGGAACTTCAACCAGCCGGTCGTGTTCACCCCCGCCGACGACGAGATCGTCAACACCCAGCACCGCGAGCTGGTCGCGGCCATCGCGGCGAAGGACGCGGAGACGGCCGCCCGGGTGGCGCGCGCGCACGTCAACAACACCACCCGCATCATCGTCTCCGCACTCGGCCTCGGCTGACAGGGCCCGGACTGACGTCTCAGCTGACGGGGCCGGCGGGTCCCGGCTCACGGGGCCTCGGCTGACGGAGCAATGGGTGATGAAAGCGACATACGAGGGAGACAATCTTGTATGCGCTATTGTACGCCAATCTGTATACCGCCATTCTGGGCGTCCCGTCCAGATAGGAGATGTCACGCCGGCGTGACGCTGGAGGTGCGCAGGACCCAGACCTGACCGCCCCCGAATCGCCGCCGTCACTCCGGGACGTGCGGCCTATTCGCCGTCAGCAATGGACGAATCACCGATAAGCAAGGGAAACTCAACCGACAGTAAACCCCCGCTGTTACCGGAGAACCCGGAGACCCGATGACAAGCCTGGTTACTCCTGCGTTGGTCGGACGCGACGCCCAGCTACGACTGCTCATCGGCACCATCACCAGCCCGCCTGCCATCACCCAGGTGCAGGGCGAGGCAGGCATTGGGAAGACCAGGCTCGTCAGAGCGGCGATCGACCTGCTGCCCCACAGCCGGCCCACGGTGCTGCTCGGCCACTGCCACCAGATCCGCGAGCCGTTCCCGTACGGGCCCGTGCTGGACGCGCTGCGGCACGTCGCCGCGGCCCTGCCCGGGGAAGACCGGCTCAGCCCCGTCACCGGGGCGCTGCGCGGCTACCTGCCCGAGCTGGCGGCGCATCTGCCGCCGGCCCCCTCGCCGCCGCCGCTCGACGACCCGCGGGCCGAGCGGCACCACCTGTTCCGCGCCGTGCACGCGCTGCTGGCCGCCGCCGGGCCGGTCGTGCTGGTGATCGAGGACCTGCACTGGGCCGACGACGGCACCCGCGACCTGCTGCGCTTCCTCACCGACCAGCCGCCGGACGGGCTGGCGCTGGTGGTGACGTTCCGCAGGGAGGAGCTGCCGGTCCCGGGGCTGCCGTTCGGGCACGCCTACCGGCGGCCGCCCGGCGTGCGCAGCGAGGTGATCTCGCTCACGCCGCTCGACGTCGAGGGCGTGCGCAGCCTGACCGGCGCGCTGCTCGGCCGTCCGGCGGTGACCGCGGACTTCGCCGCCAAGCTGCACGAACGCACCGCCGGGGTGCCGTTCGTGATCGAGGAGGTGGTGCGCTCGCTGCTCGACGGCGACGGCAGGTTACCCGAGGCGGGCGCGCTCGACCGGATGGCCGTGCCGCTGCTGCTGCGGGAGGCGATGGCCGAGCGGCTCACCGGCCTGTCGCCCGCCGCGCTGCGCGCCGTGCACGCCGCCGCCGTGCTGGGGCTGCCCGCCGACGAGCAGCTGATCGCCGCCGTCTCAGGCCACGCCGAGACCGGGCTGAGCCAGGCGCTGCAGGCCGGGGTCCTGCTCGAACACCAGGACGGCCAGTACGGCTTCCGCCACGCCCTCGCCCAGCAGGCCGTCTACGACGCCATCCCCGGCCCCGATCGCCGGCTCATCCACCAGCGGGCGATGTCCGCCCTGTCCGCGCTCGACCCGCCGCCCCTCGTCCAGCTCGCCTACCACGCCCGCCGCGCCGGCGACTTCACGGCCTGGCAGCGCCACGGCAGCGCCGCCGCCGACCACGCCGCCGCGCTCGGCGACATCCCGCTGGCCGTCGAGGTGCTCGAAGGGCTGCTCGCCGACCCCAAGCTGCCCCGCGAGGCCCGCGGCGCGCTCGCGCTCAGGCTCAGCAGGGTCGCCGCGATCGGCCTGTCGCACCGGCGCGTCGCACGGATCCTGCGCCACCTGCTGTCCGACGACTTCCTGTCCAGGCGGGTACGCGGCGAGGCCCGGCTCAACCTGGGCGTGCTGCTGTCCAACCAGGCGGGCGCGGTGGCCGCGGGACGGCAGGAGATCCTGGCCGCGCTCCCCGACCTGGACGACAACCCCAGCCTGGCCGCCCGCGGCCTGGCCCTGCTGGCGATGCCGGCGTGGGGCGGCGAGCCGCTCTCCATGCACGAGGAGTGGATGGAGCAGGCGGAGAAGCTGCTGGCCGAGGGCCGGGACCCGGAGCTGGCCGCCGCCGTGCAGGCCAACAAGGTGAGCCTCGCCATGCTCGTCGGCTCGCCCGACGCGTTCGAGATGGTGGCCACGCTGCCGCTCAACGACCCGTCCATCGCCGTACGCCGGCAGGTGGCGCGCGGCTACTCCAACCTGTACGACGCCGCGCTCGCGCTCGGCCACTACGCCGCCGCCGAGCGGTTCGCGGAGCAGAGCAGGCGGATCGCCGGGGAGACCGGCGCGCTCTACCCGGTGTTCCTGGTGGAGATGTCGTCGATCCGGCTCGACCTGCTGACCGGCCGCTGGGAGGGGCTGCGCGAGCGGGCCGTCGCCGCCGTGGAGATGACGTTCGAGGCGCCGCTGCTCGCGGTGGAGGCCCGGCTGGCGCTCGGCATGCTGTCCCTGGCCAGGGGCGAATGGGACGAGGCCGGCGAGCACCTGGAGGCGTCCGGCGTGCGTGACATGGACTCCGGCTTCCTGCCCGTCGCCGCCGCCGGGTCGAGCGGCCTGGTCGAGCTGCACCTGACCAGGGGCGCGATCGACGCCGCGCTGGCCGAGGCCGAGCTGGCGGTGGGCCGGCTGCGCCGCAAGGGCGTGTGGGTGTGGGGCGATCAGCTCGTACCGGCTACCGTCGTCGCGCTGCTCAGAGGCGGGCGGCCCGCGCAGGCCGCGGAGCTGGTGGCGGAGTTCGCGGACGGCATCGCGGGCAGGAACGCGCCGTCCGCGCACGCCGGGCTGGACGCCGCGCGGGGCGCGCTGGCCTGGGACGCGGGCGGGTTCGGCGCGGCGGCCGAGTGTTACGCCAGGGCCCGCGCGGCTTACGAGTCGATGCCCCGGCCGTACGGGGCGGCGCGGGCGGCGGAGTCCGAGGCGGGCGCGCGGCTCGCGCTCGGGGACCGGGAACGGGCCGCCGACCTCGTCGCCGGCGCCGGTGAGCGGTACGCGGCGCTCGGCGCCACCCACGACGCGGCCCGCTGCCGGCGGCTGCTGCGGGAGATCGGCCCGGAACGCGGCAGGACCGGCCCGCCGCGCAGGAAGGCCAAGAGCGGCGTGCTGTCGCCCCGGGAGAGCGAGGTCGCCAGGCTGGTCGCGCTCGGGCGGACGAACAGGGAGATCGCCGAGGTGCTGTTCCTGTCGCGCCGCACCGTGGACACGCATGTGGCGCGGGTGCTGCAGAAACTGGGCGTGCGCACGCGTGCGGACGTGCGCGAGCCCCGGCCGGACGACCGGCCGGGGCCCGCTGATCCAGCCGGTTAGACGGTGATGCTCCAGGAGTCCAGGAATCCGGTGTCACCGGAGTAGACGTCCTCGATGTCGAGCACCCAGGTGCCCGCCGCCTGCTGGCTGACCGGGACGGTGAACGTCCTGGTGCCGTACTGCGTGCAGGTCGTGCCGCCGTAGGCGTCCACGACGTACCACGTGCCGTTCGGACCGCGTACCCAGATGTCGAGGTCCTCCGCGCAGGTGTGGCTGATCGTGATGGACAGCCTGACCGGCGTGGTCGCCGTGCCCGTCGCCGTGGAGACGATCGAGCTCTGGGTGTTGCTGAAGTCCGCGATCGGATAGTTGGTGCCGTTGGTGAACGTCCTGCCGCCCGAGGTGCCCTGGACGGTCAGCGCGTACGTCGTCGTGCGCGTCCCGGTCTCGCCGGTGCCGGTCACCGTGACGCTGTAGCTGCCTGCCGGTGTGGTGGGCGCGGTCGAGATCGTCAGCGTGGACGAGCCGCCCGAGGTCACCGAGGCCGGGCTGAACGTGGCCGTGGCGCCCGTCGGCAGGCCACTGGCGGACAGGTTCACCGTCTGCGCCGTGCCCGCCGTGGTGCTCGTGCCGATCGTGGAAGTGGCCGCCGAGCCCGCCTGCACCGTGCCGGAGGCAGGGCTGGCCGACATCGAGAAGTCACGCGGCAGCGTGCCTCCGACCGCCTGCTTCCAGATCACGTACGCCGCGGCGTCGGCCGCCCGGTCGAGGACGGTGTCGTTGATGTTGGTGGTGGTGTCGCAGGAGGCGTGGTAGCAGGGGTCGTACGCGCGCCCCGCCGTGCCGCCCCACTTCGTGGCCTGTGCCGAGGTCTTCGTCGCGCTGGCGCCGGCCGCCACGCCCGAGCTCGCGATGCCGGCGTTGCGGAACGAGGCGTCGTCGGAGCGGTTCGCGCCCTCGACGTTCTCCTCCGGCTGCAGGCTCAGCCTGTCGTAGAACTCCTTCAGATAGGCCGCTCCGCTGGTGGTGATGTTGTTGATGAAGTAACCGCCGTTGGTGGAGCCCGTCATGTCGTAGTTGTAGTAGACCTGGATCCTCGACCGCTCGGCGGCGCTGAGCGAGTTGACGTAGAACTCGGAGCCGTTGAGCCCCTGCTCCTCATCGGTCCACCAGCCGAACCTGACGTGCTTGGTCAGCGTCGGGTTCCGCTGCGCGAGCGTCAGCGCGACCTCCAGCAGGTTGGACGATCCCGAGCCGTTGTCGTTGATGCCGGGACCCGCCGAGACGCTGTCGAGGTGCGCGCCGGACATGATGACCTGGTTGGCGTCGCCGCCGGGCCAGTCGGCGATCAGGTTCGGGCCCGCGCCGCTGGTGCAGAAGGTCGTGGTACAACTCTGCCGCACCACGGTGTAGCCGGCCGCGCGCAGCTTCTCCTCGATGTAGGTGACCGACTGCGTGTAGCCCGCGGTGGTGGACCTGCGGGTGCCGCCGTTGGCCGTCGCGATCGACTGGAGCTGCGACAGGTGCGCCTTGATGTTGGTCAGGCTGATGTCCGGCGGGTCACTGCCGCCGGGGGTCTGTCCGACCGTGAGGCTGTAGGTGGCGGTGTGCGGGCTCGTACCGGTTCCCGTGACGGTGATCGAGTACTGGCCCTGCGCCGTCGAGGAGCCGACCGACAGCGTCAGCGTCGAGGCGTTGCCCGAGGTCACCGAGGCCGGGCTGAAGCTCGCCGTGGTGCCGCTGGGCAGCCCGGACGCGCTCAGGTTCACGGTCTGCGCGGTGCCGGAGGTGGTCTGCGTGTTCACCGTGACCGTGGCCGTCTGGCCCGGCTGGGCGGTGCCGGACGACGGGTTGAGCGAGATCGAGAAGTCGTTGCCCGGGGTGCCGCACGCGGCCTCGCCGGACGCCGCCGCCACGCTCACCGCGCTCCACGCGGCCTTGGTGGTGTTGCACTCGACGCTGTTGGCGCCGTACAGCTCGATCACGGCCGCGACGGAGGCGGCGCGGACGTTGGTGTAGCGCCAGGCCGAGGTCTTGCGGCCCAGGGCGCCCATGAAGATCTTGCCGGCCTTCTGGATGCCGATGCCGGTGACCGACGAGGGTCCGCCGGAGCAGATCGGGCTGGCCGGCTTGCCACCGCCGGGGTTGCTGCCCTCGGCCAGCAGGTAGAACCAGTGGTTCAGCGGGCCGGCCGCCGCGTGCACCTCCGTGCTCGGGATCGAGGAGGAGTAGCAGTTGGGGTCGCCGAGCGCGCTCGGGTTGTACATGTTGCGGATCGGCCCCTGCCCGACCAGGTTGACCTCCTCGCCGACCAGGTAGTCGGCCGGGTCGTTGGCGTTGGCGGCGAACGCCTCGGTGAGCGCTCCGAAGATGTCGCCCGTGGACTCGTTCAGCCCGCCGTTCTCGTTGCCCGAGCCCGCGCCGCCCGGCGTGGTCTGGAAGATGGCGTGGCCGAACTCGTGGGCCACGACGTCGATGGGCGTCGCCTGCTGGGTGTTGGCCTGGTTGTGGCCGAAGTTGGTGTAGCTGCCGTTCCAGTAGGCGTTCACGTCGGCGAGCCCGACCCGCGCGGGGAAGCCGCGGCCGCTGCCGTTGATGCCGTTGCGGCCCAGCCAGTCGCGCAGCATGTCCCACTCGCGCTGCACGCCGTAGAGCGCGTCCACGCAGGCGGTCTCCAGGTTGGTGCCCGAGCCGTTGCCCCACGCGTCGTCCGTGCCGGTGTAGGCGGTGCCGCCCTGGCCACCGCACTGGACGCCGGGCCTGGTCGTGTCGGTCATCGAGTACGAGCTGCCGGAGCCGCTGGTGTTGATGGTGACCTGGCCGTAGTAGAAGCCGTTGCCGGTGCCCGCGCGTACGAGGTCGTACGAGTCGGCGATCTTGCCGGTCTTGGCGTCCACGAACACGTGCTGGATGCTCGGCTTGCCCTCGGCGATGCCGCTGACCACGGCCTCCCAGGTCAGCCTGGGCCGCTCGCCCCAGGCGAGCACGACCAGGCGCGGCGCCGCGGTGTCGTCCACCCGCGAGAGCCTGGTCTTGGCCACCTCCGTGGCCTTCGCCGCGGTGATCGTCGCCTTGGTCGGCACATTGCTCGGGCTCGGGCCCGCCGCGGCGACCGTGTCCCTGACGTGCCCGGCCGCGTCGGTGACGACGACGGCGTCGCCGCCCACCATCGGCAGGCCCTTGTACGTGCGCTCGTAGGCCACGTAGAACATGTCACTCGCACCGGGCGTGACCCCGACGCGGCTGTAGGCCTCGTCCGGGCCTCTGCTGAGCTCGTCGAGCTGACTCGACACGGCCTTGTCTGCTACTGCCGCCGCGAGCGACGCGGGGTCGGCCGCCGCTCGGTTGGTGGCGCCGGAGCCCTCCTGAGCCGGGGTGACCCCGGGAGGGGCGGCGTTCGCGGGTGGCGTTTGTAACGCCATCGAAGCGGCCGTGGCCATGCCGACGACCGCCGCGAGTAAGGCTTTGCGTTTCACGCTGTGGTGCTCCTTTCGGCGGATTCCCCGGGCCGCGGCGCTTGTGAGCGCACGACGGCCACCACGGGCCGGGGGTTCTCCCGGCCTCGCGGGCCAACGGGGAATTGGGGGGTGATAACTGGGGGGTGATAAAGGGTGACGAGGAAGCGAACGGACCGTTTCGCCTTGTTGCCGCCAGACGCTAAGCGCTCGTCTCCGGCGGGGAAATACGTATGTCCATCCGTAGGCATACCGATAATTTCGTTCTGCCTGGTCAGAGTGGTGCCGGTGCGCCCGTACAGGTGCGATGGTGGACAATCGGGTCGTGCAGTTCGGCATTCTGGGCCCGCTGGTGGTGCGGACGGACGGCGGCGACCCGATCGCCGCCGGCGGTCCCCGGCCGCGCGCCCTGCTCGCCCTGCTGCTGCTCGACGCCGGACGCACGGTCAGCCTCGAACGCCTCATCGACGGCCAGTACGGCGACCGCCCGCCGGCCGGGGCCGCCAACGCCGTCCAGGCCCAGGTCTCCCGGCTCAGGCGCACTCTGCCCGCCGGCCTGATCGAGTCCCACGGGACCGGCTACCGGCTGGCGGCCGATCGTGCGGACGTGGACGCGCACCGGTTCGAGCTGCTGGCGCGCGACGGCCGCCGGCTGCTGGCGGCCGGACGGCCCGTCGCCGCGGCCTCCGTGCTCAAGGAGGGGCTCGACCTGTGGCGGGGGCCCGCGCTGGCGGACGTGGCCGACGCGCCGTTCGCGGGGCCGCAGGCGCTGCGGCTGGAGGAGCTGCGCCTCTCGGCCACGGAGGACCTGCTGGAGGCCGAGCTGGCCGTGCCCGAGGCCAGCCCGGTGGCGGCGCTGCGGGAGCTGGCCGACGCGCATCCGCTGCGCGAGCGGCCGCGCGGGCTGCTGATGCGGGCGCTGCACGCGGCCGGGCGGCAGGCTGAGGCGCTGGCCGTCTACGACGACGTACGGCGGCTGCTCGCCGACGAGCTGGGCGCCGATCCTTCCCCCGAGCTGGCGGCCCTGCACCTGGAGCTGCTCCGGGGCGAGCGGGACCGGGAACGCGTGACCAGGGTCCAGCCGCCCGCGCAGCTCACCAGCTTCGTCGGGCGGGAGGAGGAGCTGGCGCGCCTCGACGCGCTGCGCGCCGCCCGGCTGGTCACCGTGGTGGGGCCGGGCGGCACCGGCAAGACGCGGCTGGTCATCGAGGCGGCGGGCCGGCATGCCGATCGCGAGGTGTGCTTCGCGGACCTGTCACTGGTGGCGAGCCGCGGACCGGCTCCGCAGGCGGGGGTTGGGGCCGTGGCGGGGGCTGTGGTGGGGGCGCTCGGGCTGCGTGAGCCGGCGCTGCGGCCTGCTCCGACGGCCGAGCTGGCCGACCGCCTCGTCGCGGCGCTGGCCGAACAGGACCTCCTGCTCATTCTGGACAACTGCGAACACGTGATCGCCGAGGCCGCCGCGCTCGCCCACCGGCTGCTCGCCGCCTGCCCCGGCCTGACGATCCTGGCCACCAGCAGGGAGCCGCTGGGCATCACCGGCGAGCACCTGGTGCCCCTGACCCCGCTCCCCACCCCGCCCGTCCCCCTGCCGTCTGTCCCGCCACCCGACCTGGCTCCCGCTGCGCCGTCCGGCCCGCAAGCCGGTCAGCATGCGGGGGTGCAGGCCGGAGTGCAGGCGGGGGCCGGAGATCCGGCCAGGCATCCGACCAGGCATCCGGCCAGGGATCCGGCCGGGTATCCGGCGGTCCGGCTGTTCGCGGATCGGGCGGCGGCCGTGCGGCAGGGGTTCGCGCTCGGGCCCGGCAACCTGGACGCGGTGCTGCGGATCTGCGCCGCGCTCGACGGCCTGCCGCTGGCGATCGAGCTGGCGGCGGCCAGGGTGCGCACGTTCGGGGTGGCCGAGATCGCCGACCGGCTGACCGAGCACGGCCGGTTCAGCCTGCTCTCGCGCGGCGACCGCACGGCCGCCGCCCGCCACCAGACGCTGCACGCGGTGGTGGAGTGGAGCTGGAGCCTGCTCGACGCCGATGAGCAGGTGCTGGCCAGGCGGTTCTCGGTGTTCTCTGGGGGCGCGACGCTGGCGGCGGTGGAGCGGGTGTGCGGCGGGCACAGCGCCGGCCCGCTGGCCGGGCTGGTGGAGAAGTCGCTGGTAGAGACCGACGGCGAGCGCTACCAGATGCTCGACACCATCCGGCTGTTCTGCGTGGAACGGCTGACGGAGGCGGGCGAGGAGCAGGCGCTAAGAGCGGCGCACGCCGCCTTCTTCCTGGAGTTCGCACGCACGGCCGACGACCATCTCTACCGGGCCGAGCAGCTCGAATGGCTGGCCACGCTGTCGGCCGACGACGCCAACCTGCAGGCGGCGCTGCACTGGAGCGTGGAGCACGACCAGCCGGTGGCGCTGCGGCTGATCGCGACGCTGGCCATGTACTGGTGGCTGAGCGGGCGGCGCGGCCAGGCGACCCGGCACGCCGTCCGGCTGCTCGACGCGATCGGTCCCGAGCCGCCCGCCGAGTCAGCCGAGGAGTACGTGCTGACCGTGCTGCACGCCGTACCCGATGTGGGGTCGCCGCACTGGGAGCGGGCACGCGCGATCATGGAGTCGCTGGACCGGTCGCTGCGCTACCGGTCCGGCTCCGCGCTCTGGGGCATGATCGTGGGACCGCCCGAGTCCGCGCTCGCGGCGTCCACGGTCGAGCAGCAGGAGAGGATCCTCGGCTCCGATCCGTGGAGCCGGGCGCTCGGGCGGCTCAGCCTCGCGCTCGTCGCGCTGTTCAACGGGTCGGTCGTGGCGGCCGAGCAGGAGATGGAGCACACGCTCGCCGACTTCGGCACGGTGGGCGAGCGCTGGGGGAAGGCGCAGGGGCTCGACTGGCTCGCGGTCATCGCGAGCTGGCGTGGCGAGTGGACGCGGGCGATGGAGCTGTGGCGGCAGGCGGTCGGCCTGCTCGAAGAGCTGGGAGCGCTCGAAGAGCTGGCGGACGTGCTGCGCAGGCGGGCTGACGGGCACTGGCGGGCCGGTGACACGCCGGCCGCGCGGGCCGACCTGGCGCGGGTGCGCGACCTGGCCAAGCGACTCGGGAGGCCGGAGCTGATGGCGGCGGTCCAGCTGCCCATGGGCGAGATCGCCCGGTTCGAGGGGGATCTCGCGGAGGCCGGGCGGCTGCTCGAAGCGGCGCTGGGCGCCTCCGAGTCCGGCGCGTTCACCGCGGAAGGCACCCGATCGCATACGCTCACCGCGCTGGCGCGGCTGGCCGCGGCGAAAGGCGACCTCGTCCCGGCCGCCCGCCTCCACCGCCGGGCGCTGGCCGCCGCGCTGAAGTCGCCGCTGAGCACCGACCTCGCCGACGCCGCCGAAGGCCTCGCCGGCCACGCCCTCCTCACCGACACCACCGAAGACCTCGCCACACGGCCGCTCCCCGCCGACGCCACCGGGGATCTCGCGGGCCGGGGCCTCCGTGTGGGCGGGCCGGAGGCGCGGTTCGAGGGCGACGCCGACGGGCGGGCCGAGGGGCGGGCTGAGCGGGCGGCGCTGTTGCTGGGCGTGGGTGTGGCGATCCGTGGCATGGCCGTCGCCGGGGACCACGACGTCGCCAGGGTCGCCGCCGCCGCCACGCGCGCCCTGGGCCCTGGGCGCTTCGCCGCCGCGTACGCCCGAGGCGTGACGATGAGCAGGGAGGACGCCCTCGCGACGCTGACCGGGAGCACGCCACCGGGCCCATGACCGCCGCCCCGGCAGGACCCCGCGACGCCCGAGGGCACTGACAGACAGGGGCGGGGTTGTCAGCCGGTGGTCGCCCGGTTGTCAGCGGGGCTCGCGAAGCTTCCCGGCATGAAGAACACCAACGTCCTCATCTCCGGCGCCAGCATCGGCGGCCCCGCACTCGCCTACTGGCTCACCCGCCACGGCTTCAAGGTCACCGTCGTCGAGAGGTCCGCGACCCTGCGGCTCGGCGGCCAGGCCGTCGACTTCAAGGGCGAGACCCACCGCACCGTCCTGACCCGCATGGGCATCCTGGAGGACGTGCGCCGCCTGCAGACCGGCGGCACCGACCAGGAGATCGTCGACGCGAACGGCCGCCGGCTGGCCGTCATCCCCGGCGAGTTCACCGGCGGCGACCTCGAGATCAAGCGCGGCGACCTGTCCGCCCTCCTGTACGAGCGCACGTCCTCCGCCTGCGAGTACGTCTTCGGCGACTCGATCACCTCGCTCACCGAGACCAGGGACGGCGTCCACGTCACCTTCGAGCGCTCCGCGCCCCGCACGTTCGACCTGGTCGTCGGGGCGGACGGGATCCACTCCAACGTGCGCCGCCTGGCCTTCGGCCCCGAGTCGGACTTCGTCAGGTTCCTCGGCCACTACTACGCCCTTGTGGAGCTCGACGAGCTCGGCGAGCTCGACGGCGACTTCAGCGCGATGCCGAGGATGTACAACGAGCCGGGCAGGATGGCGGCCGTCGGCGGCCCGAAGGCGCCCGCGTTCTTCGTCTTCGCCTCTGAGCAGCTCGACTACGACCGGTACGACATGAGGCAGCACAAGGACATCCTGGCGCGCGTCTACGCGGGCATGGGCTGGCAGGTCCCGGCCGTCATGAAGGCGGTACGCGACTCCGAGGACGTCTACCTCGACTCGCTCAGCCAGGTCAGGATCGACCGCTACAGCCAGGGCCGGGTGGTGCTGCTGGGCGACTCGGCGTACGGCAACACCCTGGGCGGCTTCGGCAGTGGCCTGGCCATGGTGGGCGCGTACGTGCTGGCGGGCGAGCTGGCCGCGGCGGGCGGCGATCACCGGACCGCCTTCGCCGAGTACGAGAGGCAGCTGCGCGGATACGCCAAGGTGGCCGAGCGTGGCAGTGCGGGCCCCTTCCTCGCCCCCGCGTCGCCGACCAGGATCCGGCTGCGCAACTGGACGTTCAAATACAGTTTCCTGCTCGGTTTGATGATGAAGATGACCGACAAGTTCGCGACCGACATCGAGCTCAAGGAGTACTGAACTTTCCGGGCGACGCGCGCATCCAATCCCGACATGAAGATCAAGCAGCTTGCCGCCGTGTCCGTGCTCCCGATCGCCGCGGCCCTGATCGCGCTCCCCGCCCAGGCCGCCGAGCGTCCCGCCTGCCCCGTGCCGTCGAAGTCGGAGGCGAAGCGGTCGTCCGACGGGAAGACCGACCAGCCGCCCAGGGGCGCGACCGCGATCAAGGGAGTGCGCGTCGGCCACCTCCCGAAGGGCTTCACCTACGGACAGGTCAACGTCAACAAGCACGACGGCATCACCGAGTACGGCTACGAGTGGACGGACGACCGCAGCGACGTGGACCGCAAGCGGCGGCTGCTGTGGGTGCGGGTCGTGTGCTGGCCGGCCGCGAAGAAGCTCACGCAACTGAAGAACGCCCCCTTCGACCTGGGCGTCTTCTCCGGCGACACGAAGATCGTCAAGCTCGGCGGCCGCAAGGTGATCACTCAGGAGAGCGACGGCGCGCTCGGCACCGGCCGCTACGCCGGCTGGGTCGAGCGCCGGGGCGTCGTCGTCACCGTACTGACCAGTGAGCCCCTGGTCCCCGAGCTCGGCCGGGTGATCGCCGGCATCAAGCTCTGAGCAACCCCACCCCGCCGTCGACGCGCAGCTGCGGCACGCCGTTCAGCTGAGACAAGCCGGCCTCGCCGCCGTCGATGCGCCAGTCCTGGACGGGCACGAGGCCGGGCCCGATCAGCTCGAACCCCTCGAACAGCCGCAGCACCTCCGGCCGCGAACGGAACGCGGCCTGCGCGGGCGAGCCGATGGTCGCCATCGCGATTTGCGCGATCGCCTCGGGATCGCTCTCCGCCATCGCGTGCGAGAGCACCAGGTGACTGCCCGGCGCCATGCGCTCCTTGAAGGCGGCCACGATTCCGGCGGGATCCTCCTCGTCCATCACGTAGTGCAGTACGCCCGCCATCAGCACGCACAGCGGCTGGTCGAAGTCGATCAGCCCGGTGACGTGCGGGTCGGCGAACACCTCCGCCGGGCGGCGCAGGTCGGCCTGGATGCCGGCGACGCCGGGGGCGTCGGCGAGCAGCACCTGGGCGTGCAGGCAGACCACGGGGTCGTGGTCCACGTAGACCACCCGGCAGGCGGGACTCACGGCGCGGGCGGTCTCGTGGATGCTCGGCGAGGTCGGGATCCCGGTGCCCAGGTCGATGAACTGGCGGAGGCCCAGCTCCGCCAGATGGCGGACCGCGTCGATCTGGAAGCGCCGGTTGGCCCTGGCGACCAGGCGGGCGTCGGGCGCGACCGCGAGCAGTTTGTCGGCGACCGCGCGATCGATCGCGACGTTGTCCTTGCCACCGAGCAGGTAGTCGTACACCCGTGCCGAGCTCGGAACGTTAGGGTCCACGCCGGGCGGAACGCGTTCTAGATCGCTCACCAGGAGCCGTCTCCTTCGCCGCGTACAACGTGGACGTCATACTACTCGGCCACTTCGGCATCGCGCGGGAAGCCCGCTTCGGCCCGACGGGCAGGCGAAAGAGAACAGGTTCTCGCTTCACGTCCGCGTGAGCGAGAACTCGATCCGGGGCTTTCGGAGAACAGCAGGCATGACACGAACACCACCGGCCGAGGTCGACGTGGACGACGGCGAGCTGATCCGCCGCTCGGGCATCCGGCCCGGGGGCTAGCTTTTCCGGCTTCCTGGGTCATCCCTTTTCGCCGCGACGGAAGGGCCGGACCTGCTGCTCGCGGACCTGCGGGAGCTTTTCACCGGCCGCCGGCTCCGGGGTCCTTCCCGGGGCGTACCGGAATTAGAGCCGGATGACCGATGCGCTACGGCCCTCGACCTGTGCATCCTGGTGGGGACGGGTTCCGTTCGGGCCCCGTCCCTGACGGGAGAGGAGTCACGAGGGCATGGACAACGCGGCAGCCCGCCCGACCGTGGTCTTGGACAATGGTGTCGTCGGCAGGGTCATGCTGGCTCATCCATCCAGGCGCGATCTCGTGCTCGTGCTGGGCATGGACGGCACTCTGCTGAGCTGTGAGCTCGACGACATCGCCTGCGTGGTCGGTGGCCCGCCACTCTGCCGCGACGGCTGACCCCCCTGCCCCCTGTTCCGGTTCAGGCTCGGGTGACGATCTCGCCGATCAGCCCGGCCGCCGCGAAGTCGTTGGTGAGCCTGTTCTTGGTCAGTGCGAACGAGACTCCGGTCGCGGAGTCGGCCCACGCCGCGCTGCCGCCCGCTCCCGGCACCCCGAACACCGTCGGGCTCTCCTCGGCCGTGGACCCCGGACCGCCGATGCCGTACCCGAGCCCCCACGCCGTCGGCATGCCGAACACCTCGTCGATCCCGTTCGACGCCACCGCCGTCACCTCCCGCAGCCGCTCGGCCGAGATCAGCCGCGTGCCGTCCACCTCGCCCAGCAGTGCCGCGTACATCCTCGCGATGGCCCTGGCCGAGGTCTTCCCGCCCGCCGGGATGTCGGCCGACAGGTAGTCGGGCCTGCTGCCCAGCTCCGCGCCCGGCATCAGCGTCATCGGCCCCGCCTTGAACATCGGCAGGTCCGCGGGCATCTCCCCGAACGCCGACATGTCCATCGGCGCGTCCTCCAGCTTGGCCAGCCGGGCGTGCTCCTGCTCCGGCATCCCGAAGTAGAGCTCGTCGGCCACCCCCAGCGGCCCGGCCACGTCCTCACGCAGCACCTGCGAGATGGCCTTGCCGGTGGCCCGCCGGACGATCTCGCCCACCAGGAACCCGAACGTGTAGGCGTGGTAGCCGACCTTGGCGCCCGGCTCCCACCACAGCTCCGCGTCCTCCAGCGCGGCGACCATCTTGCCCCAGTCGCAGACGTCCTCAGGCGTGGTGTCGAGCGGCACCCCGGGAACGCCGGCCGTGTGCGAGAGCACGTGCCGCACGGTCACACCCTGCTTGCCGTGCCGGCCGAACTCGGGCCACAGCTCCGCGACCGGCGTGTCGTACCCGAACAGGCCGCGCTCGGCGAGCACGTGAGCGACGGTCGCGGTCGCGCCCTTGCCGATCGAGAAGTTGTAGAAAGGGGTGTCCGGGGTGACGAGCCGCCCGGTCTCGGGGTCGGCCACGCCCGCCACCACGTCCACGATCTGCTCGCCGTCGCGATAGACGGCCACCTGCAGCCCGCGCTCATCGCCTGACTCCACGAGCCTGTCGGCCGCTTCCTGCACCTTCTTCTGAAGATCACTCATAGCACCGCACATCCTTGTTCGTCGTTGGAACTAGACGGTACAGTACTCAAATCGGTACGGAACTGTCTAGTACTCTATTTCCGTCGACGAGAAGGGGCGTTCATGGCAGCGGAAGAGGACGGCCGGACGGCACGCAAGCGCCGGCAGATCATGGAGGCGGCACGGCCGGTCTTCCTGCGCAACGGCTACGTGGGCGCGAGCATGGACGAGGTGGCCGCGCTGGCCGCGGTCTCGAAACAGACCGTCTACAAGCACTTCATCGACAAGGAACAGCTCTTCACCAGCATCATCCTCGACACCACCGGCCAGGTGGACGGGCTCGCCAAGATGATCACGGCGACTCTGGACGAGAGCAACGACCTGGAGAAGGACCTGGGGGAGCTGGCCCGCCAGTTCCTCGACGCGCTCATGCGGCCCGACCTGCTCCGCCTGCGGCGGCTGATCATCGCCGAGGCCGACCGCTTCCCCGACCTCGGCCGTACCTGGTATCAGCAGGGCTTCGAGCGCTCGCTGGAGACCCTGGCGGGCTCGTTCGGCCGGCTGGCGGAGCGCGGGCTGCTCCGGCTGGAGGACCCGCAGGTCGCCGCCGAGCACTTCGTGGGCCTGCTGCTGTGGATCCCCGTGAACAAGGTCATGTTCTGGGGTGGCGGTGACCACTACACGGAAGCCGACCTGCGGCGGATCTCGGAGTCGGCGGTCGCGGCGTTCCTGCGCGCGTACGGGGCTGGCTAGCCGCCGAGATATCGCTTGAGGCCGACGGCCAGGGAGGCGGCCATGCGCTTGCGGAAGTCGGGGTCGGACATCTTGGCCGCGTCACCGGTGTTGCCCATGTTGCCGCACTCGATGAAGATCGCCGGCCGCTTCGACAGGTTGAGCCCGCCCAGGTCGGTGCGGGTCTGCAGGCCGTTCTTGGCGGTGTAGGTGGCGTACGGCATGCCGGTGCCCGAGCGGAAGGCGTCCCTGACCGTCACCCCGAGCCGGCGGGACGGCTTGATGATGCCGTCGGTGTGACCGGGCACCAGCCCCGGCATGATCACGTGGAACCCGTGCCCCCTCGGCGCGGCGCCGTCACCGTGGATGGACAGGACCGCGTCCGCCCTGGCCTCGTTCCCGATGGCGGCCCGCTCGGTGACGCACGGGCCCACGCCCTCGTCGTTGGGGCGGGTGAGGACGACCTTGGCGCCCATGCGCTCCAGGATCGGCTTCAGCTTGCCCGCCACGTCCCAGGTGAAGGCGTGCTCGGGGTAGCCGGTTCGGGTCTGGGTGCCGGTCGTGTTGCAGGGCTTGGTTCCGGTGATGATGTCGACCGGGCGGTTGATCTCCTCCGGGTGGCTGGCGTTGCCGCCGTTGTGGCCGGGATCGATCACCACGACCTTGCCCGCCAGCGGGCGCGCCTTGGTGGCCGAGGGCTGTGCCGACTGCGTCGGGGACTGGGCGGGCAACGCCGCCTCCCGTACGGCGGGCACGGCGCCGCCGCCGCACGCGGTGGACAGTGCGGCCAGCGCGGAAAGTGCCAGGGAACCGGCTCGGTAGGCACGCATGCTGCCGACCGTACCGGGCCGCGACCGCTAAGCCCAACACCACCTGACCTGCACTTTCGTGTCGCCCTCCGGAGACCGCACGGGAGCTCCTATGGCTGGCGTTTCCACAGGACGGTCGCGGCGGCGCGGGCGGCGCGGTGGTAGGGCGGGAGGTCGTCGCCGGTCCAGTAGACCTCGGCCTGCGGGTCGTCCTCGCCGAGCTGGCGCAGCTCCGTCTGGGCCTCCAGGGTCAGCTCCCAGGCCATGACCCCCGGATCGACCTCGGCGAGGTAGACCCGGCGCCGTCCCCCGGGCCCCGAGCGCCAGGCGCGCAGGACCGCCACGACGCCCGTGTGCTCGCTCAGCGCGTCCACCACCAGGTGGTCGTGCAGGTCGAACAGCTCGTCCTCCAGGTCGGCCAGCTCCACGGGGACGCCGTCGGTCAGGTCGAGACCGGCCGGGATCCTGGGCGGCTCGGCCAAGTCGGGCGAGAAGCGGTGACCCGTGGCGGGAGCGGGGTCGGCGGCGTTCACGCGGTCGATGGCGTTGGTGGGCGGGGCGTCTGGAGTCGGGTCCGTGGTCGGGACCCGGTCGATGCCCGCCGGCTCGCCCTCGATCCCGAGCGCCGTGAACACCTCGCGAAGAAGCCCCAGCTCCTGGGCCGTCAGCGGCACGCCGTACTCCAGCGCGGCCATCGTCACGGTCTCCGGCAGGTAGGACAGATCGCCCACGGCCAGCATGGTGCGAGCCCGGGTCAGCAGCTCGTCCGGCACCCGCCCGGCCAGGCGCAGCAGCAGCCGGTGGAGGCCGCCGTAGAGCTGCCAGGCCCCGTCGTCCAGCTCAGCCCACTCGGCGCTCACGTCAGCCCTCCTCCATCACGATGATTTCATAGGACCGCGGCGCCTCCGGGATCACACCGCGGGCGACCATGTCGGCGGCCAGCCGGTTCACCTCGGCGCGCAGGCTCACGGCCAGCTCAGGATCGTCCACGCGGTGCGTGCGCGAATGCGGCGGGAAGACGGCCTCCTCGTCCTGCGCGAAGGAGGAGAAGACGGACACGTCCCTGGCCTGCTGCCCGGTGAGCCGGTAGACGACCAGGACCTTGCGGTCGCTCGCCGGGTTCTCCGCCATGAACCTGATCGCCACCTCCAGCAGCTTGCTCACGCTGAGGAACTCGCGGGCGGTCCCGCGCGGTTGCCACTTCGAGCCGTAGATCGGCGAGTGCACCGGCGTGATCCAGTCGCCCCGGTACGCCTGTACGGGACGTTCGGGCGTACCGACCGCTGGAAGCTGCGCCATGGCGTCGTGCACCATGTCGGCGTGCCAGCGCATCTCGTCGTACAGGCGGGGTGTCGCCTGGCCGACCTGCTGTTTGATCGCGTTCCAGGCCGCCTGCCGCTCCCTGCGCGCGTCCCTGAGGTCCTTGCCCGCCTGCCGCACCTCCTCGGTACGTCCCCCCGTACGGCCCTCAGGCCGCAGGTCGGCGAACCGCTGCGCGGCCTCGTCCGTACGGCGGGACGCGTCGACGTAGGACCGGGCGACCGAGTTCAGGGGCGAGCTCGACTTCAGGTGCCCGTCGCCCACGTGCAGGAGCGGGCGCAACGCCAGCGGGAGCGGCAGGGGTTTGCGGTCGGTGGCGAGGTTGTCCAGGTAGTTCTCGACGAGCTGGTTGACCTTGTCCACCATCCGGCGGCGGACGACCGGCTCCGACGCTCCGGCGGTCCAGAGCTGGGTGCGCGTCACGTTGTTGATCAGGTAGTGGCTGTGCCGGGTGTACACGGTCAGCGCCATCACATGCGCGGGCGACAGCCGCTCGCCCAGCGCACGTACCTGGGCCGGGTCCGCGGCGTCCACGCCGTTGCGGTCCAGCCAGCGTGCGAGGTCGGGGTCGGTCACGCGGCCGCTTTCGAGCTGCGGCCAGAGGGTGGCGGCGTTGTCGCGGACCTTGGGGTGCTGCGTCTCGGAGAAGCCGTGCGGGTCGGTGGCCTGGCCGAAATATCGTGACTCGTGCGGGAACATGCCGTCGGGCAGGATCTCCCGCCGCAACGTGCCCAGGTCCAGGCCGGGCAGGCTGCGGTAGAAGTCCGCGGCGGAGGGGCGGGCGCCGGGCTCCAGCCGCATCCCGCCCACGTCCGCGATCTGCGCGCCCCTGGCGATCTCGAACAGCGAGTGGTCCCGGCTCGGCAGCATCCACGCCATCAGTGCCCCGAGGAAGCGCTCGTTCAGCACCGGGCCGAGGCCGAGGAACTTGATCGCCGTCAGCATCTTGGAGGTCGTCGCCGAGACGCCGTCGATCACCGGGAAGCCCTCGCTCGTCACCTTCTTCGCCCACCGGCCCGACGTGGTCTCGTGCGAGGTCACGCCCTCCCGCCAGGGCAGCGGCGTGTCCTGGCGCAGCGGCTCGCCGAGCACCGACTCCAGGAACTGCCGCTCGAACCTGCCCAGCGGGGCTCCTCTGCGCGCGTACTCGCCGGGGGTGGTGTTGAGGCCGAGCCGCTGGATCTCCTCCTCGGTGCGGTCGCGGCGGCTGAGCTGGCTCGCGATGATCTCGGCGACGTCGCGCGCGCCGCGTTCCGACAGCATGCCGACGTTCCCGGTGCCGAAGGGGTCGCGGGTGAACGTGTACATGCTGGTGAACCTGCTCTCCAGGCGGCCCAGGATCGGGCGGTGCATCCGCTGGTCGAGCTGGTGATGGGCCCGGCGTACCGCGTCTACGTCCAGCCCGGCGGTGTGGGCGTCGATCCAGCGGTTGCGATCCATGATGTCGAGCAGGGCTGTGCCGAAGATGTGCGGGTTGTGGCGGTTGAAGTAGGCGCCGTTGTAGATGGCGGTCACGAGCTCGCGTACGTTGCCGTGCGTGAGCAGGTCGTCCACCGTCACGCCGCCGGTCCTGCCCGCCTGGCCGGAGCTGGTGTGGTCGTTGCTGAAGAACGCGCTCTCGACGCGGCGGGCGAATGCGGTGGGGTGCTCGCCCGGCTCCCGTGGGGTGAGGGTGTGCAGGACGTCCCGCAGCTTGCCCAGCGCGACGCGGGCGGCGTCCAGGGAGTGGGGGTGGTTGAAGTAGTACGCGCCCAGGCGTTGCTCGAACTTGGTGGCGTCGGCGGACCAGCGGGGGTCGTTGTAGAAGCGCTCGAAGTCGAACGGCGCCCGCGTGCCACCCGCATTCTGGGCCGTGTCGGGGACCGCAGCACTGGGGACCGCGTTGGGGGCCGTGTTGGGGGCCGCGTTGGGAGCTGTGTTGGGAGCTGTGTTGGGGGCCTCCGACGCCGTCGCCTGCTCGGTCACCGCATCCGGCTTGACGGAGGAGCCGCCCACGTCCCCCGCCGGGGGTGGCGCCTGAGCGTCACCGGGACGCGCCGGCGGCACCTCCCCCGGATGCGCCGGCTGGTCATCTCCAGGGCGCACGGACTGCACGTCCCCCGCACGTGCGGGCTGGGCGTCCACGCGAGACGGCTGCACCTCCCCCGATCGTGTGGGTGGCACGTCGCCCGGACGCGTCGGCCGGGCCTCCTCGGGGCGCGCGGGTTGCACGTCGCCCGGACGCGACGGGTGGGCGTCGCCGGGGCGAGCCGTGGCCGGCGGCTCGGCCTCGCCGCGTCTTGCCGGTGAGTGCGGCGGGGTGCTTACTCCGCGATCGGGCGGCTGGTGGGATGGGCCGTCCTGGGTGGCTTGCGGCCGCGCGTCCGGCGGGGGCCCCGCACCGGGGGGAGGGTTGGTGGGCGGGCCGTGCGCGGGAGTGGGCTGGCTGGCGGGGTCGGCGTGGAGTGCCGCGTAGAGGTCGGCGACCTGGCTCAGCGAGGTGCCCCGGCTCGGGCCGGACGAAGGGACAGGGCCCGCTGCGGAGCTCGCGTCAGCGGCGGGACCCGAATCGACGCCGGTGCCGGGGCCCGGACCGGCGTGGGGGCCAGGGCTTGGGGCGACGTCGTGGCCAGGACCGGAAGAGGGGCCGGAGGCCGAGCCGTGGGCCGAGCCGGGGCCGGGGTTCGGGCTGGGGTCTGAGGTGGGAGTCGAAGCGGAGTGGGAGGTGGAAGCGGGGGCGGGGTGGAAGGTGGGGGGCGGGGTCGGGTCGGGGGTGGAGGGGGACGTGTACGGCGAGGTCAGCGGGGACGCGCCACCCCCATGCGGCAGCACCGTGTTCAGGTGCTGCCCATCGGCCCCCAGCGCGCTCGACGTGATGCCCTTGGCGAGCAGGTCCCAGCTGAAGTTCCCCTCCGCCAGCATGGTCCCCGCCGTCGTCAGCCCCCCGGCCACCGCGTACTGGGCCGCCTGCCCGTAGATGGAGGAGCTGGCCGCCGCGAGCAGCCGCTCGGCCGTCCCCATCTCCGCGCTGGTCAGCCCGGCACGCAGCGCAGGCGTGGCCAGCCGGGTCAGCCCGCCCGACAGCAGCCCCATGAGGCCGCCCATGGCCCCGCCGCTCAGCGCCGAGACCACCAGTTGCCGCCCGTCGAGCCCGTCCCTGCGCCCCTGCGCCACCTGCGTGAGCTGGATGCCGGCGTCCATCCCCGCCACGATCCCGGCGTACATCGCGATGTTGCGCAGCACCTGCTTGGCGATCTGCGCCACCGTCAGCCGGGCGAGCTGCACGCGCGGCGGGATGAGCGCCAGGCTGGCTCCGCCGCTGGCCAGGGCGGCGGCCAGCAGGTACGCGAGCTGCGCGATCAGCAGCCAGACCGTGACCTCGATCATGTACTTGGCGTACTGGATCTGCACCCCGACGCCGTTGAGCGCGACCGCCGTGTCGATGAGCCGCTTGACCAGCCCCGCCACCTGACCGCCCGCGACCTCGGCGACGTGGGTGGCGAAGGCCAGGTGGGCCGCGCCGTCCCAGTCGGAGCCGAGCTTGGCGGCGCTCCCCGGCAGGTCGGCCGCCGTGCCCTCGACGAGCCGGTGCGCGGCCGTCACACAGGCGTCGGCGAGACGGAAGCAGCCGTCCTCATCGCCTTTCGGCCAGTCCATGCCGACCACCCAGCCGACGTACGGCTTGGCCCAGTCGGGGACGAGGAGCCCGTCGAATCCCATGCGCGATCAGGAGCCGCCGGTTGGGGACCCGCCGGCCTGCTCGTAGGTGCCGGCGTCGGCGCGCAGGCCGCCGGCGATGCCGGCCAGCTCGTCCACGTACGCCTGCAGCCCGCCCAACAGCCCCGCCTCGATCTGCGGCAGCTGTTTGGCCAGCTCGGCGCCGTACTCGTCGTTCCCGAGGGTGTTCCTGTCGCGGTCGAAGGCCGCCCGGAGGTCGTCGCGCGCCCGCTCCGCGTTCCGCTGCCGCTCCTCGTAGACGGCGGACTCGCGGCGCAGCGCCCCCGGGTCCACCCGGTAGCCGGTCACGCGGCGGGGTCCACGGGCCTGGGCAGGAATGCCTCCAGCGTGGCGTCCGCGCCGAACACCTCCGCGTACGGCAGCCCCTCCGGCATGAGCGGCTCCATCAGCCGTCTGCGCTGCCCGGCGACGTCGTCGGCGGCCCGGTCGATCTCCCGCATGAGCGCGGCGGACAGCTCGGAGGGCGACAGCCTGCGATACACCCGCGTGTTCAGCTCGATCCCGCGCACCCGGCCCTCCGGCCCCACGGTCACACTGATCATCCCGTCGTCCGAGGTCATCGTGGACTCGATGGAGCCGAGCTGCCCGTACGTCTCGCGCACCCGCCGGACCTGCCGGTTCACCTGATCGGCGAGCTCCTCGATGGAGGCTTCGAACGGGTCCGCCATGGTGCACCTTCCGTACCGTTAATGGCCAGATATCAACACATTACGCATGGCTCAACAGCGTGCACTTCACTCCCAATATTTGTGAAATTTCCGGTGTCACCGGCAGAGCGTGTCCTGCGCCGGCCGCCGCCCGGTGACCAGGAAGTCCGTCACCGTCCTGTCGCCGCAGGCGTTGCCGTTGGCCAGGTAGCTGCCGTGCCCGCCCGCGTCCACGCCGATGCGGGCGCGCCACTGTCCCGGTCTTTCGTAAATGGGGCCTACCCGGGTGCTGGCGTTCTTGGTACACCTTGCGCCGGACGGCTTTCCGCCGCCGCAAGGCTGGTCGCCCGCAAAAGCGATGACTTCTCCTGGGACACGACCGGCTCGGGCAAGCCGGGGCACACCCCGGCCCCGTGGAGAGGAATCAGATGAGCGCACATCCCGGCTCCGACCCCGTCCCCGGCGCACTCGCCGCCGACCGGCTCGGCGCGCCGACGGTCGTCTACTTCGTCCTTTCCGCCGCCGCGCCGCTGACCGTCGTCGCCGGGGTGGTCACCACCGCGTACGCGATCACCGGGATCACCGGCCTGCCGATCGCGTTCCTGGTGGTGGGGCTGGTGCTGGCGGTGTTCTCGGTCGGGTACGTGGCCATGGCGCGGCACCTGGCCAACGCCGGCGCCTTCTACACCTACATCAGCCGCGGCCTGGGCCGTCCCGCCGGCATCGGGGCCGCCTGGATGGCGCTGATCGCGTACAACGTGTTGCAGGCGGCGCTCTACGGCGCGTTCGGCGCGGCGGCGGCCCCGGTGCTCGAACGGTGGGTGGGCGCGGTGCCGCCCTGGTGGGTGATCGCGCTGGTCGCCTGGGCGCTGGTGGCGGCGCTGGGCGTGCTGCGGGTCGATGTCAACGGCCGCCTGCTCGCCATCCTGCTGACCGCCGAGGTGGCGGTGATCCTCCTGTTCGACGCCGCCGACCTGGTCAACCCGGCGGCCTCCGGCCTCGCGCTGGAGACGCTGTCGCCGGGGGCGCTGTTCGTGCCCGGCGTGGGGGCGATCCTGGTGATCGCGACGCTCGGGTTCGTCGGGTTCGAGTCGTCCGTGGTGTTCTCGGAGGAGAGCAGGGAGCCCCGGCGTACGGTGCCGCTGGCGACGTACTCGGCCGTGGTGATCATCGCCCTCCTGTACGCGCTCTCGTCGTGGGCGATGACGGTCGCCATCGGATCGGCGGACATCGTGGCCGTCGCGCGGCGCGACCAGGCGGACACCATCTTCGCGCTGGCCGCCGGGCACCTGGGCGGCACCGTGGTGGACATCGCCAGGGTGCTCTTCCTGACCAGCGTGTTCGCGGCGATGATCTCCTTCCACAACACCACCGCCCGCTACTTCTTCGCACTCGGCCGCGAGCGCGTGCTGCCCGCGATCTTCGGCAGGACGCGGGCGCGCAGCGGTGCGCCCCAGGCGGGGTCGATCGCCCAGAGCGTGTTCGGGCTGGCCGTCATCGTGATCTACGCGGTTCTGGGGCTCGACCCGCTGGTGCAGCTGTTCTTCTACGGCGGCGCGTTCGGCGGGCTCGGCGTGCTGCTGCTGATCTTCATCACCTCCCTGGCGGTGATCGCCTTCTTCGCCCGTGAGCCGAGCGGCGAGACGCCCACCCAGCGGATGATCGCGCCCGTGCTCGCCGCGCTGGCGCTGGCCGTGATGGTGTGGCTGGCGCTGGACAACTTCTGGGCGCTGCTCGGCGTACCGGAGGGCGATCCGCTGGCGTGGCTCCTGCCCGCCCTCTACGGCGTGGCCGCGGCGATCGGGGTGGTGTGGGCGCTCGTGCTGCGCGCGAGCAGGCCCGCCCTCTACGCTCGGGTGGGAATGGGCGCCAAAGCAGCAGAAGGACAGGAATACCGGACAACTCGCTAGAAGAGGAGATCGGGGCCATGAAAGAGACCTTCGCCATGAGGCCGGACATCCGCCGCGCCACGGCCGAGGACGCGGGGCAGGTCGCGGAGCTCATCGCCACCGCGTTCGCCGGGCTCAAGTCGCTCGCCTACCTGGTGCCCGATCGGCGCGAACGCCACAAGATCATGATCGCCAGCTTCCGGATCCTCGTGGACCACGCCGTCGAGCACGGCGAGATCGACCTCGTCGACGACGGTCCCGCGGCGGCGGTCTGGTTCCCGCGCGACGCCCCGATGCCCGACCCCGAGGACTACGAGCGCCGCCTGGCCGAGGCCACCGGGGAGTGGGCCGAGCGCTTCCGCGCCCTCGACGCGCTGTTCGCGGCGAACCACCCCGCCGAGCCCTGCCATTACCTGGCCTTCCTCGCGGTCCACCCGAAACGGCAGAACCAGGGGCTCGGCGCGGCGCTGCTGCGCCATCACCATGCCCGGCTGGACGGCCTGCCCGTCTACCTGGAGGCCAACGACCCGCGCAACCGCGACCTGTACGCGCGGCACGGCTATCAGGAACGCCCGTCGTTCGCGCTGCCCGACGGGACGATCTACTGGCCGATGTGGCGCCCCGTCACACTCGACTGACGCCCTTTGTGAGGCGTCACAGATTTGACCGCTGGAGTTTACTGCGCTGTCCAGTTCACAGAATGACGAGCATGGCTCATCGTGTGTCTGCGAATTGAACTGCGACCAGTGGAGACACGATGCGGCGCCGTACCTTCATCACCACCGTCTCCGCGGCGGTGGCCTTCTCGGGCGCGATGTGGAGCGAGGCCGCGGCGGCGTCCGTGTCCGCGGGCCCGAGCCCGTACGGGCCGCTCGGCGCACCCGACGCGAACGGCATGGCGTTACCCACGGGCTTCACCGGCCGGATCGTGGCCAGGACGGGCAGGAACGTCGGCGGCACGCTCTGGCACCCCGCCCCCGACGGCGGCGCCTGCTTCGCCGACGGCACGGGCTGGATCTACGTCTCCAACTCCGAGGTGCCGCTGATCGGCGGGGCCTCGGCGATCAAGTTCAGGGCGGACGGCTCCATCGAGCGGGCCTACCGCGTGCTGAACGGCACCAACCTCAACTGCGCCGGCGGCGCCACCCCCTGGAACACCTGGCTGTCGTGTGAGGAGATCTTCCGCGGCCGGGTCCACGAGACCGACCCGTACGGCACGCGCGCGGCCCAGAGCCGCCCCGCCATGGGCCGCTTCAAGCACGAGGCCGCCGCCTGCGACCCCGACCACCGGGTCGTCTACCTGACCGAGGACGAGACCGACGGCTGCTTCTACCGCTTCACGCCCACGACCTGGGGCGACCTGTCGGGCGGCCGGCTCGACGTGCTGTGCGGCCTCGGCGGCGACAGCGTGGAGTGGCGTCCCGTGCCCGACCCGCAGCCGGGCACCCTGGCCCGCCAGACCAGGCGCCAGGTCTCGGCGGCGCGGCACTTCAGCGGCGGCGAAGGCTGCCACTACGCCGCCGGGATCTGCTATTTCACCGCGAAAGGGGACCGCAAGGTCTGGGCCTACGACACCGCGCGCCAGACCGTGTCCGCGATCTACGACGGCACGGGCACGCTGGACGGCGTCGACAACATCACCGGACGCCCATCGGGCGATCTCTACGTGGCCGAGGACGGCGGCAACATGGAGATCAACATCATCACGCCCGACGGCGTCGTCGCACCCGTCATGCGGCTCGACGGCCAGAGCGAGTCGGAGATCACCGGACCCGCCTTCTCCCCTGACGGCACGCGGCTCTACTTCTCCTCCCAGCGCGGCACCAGCGGCGAGACCGCGGGCACCGGAGGCATCACCTACGAGGTGACCGGGCCCTTCCGCCGCTGACCGACCACCACGGATTCCACACCCCCCACCCCTGCCGAAGGAGTCCTCATGGTCCGACGGATGCTCACCATGCTCGCCGCGGCGTTGCTCGTGCCGGCCCTCGCGCCGCCCGCGCACGCCGCCGTCCAGGGAGAGGTGTACGTGGCGCTCGGCGACTCGGCCGCCTCGGGACCGCTCGTGCCCAACCAGGTCGTACCGGACCTCGGCTGCTGGCGCTCCGACCACAACTACGCCCACCTCACCGCGCGGGCCATCGGCGCCGGCACGTTCCGCGACGTCACCTGCTCGGGGGCCGACACCGGAGACATGTACGCCTCTCAGGGCACCGACCTCGGCAGCGTGCCGCCCCAGCTCAACGCGCTCAGCCAGGACACGACGCTGGTCACCGTGCAGATCGGCGCGAACGACGTCGGCCTGACCGGCTTCATCGAGGACTGCCTGAACCTGCTGCCCCCGCCCGTCGGCGACGCCTGCAACGACGACTACATCGAGAACGGCCAGGACACCTGGCGGCTCAAGACCGACGCGCTGCGGCCCACGCTGGTCGCTCTGGCCGCCGACATCCGCGCCCGCGCCCCGCAGGCCAGGGTCTTCATGGTGGGCTACGCGACGTACGCGCCGCAGAACGGCTGCTACCCGCGCGTCCCGATCATCCGCTCCGACGCCAACTACATCCGGGCCACCCTCATGTACTTCAACCGGATGCTGGCCGAGCAGGCCGCCGCGGCCGGGATCGGCTTCATCGACCTGCAGACGCCGAGCACCGGCCACGACCCGTGCACGTCGCCCGGCGTGCGGTGGATCGAGCCGTACGTCCCGGCCGCACCCGCCGCGCCCTTCCACCCGAACGCGCTGGGCATGCGGAACTTCGCCACCATCGTGACGGCCGCCGTGTCCGCCGTGTGACGGGCTTTGCCGCCGTGTCCGCCGTGTGACGGGCTTTGCCGCCGTGTCCGCCGTGTGACGGGCTTCTATGTACGGTGGCCGAGCCGGCGGCGGGCGGCCAGCGCGGCGCCGATCCGCTGGAGGTGCGCCGGGTCCACCGGGTCGAGCCCGGTCAGGCTGACCGCCCGGCGCAGGCGGTAGTCGACGGTGTTCGGGTGCACGTGCAGCAGCTCGGCCGTGCGCCGCCGGTCGAGCCCGGTGTCCAGATACGCCTTGAGCGTCCTGAACAGGTCGGGATTGTCCAGCAGCGGATCGAGCAGCCCGGCGAGCACCTCGGTCGCCTCGCTCGACCTGGTGAGCTGGTATTCGAGCAGCACGTCGGCCAGCCGGTAGACGCCCGGCGGCTGCTCGAAGATCCGTACCACCTCCAGGACCTCCTCGGCCAGCTTCGCCGCAGCCGGCACACCCGAGGAGGGCGCGAACTCGGCCGCCGCCCACACCGGCACGCCCGCCGACTTGCCCGCGGCGGCCGCCATCTCACCGACCGCGCACCACTCCGGCGCCTCGCCCGGCAACGGGACGAGGACGAATCCGCCCGTGGTGTCCAGCGCCGCCAGCAGGGGCTCGGCCGCGTGCCGCTGGAGCGCGCTCCTGATCCTGTGCAGCTTGCGCCGCCCCGCGATGGCCCCGCCGGGCTCGTCCGACTCCTCGTCGGGATGCCGGCCCGCCGCGATGGCCAGCACCAGGTAGCGCGGCGCGAGCCGGAGCCCGGCCAGCCCCGCGCGATCCCCGCCGAGCAGCGCGGAGACCGCGGCGTGCATCGCGTGCTGCTCGTGGCTGAGCATGCTCTCCCGCTCCTCCAGGTACGCCGTGCACACGGCCGCCGTCACCGCCTCCATGTAGCGCAGGATGAGCCGGTTCACGGCCATGACGTCGTCGAAGTCGGCGGGCGTGGCGGCCTCGAACAAGTGCTCCCACACCATGCGCGCGCCCAGGTGGTAGGCGGCGAGCAGGGCTTCGAGCGGCACCCCCTCCTGCGCCCTGCGGGCCGCGGACACGCGCAACGGCGCCAGCTCCGCTCTCGTCGGCGGACGGCGGTCGCGGAACACGCGCGAGATCAGCCGCAGGTTGTGCTCGGTGATGCCCGTGATGTCGCCATCGAGCTCCTCCTTCGGCAGCCGCCGGTAGAGCGGGATCTGCTCGGCGAAACCGCGTACGAGCTGCCTGGCCAGCTTGGGGGCCTGGCGTTCGAGCAGCTCGTGCACGGGCCACCCGGCCAGGGTGAGGGCGCGGACCACGCTCGAACCCTCCCAGAACATCCGGTATTGGTGAAGGCCCCGCCGGAAGACCGGCGGGGCCTCATCCGGTCCGGCTTACCGCCCGGTCAGCAGAAGCCTGACCGAGTACGAGTACGCCGTCTCGGCGGTTCCGGTGATGATGTCCTCCTCGATGGCGGTGGCGCCCACGGCGAGCCCGTCGCACACGGAGTCGTGGGCCGTCGCCAGGCCGAGCCGGTCACCTCGGCCCACCGCCGGCGGGGTGACCTCGCGCAGGTCGAACGTCACGTCGTTGTTGTTGACGATCAGGTCGGACGGGTTCTCGAACTCGCCGGGATCCCCGTCACTGCCCGCCGTCATGCCGAACCAGTTGGAGTTGAACCGGGGGAACAAGTTCCCGCCGACCTCGAAGCGAAGCTCGTCCCGGCCGTCCGGCTCCGCCACGTTGAACGCGTCGATGTCGTAGAGGGTGACGGTGCATGAGCTGGCCATGGCGGCGGCGGCCGGGCTCGCGGTCAGCGCTACCGGTGCGGCCAGGCCTGTTGCCAGGGCGAGGGCGGCGATCAGCTTGTGAGAGTGCATGCTGCCTGCTCCTTCGATGTTCCATGCGTTCCGCAACGTTTGCCGAACGCGGCATCAGAATGCGGAAGCCATCGTGAGCGCATCGTGAGAGCGCAGGTCAGTGACACAGGGCACGTGCCATCCGTGCCCTTTTCCGCAGCCGATCAGGCGGCCCGTGCCTACGCTCATCCGAATATGGGAGACTCGCTGACCCTGCTGCTGCTTGGCCCGCCCGACCTGGCCGTCGGAGGGGCGCCCGTGGGCATCCGCTCGGCCAAGACGCGGGCCCTGCTCTGCTACCTGGCCGCCACCCCTGGGCCGCGCCCGCGGGCCGAGCTGGCCGGGCTGCTGTGGGGCGAGCGTCCCGACGCCAACGCCAGGGGCAGCCTGCGGCTGTCTCTGTCGGAGCTGCGCGGCGCGGTGGGCGGCTGGCTGGACATCACCCGCGACGACGTGAGCTTCCGCGCGGACGACGCCTGCTTCGTGGACCACCTGCACTTCACCCGGGCCCCTACGGTGGCGCAGGCGCTGCGGCTGTGGCGCGGGGAGTTCCTGGACGGCGTCTGCTTCGGCGACGCCCCCGCCTTCACCGGGTGGCTGGACGCAGAACGGCACCGCGTCCGCCTGCTGTTACGCGAACTGCTGGTGCGCACCGCCGCGAACGAGCCCTCCCCGACCGTGAGCACGGCCACGATCGTGCGGCTCGCGCGCATCGTGGCCGCGCTGGACCCGTTCGACGAGGAGGCGCATCGCCTGCTCATGGTGTCACTCGCCCGGGCGGGCAACCGGGCCGCGGCGCTGACCTGCTACGAGGACCTGCGCCGCCGCCTGGCCGCCGAGCTGGGCGTCGAACCAGCGTCCGAAACCCGGGCCGTCAGACGGGAGCTGGCGCCCCGGCCCGCCCCCGCCCGCCGCGCGCCCCTGCCCGTCCCCGGCACGGACCTGATCGGCAGGGACGCCGACGTCCTGCGCCTCCAGCGGCTGCTGGCGCGCGAACGCCTGGTCACCCTCCTCGGCCAGGGCGGGATCGGCAAGACCCGGCTGGCCATCGCCGCCGCGGACGGCTGCCAGGAGGTGGCGTTCGTGTCGTTCGCGGGCGTACGGCCGGAGGCGGCCGTGACCACGCTGGCCCGCCGGCTGGACGTGGACCTGTCGCCGCCGCGCCCCGCCCTGGAGCTCCTGCTCGCGGCCCTGACCAGGCGGCGCGTCCTGCTCGTACTGGACAACCTCGAACACGTGCCCGCCTTCGACATGGTCATCGCCGAGATCCTGCGCACCGCGGCGGACGTGCGCGTCCTGGCGACGAGCCGGCGCCGGCTGGACCTGCCAGGTCAGACGGTCGTCCCTGTACGGGCGCTGCCCGCGCCGGCCGCCGAGGCGCTGTTCGCGGCCAGGGCGGTCAGGGCGCAACCGGCGTTCGACCCCGACCGCGACGCCGCCATGGTGGCCGCGATCTGCGCCGCGACCGGCGGCCTGCCGCTGGCCATCGAGCTGGCCGCCAGCCTGCTGCGCGCCATCCCGTGCGCCGACCTGGCCCAGCGGCTCGGCGTCACCACGGGGCTGCTGTCCACCGCCTGCCCGTCCGCGCGTTCGCGCCACGCGAGCATGCGCACGGTGTTCGAGACCTCCTGGGAGCTCCTGGACCCGGCCGGGCGGCAGGCGCTGGCCGCGCTGTCGGTGTTCGGCGGCGGCTGCACCCTGCGCTCGGCCCTGGAGGTCGCCCGCACCAGCCCGCCGACGCTCGTCCGCCTGGTGGACCACAGCGTGCTCCACCTGACCCCCTCGGGCCGGTACGCCCTCCACCCGCTCATCCAGCAGTTCGCCGCCGCTCACCTGGCGGAGGACCGCAGGACCCGGCAGTCGGTACGCGCCAGGCACGCCGCCCACTTCGCCCGCCTGCTCGACCGGCACGCGAACGCCCTCCAGGACGGCTCGGACACCGAGGTCACCGGGGTGCTCGGGGCCGAGATGGACAACGTGCGGCTGGCCTGGGCGGCCTCGGGCGAGCCCCGGTTCCTGGACCGCTATTGGGCGCTGTGCCTGCGGCTGCGCCTGTACGAGGAGTCGGGGGCGATCGTCAGGCGGCATCTCGCGCGTACGCCGGAGTCGCCGTGGCTGCGGGCCCGGTGGTCGCGGATGGCGGGGGTCAGCGCGTACCAGCTCGCCAGGGAGCCTGAGGCCACCCGGCTGGCCAGGGCCGCGCTCGACGCGCTGGGCGAGCCTTTGCCGCACTCCCCCGGCCGCCTCCGGACCGCCATGCTCACCGCCGCCGCCCGCCAGCTCACCCACCGCCTCGCCCCGATTGCCGCCCGCCCAGCCACGCGCCGGCTCCTGCCCCCCGCCCTCCAGGCCCTCCGCCACCTCCTGCCGGCAGCGGGTCGCCGGGTGCTGCGCGGGCTCGTGCCGTCGGCGGATCGCCGGGTGCTGCGCGGGCTCGGGACGTCGGCGGGTCGCCGGGGCCTGCGCGGGCTCGTGCCGTCGAGGCGCGATCCGGCGGGCTGTGGCGAGGCCGCGCAGGCGTTGTCGCTGCTCGCCCGGCTCGCCTATCACCAGCAGGACCTGCCCACGATGCTGGCCGCCTCGCTCCGGCAGCTCAACGCCGCCGAGCGGGCGGGCGAGCCGGCGCTGCGCGCGGAGGCGTACGCGAACTTCGCCACGATCGCCCGCCTGGCCGGCCGCCATCGTCTGGCCACCCGCTACGGCACACTCGCGGACCGGGCCCTGGCCGCCATCGAGCAATCCGGCGACGCCGCACGCGCCAACCGGACGCCGGCCGGCGACGCCACGCACCCCAGCTGGCCACCGGCCGCCGACGCCACGCGAGCCGAGCGGACCTGTGAGCGCTCCGGCGACGCCAGGCGAGCCTCGGAGGTGGGCGAGCACTCTGGCGACGCGGCGAATCGTGCCCTGTTGTCTCGTGGGCTCGACCAGCTCGGTGCGGGGGCGTTCGAGGCGGCGCGGCGGTCGTTCGGTGAGGGGCGGGCCAGGACCCTCGATCCCCGGATGGCGGAGAACTGTGCGGGCCTGCTCGCCGAGACCGCCCTCTGGCAGGGGGACTTCGCGGGGGCGGTGGAGCTGTTCGCCACCACGGAGGAGCTGGCGGTCACCCGGGTGGGCGACGACATCGGCCGTTACTGGTGCCTGACCGGCCAGGCCGAGGCGTTGCTGCGGATGGACGAGGTTCCGGCCGAGCGGATCAGGCGGGTGCTCGCGGCCGCCCGCCTGTCGACCGAGCGCCGCCGTACGCACGAGGAGGAGCTCGGCCTGCGGGACGGTCCCGCCCTGCGGGTGACCCAGGAGATGCGCCTCCTGACCGCCTCCGCCCGCCTCTCCCTCCGCACCCCGGAGACCCCCACCACCCCCGACCCCGTCGCCGCCCTCGCATCCCAAGATCCCATCGGCTGCGAAGCGCAGGAGCAGGCGTGGGCGGTGCTCGGCCGTGTGCTGGCCCTGGCCGAGGAGCTGCCGTCGGTGCAGCCCGGCATGCTCGAATGCTGGTCAGGCCTGGCCGAGCTGTTCGGGCAGCTCAGCCCCCGCCCCGGCAAGCCGGCCGCACGTACGCTGCTCGCCTGCCTGTCCAAGTACGCCGCCCGCAACCCCGGCGCCGCCGCCAGGATCGGCTGGGCCCGCGCCCTGGTCCTGGCCGCGACGGGCCGGCGGCGGGCGGCCAGGCGGACGGCCGAGCAGGCCAGAGCGGCGGCGGAACGCCTGGCCGTCCCCTACGACCGCCGCAGGGCGGACGAGCTGGCCCGCCACCTCGCGAAACCGACGCGGCGCACCGGCCCAGCCGAACCCGGGTGAAAGTTTCACCGTCTTCCAGGAAGCATGGTGCGCAGGCGTTGACGGGAGCGGCGGCGGGAAAGGAGGATCGGGTGGCTCCATTGGGAGCGCTCCCACCCCTTGAAGGACCTCCATGACCCGAAGCCGGGCCGCCTTACTGGCCCTGATCACCATGGTCGCCCTGTCCCCCGCCCCGGCCGCCCAGGCCGCCGACGAGGGACCCGAGCAGATCGTGAACGGCACCTTCGACGCCGGCACCGCCCCCTGGTGGGGCACCGCCAACCTCACCCTGGCCGTGGACGACGGCCGCCTCTGCGCCGACATCCCGGGCGGGACCACCAACCCGTGGGACGTCATCATCGGCCAGGACAACCTCCCGCTGGTGGCGGGCGAGACCTACGCGTACGGGTTCAGCGCCTCCGCGACCCCAGGCAAGGTCGGCAGGGCGTTGATCCAGCTCCCGGTGGACCCGTGGACGCAGTATCTGGCGGCCAACCCCGAGCTGAGCGTCTCGGGCAACGACTACTCCTACACGTTCACCGCCCCCGTGTCGCTGCCCAACGCCCAGGTCGCCTTCCAGCTGGGCGGCAGCGCCGAGCCTTGGAGGTTCTGCATGGACGACGTGTCGCTCAAGGGCGGCGCCGAGCCGGAGGTGTACGAGCCGGACACGGGCCCGCGCGTCCGCGTCAACATGGTCGGTTACCTCCCTTCTGGCCCGAAGAAGGCCACCGTCGTGACGGAGGCGACCCAGCCGCTGGAGTGGGAGCTCAAGAACGACGGCAAGGAAACGGTCGCCGGCGGCAGGACCGCGCCGAAGGGCGTGGACACCAGCTCGGGCCAGAACGTGCACACGCTCGACTTCGGCTCCTACCGCAAGCCGGGCAAGGGCTACACGCTGACGGCGGACGGCGAGACGAGCAGGCCGTTCGACATCGGCGCGGACATCTACGACGCGCTGCCGGCCGACGCCCTGAAGTTCTACTACACCCAGCGCAGCGGCATCGAGATCCTCGACAGCCTCAGGCCCGGCTACGCCAGACCCGCCGGGCACGCCGGCGTCGCGCCGAACCAGGGTGACGTGAACGTGCCCTGCCAGCCGGGCGTCTGCGACTACTCGCTGAACGTCAAGGGCGGCTGGTACGACGCCGGCGACCACGGCAAGTACGTCGTCAACGGCGGCATCTCGGTCTACCAGCTCATGGCCGCGTACGAGCGGGACAGGGCGGCCTTCAAGGACGGCCAGCTCGCCATCCCGGAGAGCGGCAACGGCCGGCCGGACATTCTGGACGAGGCCCGGTGGGAGCAGGAGTTCCTGCTGAGCATGCAGGTGCCGGACGGCAAGCCGCTGGCGGGCATGGCGCACCACAAGATCCACGACCAGAACTGGACGGGCCTGCCGCTGCTGCCGCACCTGGACCCGCAGCTGCGCGAGCTGCACCCGGCCTCGACGGCGGCCACGCTCAACCTGGCCGCGACGGCGGCGCAGGCGGCCCGGCTGTACGCCCCCTATGACGCGGAGTTCGCCGCCAGGAACCTCAAGGCGGCCCGCAAGGCGTGGACGGCGGCCAAGGCCAACCCGGCGAAGTACGCCGACCCGAGCGACGGCATCGGCGGCGGCTCCTACAGCGACGGCGACGTGAGCGACGAGTTCTACTGGGCGGCGGCGGAGCTGTACATCACGACGGGCGAGCAGGAGTTCAAGGACTTCGTGCTGGCCTCGCCGCACCACACGGGCGACATCTGGCGCGATCGCGGCTTCGACTGGGGCAACACCGCCCAGCTCGGCCGCCTGGACCTGGCGACCGTGCCCAACGGGCTGCCCGACCGGGCGCGGGTGCGGCAGTCGGTGACCGAAGGGGCCGAGAAGTACCTGGCGATCCAGCGGGCGCACCCGTACGGGCTGCCGTACAACCCGCCCGACTTCGACTGGGGCTCGAACAACCTGGTGCTGAACAACCTGGTCGTCCTGGCCACGGCCTACGACCTGACCGGGCAGGAGAAGTACCGGGCGGCCGTACGTGAGGGCATGGACTACCTGCTCGGCCGCAACGCGCTCAACCAGTCGTACGTGACCGGCTACGGCGAGGTGGCCTCGAAGAACCAGCACAGCCGCTGGTACTCCCACCAGCTCGACCCCGCCCTGCCCAGCCCGCCGCGCGGCACGCTGGCCGGCGGCCCCAACTCCGCCATCCAGGACCCGCTCGCCCAGCGGCTGCTCCAGGGCTGCAAGCCGCAGTTCTGCTACATCGACGACATCGAGTCCTGGGCGACGAACGAGCTGACCATCAACTGGAACTCCCCGCTGGCCTGGGTCTCGGCGTTCCTGACCGACAAGAGCGGGCGCTCGGACTGCCGGGTCCGCTACTCCGCGCACGGCGCGTGGCCCGGTGGCTTCACCAGCCAGGTCGTGATCGAGAACACCGGCAAGGAGACGGTGGACGGCTGGAGCCTGCGCTGGTCCTTCCTGGGCGGGCAGCGCGTCCGCGACGGCTGGGGCGCGACGCTGACGCAGTCCGGCGCGACGGTGACGGCCAAGAGCCTGGGCTGGAACGGCAAGATCAGGCCGGGCAGGTCGGTGACGTTCGGCTTCAACGGCGCGAACGCCTCGGGCCCCAACCCGGCCCCGGAGGTCTTCCACCTGAACGGCGATCGCTGCAAGTGATGGGGTGCGTTCGCGACGCCCGGCAGCCTGCCGGGCGTTGCGAACGCTCCGTTGAACGGAATAATGTCACCCCATGCCCAGGGGAACGTCAGAAGTCAGCGAGCCGATGTACTTCGTGCTCACCGCGCTGCGCGCGGGCCCGCTGCACGGACACGCGATCAGCAAGTCGATCAAGGAGCTGTCGGGGGGCCGGGTGCAGCCCTCGGTCGGCACCCTCTACGGCATCCTGGAGCGCCTGAACGAACGCGGAGTGATCATCGTGGACCGCGAGGAGACGGTCAACGGCCGCAACCGGCGGTATTTCCGGATCACCGACGAAGGCCAGGCCCTGGTGGAGGCCGAGGCCAGACGGATGCAGGCGGCCGCCTCCCTCGTCCTGCGGCCGTCCAGCACATGACGGCGCTCCATCCGGAAGGCGCCCCGGCACTCGAACGGCGCTACCGCAGGCTGATGCTCGCCTATCCCCGGCAGTACCGCAGGGCGCACGGCGACGAGCTGCTGGACGTCCTGCTGGAGTCGGCCGCCCCCGGCCGGACGGTCCCCGTGCTCAGGGAGGCGTGGGGGCTGCTGACGGGCGGCGTGCGCAGCCGCATCGTGTCCCGGGCGACCGGCAGCGCCTGGGAGGACGGCCTGCACTTAGGTGTCACGGCCGTCGCGGCGGTGAACCTGGCCGCGCTGCTCCCGTACGCGGGTGCGCTGCCGCTGTGGACGCTGGTGTCGGCGCTGGCCCTGCTGGCGATCCTGCGCGGATGGGTGCGCACGGCGTTCCCGCTCACCCTCCTCGCCGGCGTCAAGGCGGTGATGATCGCGGGCGGCCGGCAGTTCTTCGACGTGACCCTGCTGCCGGTCTCGCCGGACCTGCTCACCGACCGCGCCCTGTTCCAGAACAGCGACCCGTACCTGGTGGCAGGCGCCTATGCGATCGTGCTGGCCGGCCTGGCGGTGCTCGCGTCGCTGCGGCGAGCGCCGCGGGCCAGGTCATGGTGGTGGTGGGCGGTGGTCGTGCTCGTCGCCTGGGCCGGCCCCGAGTGGCTGGCGGAGGGGGAGATGTTCCCGGTCAGCCTGAGCAGGGTGATCGTGGAGGTGACGCTCTTCGCCTTCGGGACGGCGGGCGGCTACCTGGCGCGCGATCACCGGTGGGCGCTGGGCGCGGGCATCTACCTGCTGGTGGTGTGCGGGGACCTGACCCTGCACGCCGAGTATCTGACCAGGCAGCACGTCGCCTACGGAGGTGTCCTCGTCCTGCTGGTCGTGGCCGCCGCCTTCGCGCCCTTCCGCCCGCGGCGGCACTGTCTCGATTGACGATGCTTCGTTCAACGGAGTATGGTCTCCGCCATGCTTAAGAGATCCCGTCTGGCCCTTGCCATGTCGTTCTCTGCGGCCGTGCTCTGCGGTTGCGGGGGCGCCGCGGACAGCGCCCAGCCCGCGGCGCAGAGTTCTAGCCCGGCCGCCGCGGCCAAGGACAAGAGACACCAGTTCGAAGCGGCCAAGGCCGACTGCATGAAGCAGAAGGGCTTCACGTACGTGCCGTACGTGAAGCCGGAGAAGCAGGAGACCGAGCAGGAGCGCAAGCTCGTCTCCGGCGACTACCAGGCGATGCGGGAGTATCGCGAGAAATTCGGGTTCGGGATCTTCTCCCAGCACGTCTATCCCAAGGAGATCGGGATCGAGTCGCTGCAGGAGGGGATCCAGGCGGACCCCAACGTCAAGCTCTCGCGGCGGCTCTCCCGGGCCCAGTACGAGGCCTACAACACGGCCAAGGACGCCTGCATAGGCGTGGCGGGCAAGCAGGTCCTCGGCGTGTCCATCAAGTCGAACATCGAATATATCGGCCTGTTCGCCAAGGCGTTCAAACGGGCGAAGGCCGCCGAGCTCGACGGCGACCCCAAGCTGGTGGAGCTGTCCGGCTCCATGGCCACCTGCCTGAAGGGCAAGGGCTACACCGTCAGCGACACCAAGCCGACGGCCTTGGCGCGGCGCGGCGAGGACCTGTTCATGGACCAGCTGGGCGCGCTCGGCCGCGAGCAGATGGGCGACCCGCCCGGCGGTCCGAAGATGACGAAGGACACCAGGGAGTTCCAGATGCCGGAGCTCACGCCGCAGCAGGGCAAGCCGTACCTCGTCAAGGAGGTCAAGGCGGCGCTCGACGACCTGGAGTGCGGCAAGGACTTCTACGCGGTCTACGTACCGCGGGAGACAGCGGTCAAGCAGAAGATCAACGACCAGTACGCGTTCTCGTTCTGACGTCGTCATGAAGTCGCCACGCAGGCTTCTCGCCGGCGTCGTCGCCGGCGTCGTGGTCATCGCCGGCGCGGGCTGGGCGGTCGGCGCCCGGCTGCGCTCACCCGCCGAGGAAGCGGCCCTCCGGGCCGCGCCCGCCGCCTCGCTCGTCACCGCCGCCGTCGAGCGCCGCAAGCTCGTCAGCACCGTGGTGCTCAGCGGCACCCTGGAGTACGGCTCCCCGCTGCCGATCACGCTGGCCGGCGTGGTCGGCGGCACGGCCGAGCTGCAGCGCACCACCCGGGCCCCGCGCAAGGGGAAGATCGGCGAGGGCGCCGTGCTGATGGAGGTCAACGGCCGCCCGGTGTTCGCGCTGCGCGGCCGGGTGCCGATGCACCGCACGATCGCCCCCGGCACCAAGGGGGACGACGTCCGGCAGTTGCAGCGCGCCCTGCGCAGACTCGGGTACGGCGCTCCCGACACGGGCGCGTTCGACCGGGCCACGATCGCCGCGGTCACCAGGATGTACACCAAGAAGGGGTACGAGGCCCAGCAGCCGACCCTGGCCGACCGGCAGGCGTACGACACGCTGCGCAAGGCCGTGCGGCTGGCCCAGGAGACCCTCGCGACCGAGAAACAGGCCCTGGACCAGGGCCGCGACATCCTGCCGCGCAAGCTCAAGGAGCGCAACGCGAAGCGCGACCTGACCGCGGCGGAGAGCGCGCTGAAGCAGGCCGCGGACCGGCGGCTGACGCCCGACGACGAGGCCGAGCTGGCGGCGGCCGACGCGGCGGTGCGGGCGGCCGAGGAGAAGCTGCTCGCGGCCGAGCAGGAGCTCACTGCGGCCAGGAAACAACCGGCGAGCACACCCACTGGCACACCCACTGGCACACCCACGGCTGAACCCGACACCCGGCTGCTGGAGCTGCGGGCCGCCAACGCCGAAGCCGACCTGGCGGCGGCCCGCGAGGCCCACGCCAGGATCCTGGAGAAGTCCGGCCAGGCCCGTGAGACGAAGCTCGAAGAGCTGCGCAAGGCCGTGCGCACCGCGAAGGAGACGCTGGCCACCGCCGCGCAGGCGCTGCGCCAGGCCAGGCAGCTCTCCCCCACCAGGCTCAAGGTGGCCGGCGCCGTCAAGGACGTGGCGGCGGCCAAGGAGATGCTGGCCGAGTACGCCCGCACCTACGGCACGTCGATCCCGCCGGGCGAGGTGGTGTTCCTGCCGAAGCTGCCCGCCCGGGTGCAGAAGGTCGCGGTGCAGGCGGGCCAGCGCCTGGAGGACGAGGTGGCCACCGTGACCAGCTCGGTGTTCACGGTGACCGGGTCGGTGGAGGCGGCGGAGTCGGAGCTGCTGCGTCCCGGCATGGCCGCCAGCGTCGAGCTGGACACGGGCAGGTCGCATCCGGCCACGCTCACCGCGATCGGCGAGAAGGCCAAGGTGCCCGGCGCAGAAGAGGTCGCGGACGGCTCGCAGCCCGTCCTGCTCACGCCGTCCTCCGTCAAGGGCCTGCGGGCGGGCACGGCGGTGACCGCGCGGGTGACCGTGGGGGCGACCAAGGAGCCGGTGCTGGTGGTGCCGGTGACGGCGGTGATCACCTCGGCGGACGGGAAGGCGCGGGTGCGCGTCGAGTACGCCACGGACAGGACCAGGGACGTCGAGGTGCGCACGGGCCTGACCGCCGACGGGAACGTCGAGGTCGCCGGCGCGCTCAAGGAGGGCGACCGGGTGGTCGCCGATGCCTGAGCGGCCGGTCATCGAGCTGACGGAGGTTCGCAGGGAGTTCGCCGCGCAGCCGCCGGTCCGTGCCCTCGACGGCGTCTCGCTCCGGGTGCTGAGCGGCGACTACCTGGCCGTCATGGGGCCGTCGGGCTCGGGCAAGTCGACCCTCCTGAACGTGCTCGGCCTGCTGGACCGGCCCAGCTCGGGCAGCTACCGGCTGGACGGCGTCGAGACCACCGCGTTGAAGGACGGCGCCAGGACCAGGTTGCGCGGCGACCGGATCGGCTTCGTCTTCCAGTCCTTCCATCTGCTGGCCCACCGCAGCGTGGTGGAGAACGTCATGCTCGCCGAGCTCTACGGCAGGAGCGGGCGGGCCGGCCGGCGGGAGCGGGCCCTGGCGGCGCTGGAGCGGGTCGGTCTCGGGCACCGTACGGGCTTCGCGCCCGGCCGGCTGTCCGGGGGCGAGCGCCAGCGAACGGCCATCGCCAGGGCCCTCATGGGGGAGCCGGCCCTGCTGCTGTGCGACGAGCCCACCGGCAACCTCGACAGCCGCAACACCGAGGCGGTCCTCGACCTGTTCGCCGAGCTGCGGGAGCAGGGCATGACGATCGTGGTCATCACGCACGAGCAAGGGGTCAGCGCACGCGCGCGGCGCCGGGTCCGGATCACCGACGGCGTGCTGGTGGAGGCGTGATGCACGTACGCGACCTGGCCGGCGAGGCCGTCGCGGGGCTGCTCGCCCGGCCGGTGCGCACGGCGCTGACCACGCTCGGCACCGTGCTCGGCATCACCACGCTGGTCGTCACGCTCGGCGTGGCCGCCACCGCGGGCAACCAGATCGTCGGCCGCTTCGACGAGCTGGTGGCCACGGCCATCACCGTGGAGGTGCCCGAGTCCGGTCAGGCGCCGGTGGTGACCTGGGACGCGGTCGAGCGGATGACCAGGCTGCGCGGCGTGGAGTCCGCCGCCGCGGTGGCCGACGCCGCGGAGGGCCAGAGCCTGTCCGTACGCTCCAACGACCTGGTGGATCCCGCCCGGGTCACCACGCAGTCCCTCACCGTGCTGGCCGCCACGACGGGGCTGCCGGAGGCCGCGCGCGGCCGGATGGTGCAGGGGCGGTTCTACGACACCGGGCACATCCGGCGGGGCGACCGGGTGGCCGTGATCGGCGACGAGGCGGCCAGGATGCTCGGCGTGACCCGGCTCGACCGGGCACCGGCGATCTTCATCGGGAAGCACGCGTACACGGTCATCGGCATTCTCGGCGACCTGCGCCGCGAGAAGAACCTGAGCACGGCCGTGGTCGTCCCGCCCACCGTGGGCCGGCGGTTCGGGCTGCGCGACGTCACCAGGGTGCTGGTCAACACCAGTCTGGGGGCCGCCGGGCTGATCGCGGGACAGGCTCCGGCCGCGCTCAGCCCGGGTCGCGGCGACCTGCTCCAGGTGATCTCCCCGCCCAGCCCCACGAGGGCGCGGGACCGGGCGCAGGACGACGTCAACGCGCTGTTCCTGATCCTCGGCCTGGTCTCGCTGGTCGTCGGCGCGGTCGGCATCGCGAACGTCACCCTCGTCACCGTGCTGGAACGCGTTCAGGAGATCGGCCTGCGCCGCGCGCTCGGCGCGGGCCGGCGGCACGTCGCGGCCCAGTTCCTGCTGGAGTCCACGCTGGTCGGGCTCACCGGCGGCGTGATCGGCGCCAGCCTGGGGGTGGTGACCGTCGTCGCGGTCTCCGCGGTCAAGCAGTGGACGCCGCTGCTGGAGCCATGGCCGGCGGTCGCCGCGCCGGTCGCCGGGGCGCTGGTGGGACTGCTCGCCGGGCTCTATCCCGCGCTGCGGGCGGCCAGGATGGAGCCCGTGGACGCGCTCAGGTGAGCCGTTCCGGCCTCCGATACGTCCAAGGGATATGAAGATCTGGCGAATCGTGCTGCTGCCGATGCTTCTGCTGGCCCTGACCGCGTCCATGCCGGCCGCTCAGGCCGCTCAGGCCGGGAGCGCGCAGAAGAGGGTGCTGGTCGACCTCCGCAAGGAGGGCGGCTTCGCGGGGCTGAACGACCGGGTGATCGTCTACGGGAACAACTGCGTGCGGCTCAGCCGGCGCACCGGGCCGACCATCGACAAATGTCTCACCGGCAAGGAACGGCGGACGCTGCGGACGTATCTCAAGAAGCTCAAGATCGGCCGGTCGGAGGCGCGGCCGCAGGGGGCGGACTTCATCAAGTACACGCTCGCCTACAACCGGCACCGGGCCAGCCGCTACCAGCTTCCCGCGACCTGGCAGCCGGTGGTCCGGCACCTGGAGAAGATCATGGAGAAGTACTGGGCGCCGGACTGATCCCCATAAAGTTCTCCATCAAGCGATTGACCGAGACAGGGTGACCGAACTACCTTCTGTCGCATGACACCTGCGGACAGCGGACAGGTCACCCTGATCCTCAAGGTCGCGACGCAGCTGTTCGCGGCCCTCGGCTACGACGGCACCTCCACGCGCCAGATCGCCGAGGCCGCCGGCCTGAACATCGCCACCGTCAACTACCACGTGGGCGGCAAGCGCGAGCTCTATCTCGCCGTCATGGAGCGCGCGCACCAGGCCGAGAAGGCGGCCCTGGACGAAGCGCTCGGCCGGCTGCCCGGCGCCGACCCGGTCGCCGCCATCCACCGCCTGGTGGACGACTACCTCGACTTCTGCGTGGACAACCCCGAGGTGCCCGCCCTGTGGATGCACCGCTGGCTCTCCGACGCCAGCGACATCACCGAGCTGGAACGCCAGTACGTCCAGCCGCTGCTCGCCGCCGTGACCGGCGCGCTGGGCCCCGCGGTCGAGACCGGGCTGATCGACGAGCGGGTCGACCTCGAATACGCCATGTGGACGGTCATCTGGTCGGTGCACGGGTTCGCCAAGGGCGGCGTGCTGGACGACGCGGGCCGTCGCCGGGCCGCCGGCGACCGGGCCGCGCTGCGCCGCTTCCGCGCCCACCTGCACCTGACTCTGCACCGCACCCTCGGCCTCCCCAACGACCCCCGATGACCGCCACCCAGCCGGCCGCCGCATCGGCGCTCGGGCGCGGCCGGTTACTGGGCTACGGTGTCGGCTCGATCGGCACCGGCGTGTTCTCGGCCGTCCCGGGCCTGCTCCTCCTCTACTACCTGACCGACATGCTCGGCGTGCCGGCCGCCGTCGCCGGGGCCGTGCTCGTCGCGCCCAAGATCTGGGACGTGCTGCTCAACCCGCTCATCGGCGCCGCCAGCGACCGCGAGGCCGTGCGCACGGGCCGCAGGACGCGCCTGCTGGCGATCGGGGCGGTCGCGCTGCCGGTGGCGTTCGCGCTGATGTTCGCCGTGCCGGGGGACGTGCCCGGCGCGCTCTGGGCGGGGGCGGCGTTCCTCCTGGCGGCCAGCGCGTTCGCCTGCTTCCAGGTGCCGTACGTGGCCCTGCCCGCCGAGATGGCGGACAGCCAGGCCGGGCGGACCAGGATCATGTCGTGGCGGGTGGTGTGCCTGACGGCCGGCATCCTCGTCGCGGGCGGCCTGGCCCCCGCCGTCGTCGATCTCGCGGGCGGCGGCCGTACCGGCTACGCCGTCATGGGCGTCGTGATCGGCGCGGTGATGGCGGCGGCGCTGGTCGCCGCGGCTCTCGCGACGCGCTGGGTGCCGTCGGCGCCCGGGCCCGCGCAGCTCGGTCCCGTGGCCGCGTTCCGGCTGGCCAGAGGGAACATGCCGTTCTTCGCGCTGCTGGCGGCGTTCGTGACCCAGGCGCTCGCGGTGGCCGTGATGCTGGCCGGTGCGCCGTACGTGGCCGCGTACCGGCTGGGTGACTACGGGCTGACCTCGGTGATGTTCGTCTGCCTGGTCGGGCCGAGCATGGTGGCCGTGCCCGCGTGGGCCCGGCTGGCCCGCGCGTACGGGGCCGTGCGCTGCTACCTGGCCGCGTCGATCGGCTTCTGCGCGGTCGCGGTGGCGCTGGTCCCGGCGATCGCCGCGGGCGGGCTGGCGGCGACGCTGGCGCTGACCGCGCTGGCCGGGGTCTGTTACGCGGCGTTGCAACTGCTGCCGCTGTCGCTGCTGCCCGACACCGTGCACGCCGACGCCGTACGCACCGGGCACGCGCAGGCGGGCGCGTTCACCGGCCTGTGGACGGCGGGCGAGACCGCCGGGCTCGCGCTCGGACCGGGACTGTTCGCGCTGGTGCTGGCCGCGTCGGGGTTCGCCGCCGCCCCGGCCGGGTCGCCCGTCGCCCAGCCGCCCGGCGCGCTCACCGGGGTGCTGCTCGGGTTCACCGCGCTGCCCGCCCTGCTCATGCTCATCAGCCTGCCGTTCGTCATCCGGTACGGCCGACTCACGAAGGAGACCGCGTGAACCTCCCCCCGACCGGAAGGACCACCGAGGACCTGCTGGCGGAGGTGGCCCGGCTCAAGGAGCACGACCTGCCGGTGCGCGGGGGCCAGGTGACCGCGTACGTGTACGACACCGGCCGGGCCGAGGTCAACGACGCGGCGACCGCCGCCTATCTGGAGATGCTGGAGGTCAACTGCCTCGACCCGACGGCGTTCCCCAGCGTGGTCGAGATGGAGCGGCAGGTCGTCGGCGCGGTCGCGGACCAGCTCGGCGGCGGCCACGGCATCTTCACCAGCGGCGGGACCGAGTCGATCATGCTGGCGGTGAAGGCCGCCCGCGACTCCTCCCGGCGGGCCCGCCCGAACCTGGTGCTGCCGGTCACCGCCCACCCCGCCTTCCACAAGGCCGCCCACTACCTCGGCGTCGAGGTCGTCGCCGTGCCCGTGGACCTGGCGACGTACCGGGTGCGGGCGAAGGACGTGGCGGCGGCCGTCGACGCGGACACGATCCTGGTCGTCGCGTCCGCGCCGTCCTATCCCCAGGGGGTGATCGACCCGATCGAGGAGGTCGCCGCCGTGGCCGCGGCGGCGGGCCTGCCGTTCCACGTGGACGCCTGCGTGGGCGGCTGGCTGCTGCCCTGGCTGCGGGCGGCGGGTGCGGAGATCCCGCCGTTCGACCTGTCGGTGCCCGGCGTCACGTCGATCTCCTGCGACCTGCACAAGTTCGGGTACGCCCCGAAGGGCGCCTCCGTCGTGCTCTTCGCCGATCCCGCGATGCGGCGCAAGGCGTACTTCGCGTCGGCCGGGTGGCCCGGCTACACGATCATCAACGCGACCGTGCAGAGCTCCAGGTCGGCGGGCCCGCTGGGCGGGGCGTGGGCCACGCTCCAGGCGCTCGGCCGGGAGGGCTACACCGAGCTCGGCCGCGCCACGCTGGAGGCGACGACCAGGCTGCGCGAGGGCATCGCGGCCATCCCCGGCCTGCGCGTACTGGGCGAGCCGGAGTCGTCGCTGGTGGCGTTCGAGGGGGTGGACGTCGACGTGTTCGTGCTGGCGGACGAGGCCAGGGCGCGCGGCTGGTTCCTGCAGCCGCAGCTCTCCTACGCCGGCATCCCGGCCAACCTGCACATCACGGTCACCGGAGTGACGCTGGGCGGGGTGGACTCCATGCTCAAGGTCATCGCCGAGTCCGCCTCGGCCGCCCGTTCCCGGGGTCCCGTGGTCCTGCCGGACGGGCTGGTGGACCTGGTGGCGGGCCTGGACCTGGACGCGCTCGACGACGCGGCCTTCGCGGACCTGGCCGCCTCGGTGGGCGTGGACCTGCGCCCGGGGGCGGGCCAGCCGGAGATGGCGGTGGTCAACACGGTGCTGGACGCGCTGCCCGCCGCCGGCAGGGAGGCGGTGCTGGTCCGCTTCCTGTCGGTCATCTACGGCTCGTAGGGCGTGGATATCCCCGCTGCCGGAAGGTTCCCGGCAGCGGGGGGCGGCAGAGCGCTTGGCCCCCTGCTCACCGCCTCAGCAGGGCACGTTTCCCGGCAGTGCTACGCGGCCGACAGGATGGCGATCCCCAGGCACATCTCGTCGCTGGTCCCGTCGCCCCACACCACGTACCGGGGCGGCAGGTCGCGTAGTTGCGGCAGCTTGGCGCGCAGGGTCGCGTCGTGCGTGCACGTCACGCGTACGGTGTCCCCCGGCTTGACGGTGACCGGCGAGGGCAGCAGCCGCAGCGACTGGTCGTCGAAGTTGTAATCCGGCACGTCGAGAAGTGTCTTCGCCTTCGAGGTGCCGGGGTTGAGCTCCACCTTGATGGCGCGGCCGAGCAGGTGCATGTGGCCGGCCAGGGCGTGCAGCTTGGCGGTGAATTCGATGGGCAGGTCGCAGTGCTGGGTCGGCCCGGGTTTCGTCGAGCCGCAGCGTGTGGTGAGCTCCGTCCCCTCGCTGGTCAGCTCCTCGCCGAACCTGCGGGCGACGTCCTTCACCGCGGCGGCCCTGTCGCACAGGGGGCCGGACTCCTCCGGAGTGCAGGGGAGCTCGACCGGCGCGGGGAACAGCGCGGTCTGCAGCTCCTCCACCGGCCGGTCCGTGACGCGCAGGCGGATGCCGGACTGGTCGGTGCCCGGTTTGCCGTCCGCCGCGCCCAGCAGGTTGTAGTGGACCTGCATGATCAACCGGCTGCCCGGCGGGAGCGCGTAGCCGTACTTGGGGTCGAGGAGCGCTTCGTTGGTTCCCGGCGCCCAGTGCGCCACCCAGGACGCGTCCTGCACGCCGCCGTCCCCGAAGCAGGTCCAGCCCTGCCCCGGCGTGCGGTCGTCGAGGGCCTGCGCCTGCTTGGCCTGCTCCGGCGGGACCTTGAAGAAGATCGCGTGGTGGACGATGCCGCTGTTCTGCGGCTGGAACTGCGCGCCGGTCAGGAACGCCTGCTTGGCCAGCTCGGGGTCGATGAGGAAGCAGCGGTAGTCGTCCGTGCCGCCGTTGGGCGGTCCCGGCGTGTACGGCTGCGCCATCTTGAGGTTGACGAACCGTTCGCCGGCGCGCAGCGGAGCCGCCGCCGGTGTGGTGGACCCGGCGGAGTGACCCGCGTGTCCGGCCGGTGCGGCGGTGCTCGACGCGCCGCACGAAGCAAGCAGGACGACCGCGACGAGTAAGGCGGCCGTCCGAGCCAGTCGGTTCATGCTTCCACCATCGTCTCCGAGCGCGTGCCCGGCATCCTTCCACGGGACGTTTCGCTTCCTTCGCAGGGAGGACCCGCGCAGGCGCAAAAGTCGTACATCGATTTACGAAACCTGAGTTGCGTAATCTCGGCGTACCGGTGTAGCGTTCTTTTCGCTACCTGAGTAGCGAAATAGAGGAGGCCGGATGACGGAGAGCGGCAGGCGCGGGCGGCCGCGCCGGGCGGAGGTGGACGAGAGCGTGCTCAAGGCGGCCACCGAGCTGCTGCTGGAGCGCGGCTACACCGGCCTGTCCCCCGACGAGGTGGCCGAGCGGGCCGGGATCGCCAAGACCACCCTCTACCGGCGCTGGCCCACCAAGGACCACCTGGCCGTGGCCGTGGTGGCCAGGCTGCAGGCCGGCGACGAGATCACCGACACCGGTGACATCCGCCGCGACCTGCCCGACTACCTGGAGAAGATCGCCGCGGGGCTCAACCGCATGCGCGCCGCGGGCCGGACCGACGACGACCCGTCGGCGGGCACGGTGGCCGAGCTCGTCGCCGCCGCGGCCCGCCACCCCGACGTCGGCGAGCTCGAACGCGACCTGTACGCCCGCCGCAACACCCTGGCCCGCGCCCTGCTGGAGCGGGCCGTGGAGCGCGGCGAGCTACGCGCCGACCTCGACGTCGAGGCGCTGTTCGACCAGCTCGCCGGCGCCCTGTACTACCGCGTGCTCATCACCGGCCGCCCCGTCGGCCGGGCCTACGCAGAACGTCTTGTCGACACCGCGCTCCGCGGCGCCGCCCGAGAGAAGAGGTAACGACCATGTCGATCGCCGACCCCCGTACCGCCGTCATCCGTTCCGCCGACGCCGAGATCATCGGCGGGCCGCCGAGCACGGGCCGCATGCTGCTCGACCCCGGCTCCACCGGCGGCGCGCTGAGCACCATGCGCATCACGCTCGGCGAGGGCGCGGACGGCGCGGTGCCGCACACCCACACCACCGCCTCCGAGATGTTCTACGTGCTCGACGGCACCGTGCAGGTGCTCGCCGGCGAGGAGGTGCTGACGCTGGAGCAGGGGGACGTGGCTGTGGTGCCGCCGGACGTCGCCCACGCCTTCGCCGCCGCCCCCGGCCACGAGGCCGACCTGCTGATCGTGATCACGCCGGGGGTGGAGCGCTTCGAGTATTTCCGGCTGCTGGCCCGGCTGAAGGCGGGCGAGGCCACGCTGGAGGAGCTGCTGGAGTCTCAGGAGCTCTACGACAACCACTTCCTCGACAGCCCGGCGTGGAAGCAGGCGCGCTCCTAGGATGGGCCCAACCCCGTGGGGAAGGCGGCCTCGACGTGGAAGCCGCCGTCCGGCTCCGCGCCCGTCTCCAGCGTGCCGCCCGCCACCTCCACCCGCTGCCGCAGCTCCAGCAGGCCCATCCCGGGAGCGGTGACGGTGACCCAGGCGTCCGGCAGGCCGGGGCTGTTGCGGACGCCGACCCGTAACGAACCAGGGACGTAACGCAGCCGCACCCGCGCGTCCGCCCCCGGCGCGTGCTTGCGGACGTTGGCCAGCGCCTCCTGCACCACCAGGTACGCGGTCCGCCCCACCACGCCCGACACCGGCTCGGGGGCTCCGTCCACGACCAGCTCCACGGGCACCCCGGCGCAGGCCGACTCGGTCACCAGCGGGCGCAGGTCGGGCAGCGGCAGCCCCAGGCCGAACCCCTCTCCCGTGTCGCGCCGCAGCAGCGCCACCATGTGACGCAGCTCCTCCAGCGCCTCGCATCCCGTCGCGCGCAGCTCCTCGGCCGCCGCCCTGGCCCGCTCGTCGCCCGACGTCAGGGCCAGCACGCCGGCCTGGAGCACCATCCGGCTCACGCGATGGGTGACCACGTCGTGCATCTCGCCCGCCAGCCGCTCGCGCTCCACCCGGCCGGCGCGTTCGGCCAGCTCGGTGCGCAGGCGCCCCCTGGCGGCCAGGTACATCCCGGACAGGGCCGCGAGCGCGATCGCCGCCTCCGAGCGCAGGACCAGCGGCGGCCAGTCGGCGAGGCGCAGCGCGGCGAGCGCGAGGGTGATCACGGGCAGCCACTGCGGGGCCCCTCGATAGCGGTCGGCCGCGAAGGCCAGCGCGCCGTAGGCGCCGAACACGCACGTGGGCGGCCAGAGGATCGCCTCGGTCCTGAGCGGCGCGACGTCCGGTGCGAGCACGTGCAGCACGAGCGGCACGAGCGCCGACCCGGCACCGATCCAGGCGACGGTGAGCGGCGCCCTGCGCATCCACAGCACGGACACCGCTGCCGCCAGCGACAGCACCAGAACCGGGCCCTGATAGCCGGTCGTCAGCGTCAAACCGCCTGCGACCAGGACCGCGACCGCGTCGAGCGGTCGCGGACGGACACCGTCCACCAACTCATCGTACGATCACCGGCCCGGCCTGCCCAGCCAGGGTTCAGACCTTCGTGAGACGGACGGCGTCGGCGATGACGTAGCCGGTCGCCGAGGTCCAGCGGCTCACGCCGACCACGTTGTACGTCCCCGCCGCCAGCGCGTACGTCCCGAGCACCCGCCACTGCCCGCCGCCCGACCGCTGGTCCACGGTGACCGTCTGGTTGCCGCCCGACGCGGCCACGATGTACGGCGTCGCGCTGTTGTAGCCGGAGTTGGCCGGATACCAGATCTCCACCCGATAGCTGCCCGCGCTCGGGATGGCCGCCTGATACCAGGCCGGATCGCTGGCCGAGACCGGGTCCGCGAAGCGGTAGTCGGCGCCGTGCAGCTGCGTGGAGAAGGTGGAGGTCCCCCAGGCCGTACCGGCGGCGAAACCGGCGTCGGCGTTGTCGATCACCACGCTGAACGCCCCGTCCCCGGAGCCGGCCTGCTTGCCCGCGCTCGGCGCGCTCTCCTGGTGCGTCCTGTTGAGCGCGGTCACGTAGTAGGTGTAGGTCCCGGTCGCGGCGGAGGTGTCGGTGAACGTCGTCTGCCGGGTCGTCTTGATCAGGTTGCGGGCGTCGGCGAAGAAGCAGGGGTCGGCCGTGGCCGGTGCGCCGTCCACCCGGTAGACCGCGTACGACGTGCCCGAGCCGGTCCAGGCGAGCTGGACGCCGTTCGCGCCGCGGGTGGCCGAGGTGATCGAGGGCGCGGCCGGGGCGCTCGCCGAGCCGCGGGCGGGCAGCAGCGCGGGCTTGGCATAGTGGGCGTTCACCAGCCGGGTGATCGCGCCGATCCGGTCGGCCTTGACGTCCTTGGCGCTGAAGAACACGTCACCGGCCACCTCGGGATGTTTCCTGTTGTCGGTCAGGTGGTCGCTGAGCTCCGCCGGATCCTGCCAGGCGGCCTCCTGCCCCGACGCGCCGGCCCGGTAGGCGGCCTGGCCGACGACGAGCTGCACGCCGGTGTCGCGTACGACGTCGGACCACCAGGCGGTGAGCACCTCGTAGGCGGCGGTGGAGAAGCCGATGTGCCAGTAGATCTGCGGCGCGAGATAGTCCACCCAGCCCTGCTTGACCCACTGCCGGCTGTCGGCGTAGATCGCGTCGTACGACTGCAGCCCCGAGGTGCCCGACCCGAGCGGGTCGGTGCCGGAGTTGCGCCAGATGCCGAACGGGCTGATCCCGAACGACACATGCGCCTTGGCCGCGTGGATGCGCTGGTCGAGCTCGCGGACGAGCAGGTTGACGTTGTTGCGCCGCCAGTCGCCGACGTTGCCGAAGGAGCCGCCGTACTGGGCGTACGCGGCGGAGTCGGGGATGGCCTGCCCGCTGACCGGATAGGGGTAGAAGTAGTCGTCGAGGTGCACGCCGTCCACGTCGTAGCGCGAGACGGCGTCCATGATCGCGTCCTCGATGAAGTCGCGGACCTCCGGCAGGCCCGGGTTGTAGTAGAGCTTGCCGCCGTAGGCGAAGCGCCAGGTGGGGTGCTGGCGCGCGGGATGCGTGGCGACGAGCTTGCTCAGGTCGTCGTGGTTGGCGACCCGGTACGGGTTGAACCAGGCGTGGAACTCCAGGTTGCGCGCGTGGGCCTCGCTGACCATGAAGGCCATCGGGTCGTACCCGGGGTTGCCGCCCTGGGTGCCGGTCAGCCACTGCGACCACGGCTCGTACGACGAGGGCCAGAACGCGTCGGCCGTGGGCCTGACCTGCACCATGACCGCATTCATCCGCTTGGCCACGGCGAGGTCCAGCCAGGCGCGGAACTCCGCCTGCTGGGCCGCCACGCTCAGCCCGGTGCGGCTCGGCCAGTCGATGTTCGCGACCGAGGAGATCCACATGGCCCTGAGCTGCCGCTTGGGCGTGGCGGGATCGGTCGAGCAGGCCGCTGCCGCGGCGAGGTCGGGGGCCACGATGCTGACGATTACGGCGGTGAACGCCGCCAGGACGGTACGCAGGAGCGCGGTCACGAAAGGAAGTTTCAGTGTGATCGATTCAAAGCGCAATAGTTTTCACAACTTCGGTGGGGCCCAATCTCAGGGGCCCCAGGCGTGGGGCGAAAAGTTTCACTTAACTCGCCAGTAATGTCAATTATCGACATTTGTCAGAGGTTGCAATACCGTGCCACCGTTGTCACCAACGAGGAGCACCCATGACTCTCGCCCGCACGCGATTAGCGGCCCTCGCCACCTCGATCCTCGCCGTCCTCCTCATCACCGCAGGCCAGCCCGCTCTGGCCGTGGTCAAGGACGCCCCGTTGCCCGCGGCCTTCGCCAAGGCCGCCGCCGCCAGCGACGTACCCCGCGACCTGCTCGTGGCCCTCGCCTACGCCGAGACCCATCTCGACGGCCACAACGGCGAGCCCAGCGCCAGCGGCGGCTACGGCCTGATGCACCTGGTCAGCAACCCCAGCAACCACTCGCTCGAGAAGGCCGCCGAGCTCACCAAGCTCCCGGTCGAGCAGCTTCGCGCCGACGACGAGGCCAACATCCTCGGCGGCGCGGCCGTGCTGCGCACCCACGCCGACGCGCTCGGCCTCGACGAGACTGCCAGGAAGGACCCCGGCCGCTGGTACCAGGCCGTGGCCAAGTACAGCAACTCCAGCTCTCCCGAGATCGCCCGCCTCTACGCCGACGCCGTCTACGAGCAGCTCGGTCTCGGCATCGACACCCGCGGCGTGCAGGTCAAGCCGCAGGAGGTCACCGCCGACCGCGGCGAGTACGCCAAGACCCGCGACCTGAACGCGCAGGCCGCGGTGGCCAGCCCCGACTACCCACCGGCCGCCTGGGTGGCCGCCAGCACCAGCAACTACCGCGTCTCCAGCCGCGAGACGAGCTACAACATCGACCGGGTGGTCATCCACGTCACCCAGGGCTCGTACGCCGGCACCATCTCCTGGTTCCAGAACCCCAGCGCGCAGGTCTCGGCCCACTACGTGGTCAAGTCCTCCAGCGGCGCCATCACCCAGATGGTGCGGGACAAGGACGTCGCCTGGCACGCCGGGAACTCCACCTACAACAACCGCTCCATCGGCATCGAGCACGAGGGCTTCGTCGCCGACGCCTCGTGGTTCACCGATGCGATGTACCGGGCCTCCGCCGCACTGACCCGCGCACTCTGCGACAAGTACGGCATCCCCAAGACCCGGACCGGCATCATCGGCCACAACGAGGTGCCCGGCGCGACCCACACCGACCCGGGCTCGCACTGGAACTGGACCACGTACATGAACTACGTGACCGGTGGCGGCGGCACCCCGTCCTGGACGACGACCGTCGACAACGCCACGTCCGGCCAGTTCACCGCCAGCGCGAACTGGGGCACCTCCACCTACTCCACCCAGCGTTACGGAGCCGACTACCGCTTCGCCGACCCCGTCTCCGCCAGCGACGCGGCATGGTACTCGGCCGCGATCCCGACCGCGGGCACCTACCAGGTGGAGGTCTGGTATCCGGCCGATGCCGGATACAACAGCTCGGCGCCGTACATCGTGGCGACGTCGAGCGGGAACCAGACCGTCTACGTCGATCAACGCGCCGGCGGAGGGGCCTGGCACAGCCTGGGCACCTTCTCGCTCAACGCCGGCACCTACAACGCCGTCGGCATCAGCCGATGGACCTCCGGCACCGGCCTGGTCATCGCGGACGCGGTGCGCATCAGCCGGCAGTAAGTCACCTGTACGGCCCGCGTCCGCTGTGGCGCGGGCCGTACGTCATTTCATGGTTCATCACTGTCTGTAACGGATATTGATCAGCATGTGAGCGAGGAGATCCTCAGGGCCGAGGGGCTGCGCAAGGTGTTTCCCGGCGTCGTCGCGCTCGACGGCGTGGACCTGAGCCTGCGCACCGGCGAGGTGCACGTCCTGCTGGGCGAGAACGGCGCGGGCAAGAGCACCCTGATCAAGATCCTCTCCGGCGCCTACCGGCCCGACGGGGGCCGGGTCCTCATGGACGGCCGGCCCGTGGACCTGCGCACGGCCGGCGACGCGCAGCGGCTCGGCATCTCGACCATCTACCAGGAGTTCAACCTGGTCCCCCAGCTCACGGTCGCGGAGAATCTGGCGCTCGGCCGGCCGCCGCGCAGGTTCGGGTTCGTGGACGTCCGGCGGATGGAACAGGACGCGAGGCGGCTGCTCGACCGGGTCGGCGTGGACGTGCATCCGCGCACGCCGGTCGCCCGGCTGGGGATCGCGCGCATGCAGATGGTGGAGATCGCCAAGGCGCTGGCGCTGGACGCCCGCGTGCTGATCATGGACGAGCCGACCGCGGTGCTCACCACGAGCGAGGTCGCCAAGCTGTTCACGATCGTCCGGCAGCTGCGCGGCGAAGGCGTGGCGATCGCCTTCATCACCCACCACCTGGAGGAGATCGCCGAGATCGGCGACCGCGTGACCGTGCTGCGCGACGGCAGGTCCGTGGCCGAGGTGCCGGCGAACACCCGCCAGGACGAGCTGGTCGGGCTCATGGTCGGGCGGCCCATCGATCAGCAGTACCCGCGCCGGCCGGCCGCGCGGGGCGAGCCGCTGCTCCAGGTGTCGGGGCTGACCCGCAAGGGCGCGTTCGACGACGTGTCGTTCGAGGTGCGGGCCGGCGAGGTGGTCGGCGTGGCCGGGCTCGTGGGCGCGGGGCGCACCGAGGTGGCGCGGGCGGTGTTCGGGGCCGACCGTTACGACGCGGGCGAGGTGCTCGTACGCGGCCGGCGGCTGCCGCCCGGTGACGTGCACGCCGCCATGGAGGCCGGGCTGGGCCTGGTCCCCGAGGACCGCAAGGGCCAGGGGCTGGTCCTGGGCGCCGCCATCGGCGAGAACCTGGCCCTGGTCCTCATGCGCGACGCCACCCGGGCGGGATTCGTGGACCGTCCCAGGTTGCGGGCCGCCGCCGCGCGGGTGGCCGGGCAGCTCGGCATCCGGATGACGGGGCTGGACCAGGAGGTCCGCACGCTCTCCGGCGGCAACCAGCAGAAGGTGGTCATCGGCAAGTGGCTGGTGGCCGACGCGCACGTGCTCATCCTCGACGAGCCGACCCGAGGCGTCGACGTCGGGGCCAAGGTCGAGATCTACCAGCTCGTCAACGCGCTCACCGAGTCGGGGCACGCGGTGCTGATGATCTCCAGCGATCTGCCGGAGGTGCTCGGGATGAGCGACCGGATCCTGGTCATGGCGCGGGGGCGGCTCGTCGGCGAGCTGCGCGCGGCCGAGGCCACGCAGGACGACGTGATGGCGCTGGCGGTCACGGAGGTGGAGGGGTCCCGTGCCCGATAACCGGCCCGATAACAGGCCCGACGACGCGCCCGGCCGCGCGCCCGACGACGGGCGCGGCCGCCCGTCCGATGATGCGCGCGGCAGCGGCAGTGGCGGCGGCGGCAACGTGCTGCTCGCGCGCCGGTCGCCGGTGGCCGCGTGGTTCGCCGAGAACGGCGCGGTGGCGGCGCTCGTCGTGCTGGTCGTGGCGCTGTCGCTGCTGTCCTCCGACTTCCTCAGCGTGACGAACCTGCTCAACGTGGGCGTCCAGGCCGCCGTCACCGCGATCCTGGCGTTCGGGGCGACGTTCGTGATCGTGACGGGCGGGATCGACCTGTCGGTCGGCTCCGTGGCGGCGCTGTCCGCGATCACCCTGGCCTGGACCGCGACCATCGCCGGGCTCCCCTGGCCGCTGGCCACCGTGATCGCGCTGGCCGTCGGCGTCGCGTGCGGGCTGGTCAACGCCGCGCTCATCGCGTACGGGAAGCTGCCGCCGTTCATCGCCACGCTGGCCATGCTCGGCATCGCCCGCGGCCTGGCCCTGGTCATCTCGCAGGGCAGCCCGATCGCGATGCCCGAGTCCGTCTCCCACCTCGGCGACACGATCGGCTCCTACCTGCCGATCCCGGTCATCGTGATGGTGGTCATGGGCGTGCTCGCGGCCGTGATCCTCAACAGGACCTACCCGGGCCGCGCCATGTACGCCATCGGGGGCAACGCCGAGGCCGCCCGGCTGTCGGGGATCAAGGTGGACCGGCAGCAGCTCGTGACGTACGCGCTGTCCGGCGGGTTCGCGGCGGTGGCCGGGATCGTGCTGGCCAGCCGCCTGGCCTCGGCGCAGCCACAGGCGGCGGCCGGTTACGAGCTCGACGCGATCGCGGCCGTCGTCATCGGCGGGGCCAGCCTGTCCGGCGGGAAGGGCAGGGCGCTGGGCACGTTCGTCGGCGCGCTCATCCTGGCCGTCCTGCGCAACGGCCTGAACCTGCTGTCGGTCTCGGCGTTCTGGCAGCAGGTCGTGATCGGCGTGGTGATCGCGCTCGCGGTCCTCGTCGACACCCTGCGGCGCAGGGCAACGTACTAAGTCATCCATTGGGGGATGGGATCATGCGGATTCCCGCGATAGTCATGGCCACGCTCTGCCTGGCCGCCTGCGGCTCCTCCGGGGGCGGTGGCGGATCCTCGGACGAGATCAAGATCGGTATGTCGGTGTCGACCCTGAACAACCCGTACTTCGTCCAGCTCCGCGACGGCGCGCAGGCCCAGGCGGCCAAGCTGGGGGCCGCGCTGACCGTCACCGACGCCCAGAACGACGCCTCCCAGCAGGTCAACCAGGTCCAGAACTTCACCAGCCAGAACATGAAGGCGATCATCATCAACCCGGTCGACTCGGACGCGGCGGCCCCCGCGGTCAAGGCGGCCGAGCGGGTGAACATCCCGGTGATCGCCGCCGACCGGGGCGTCAACGGGGCCGAGGTGGCGCAGACGGTGGCCTCAGACAACGTGGCCGGCGGCAAGCTCGCGGCGCAGGAGCTGGCCAAACAGCTCGGCGAGCGGGGCAACGTGGTGGTGCTCCAGGGCACGCCGGGCACCTCCGCCTCCCGCGACCGCGGCCAGGGCTTCACCGAGGGCATCGCGGCCTACTCCGGGATCAAGGTCGTGGCCAAGCAGCCGGCGGACTTCGACCGCACCAAGGGCCTGGACGTGATGACGAACCTGATCCAGTCGCATCCCGACGTGACCGGCGTCTTCGCGGAGAACGACGAGATGGCGCTCGGCGCGATCAAGGCACTCGGAGCCAAGGCGGGGCAGCAGGTCAAGGTGATCGGCTTCGACGGGACGCCGGACGGGATCAAGGCGGTGCAGGCGGGCACGCTGTCCGCGAGCATCGCCCAGCAGCCCCGGCTGCTCGGCCAGGAGGCGGTGAACGCGGCCGTCAAGGCGGCCAAGGGCGAGACGGTCGAGAAGACGGTGGCGGTGCCGGTGAAGGTCGCGACCAAGGAGAACGCGTCGGAGTTCCAGACGTCGTAAGGATAGGGTTTCGCCAGAAATGGGGGGATCGATCTTGTCGCGATTAACCGCGGTCGTGTGGGTGGCCGCTCTCTGCGCCTCCGTCTATCCGACGTGGGACCTGTGGAACGCCTATGGGGAAGAAAGCTTCTACTGCACCGGTGTGTTCTTCTCGTTCACGACCACCTGGCAGCAGCAGTACGAGCCGTACGTGCTGGCTCTTCGCGCGGACGTCCACACGCTGCTGCAACTCGCCCTCTCCTTGGCCGGGCCGGCGTTCGTCGTGCTGGTCTCCTTCGCCCAGCGTCAGCGGGCGGCAGGACGGCGGGCGGCGGGCGTCCTCGCGGTGCTCGCGGTGCTCCAGCCGCTCATCTGGCCGTACTTCGACCTCTTCGCCTGCGCCCAGGTGCCGCTGTTCAGTGCCCAGTGGCTCGCGAACGTGATCAACGAGGCGGACGCGAGCATCCCGCTCCTGGCCGCCGCCGCTCTGGTGCTGCTCGCCACCCAGGTCCTGGACCCGGCCGATGAGCTGCCCGCCACCGCGACGGTCAGGAGGCGGCCGGTGGCGCGCTGGCTGCTGGCGTCCCTCATCGGCTATGCGGCCCTCACCGCCGCTCTCACACTCACGTCGGACCACCCCCCGGACCTGCTTCTGAGGGAAGGCCTACTGGGGCTGGGGGGTCCGGTGTGGTTCCCCGACGTGCCCTGGCCGCTCCTGATCACGACGCTGATCATCCTTTACGTCCTGCTCAGAAGCAGGCGCGGCCTGCTGCGCCGCTTTCGCGCGGCCCGCTGACCGCCACCTTCTCCTGCGCCCTTTCGCGCAGCCGACCGACCGCCACCGCCCAGGTCAGCCGGCCGACCGCCGCCGCCCAGGTCAGCCGGCCGACCGCCACCGCCCAGGTCAGCCGGCCGACCGCCGCCGCCCTGGTCAGGCGGTGGCGCCGCCGTCGATCACGTGGTCCGCGCCCACGACGAAGCTCGACTCCGCCGACGACAGCCACAGCGCCGCCGCGGCGATCTCGTCCGGCGTGCTCACCCGGCCGATCGGCAGCGCGTTCCGCATCCGCTCGTCGCGCTCCGCGCGGGTCTCGCCCGGCCGGGTCGACATGGGCGAGTCGATGGGGCCGGGGCTGATGGCGTTGATCCGCACGCCGTCGGCGATGTGGTCGCGGGCCGCCGTACGGGTCAGATGGCTCACCGCGGCCTTCGAGGCCGCGTACGCGCTCGCCCCCGCCAGGCGCCAGTGCGCGCCGAGGTTGGAGGCCACATTGACGATCGCACCACCGCCGTTCGCCCGCATGAAGGCGATCTCGTGCTTCATCGACAGGAACACGCCCTTGAGGTTGACCGCGACCACCTCGTCCCAGATGTCCTCGTCGTAGTCGGCCAGCGGCGCCAGCGTGCCGAAGATCCCGGCCGCGTTGAGCGCCACGTCGAGCCCGCCGTAGCGGGAGACCGCGGCCTCGACCATGGCGGCGACCTCGGCCGACCGGGTGATGTCCACGGTGGACGCGCTCGCCCGCCCGCCGCCCTCCTCGATCAGCTTCACGACCTCGTCCAGCCGGGCGGCGTCGCGCCCGGCGACGAGGACCGCCGCGCCCTCCCGTGCGTACGCCAGCGCGGCCGCCCGGCCCACCACCCCGCTCGCTCCCGTGACGAGCGCGACCTTACCTGCGAAACGTCCAGTCATAATTCCATACCAATCGTTCTCATATTTCGATGGCTACCATGGCTTGATCGACCGCGTCGCGCAGCCTGCGCGGATCCGGGTCTGCCCGGCCCAGCACCCGCAGACCCTGCAGCAGCACGAGCAGGAACCTGGCCAGCGCGTGCGGGTCCTTGCCCGCCGGGATCTCCCCTTGGGCGCGCGCCCTGACGAGCGTGCCGGCCAGCGCCGTCTCCAGCCCCGCCCAGCTCGCCGTCACCTTGCGCGACACGTCCGCGTCGCGCCCGGCGAACTCCACGGCCGTGTTGACCACCATGCAGCCCCGCCGCAGCTCGTCGGCCAGGCATTCGGCCACGTACGAGTCGAGGAAGGCGCGCACGGCGGGCAGCGCAGGGCCCGGCTGGGACAGCTGCTCGACCACGTCGCGCTGCTGGAGATAACGCTCCAGAGCCTGCAGGTAGAGCTCGCGCTTACCGCCGAAGGTCGCGTAGATGCTCGCCCGCGCGACCCCCAGCCGCTCCACCAGATCGGCCATCGAGGTCGCCTCGTAGCCACGCTCCCAGAACAGCTCCAGCGCCTGCTGCAGCGCCGCGTCGGGATCGAACTCCTTGCTCCTTGCCACACCCGAACGCTAGCACTATCAAGAACGATCGGTCAAAAATCGCTCACCGCAGCGTCAGGACCGCGCGCCAGGAGCCCTCCCGGTTGCTCTCGCCGTTGGCGGCGAGCTGGACCACCTTGGAGCCGTCCACGCTGACGAGCACCAGGCCGTTGTCGAACTCGTCCGGGCACTTCCCGGCGCAGCCGAGCGCGATGACGTTGCCGTCGTCCGCCCAGGCGTGCAGCTGGAGCACCTTCTGGCGGCCGGCGACCTTGCCCGTCGCGGCCTCGGTGATCTCCGTCGGCAGCCCGTCGCCGCCCAGGACCAGCCGGCCGTCGGGCGAGGTCGCCGAGATCGGCGAACGCCTGACGTACCGCTGTCCCTCGGGGGCCTCCTGCCGCTCGCCGGCGAGGGTGTAGAAGACCCGGTCGGGCGCGGTGGACGTGGGGCCCCAGATCAGCTTGCCGTCCAGGCTCCAGCCGAGGTCCTGGCGGCCGTTCATGTTGGTGATCGGGTCGTCGGTCATCAGGCCGCCGGGCAGCGGCGGCAGCTCGTGGTAGTCCGTCGTGCCCTCCTGCACGTCGATGAGGTAGTAGCCGGTACGCGGGCTCCCGTCCATCCGCGGCCCGGCCTGGTCGCCCCTGCCCTCCAGGAGGTCCGGATACCTGGAGTAGGCGGTGGCCAGGATCCTGGTGCCGTCCGGGGACCAGGCGACGGACGCCACCGGGTGCTCCAGGTCGATCCAGGTCAGGATCTGGCGGGTGTTCATGTCGAGCACGCCCAGCCGCGTGCTGGTCAGGTCGCCTTCGAGCACGGCCGCGACCTGGAGGCCGGGGGCCACGTCCACCCACGCGTACGGGGTCCGCTCGTAGCCGTCGGTGCGAGGGTCGTACAGGGACCAGGCCCGCCGGACCCGCTCCTCATTCTCCGAGACCACCTCCCGGCTGGTCGTGTAGTACGCCGACACGGCCATGCGCCCCGCGGCGATCAGCTTGGCCGGCGGGCTGTTCTCGGTGTCGGCCCGCACATCCGACGGCGCGGGCGACGGCCGGGCCGGCAGCGTGACGCCGGCGGCCGGACGCACGACGGCCGTCGGCTCACGCTGTCCTGAGACGAACACGGCCACAACCGCGATCATGGCCGCCACCAGCACCGCCGCGCCGACCGGCTTCCAGGAGCGCCTCCGCAGCGCCCGGTCGGCCAGGTCGTGCGGCACCCTGGCCTCATCGGCCCAGTCCTCCATCGTGTCGCGCAGCAGTCGGGTCACGTGGCCACCTCCAGTGCCTGTGCCAGCTCGGGGGCGATCTCACGCAGCCGGGCCAGCGAACGGTGCGCGGTGCTCCTGACCGTGCCGACCGAGCAGCCCAGCACCCGCGCCACCTCCTGTTCGGGCAGATCCTCGAAATACCGCAGCACCAGCACCGTCCGCTGGCGGGCGGTGAGCCGGGCCAGGGCGGAGCGCAGCACCATGCGCAGCTCGCTCTGGTGGTGCGCGTCGCGCTCGGTCAGCTCGGGCGGGCTCGCCTGCACCACTTCGCCGCGCCGCACGCTCGCCCGCCACCAGCTGATCTGCTGCCGGTACATGGTCTGCCTGACGTACGCCTCCGGCGCCTCCACCCGGCGCCACTTGGCCGCCAGCTTCGCCAGCGCGGTCTGCACCAGGTCTTCCGCCGCATGCTGGTCCCCGCCGGTGAGCAGGAACCCGAGCCGCATGAGTGCGGGCGATCGCTTTGCGACGAAGTCACGGAAGCGTCGCTCATCCGCGGCGTCCACGGACACCTCCAGGGGATTGGACATCACCCTCTCAGACGCCCGCGACGGCTCCCGCTATGCGACCTGCCGCCCATCTCGTGAATCCGCCTGCCCGATCCCGCGGGCGGAAGGCGTCCCGCGATCCGGGCGGCGTCGCGCGGGCTGAAGGACCGGGCATGGCCGCCGGGTTACCCGGAAGGGCTCGCGCTCAACTCCGGTTAAGGAGCAGCCGCGTCGTGGGGCCGTATTGGGATAATTCGCGGTTGAGCTGGTCTTATGCAGGTACTCGCTCCTCATGGGCACAGAGAAGGCCGTCAACGCCGTGGTGGTCGGCGACGTCATGCTCGACTCCTGGCTGTCGCTCACTCTTCTCGGGCGTGAGCCGGAGCCCGTCGCCCAGGAGGATCGGCATCACGACGACGCCGAGCTCGTCGCTGGTGCGCTCGCTGGGCGGGGAGGTGCGGGTGCTCGAATACCTGCCGGACCGCTCGGCCACCGCCATCATCGGCCGCATGCGCTCCCTGCCATGACCTCAGGAACCAGCTAAAGCAGGGTCTTCTCCAGCCAGGGGCGCAGGAGCGGCAGGACGTTCGGCGGCTGCATGGCGCTCATGTGGTCGAGCCCGTCGAGCACCGCCACGTCCCAGCCCAGTGCCGTCAGCTCCGCCTCGTGCCGCGCCAGCGGGCCGCCGATGCTCACCCGCACCCCGCCCCACCGCTCGTCGTAGTCGATCTCGTCCGCCGACCCGGCGAAGCACAGCCGGGGGCACGACAGCCGGACCTCCCGGTCGTCGAACCCCCGCAACGCCTCGTACAACGTGACGAACTGCCGGGTGGCCTCCTCGCCGATGGTCACCTCGGCCGACGACCAGTCGTACTCGGAGCCGGACTCGGGCTCGGAAACCAGGGCGGAGCCGGACTCGGGCTCGGAAACCGGCTCGGAGCCGGACTCGGGCTCAGAAACCGGGGCGGAAACCGGGGCGGGCTGCGGGTCGACGGCCATCGCGTGCGTCGCCCTGGTGACCCCCAGCATCTCCGCGTACGGCCCCCCGTACGGCGGGAACCCGCCCATGACGAGCGCCGACAGCCGGTCGGTCCTGATCGCGAGCTGCAGCCCGCTCAGCGCCAGCCACGAATACCCGTAGTACGCGAACCGCCCGGCCCCCGCCGCGTCGGCCACGGCCAGCAGGTCGGCGGCGACGTTGGCGGGCGTGAGCGTGCCCGGCTTGGGGGTGCTCATGACGTGCCCCTGGTAGTCGAAGGCCACGACCTGGAACGCGTCGCGGAGCCCGTCGATGAGCGAGCGCCCGAGCGCCGGATCCATCCCCCACTTCCGCAGCTCGCCCGCCTGCTCGCCCTCCGCCGGCCGTGGATCGACCGGCAGCAGCACGACCGGCCCTGTGCCGTGCACCTCCACCTCGATGGTGCTTCCGTCGTGCAGCGTCGCCTCGGTCGCCATGGCGCCTCCCCAGAAAGAGCTATCTCAATACACCGTAAAGTATTGACGCCCGAGAGGATAGCTTATGGCGTAAAGAGTCTCAACGGATTAGGGACGGGCACGCATCGCATGTCCCCGCCACCGGCGTTCAGCCAGCGCAGCAGCAGGTTGGCCTTGGCCGGGATGTGCGTGGCCGCCAGCAGGTCCCGCAGCTCGGCCGGATCGCCGTACTCCTTGGCGACGGCACAGAAGACCGCCCTGGCGCGCGGCCACAGCTCGGCGCGCGAGCGCGGATGGCGGGCCGCGACGGCGGCGGCGATCTCGCAGAGGTTGTTGGTCAGCAGGCAGTACACCAGCCGCTCCCACGCCTGCGCCCTCTTCTGGAGAGGCGCGCGGGCGGCGTCGAGCAGGGGGTGGCGCTCCGCGACGAGCTTGACGCCCTCATGATCGCGGAAGATCGCCTGCGCCGGGATGCCGCGCACGTCCACGGCGACCAGGACGTTCTGCAGGTGGCATTCGAGCACGACGCCGTGGCGCAGGTAGGCGTGCAGGACTGGGGGCACCACGTGGTCGAGGTAGCGCTGCCACCATTCGACCGGTTCGTCCTCGCTCAGCCCGTCGAGCGGGTTGCCGGGGAAGCCCTCGCTGATCCCCGCCGCCAGCAGCGCCGTCAGCCCGGGCCGTACGTGCCGCCGCAGCCCGTCGCGGACGATCACCGCCAGCGCCTCGCCGCCGTCCAGGCCCAGGGCGGCGCTGCGGTAACCGCGATCACGCAGCACGGCGGGCCGCGGCACGTTGCCGGGCAGGTCGTCGAACACCCCGGCCAGCCGCTCGGCGACCACGGGCAGCCGGCGCAGGTCGGGGAGCCACAGCCGCCGCACGTCGTTTGTGATCCGCACGTCCAGGCTGAACTTGCAGAACAGGTCGGGCTCCGGCAGGTACACCGTGCGGATCGAGGAGGTGGGCCAGGCCAGCGCGGTCGTGCCGCCCAGGTGGCGCAGCCGGCCGCTGCGCAGTCCGCCCAGCAGCTCCACCTGCCAGGGATGGGCGGGCAGCAGGGCCAGGCCGTCTCCCGCGGGCGGGGCGAGCCGGTCCAGCGCGCCCGCGTCCCCCTCCTCGACCAGGTCCGCGACGGGCACGCCGAACAGCGCGAGCGGGAAGCTCGCGTGCGCCTCCGGCGAGTACCTGAGCCAGGCGCCCGGCCCGGAGCCGCCGCGGGCCTTGGGCGCGGGATGGTACCGGTGCCCGGCGACGAGAGCCTGCTCAGAGCGCAGGTACGGGTCCGTGGGCGGCCTGGCGGCTCCCCTGGAGGCCAGCAGGGCGGCCATGACGTCCCTGCTGTGGGCGATCTCGGCGAGCAGCGCGTCGTTGGCGGCCCCGGTGCCCGCGCGCAGCTCGGCCGCCGTCACGTCGATCAGCCCGGCCAGCGGCAGGGGGTGCCAGCCGCCGGGGGTGCGCAGCTCGGGCCCGGCGGGGAAGCGGTCACCGCCGGCCCGCAGCACGCGGCCGGTCGCGGGCAGCAGGAACGTGCCGCGCTCGTGGCCCGCGGGCCTGGCCACCTCGCGGATCAGGCAGTTGAGCAGGGCGGTGGCCGCGAGGGAATCCGCGTCCGCCCAGGCCTGCTGATCCGGCCCGAGGGAGGGGAGAAGGTCCTCAGAGAATGCCATGGTGACCTGCTTCTACCCTTTGTCCCCATTCGTGGCAACAGGGTAGCTATCAGGCATGCGTCGGGAAATGGGGCTTGATATGCGGCAGTTGGAGGCGGCGTTCGCGGCGGAGGTGGCCGCCGCCTGCCCGGATCTGAGCGCGGGATACGCCGCGGCGCTCCCCGGCGCGCGGTCCGCCGTCCTGGGCCGGCTGTGGCGCGGGCTCCTCTACGAGCCGCTGCCCGGGCTGGCGGCGGGCGGGGCCGGGGAGGAGCCTGGGCGGTCGGTCGTGCCGCTGGCCGACGGGCGCAGGCTGTCCGGGCGGGAGCGGCGGCCGTACGACCTGGGGGACGAGCCGGTCCTGTGGCTGGACGGGCGTCCCCACACGCATCCCGCCGAGCTGCTGGCGGCGCTCGGCCTGCCCGGCGCCGACCGGCTGGTGACGGACCTGGACCACAGCGTCGCCTCACTGGCACTCTCCCGAGCGGGCGCCGCCAGACACGCCCGCCCCGCGCACACGCACCCCGGCGCCGACGCCTGGGACCCCCGCTTCGGCGGCACCCTCGCGGACTACGAGCAGAGCGTGGTCGACGGCCATCCCTACCATCCGGGGTGCCGCAACCGGCCGGGTGTCTCGGTGGCCGAGCAGCTCGCGTACATGCCGGAGCACCGTCCCGTCGTCGCCCTCGACCTGGTGGCGCTGCCGGCCGCGACCTGCCTGGTCTCCGGCCCGTGGCCGGCCTCGCTCATGGACGGCGACCGGCTGCTGCTCCCCCTGCACCCCTGGCAGACCCGGCACGTCCTGCCGGGGCTGGGCCTGCGCCCGTACGCGACGGGGGCGATCAGGGCCCGCCCGCTGATGTCCGTACGCACCCTGGCCCCGCTCGACGGCGGCCCGCACGTCAAGACGGCCTTCACCACCCGCATGACCTCGGACGTCAGGGACATCTCCCCCGGCTCGGTCCGGGACTGCGTCCCCCTGTCGCGCCTGCTCGCCGAGCTGTCCGCGCGGCGCGGCGGCCGCCCGCACATCGCCCGCTACCTGGCGGGGGCCGCCGGCATGGTGGACGGCGAGCACAGCGCCGACCTGTCGGCCATGCTGCGCGAGCCGCCCGCCACCGGCGAGACGGTGCTCCCGGTCGCGGCGCTCACCCCGGAGCTGGTGCGCCGGCCCGTCGCCTGGCTGACGGCGTTCGCCCGCCTGGCCCTGGCGGACGCCCTGGGGCTGCTGGCGCTCGGCGCGGCACTGGAGGCGCACGGCCAGAACCTGCTCGTCGCCCTCGGCCGGGACGCTCTCCCCTCGCGGCTGATCTACCGGGACCTGGCCGACGTGAGGATCAGCCCCGCCAGGCTCGCGCGCAACGGCGTCGAGGTCCCGGCGGTCAGCGCCAGACTGCTCAGCGACGATCCCGCCATCCTGCACGCCAAGCTTTTCGGCTCGCTCATAGGCACCACGTTCGCCAGCCTGATCTCACTTCTGGGGCAGGGCGACCGGGCCGCGGAATCCCGGCTCTGGGACGTCGTGGCCGTGGCCGCCCGGGAGTCCTTCGCCGAGCTGCCCGCCACTCCGGACGTACGCGCCGATCGAGACGCCCTGTTCGGGGCCAGTATCCCGGTGAAGGCACACCTCCTCGCCCAGCTCGAAGGCACCCCTCCAGGTAGCGGCTGGACCCGGGTCCGCAATCCGCTCGTCTCCTGGATATGACGGCGGCTCCTGTGCTGTCCTTGTCCAAAGCGCCTGGCTCTTTGCGTGAACGAGGTGGAAGATGGGAGCGGAGCCGGAAATCTGCCATCGCGTCAACATGGGCTGCGCCACGGCGGAAGGAAGGAGCGCATAGCGATGATGCAACTGTCGGTGCGGCTCGTTCCTGTCGGCGACACCACTCTGGTGATCGCGCTGACGGGAGAGCTCGACTCGACGACCGCGCCTGTGCTGGCCGCGTTCCTCGACCCGCTGCCGCAGTCGCCGGTGAAATACGTGGTCGTCGCGGCAGGAGACCTCTGGTTCTGCGACCTGAACGGGCTCAAACAGCTCTCGATCACGCACCGGGCCCTGCTGGAGAAGGGCGGCCACCTCGCCGTGGCCGAGGCCCAGCCACCGCTGAGCCGTCTCATCGGGCTGATGACCACGCAGATGCAGCCGGGGATACCGGTCTACAGCAGCATGCCGGAAGCGCTCGCGAGCACCGACGTCGAGGTCTACGAGACCACCGCCGCGCCCACGCCCGTGCCCCGTCACCTGCCGAGCCTGCGCGGGCTGGCGGGTAAGCAGTCCCTCGCCGCCGCCCCCCGCATCCGGCCCTCCGCCCGGCTGGACCCGCCGCGCCCCCAGCCGGTGCCGGTTCCACAGCCGCCGATCATCGACCAGGCCAAGATCCTGGCCGAGCAGATCACCCACCAGCGACGCGTGCTGACCCGCCAGCTCGACCTCCTGAGCGAGACCCGCCTGCTGCTGAGCTCCGCCAGGGAGCGCTGCGGCGACAGCCTGACGGCCATGCGCGCCAGCCTCACGATCGCCCAGTCCGTCGCGAACCCGACGATGTGGACCCGCCCCGTGAACCCGACCGCGGACGGTCATGAAACCGATCAATGTGCATGATGTCGCCATTTCCGGATAGGCGATGAGACGTGAGAGCAGCAGGACGCGACCTGGTGGTGATAGCCGCCTCAGCGGGCGGCGTGGAGCCGCTGCGTGTCCTGCTGAGCCAGCTTCCGGCCGACCTGCCCGCCGCCGTGCTCGTGGTCCTGCACATGCCGCCGCAGGGCACCAGCGTCCTGTCGAACATCCTCAACCGGGCGGGGCCTCTCAAAGCGGCCCCCGCCGAGGACAAGGAGTCGCTGCGCCCAGGCCGCGTCTACGTCGCCCGCCCCGACCACCACCTGCTCGTCGAGCACGGGAAGGCCCGCCTGTCGCGGGGCCCGCGGCAGAACGGGCACCGGCCGGCGGCCGACCCGCTGTTCATGAGCGCCGCGCTGGACGCCGGCCCCCGGACCATGGCCGTGATCCTGAGCGGCACGCTCGACGACGGGGCCAAGGGGTGCGAGGCGATCCACCGGCACGGAGGGGTCGTCGCCGTGCAGAGCTTCGAGGAGTGCGCCTTCCCCGGCATGCCCACGGCGGCCAAGTCGGCGGTGCCGGACGCGGAGACGCTGTCCGTACGCGAGCTCGCGGGCTGGATCCTCCGGCAGAGCCGCACCCCCGTCGAGGTGGAGGACACCGTGCACGACGACGCCATGGAGAGGGAGATCGGCCAGCTCCTCAAGGAGACGCCGGCGGTGGGAGATCCCGGCGGTGAGCTCACCGCCTTCCGCTGCCCCGATTGCGACGGCCCCATCTACGAGCAGAAGGGCATGGGCACCTCGCGCTACATCTGCCGGGTCGGCCACGCCTGGTCCGGCCACAGCATGGTCAGCGCGCAGTCGGACGCCGTGGAGCGGGCCCTGTGGGTCGCCATCCAGCGGCTGGAGGAGCGCCTGCGGGTGCTCGACCGCCTGCGCCGCGCGGCCGAGGAACGTGGGCAGCGGCTGTCGACCCGCTACTTCCACGACGAGGAGCAGCGCACCCGCGACGCCCTGAACACCATCCGCGCGCTGCAGTCCGGTATCGGACGCACCGGTGACACCTTGCTGTCGAGCTGAACGCTCCGCAGCGGCGTAGTCTTCCGTTGTGACGACAGCGGAAGAGCGTGAGTTCGACGATCTCCTCCTTCTGCTCAAGGAGACACGCGGGTTCGACTTCACGGGCTATAAGCGCAACACGCTCATCCGGCGGATCGCGCGCCGGCTCGAAGCGCTGAAGCTGCACGACTACGGCGAATATCGCGACCTGCTCGAACTTCAGCCCGATGAGTTCACGCGGCTCTTCGACAGCCTGTTGATCAATGTGACCGGCTTCTTCCGCGATTCGGCCGCCTGGCAGCGGCTGCGCGAGACGGTGGTGCCCGCCCTGCTGGAGCAGAAGTCGTCGGGCCAGCCCATCCGGATCTGGAGCGCCGGCTGCGCTACCGGCGAAGAGACCTACACCATGGCCATGGTGCTGGCCGAGGACCTCGGCATCGACGGGTTCCGCGACCGGGTGAAGATCTACGGCACGGATCTCGACGAGAAGGCGCTCCAGGTCGCCCGGGCGGGCGTCTACACCGACAGGACGCTCAGCGATGTGCCGGTGGACCTGCGGGAGACGTACTTCGAGCCGGTCGAGAACGGTTTCGCGTTCCGCCGCGACCTGCGCCGCCAGCTGATCTTCGGGCGTAACGACCTCACCCACGACGCCCCGATCTCCCGCGTGGACCTGCTGCTGGCCCGTAACACGCTGATGTACTTCAACACGGAGATGCAGCTCAACATCATCCGGCGGTTCCACTTCGCGCTGTCCGACCTGGGGTTCCTGTTCCTGGGCAAGGCGGAGATGCTGCTCAACCACAGCGACAAGTTCGAGCCGGTGGATCTGCGCATGCGCCTGTTCAGGAAGCTCACGACCACCGTCCACGGCAATCGGGCGCCCTGGGCGGCCGCGCCCGCGCCCGCCGATCTCGCCTCGCGCCTGCCCACGCTGGCGGCCGTCGCGCTGACCTCCGGGCCGGTGGCGCAGATCGTCGTGGACGTCCCGGGCAACCTGGCGCTGGCCAACTCCAAGGCCGAGACGCTGTTCAACCTCAATCCCCGCGACATCGGGCGGCCCTTCCAGGATCTGGAGGTCTCCTACCGGCCGGTGGAGCTGCGCTCGGTCATCGAGCGGGCCCGCCACGACCTGCGCCCGATCGAGCTGCGGGACGTGGCCTGGCATCGCGTCGGCATGGTGGAGAGCGGCGTCTTCGACGTCTCCGTCATCCCCCTGCTGGCCTCGGGAAACCTCGTCGGGATAGGCATCCACTTCCACGACGTCACCCGCTACCGCAAGCTGCGCGACGACCTGGAGCTGGCCAACAGACAGCTCGAACAGGCCTACGAGGAGCTCCAGTCGCTCAACGAGGAGCTGGAGACGACCAACGAGGAGCTCCAGTCCACGAATGAGGAGCTGGAGACCACCAACGAAGAGCTCCAGTCCACCAACGAAGAGCTTGAGACGATGAACGAGGAGCTGCAGTCCACCAACGACGAGCTGCAGCACATCAACGACGCCCTGACGACCCGCACCATGGAGCTGGACGAGGTCAACAGGTTCGTCTCCTCGCTCGTCCGCAGCCTGGGCGACGCCGTGGTGGTGCTGGACGAGGAGCTGCGGGTGCTCGTCTGGAGCCCGGGGGCCGAGGAGCTGTGGGGAGTGCGCGCGGAGGAGGCCATGGGCTTCTCACTCGCGGCCCTCGACATCGGCCTGCCTCTCGAAAAGCTCGCCCCCCGCCTGCGCACCACGCTGGCCGACGGGTCCGGTCCGCAGGACGAGACGCAGAAGCTGGTGCTCGACGCCGTCAACCGCCGAGGGCGGCCGACGGCGCTCGCGGTGCAGCTCTCCCACCTCCGCGCGGAGGACGACACCGTGCAAGGCCTGATCATGGTGATGGACATCGTCGAATCAGAGTGAGTCGATTCAGAGTGACGCGAGCTCCGCGATCGGGACACGACGGAAGGCGATGCTCTCGTACGCGCTGAAGCTCCCGGTCTCGAACAGCAGTCCCACCGTGTCCGCGTCCACCCTGACCAGGTCGGAGTAGGCCGCGGGCAGCCCCGACACCGTGTGCACGGTCCGCCAGGTGACGCCGAGGTCGCCGCTGGCCCGCACCGTCATCAGCGCCCGGGCGTCGGGCGCCGCCGGTCCGGAGAACAGCAGTACATCTGGCGACTCGCACCACAGCACGCTGCCCTCGACCACCGGTCCCGTCAGCCCGGCCTGGGGGCGGAACGGCAGCTCCAGGGTCAGGCCGCCGTCGGCGGAGTAGGCGTCGCACCTGGTGCCGGGCGCGGTGGAGTCGGTGCGGGCGTTGACGTAGAGGCGCCCGCCCGGCAGCTCGGTGCCCGTGGTCTCGTTGACGTTGAGGTAGCCGTCGGGGTTGTCGTCGATGTAGCCGATCCGCCAGGTCCGGCCGCCGTCGTCGCTGAGCAGGGCGTGGCCGCCGTTGTACTTGCCCTCGGTGCCGTTGTCGGCGCCGCTGGGCGGGATCGAGTGGTTGGCGGGCACCGCGATCCGGCCGGCGTGCGGCCCCTGCCGCAGCTCGATGGCGTGCCCGGGGGTGGTGGCGTACCAGCGCCACTCGGGCCGCTTCACGCTGCCGGTGATCTCCTTGGGCGCCGCCCATGTGGCACCGTCGTCCTCGCTGACCGTGACGAACACCCGCCGCCCCGCGTCCGCCGCGACCTGGCCACGCCTGATCTTGTCCTCGGTCGCCGCCGGTCCCTGCCTGACGAAGACCAGCAGGATCCGGCCGTCGGCCAGGGCCACGGGCGCGGGGTTGCCGGCCGTGCCGCGGCGTGGCTCCGTGGCCACCACCTGCAGCCCGCCCCACGTCCTGCCACCGTCCGGCGAGCGCTTGAGCACCAGGTCGATGTGCCCGGAGTCGCCCGCCGAGCCGCGCCGGCCCTCCGCGAACGCCAGGACCGTGCCGGCCGCGCTCACCACGGCCGCGGGGATCCGGTAGGTGTGATAGCCATCGGTCGCCTGCCGGTACGGCATCGACGTCGGGTAAAGGTCCGCCATGCGGGCACGCTACGGCCCCCGGGTTAACGGCCTTCGACCTACGGCGTACGTGAAGACGAATGCGATGAGCGGTGGAGTAGGGGTGTAAGCGAAAGAAGGGACCCCCCGATGACCGCTCCTCCAGAGGTGGACGATCCACCGACAGAGGCGGACGACGCGATCGTGATCAGCGAGTCCGTACGCCGGCCAGAGCGGTTCGCCATCCTCTATGACCGGTACTTCGAGGAGATCTACCGCTACGTGGCCGCCAGGATCGGCGCGGAGGCGGCCGACGACCTGGCCGCCGAGACCTTCCTGGCGGCCTTCCGCAAGCGCCACACGTTCGACGCGGCCCGCGGCGCCGTACGGCCCTGGCTGTACGGCATCGCCACCAACCTCGTCTCCAGGCACCGGCGGGGGCTGAGCAGGATGCTGGCCGCGTTCCGCCGCCTGCGGCCGCCCGCGGAGGAGGTCGAGGCCGGCCCCGAGGACCGGGTGCCGACCAAGGTGGACGCGGCGAACGTGCGAGGGCCGCTCGCCACGGCGCTGGCCGGACTCTCGGCGGGCGACAGGGACGTGCTGCTGCTCATCGCGGTGGCCGGGCTGAGCTACGACGAGGTGGCCGAGTCGCTCGGCATTCCCCCCGGCACGGTCGGCTCCCGGCTCAACCGGGCGCGCAAGCGGGTCAAGGCCGTGCTCGGCGACGTCAATCCCACGATCGGAGATGCAGATGGATGACCTGTCCGCGGTGCGGGAGCGGCTCGCCGTGCCGGGACCGTCGGCGAAGACGGTCGCGCAGGGGCGTGGCAGACTCCTGGAGCTGATCGCCGAGGAGCGGGCCCCGAGGGCCCGCGCGGCCCGTTGGACGACGTTCGGCCTGGGCCTGGCGGGAGCCGCGGCGGCGGCCCTCGTGATCACTTCCAGCGCCGCGCCCGAGCCGGTCGCGCCGCCGACCGCGCGGCAGATCCTGCTGGCCGCCGCCACGTCGGTGGCCAGGCAGCCGGCGGAAGGCGCCTGGTGGGGCAACAAGCTGGTCAGGGGCGCGCGGTTCCACGACCCGACCGGCCGGTACGTCCTCCAGACGGCCACCGCGGAGGAGACCTGGATCCAGGCCGGCGAGATGACCAGGCCCCACTGGATCGTGCAGCGCTACCTGGGCGCCGAACCCGCGACGCCGCAGGACGAGCAGGCCTGGCGGGCCGCGGGCTCCCCCACCTCCTGGGCCTACCGCACCGTCAACCCCGGAGACCTGGCGGGCAACCCGTTCGACGTGGAGGCGGCGCCCGGCGCGGCAGAGTCGCACGAGTCCGCTGACGTGGAGTGGCGGCTGCTGTTCACCGGCAAGACGCTGACCAGGATGGACGAGCTGCCCGCCGACCCGGCGAAGCTGCGCGCCCTGCTGGAGACCGAGCCCGGCGACGTGCGAAATCTGCTGTACAACCTGCAGAGCCTCATCGTCTACGTCCCCGTGCCGTCCGAGGTGCGGGCGACGGCCTACCGGCTCATGGCCTCACTGCCCGGCGTGGTCGCCCAGGGGCCCGCCACTGACCAGCTCGGCAGGACCGGGCCGGCCGTGCTCTACCAGGATCCGACCGAAAGGCGGCACGACAAGCCGGTGCAGACCCGGCTGATCATGGACGGAACGACCGGGGAGCCGCTATCCGTCGAGACACTCACGCCGGACACGGGGGAGCTGATCTCCTTCGTCGCGATCGAGCAGAGCGTGTGGACCGACAGCAAGCCCGACCTCCCCAACCCCCAACCCCTCAATGAAGGAGACTGACATGCGGAAACTGCTGGTCACGGGCCTGGCCGCACTGGCCGTCGCGGCAGCGACGCCCGCCCACGCCGCCCCTGCCACGGTGGCGGGTGTCTCCAGGCCGGCGGCCGACGGCGCCTACTGGATGTCCAAGACCTTGCAGGTCATGACCCATCCGCGCCAGGTGGGCCGCGGGGCCGGCAAGTACTGGGTGGTGGAGCGGCGGCTGAGCGCGGAATGGTTCTCACGCGACGGCCATTCGTGGCATTCGTACCGCCGCATGGGCGCGCAGCCCAAGAGCGCGGCCGACCGGGCCGCGTGGAAGCGGGACGGCTCACCCAGGAAGTGGAGCTACCGCACCGAGGGCATGCTGGTGAAGCTCTCGATGGATCCGGAGAAGGGCACGGTCTTCGCCGGCGAGGGCAGCCCCGGCTTCATCGTGGGCAACACCAAGCTGACCTTCCAGGAGCTGCAGGACGCCCCGACGGATCCGGCGGCCCTGAAGACCTGGCTCAACAAGCTCTACAGCAGCCCTGACGAGCCCGAGAAGGACATGAGCAACTCGCACGGCGCCTACGTCAACTTGATGCAGCACCTGCCGGTGCCCAAGGGTGTGCGTGCGGCGGCGTACCAGGTGCTGTCCACCATCACCGGCGTCAGCGTCAAGGACGCGGGCAAGGGGCGCACGCAGCTCACCTACCGCTCGCAGGACGCCAAGTACAAGGTCCGGCACACCTGGACGATCGACACGACGTCCATGCTGGTGGTCTCGACCGACCTCGACACCGTCTACCAGGGCAAGCAGCTGGTCGCGAAGACCTGGACGACCGACGTCAAGTCCGGCTGGACCGACGAGAAGCCGGCCGTGCCCGACGCCTTCTAGGCGGTCCCCGTGCTCGCCACCCCGGCGTGAGAGAGTGCTTCTCATAAAGCGAGTGCTTCTGGAGGCTGGGGTGGCAGACGAGTTCGACGTCATCGTGATCGGTGCGGGTCCCGCCGGTGAGAACGTCGTTGATCGCGCCGTGCGCGGCGGCCTGACCGCGGCGATCGTGGAGGAGCGGCTGGCCGGCGGCGAGTGCTCCTACTGGGCCTGTGTGCCGAGCAAGGCGTTGCTGCGGCCGATCGATCTGGCCGGCGAGGTCGGCAGGGTCCCCGGGCTCTCGCTCGGGGACATCGACGTGCCCGCGGTGCTGGCGCGGCGCGACGAGGCCGTGTCGCACTTCGACGACGCCGGTCAGGTGCGGTGGATCGAGGGCGTGCCGGCCGAGTTCGTCCGCGGGCACGGGCGGCTCGACGGCGAGCGCCGGGTGCGCGTCACGACTGACGACGGCGGCGAGCGGGTGCTGACGGCCAGGCAGGCCGTCGTGCTGGCGACCGGCAGCAAGGCGCTGGTCCCGCCGGTGCCGGGGCTGGCCGAGGCGTCCCCCTGGACCAGCCACGAGGTGACCGCGACCAGCACGATTCCCGAGCGGCTCGTGGTGCTCGGCGGTGGCGTGGTCGCCTGTGAGATGGCCCAGGCCATGCACGGGCTCGGCGCCCGGCAGACCACCGTGCTGGTGCGCGGCGGCGGGCTGCTGAACAAGATGGAGCCGTTCGCCGGCGAGCTGCTCGCCGAGTCGTTCGCCGAGGCCGGGATCGACGTGCGCCTCCACACCGGCGTGGTGCGGGTCGAGCGCCCCGAGCCCGGCGGCAAGGTGACGGTGCACCTCTCCGAGGGGCCGCCGCTGGAGGCCGACGAGCTGCTGGTGGCCACCGGCCGCCGGGTCGCCACGGGCGGTCTGGGGCTCGGCGCGGTGGGCCTGCCCGACGACGCTCCCGTCGAGGTGGACGACAGCATGCGGGCGACCGGGGTCTCGGGCGGCTGGCTGTACGCGGTGGGCGACGTCAACGGCCGCGTGCTTCTCACCCACATGGGCAAATATCAGGCCAGGATCTGCGGTGACGTCATCGCGGCCCGCGCGCGCGGCGACGAGCTGACCGGGATGCGGGACCTCGCGGGCGGCTACGGCGCGCCGCAGGTCGTCTTCACCGATCCGCAGATCTGCGCGGTCGGCCGCACCGAGAAGGAGGCGCGGGAGGCCGGCTTCCGTGTCCGGGTGGTCGACTACGACATGGGCGCGGTGACCGGGGCCTACCTGCTGGGCGACGGCTACCGCGGCCGGGCCAAGGCAGTCGTGGACGAAGACAGGAAGGTGCTGCTCGGCGTCACGTTCGCCGGTCCAGGGGTGGCTGAGCTGCTGCACTCCGCCACGATCGCGGTGACCGGGGAGGTGCCGCTCGACCGGCTCTGGCACGCGGTGCCCGCCTTCCCGACGGTGAGCGAGATCTGGTTGCGGCTGCTGGAGACGTACGGGCTGTGACCTGTGCTGTGACCTGGGCTGGGACCTGGGCTGGGCCTGCCAGGTTTGCCCGGCGGGCAGGCGGCTAGGGGTGGGTGATGGATCGGGAAACGGCCATCGCCCACCGCTGGATGCGGCTCGACGGGATCGACGTCTTCTACCGGGAGGCCGGGCCGGCCGACGCGCCGGTCGTGCTGCTCCCGCACGGCTATCCGTGCTCGTCCTTCCAGTATCGCGACTTCATGCCCGCGCTGGCCGACCGGTGGCGGCTGCTCGCGCCCGACTTCCCCGGGTTCGGCTACAGCGGCACGCCCGACCCCGCGCGCTTCTCCTACACCTTCGACGGCTACGCGGACTTCCTCGGCCGCTTCGCGGACGCGTTCGGCCTGCGGCGCTTCGCCCTCTATCTGCACGACTACGGCTCGCAGATCGGGTTGCGCCTGGCGATGGCGGATCCGGAGCGGGTCGCCGCCCTCATCATCCAGAACGGCGACGTCTATGAGGACGAGCTCGGGCCGAAGTACGAGGGGCTGCGGGCGTACTGGGACGACCCGACCATGGAGGGCCGGTCCGCGCTGACCGGGGCGGTGAGCGAGGAGGGGTTCCGCGAGGAGTTCCTGAACGACGTCCCGGCGGGGCTGGCCGAGCAGATCAGTCCCGACCTGTGGAAGCTGGCCTGGGGTCAGCTCGGCAGCCCGTTGCGCCGCGAGATCATGGTCGGCCTGATGGAGGGCCTGAAGGACAATCTCTCCTGGTTCCCGAAATATCAGGACTACCTGCGCGAGCATCAGCCCCCGACGCTGATCGTCTGGGGACCGCATGACGGCTACATGCCGGAGGGCGCGGCGCGGGCGTACCTGAGAGACCTTCCCGACGCGGAGCTCCACCTGCTCGACGGCGGGCACTGGGCCCTGGAGACCAATCTGGCGGAGATCGTCGCGCTCAGCCGCGACTTTTTGGCCCGTTCGCACGCATGACGCCGGGCGGGATGGCCGAGCCGAGGGCGGCGCCTTCGTGACCGCCCCGGGCTTCCGACTGCACCATCAGCTCCGCCACCGTCTCCTCCACGCTCCCGCGCAGCTCCACGTGCGACAGCAGGTCCGTCAGCCGGAGCACCGACATCAGGTGCTCCGACGGATGGACCAGGATGATCCGGCCGTTCGGCTCCTCCTCCATCCGCTGCATCACCATGGCGAGCACGCCGATGACCGAGGAGTCGTAGAAGTTCAGTTCCCCCAGGTCGAACACGAAGACGGGACCGGAAGACCAGTCCCACACGTCGTTGATCCGGGCGCTGAACCTGACCCGGCCCGCGTGGTCGAGCTCACCGCTGGCGCGCAGGACCGTGCAGTGCACGTACCTGGTCGTCTCGATGCGCAAGCTGCGTTTGCCCACGACGTTCCACTGCCCCATGAGCGGCGATATCACAGAGGATCACGAATTTTCCCGCGTATTACGCCTCACGGTCTCCCCGTTCGCCGAGCGGGCCGTCGAGCAGCTTGCGGAGAATCCCGGCGAGCGTCTCCACGTCCTCGGGGCTGAGCGGCGAGGCCAGGCGGGCCAGGTTCGCGGCGTGCTCGGTGAGCGTCTCGTCGATGACCCGCAGCCCCTCATCGGTCAGCCGGACGCGGAAGCTGCGCCGGTCGGCCGGGTCGAGACTGCGCTCGACCAGCCCGGCGGCCTCCAGCCGGTCGAGCCGGTTGGTCATGCCCGCCCGCGACATCATGAGCACCGCCGACAGCTCCGACGGGATCAGCGTGTGCGGGGGCCCGCACCTGCGCAGCGCCGCCAGCACGTCGAACTCGCCCTGCCGCAGCCCGCGCTTGAGGACGACCTGATCCACCCGCGGCTCCAGGAGCCGCGTCACCTGGGCCAGCCGCCCGAAGGCGCCCATGGCCGACAGGTCGAGGTCGGGCCGCTCGCGCCGCCACTGTTCGAGGATCCTGTCGATAGCGTCGCCCATGACACCGCATCTTATTCGGGCCAGGACTATCCGCCCCCGTACTACCTGGCCGTCAGTGCCGCTGGGAAGCCGACCGGCGTCGGTGCAGCGCCGCCGAAACCGGCCGACGCCGGCCGGCTAGTGGTCGGTGCCCGACTCCAGTGTGGGGATGGCGCCCGGGGACGGGGCGATCATGACCAGCAGCGGCGAGCCCGCGGGGCTGGGCAGCACCAGCTCGGTGACGTTGCCCTGCACGCTCTGCGCCAGCGCGGCCGTCTCGCCGTCCCTGACGCTGAGGATCCGCTCCACGGACGGCGCCGCCGCGCCGAGCAGCTTCCTGGTGGCGTGGCGCAGCCAGCGCAGCTCGCTGTTCATCCGCCGCCACGTCGCCGGGATGACGCTCGCCGACTCGGCCCTGGTCCCCAGCCTGAGCTTGATCCGCCCGCTGGACCCGAAGGTGTCCTTCAGCACGGGGTTGACCACGAACATGCCCGAGCGCAGAAGGCGGGCGCCCTGCCTGTTGAGGTTGGCCAGGCCGCCGCCGCTGATCAGCGAGGAGAACTCGCAGCGCGAGCCGTCGAGCGTGTCGGGGTCGAAGTCCACCGCCGGGACCTCCTCGAACACGACCTTGTCCAGCCGCAGCCCGGCCACGCCGTCGGACGCGACGCGGCCCGCCACGGCCTGACGCACCTCCTCGCCGACGCCGTCGCCCTCCATGATGTCGAGCGCCTCGACGCAGATCAGGCCGTCGTCGGGGATCTCCGCGGCGGTCAGGTCGAAGGCCACCCTGGCGTGCGCCTTCCTGCCCCGCAGCAGCACGCACTGGCGCAGCAGCCCCTGGGAGCGGATCTGCACGAGCCGGGGCAGCGTGGTCGCGGGCTCGGTCCTGCCGGTGTGCCAGCCCTCGACGGAGCGCTCGTCCGCCGACAGCGACAGCAGCACCCGCAGCGGGCGTCCCTGCGCGGCCACCTTGAACCCGGCCAGCCCCGAGCTCTCGAACCTGCCCACGATCTGGCTGCCCCGGTGCAGCCGGTCGGTCACCTGCAACGAGGGGACCTGCCCGCTGAGCAGATGTACGGGCGGGATCGCCGGAAGGATCACCTGGTCGAAGTCGGTGCTTGATCCTGCGCTGCTCATCAGCTGCTCCTCGCGGGGGTGAATGTCGTGGCCGGTCCTGCGGGGTCGTGGAAGTCGAATCGGGTCAGCAAGGGGTCGCGTCTCTCCCACATGCGGCGTACCGCGCCGTAGAGGGGGTCGCCGTCGCGCTCCACGTGCGCCAGGTTGACGGCACACCCCCGTGCGTAGTCCGCGCCGTGCTCCCAGTGCGGCAGGAGCTGGGTGGGCACGTCGGCGCCGCAGCGGCGCAGCCAGAGCCACAGGCGGGCGCGCTCGCGCTGCTCGGGCCTGAGGATGGAGTCGCCCTTGGCATGCCTGCCGATGGCCTCCCCGAGCAGCGCCCGGTGCTCGGCGGGCGAGTGCGCGACGTACGTGGCGCCGCACGCGCTCCCCTCCGACCAGCCGGCCTGGATGACGGGGATGCCGAACGCGGGCAGGTCGCTGTCCCCGAACGTGACGCCCACGTCCGCCAGGCTCCACAGGAGATTCGGGGACAGGGCCCCGGTCACGCACCTGATCCGGGGATGGACGGGCGCGACGGGGTCGAGGAACAGCCAGTTCGCCGACTCGTCCGCCGCGGCGAACTCCGCCGTCGTCTCGAACAGCTCCTTGTCCTGGCCGGGCGTGTGCCCGAACACGGCGATCGACGGCCGGTCGGGGTCGAGGCCCAGGCGGGCGCACCCGTAGTAACGCAACTGGCGGCGTTCGGTCTCCGTGCGGATCTGGTAGCCGCTCTTCGCCCGCCAGGCCGCCCGCTCGACGCCGGCCCTGACGGCGTCCCGGTGCGGCCAGACGTGCCGCTCGAAGAACGCGCCGACCCGGCCGGGCAGCTCCTCGTGGAAGGCGCTCGGCTCGTCCTCGGGGAACACCGCGTACGCCTTCAGCGACCCGGTCCCGTGGACGTGCACGACCGGCACGTCCATGCGGACACCGGGCTCCACGCGGCTGGTGACCAGCGCGGCGGGCGACGGCGCGGCCCGCAGGTCGCGCTCGGCCCCGAACGCCTCGGCCAGCCTGCGCCACTCGGCGCCGGCCTGCACCACCAGCCGCGCCGCGAGCAGCTCGGCGAGCACCCTGGCCGTCACCAGCGTCCGCAGGACGACCCTGATGTCCTGACCGGACAGCTCCGCCACGACGCAGCACGATCCGGTGGGGGCCGGCCCCCAGGAGGTCCTGGCGGCGGACAGCAGCCGTTCGACGTGCTCGCCGTCCCCGGCACGACGCATAAGACCCTCCCCCAAGGCCGGCAAGAAAACGCCCTCGTAGACGTTGCCAGAAGGGCCGCCGTACGCCTGGCGGTCAACACGCTTCTTTGCCCGTGGCTGGCAGAAACTGAGCGGACGCCACAGCCGCCGCACCCGACCCGCGCGCCGCGAATCCTCTGCTATGCCGACGAAAGCGGCAAAAAACTGGCTTACGGCCCGAACAAACAGGGAAGTTGGCGGGTCCAAGCTTTTACATGTAGCACGTCATGGCGGGGTTTAGGATGCACCCTATTGCCACGAGGGGAAGGTATTGCCAGCATGAGTTCCCGTTTGTCGAGTATCGCGCGCCTGACCGGGGCAGCGGTGGCAGCCGGCGTGGTGGCCGCGGCCATCGCTCTGCCGGCGGTCGGTGGCACCGGAGCGATGTTCGTCTCGGCATCGGAGGACCTGGGCATCAAACCTGAGGAGCTCAAGGAGCCCCCGCTCGCGGAGAAGACGACGGTGCTCGACGCCAAGGGCAACGCGATCGCGACGTTCTACGAGGAGTACCGCGAGAACGTCGCCCTCGCCGAGGTGTCCGACTTGATGAAGACGGCCATCATCTCCATCGAGGACTACCGCTACTACGATCACGGCGCGATCGACATCGAGGGCACCATGCGCGCCCTGGCGAAGAACCTGACCTCGGGCGGCATCGCCCAGGGCGGCTCCTCCATCACCCAGCAGTACGTCAAGCAGGTGCTCCTCAACTCGGCGACCACCGACAAGGAGCGGAACGCGGCCCTGGAGGCCAGCTACGCGCGCAAGCTCAAGGAGCTGCGCTACGCGATGGCCGTCGAGAAGAAGTACTCCAAGGACCAGATCCTGGAGAAGTACCTCAACATCGCCTACTTCGGCGCGGGCGCGTACGGGGTGGAGGCGGCGGCCAAGCGCTTCTTCGGGGTGAACGCGTCCGAGCTGACGCTTTCGCAGGCCGCGACCCTCGCGGGCGCCGTGCAGGACCCCAACGCGACGGACCCCAACCTGGGCAAGTCCCACCGGGCCCTGCTGCTGAACCGGCGCAACGTCGTGCTCAACCGGATGGCCGAGCTGAAGAAGATCACGCCGGAGGAGGCCGCGGCGGCCAAGGCGAAGAAGCTCGGCTGGAAGGCCACCGCGCTGCCCGGCGGCTGCGGCGCCAGCCCGTACCCGTACTTCTGCATGTACGTCCGCAACGAGATCCTCAGCAACAAGGCCTTCGGCAAGACGAAGAAGATCAGGACGCAGTTCCTCAACAGGGGCGGGCTGACGATCCAGACCACGCTGGACCCGAAGATGCAGGAGGCCGCCGAGGAGGCCATCAAGAAGCACGTGCACGCCTCGGACAACCCGGTCGCCTCCGAGGCCCTGGTCAAGCCGGGCACGGGCGAGATCAAGGCGATGGCCGCCAGCCGCAAGTACGGAAACTCCAAGCGCAAGCATGAGATGTCGTACAACGTGGTGGCCAACGCCGTGCACGGTGGCGGCATCGGCTTCCAGGCCGGCTCGACGTTCAAGACGTTCACCCTGCTCACCGCGCTCAAGCAGGGCATGAAGATCAACGAAGGGTTCACGGTCGGCCAGGGTTTCCGGGCCCCGTACTACTCCTCGTTCAAGAACTGCAAGGGCGAGAACATCGCCGACCCGACCTTCACCGTCACCAACGACGAGGGCGGCGGCGGCTTCAAGTCGCTGGCCACCGGCACCTGGGGCTCGGTGAACACCTTCTTCATGCAGCTGGAGCAGAAGGTCGGCCTCTGCAACGTGATCACCACGGCCAAGTCGCTGGGCATCGAGCGGGCCGACGGCAACCCGCTGCAGGAGTTCTCGACGTTCACGCTCGGCATCAACGAGATGGACCCGGTGACCGTCGCCAACGCCTACGCCGCCATCGGCGCGCGCGGCAAGTACTGCGAGCCCATGGCCATCACCAAGATCACCGATCGTGACGGCAAGGTGCGCACCTACAAGCCGGAGTGCAAGCAGGCCTTCGACGAGGAGGTCGCGGACGCCGCGGCGAACATCCTGTCGGGCGTGTTCACCAAGGGCACGATGCGGGGCGTCGGCGGCATCGGCCGACCGGCGGCCGGCAAGACCGGCACGACGGACGCCCAGTCCACCGCCTGGTTCGCCGGGTTCACCCCCGACCTGGCCGGCGCGGTCAGCATCGGCGACCCGCGCGGCGCGGTCACGCACAAGCTCAACAACATCACCATCGGCGGCCGGTACTACGGCTCGGTCTTCGGCGCCTCCGTGCCGGGGCCGATCTGGAAGGACACCATGATGTCGGCGCTGAAGGGCACCCCGCCGACGTCCTTCACCCCGGTCGACAGCGCCCGCTTCGGCGGCTGCGGCAGCAGCTGCGCGCCCGTCCGGCCGCAGCCCGACAACGACGACGACGCGCTGGAAGAGGGCGGGCCGGGCGACACCAACGTCGGCACCACCCGGGACTGATCTGAAGCCCGCCACGTTGACAGGCAGACCGAAGAGCGGGCCGGTGCTCCCCGGGCTCGAACTGCTCCTCCCGGACAACCTGGTCGCCAACCTCTTTGCGGTCCCCGACAGGACGCTGGTCTGGAGCGTGGGTGGCAAGGACGTCGGCATGGCCCTGGTCCGCGAGCAGGACGTCGAAAGCCACGCGGGCGGCACGCAGTTCATCGAGCGCGACCGCCGGTGGTTCGGCCTGGCGAGACCCGGGACCGCCAAGGTCGAGCTGGTCTTCGCCGACGGCACGTCCACGACCTCGCCGGCCGTGAACGACATCTGCCGCCTGTTCGCCGGGAGCCATCAGCACGACGGCGACATCTGTCTGGAGGGTTTCCAGGTTGTCGGATACGACGTATCGGTCAGGGAAATATGGCGTGATCCACACCCGGCACAGAAACCTCTGACGGTTACCACCGCCCCTAGCTGAGCAGATTCGGAGTGCGTCCGCACAGTGGGACGCACTCCTTGCAAAGGCCCTATTAACAGCGGCGAAACATTGGTAACGTGGGAGCGCTCCCAGGATCTTTCCGCGAGGTGCTCCATGACCGAGCAGCCCACACTGGCACAGGTGGCGGCCGCTGCAGGGGTTTCCCCCGCGACCGCATCTCGAGTCCTCACGGGCTCGGTGCGGGTCAGTACCTCGACCCGCCGACAAGTCTACGACGCCGTGTCCCGCATGGGATACGTCCGCCAACGCGCCCCCCGGGGTACGGCCGCCAAGACCATGGCCGACGGCGTCACGGCGGTCATCTGCGACCATCTTCCCCGGTTGTTCTCCGAGCCCTACTACGCCCGGCTGCTGTCCGCGGCCGGCGCGGTCATCGCCGAACACGGCACCCATCTCATGGTGACGACAGTCACCCCTACCTCCTCCACCTTGCCCGTCCTGTCCGGGGCGGTGCTCATCGTGGGGGCCAGAGAGCGGCACCCGCTGGCGATCAAGTTATCCACCTCGGGCGTCCCGGTGCGCAACATCGGCAGACCGCCCCACGACCTCAAGCTCCCCTACGCCGACGTGGACAATTTCGACGGCGGGCGGCAGGCGGCCGAGCACTTTCTCCTCACCGGCCGCCGCAACGTCGCCGCCATCGGCGGTCCACCTTCCTTACCCGCCGCCCGTGACCGGCTGGAGGGCCTCGTACGTACCCTCCAGGCGGCAGGGGCGCCCGACGTGCCCGTGGCCTACGGCGACTTCACCGCCGCCTCGGGCACCCACGCCATGCAGTGGCTGTTACGCCACGCGCCAGGGCTGGACGCCGTCTTCGTCGCCTCGGACCTGATGGCGGCCGGCGCCATCCAGGCACTGCGCAGGGCCGGCCGCAAGGTTCCCGCGGACGTCGCGGTGATCGGGTTCGACGACGCACCGGTCGCCAGGCACACCGCACCCACCCTGACCACCATCCGCCAGCCCGTCGAGGAACTCGCCACGGTCGCCACCCGGCTCCTCCTCTCGGGGGCCACGGGAATCGACCCTGTACTCCCCACGGAACTGGTCGTCCGTGAGTCGGCTTGAGCCTGGGGATGTGCTGGCCCGCAGGTATCTGTTGCTGGACCCGCTGGCCAGCGGGGGCATGTCGGTCATCTGGCGTGCCTTCGACCAGTCGCTGCACCGGATGATCGCGGTGAAGGTGCTGACCGCCTCGCTGCACACCGATCACGGCGAGCGGGTCAGCGTACGCAGCGAGGCCCGCGCCGCCGCCAAGTTCATCCATCCGGACTCGATCGAGATCTACGACTACGGCGAGAGCGTCACCACGAGCGGCGGGGTGGCGGCTTTCGTCGTCATGCCGCTGCTCGACGGCACGCCACTGGCCGAACGCATCGAACGGGGCCCGCTGCCGTGGACCGAGGCGGCGGCCATCGCTCTCCGGCTGGCGCGGGTCCTGATGGCCGGCCACGCGCTCGGCCTGGTCCACAGGGACGTCACGGCGGAGAACGTGCTGCTCACCGCCGGCGGCCCCAAGCTGCTCGACTACGGCATCGCGGCCTGGGCGGGAGACCCCGACGACGACCGCGGCACCCCTCCCTACGTCGCTCCGGAACGCCTCATGGGCGCGCCGACCCATCCCGCGGTCGACGTCTACGCCCTGGGCGTGCTGCTGTTCACCATGCTCACCGGGCGGACGCCGTACCCCGAGACCACGTGGGAGGAGATCGAAGCGGCGCTCAGGACGGCACCGCCGCCCCGGCCCCCCGGGGTGCCCCATGCCGTCGCCACACTCTGCCAGCACTGCCTGGCGCACCGGCCGGAGGAGCGGCCCACGGCTGCGGAGATCGTCGCGGCGCTCACCTCGGCGCTCGGCACGGCGCGGCTCGGGCAGCACGTCAGGCGCGGCTTCACCGTGGCGGGATCCGCGGCGGTCGCGCTGTCCATCCTGCTGTGGTTCCAGCAGACCGAGCTCAAGCAGCCGGAGCAGGCGGCCGAACCTGCGCCCGCCACCACGGCCAGGTTGATCGAGCGCTCTCCGGCCACGGTGGTCACCGTCGAGGAGGCCGTCACGGACTTCAGGACCGTGCTGGAGGCCAAGACGCCGTGCGGCGCGACCGACGCCGACGTCGTGCTGGACCTCAAGCAGGTCCTGCACGACTCCGTGGCGCCGCACGGACCGTCCACGTCCAAGACCGACCACCTGCGCCGCAAGCTGTCCGACCGGCTGCGGGAAGGCCGGCTCTCGCCGGCCTGCCTGAGCGAGCTGCAGGCCAGGCTCGACGACATCGACATCGCGCTCAAGCGGGATTGACGAGGGGTACGGCAGCACCCGCCGTACCCCTCCACGCCCGGGTCGCGCCCCTCGCAAAGCACGCCCGAGCGAGATCAGCCGCAGGCGTAGCCCGCGGGCAGCTGGGTGCTACTGGCCGGCCTGGTCGCCTGGTAGCCGAAGCTCGTGGACGCGCCGGGCCCGATGGCGCCGTTGTGCGCCAGGTTCCTGACCGTCACCGTGCCGCCGCTGACGGTGTAGCTCGCGTTCCAGATGCCGCTGATCGTGTGGCCGGCGGGGAGCGCGAAGGTGACCGTCCAGCTCGTCCTGGCCGTGGTGCTGCTGACGGTCACGGGCTGGATGACGTAGCCGGTGTTCCAGGCGTTCTGGGTGGTCGCGTTCACCGCGCAGCTCCCGCCGCCGCCCCCGCCGGGCAGCGTGGTCACGGTGACCGTGCCGGACTCCGGCGAGAGGTTGTTCGCGCCGTCCCTGGCCTGCACCCGATAGCGGTACGCGGTGGCGGGCGTCAGGCCCGTGTCGGTGAAGGAGGTCGTCGTGCCGCCGCCGACCCTGGTGAAGGTGTCGCCGGTCGCCCGCAGGACGTCGTAGCCCGCCAGGCCGCTGCCGCCGGTGTCGGTGGAGGCGCCCCACGACAGGGTCGTGCCGGTCGACGTGGTGCCGGCGGCCGTGGGGGTGCCCGGCGTGCTCGGCGGCGTCGTGTCCGTGCCGCCGCCGCCGGAGCCGAAGGAGAAGGAGTTGACCGCGAGGCCCGCGCCGCCGACCCAGGGCTCGAAACCGGCCTGCACGCTGGTCAGGTACCAGGACCGCTGCGCGTGGCCGCGGCTGATCGCGTCGGCGTAGAAGGTGTTGATCGTGAAGTCGAGCGAGGAGGTGGCCGAGGTGCGCACGTACGAGATCACGTTCCAGCCGATGTTGCCGAACCAGACCTGCCAGGTGCCGCCGGCCAGGCTCACGGTGCCGACCTGCGAGCCGACGGGCTGGATCGAGCCCTGCTTGTTCAGCCAGACCATGATCTCGGCCCCGGTGTTCTGGCCGTCGGTGCGCGGGGTCGGGTCGAACCAGATGTCGTAGGCCGCGTCCCAGGTGCCGCTGCCCGGGTACGTCATGCTCACGCTGGTGCGCAGCGACCCGAACGCGGCGGCGCTGGCCTGCATGGGCAGGTTGCTGCCGGTGCTGCAGTTGGCGTAGTGGCAGCCGGCGTAGATCGCCGGGTAGGAGGCCGGGGCGCCGTTCGTCGGCTTGTTGTGCGCGGACTGGGTGACCGTGAAGCCGCCGCTCTGGTTGACGTCGATGCACTGCGCGGTGTCGGCGCCCCAGACGTTGTTGATCACGACGTAGCGGCCGCTCTGGACGGTGGTCGCGCCGAACTTCTCGCACAGCACCGGTGCGGCCTGCGCCGGGGCGGCGAACAGGCCGGCGGCGAGTAACGCACTGATGATCAGGTAGATGTGCACGTGCCTCATGGCATGTTGCTCCCGCCTCTGCGAAACCAAGGGTCGCTGGGAGCGCTCCCAGCGTAAGACTCCAGTGCGTGCCGGTAGAGCACAAGCAGGGCGTACACCCGGTCGCCCGCGGCGGCACGGCCACCAGGGGAAACCGTGACCAAGATCGGCTGAAAGTTTCACAGCGCGTTGTCGGGGGCCTGCCGTCCGTGATTCAATGCGCTGGCCGGGCGGGCTGTTCGTGGGCAGGTTTCCTCTGTCGTCAGCGCAAGGGAATCCCCATGAAGTTATTCAAGTCGGCGGCGATCACCGCCGTCATGGTTCTGATCACCTCTGTCCTCATGGTGCCCACACAGGCACAGGCGCACGGGGTCTCGATGTTCCCCGCCGCCCGCACGTTCATGTGCTGGCAGGACGGTCTGCGGGAGAACGGGCAGATCCTCCCCTACAACCCCGCATGTGCGGCCGCCGTCAACCAGAGCGGCGCGACCCCCCTGTACAACTGGTTCGCGGTGCTGCGCTCCGACGGCGCGGGCCGGACCTCCGGCTTCATCCCCGACGGGCAGCTCTGCAGCGGCGGCACCGGCGGGCCCTACGACTTCTCGGCCTACAACGCGGTCCGTTCAGACTGGCCGCTGACTCACTTGACCTCGGGCGCGAACATCCAGATGCGGCACAGCAACTGGGCGCAGCACCCCGGGGCGTTCAACTACTACGTCACCAAGAACGGCTGGAACCCGAACGCGCCACTGAAGTGGTCGGATCTGGAGCCGTTCGGCAGCGCCACCAACCCGCCCGCCAACGGCGGTCCCGGCGGGCTCAACTACTACTACTGGAACGCCCAGCTCCCGTCCGGCAAGACCGGCCGGCACATCATCTACACGCACTGGATCCGCTCGGACAGCAACGAGAACTTCTACAGCTGCTCCGACGTCGTCTTCGACGGCGGCACCGGCCAGGTCACCGGGGTCGGCCCCGGCGGCAGCACCCCCGACCCGACGGTCACGCCGACCGACCCGGTCCCGACGGGCTCCTGCTCCGCCACGTGGAAGGCCACGAACACCGGCTGGGCCGGCCACTTCCAGGGCGAGGTGACCGTGAAGAACACGACCACCTCCTCGATCAACGGCTGGACGGTCAAGTGGACCTACGGCAACGGCGAGGGCTTCGACGGCTCGCCGTGGAACGGCGTGCTGAGCGCTCAACCGCCGAATGTGACGGTCAAGAACGCCAGCTATAACGGCCAGCTCTCCCCGAACGCGACCACCACGTTCGGATTCAACGCCACCGGCTCGGTCCCGAGCCCCGCACCCACTCTGACGTGCACCAGTCCGTGATCAAAACACGTCGCGGGCTTGTCGCGGCAGTCGTCACCCTGGCCAGCCTGACCCTGGCCGGGGTGATGTTCTTCGCTGCCCGGCAGCCGTCGTCACAGCTGAACCAAGAGCTCGCCGCCCAGGTGACTCTCATCCTTGAGCAGTCGTCGCCGGACGAGCACCACGCCCACGGCCACAGCACCTTCGACTCGCGGGTCGTCTGCGCCGTGGAACCCTTCGGCACCGAGCCGGCGGACGCCACCTCCCTGGTGGAGGTCCGGTGGGTCTACGCCCGCCACATGTGCGCGGTCACCGGTGCGGGCACCGATTGGGCGTCCTCCGTACGGGCCTCAGGCCCCATCGCCGTGAAGATAGACATCCCACCCCAGATCAGGGTGCCGTCGCCGGGAGAGGGCTATCCGGACCGCGTCCGGCAGCTCATCCCCGCCCGCTACCACGAGCAGGCGTTCGCCGAGTTCGAGAGCGAGGACGCGATCGACGCCGCCCGTGAGAGATTCGCGCAGGCCATCTCCGCGAAGTGAGCACACATACGGACGCGGCCGGCTGGTAAGCCGGCCGCGTCCGCCCATCCGGGCGGGATGGTGTCCTGAGCAGGGTAATGGAGTTGGACCCTCACCTCCTCATACGCAGCCGGACGTCCGAGTGTTCAGTTGGCGCAGGTGTAACCGGAGGGAACTGAGGTGTTGCCGGTGGGGCGGCTCGCCTGGAGGCCGAAGCTGGTGCTCGCGTTCGGCGCCAGAGTGCCGTTGTAGCCCATGCTCTTGGCCGTCACCGTCTGGCCGCTGACCGTCACCGCGGCGTTCCACGAGCCGGTGAGCGTGTGCCCGGCCGGCAGCGTGAACGTCACCGTCCAGCTCGTCTTGGCCGAGGTGCTGGTGTTGGTCACGGTCACGGGCTGCACGACGTACCCGGTGCCCCACTGGCTCTGTACGGTGCCCGCGGCCGTGCAGCCGCCGCCACCGCCGCCGCTCAGCGTCGTGAAGGACGCGGCCGGTGACTGGGCGGACTGGTTGCCCGCGGCGTCCCTGGCCTTCACGTACACCTGGTACGCGGTCGCCGCCGACAGCCCGGTCAGCGCGATCGAGTTGGTGGCCGTGCTGCCGAGCGCGGTGCCGGTCGAGGTGTAGACGTCGTAACCGGCCACGCCCACGTTGTCCGTGGAGGCCGTCCAGGTCAGGGTGGCCCCCGACGAGGTGATGTTCGACGCGGCCGGCGTGCCGGGGGTGCTCGGCGGTGTCGGGTCGGTGGTGCCGCCGCCGTAGATCGAGGCCTGCTTCGAGGTCGCCGCGATGCCGTTGGCGCCGTTGAACAGCCGCTGGCCCCAGGAGGTGAGCTGGGTGACGTCGAAGTTGGTGACCTGGTCGAGATACTCGACGCCGCCGCCGTTGCCGCTCCACGACCAGCCCAGGTAGCCGAGCCCGCGGCTCACGGCCTGCGCCATGATCGTGTCCTCGTCCGGGTCGCCGTCGGAGTGGTTGAACCCGAACTCGCCGACGACCAGCGGCAGCCCGGCGGTCTTGAACGCGTCCATGTACGCGTTGATCTCCGCGGCCGTGTCGAAGACGCCGTACATGTGGATGGAGAAGATCGTGTTCTTGGCGGGGTCGCTGTCGAAGACGGCCCGCGCGTTGTCGCGCATGCCGAACTGCCAGTCCTGGCCCCAGTTGGGCGCGTCGACCATGATCGCGTGCTCGAAGCCGTTGGTCCGCAGCTTCTGGATCGCGGCCGTGGTGGCGGCGGCCCAGCCCGGGGTGACGGCGTTGTTGCCGACCGGCTCGTTGCCGATGTTGACGATGACGTAGTCCTCCTGGCCGACCAGGGCGGACTTGACGCTGATCCAGTAGTTCGCGGCCTGGTCGAGGGTGTAGGCGCCGCTCTGCTCGCCGTACCCGGTGGTGTCGTGGTTCTCCAGCACGCAGATGAGCTTGTTCTGCTTGCAGAGCGCGACGACGTTGGCCACGTCGGCGGCCGTGTTGGCGGTCCAGCGGCCGCCGCTGAGCACGACCCGCACGGTGTTGGCCTTCAGCGACTTGATGTCGGCGAACGCCTTGGTCTGCGTGGCGTACCAGGTGTGCGCGTGACTGGTGCCGCGCATGACGAACTCCTGGCCGTTCGACTCCAGGATCTTCGCGCCGCTGACGCGCAGGCCGGTGGCGGCGCTCGCGGGGACGGCGGGCAGGACGAGGAAGGCCGCGAGCACGGCCAGCGCGGTGAACAGTGATTTCATGGGCTGCCTTTCACTGAGCTGTGGAGCCGCCCCCGCCGCTACTGCGACGGGGGCGGAGTCTTCGCTCAGGCGGGGGTGCAGGTGATCGGGTCGGGAGTGGCGGGGGTGCCGTTGGCGATGAGGCCGAACGTGGTGGTCGCGTTCGGCGCGAGCCCGCCGTTCCACGCCTCGTTCTTGACGGTGACGATGGAGCCCGACACCGTGTGCCTGCCGCCCCAGAGCTGGGTGATCGCGCCGGCGGAGGTCCAGGAGACCGTCCAGGCGGTGGTCGCCGCGGTGCCGGTGTTCCTGACCGTCACCTCGGCCTGGAACGCCCCGCTCCACGTGCTGGTCACCTTGTAGGCGGCCGTGCACCCGCCTGCGGGTGCGCTCGTGGTGCTGAACGCCGTGCCGTCCGAGGCCGCCGAGGTGTTGCCCGCCGCGTCCCGTGCCACCACGGTGGCGGTGTAGGACGTGGCAGGGGTGAGCCCGCTCAGATCGAAGGAGGCGCTGGTGGCCGTGCCTACCTTGGTGGACCCCAAGTAGACGTCGTAGCCGCTCACGCCCACGTTGTCCGTGGAGGCGGTCCAGCTCAGCCTCGCCGCGTTGCCCGTGATCCCGGATGCCACGGGCTTGCCCGGCTTGCTGGGCGCTGTCTCGTCCACTACCTCCGGTCCTGGGGGCTCACCCCAGATCTTGGTGGCGCCGCTGTACAGGGTGATGTGGTTCGTGCGCACCGGCGTCGTGCCGGGCGTGGTGGGGATGCCCTGGTACGACCAGTCGTTGGCCGGGTCCCACGTGCCCGCGCTGGAGATCCTGAACTGCACCTCCCTGCGGTGCTGTGACTGCCCTGCCGGGGCGATCGCCTGGCCCGAGCAGTCGATGTCCACGTAGTACGTGCTCCCGCTCGCCTGGTGCAGCGTGGGCGCCTTGCACTGCGTGTAGGCCGACGACACGCTGATCTGCGACGCGGTCGTGGTGCCGTCGAGGGTGAAGTAGTAGCGGAACGAGCCGTCGGACAGCACCCGCGCGGGCCAGGCCGACTGGTTGCGGACGATCGCCTTGATCTCCGTGAAGGTCGTGCCCGAGGCGTTCACGCCCGCCTCGACGAAGATCTCGGGGCCGTCCGGGGTCTCCTGCGCGGGGAAGTTCGCCGCGGGCGCGCCCCCGTACTCCTTGTAGAGCCTGGCCAGCGCGCTGGTGAAGCCGGCGTTGTAGTCCGTGGCGACCTCGTTCATGACGTAGTCGTCGCGCTTGTCGGTGTAGGCGTCGTTCGGGTCGGGCGGGCCGCCGACGAGGGCGCCGTACAGGGTGTGGCGGGTCTGCTCGGGGTTGGTGATCTGGTCGGTCCACGAGCCGTGCGCCGTGCGGTGGTGGGGGTTCTTCGGCGGGTTGGCGCCGAAGCCGATGAGGTAGGAGGAGCTGCGCGGATTGTCGCCGAGCGCGTAGTTGATCTGGCGCACCGCGAAGTCGTGGTAGCGGGCCTTGCGCGTCGCGTCGGTGATCGCGTCACTGTGCACGAGCGCCGCGAACGAGGTGTTGGCCGCGTACCTCAGCGAGCCCCACCGGTCGAGCACGGCCTGTCCGCCCGGCGAGTACGCCACCTTCGCGCCGTTCACGCCGACCGTCCACCAGTCGAGCCAGCGGTTGGCGTCGTCCAGGTACTGCTGCTTGCCGGTCAGCTTGTGCAGCAGCACGTACGCGCCGTACGACTTGTCGTCCCAGGCGATCGTCCACTTGTAGGACTTGGTGCTGCTCTGCGGCTCGGTGCCCAGGTTGGCATAGCCGGCCTCGGCCTTGGCCAGGTAGGAGGCGTCGTTCGTGGCCCGGTAGAGCCAGATCGCGCCCCAGACCAGCTCGTCGTTGAAGCCGCTCCAGGAGTTGTAGTAGCCCTGGGCGTCGCTGATGCACTCGCTGTACTTCTTCCGCACGGTGTCGGCGAAGGAGTAGAGCTGTTTGGCGTGCGTGACCAGCGTGTCGGCATAAGTCGGATTTGTCGGGCGGAAGACGATCGAGGAGGCCGCCATCGCCGCCGCCGTCTCCCCCGCCAGATCCGACCCGCCGCACGACGCGTCGATCTTGTACGCCGGCCGCGTCATCGACATGGCCTCGGCGGGACCCCACCAGGCGTGGTCCGTGCCGCCGTTGCCGACCTGCCCGTAGAGCACGCTCGGCGACGGATGGGCCTTGATGAAGTAGTCGTTGACGAACTTGAGGTTGTTCAGCAGCGGGGTGAGCTGACCCGAGGAGACGTAGGCGTCGCGGTAGTCGGCCGCGCCCCAGGCCAGCATGGTGGCGGAGAAGGCCATCGGGAAGCCGAACTTGACGTGGTCGCCCGCGTCGTACCAGCCGCCCGTGAGGTCCACGCCGGCGTCCTTGCCGTCGTTCATGCCGGAGTCACCGCGCCAGCCGACCCTGTTCCACGCGGGCTTCGCGCCCGACTGCTGGGCCTCGTAGAAGAACAGCGACTTCTGCAGGGCCTCGCCGTAGGAGAAGGCGGGTGCGGCGGCGCGGGCCGCCGGCCCCGCCCCCAGAAGGGGCAGGACCAGCGACACCGCGGCTGTCAGTGCTGCTTTTCTCACGGGAAGAGCCGCCCGTACTCGGCCAGGGCGACGGCGACGTCCACCTGCGCCCAGAAGCGGTGGTAGTTGAAGACCGGCGCGGGACCCGTGCCGCTCAGGAACGCGTTGACCCTCGGCCAGTCAGGGTCGTTCCGGTAGAAGGACCTGATCGAGATGAAGGTCGAGCTGGAGTTGACCGTGTCGCCGTTCGGCATCTCGCCGGTCCAGCCGGCCGGCACGTACACCGCGTCGTCGATGCGGTTGTAGTCGGTCTTGGTCTCGGGCACGGACACGCCCTTGGCGTCCCGCTTGGCCCAGACGCCGTCGAGCAGGGCCTTGGCCATGTTCCGCGCCGCCGTGTTGTTCGCCTTGGCGGCGTAGTACATGAGCGCCTTGGCGTACGAGCCGGCCACGCCCACGTCCTGGGTGTAGTCGGCGATGGTCACGTGCAGGCCCGGGTTGGCCGGGGGCATGCCGGTGGTGGCGGTGAAGTTGCCGGCCGGCTGGCCGGTCCACCGCAGCGTGGACGGGATCTGGTACGTGCCGTCCGCGTTGATGGTGGTGTTGGCCATCGCCCAGGTGACCCACTTGTCGAGCAGGGCCTTGGCGTCGGCGTTGCCCGAGGCGTAGTACAGCTCGGCCACCCGCTCCATCGTCCACGCCTGGAAGCCGAACCACTGGTTCGACGGCGGGTCGTGGTAGACGGGCTGCCAGTCGTAGGCCATGCCGTGGAACTTCGGCAGGCTCGTGGGCGGGGCCGCGTAGTGACCCTCCCAGCTGTTGGTCGCGCCACCGGCGATGGCGCCCTCGGACGACTGCAGCCAGGTGTAGAACTGCAGCTGACGGGTGAGGCTGGTGCTCCAGTCCGCCGCGCCGGTCGCGCTCTTGGGCTTGAGCTCGGCCACGTTCGCCAGCGCCCAGGCCGCGAACGGGTTCTGGTAGCCGGAGTGGTTGTGGCTGGAGCCGATGCGCCACGCCCAGCCGGCGTTGGCGTCGGTCGCGCCGCCCCATGCGTAGTACCAGCTCAGCAGGTAGTTGGAGGCGTTCTTGCCAGTGCCTGCCGCGCACGAGGGGCTCGTGCACCCGGGCTGCTTGAAGTACTTGTCGTACATCGCGTAGCGCAGGTAGTCGCCCATCTTGGCGGCCTTGCCGACCGACGCGGAGATCTGCGACTGCTTGCCCTGCGCCGTGGCCCAGGTCTGCGCCCAGTACGCCACCTGCACCGCGCGCGCGTCGGCGTCGGGGGCGTTGGTGTACTTCCACTGCTTGGCGTAGGACGCGTCCTTGATGAACAGGTCCAGGTAGCCGTTGGTGCCACCGTGGGCGAAGGTGTCGCAGGACGGCTGCGGGATCGTCTCGAAGACGGACTCCTCCGGGCCGCGCTGGTAGGTGTTGATGTAGGCGGGCTTGGTGGTGCCGTCGCCGCAGCGGCCGAAGCCGTAGGTGTTGTCGACGTCGAGCAGCCAGTGCATGCCGTAGATGTCCCGGGTGCCGTAAGCGGTCTGCAGCTCACTGGCGATCGGGTCGGTGCCCACCGAGACGCTGGAGTCGATCTGCGACGGGTAGCTGTTGATCGTGTTGTACTCGGCCGCGTACGTCGCCGGCTTCGCGGCGTTGTAGAAGGAGTTCGTCGGCTGGTCGGCCGTGGCCGGGATGATGTACTTCTCCATCGAGGCCCAGGCGGCGTTGAACTTCGTCCAGTCGCCGGTGACCTGTCCGTAGGTCGCCTCCAGCCACAGGTAGTAGCTGTAGGCCTCGGACGTGGTCTCGTGCCCGTGGTCGGGCGCCTCGACCATGAACGTCTCGACCGAGTGGTACGGCACGCCCTCGGGCGAGAAGTAGCCGTTGGCCGGGTCGTGCAGCTCGTTGTAGAGCTCGACGAAGCGCTGGACGTACTGGTTGTTCCCGCCGACGTCGTCGTCCGCCTCACTGGCGGCCACGTCCACCGCGGTGTAACCGGTGGCGCTCACCCTGACGACGGCCGAGCCGCTCGCCGTGTCCGTGTCGTTGGCCGCGGCCAGCGTCACGTTCTGCGCGGTGTTCCAGTTGGCCGTCGTGAACGTCAGGCTTGCGCCGCCGGAGACCGTGATGTCGGTGTCACCGCTGGCGCGGGCCGTGGTGACGGTCACGTTGGCCGTGGGGGCCTGCGACAGCTTCACGCCGAAGGTCGCGCTGCCCGCCTCCGGCACGGACAGGGTCGTCGGGCTGACCACGAGCGCGGGGCCCGTGTTCTGGCCGACGGTGATCCCGACGGGCGGCGAGGTGGTGGTCGCGCCGCCGTTGTCGGTCGCCCTGGCGGTGATCGAGTAACTGCCCGCCGCGACGTTCGTCCAGCTGTAGGCGTACGGCGAGGAGGTGTCGGTGCCCAGCAGCGTGGAGCCCTGGTAGAAGTCGACCTTCGCGACCGTGCCGTTGGAGTCGGCCGCGGTCGCCGCGATCGGCACGGTGGCCGGCGCGGTGAACGTCTGCCCGGCGGTCGGCGAGGTCAGCGACACGGTCGGACCCGGGTTGGCGCCGCCGCAGGTGACGCCGTTGACGCTGAACGTGGTCGGGTTCGGGTTCGTGCCCGACCAGGTGCCGTTGAAGCCGACGGAGACGGAGGCCCCGGTGCCGAGGCTGCCGTTGTAGGGCATGTTCGTCCCGGTGACCCGGGCGCCCGACTGGCTCCAGTTCGCGCCCCAGCCGGTCGGCGTGTACTTCTGCGTGGTCGTCGGATAGTCGAACGCCAGCGACCACGACGTGATCGGGTCTCCGGTGTTCTTCAACGTGATGTTGGCCGTGAAACCGCCTTGGCCAGGGCTGCTCGTCCACTGGTTGGCGGCGTAGGTCACGTCGCAGGCCACTGCCGCCTGGGCGGGACCTGCCGCCAGAGCCGTGGTCACGCCGGCGACGAGGACGAGGCTCGTGGCCACGGCGAGCCGCCTCGATAAGCGCGTCAAAACGGAAGGAGGTCTGTACTTCACGGGATCTCCATGGGAGTAGGGGTGTGGGAGCGCTCCCAATGGGGATTGTGGGTGCCATCGCCTGTATGTCAACGGAATGGCGTTTCGGTAACCCCCGTGTTTCCTCCCACCAGGCTGCCGGGGATGAAAGTTTCATCGGTGTTCCGGGGCATTCAGCGAGCATGTGGGGCGGCGGACCCTGTCTCGAAGGCCGCCCGCTGTACACGGCTCCGAGTCCGGCTCACCATGGGAGCGCTCCCAGCCAACTGAAACTGGAGATGATCGCACGTGAGACTCCACCGCGGCCTCCGCAAATGGGCCGTGACCATGACCGCCGCGAGTACCGCGGCCTTAGGGCTCGTCGTCGGCCAGAGCACGGCCGCGAACGCCGCCGTCGCCTGCGACGTGACCTACACAGCCAACTCGTGGACGAGCAGCCCTGGTCAGGGCGGTTTCACCGCGAACATCACGTTGAAGAACACCGGCGACCCGCTGACCTCCTGGTCACTGGGCTTCGACTATCCGACCACCGGTCAGAAGTACACGCCGACCGGCTGGGGGGCGAACTGGAGCCAGTCCGGCGCCCGGATCACGGGCACGAACATGCCCTACAACGGCAGCCTGGCCACCGGCGCGTCCGTCTCCGTCGGCTTCAACGGCACCTGGACCGGCACGAACCCGAACCCGACCGCGTTCAGCGTCAACAGCACCGCGTGCGGCGGCATGAACCCGACGACCCCGTCGGTGGTCACCTCGGCCAGCGCGGTCGCGGTCAACGAGGGCGGCACGGCGACGTTCACGGCCAGGCTCTCCTCGGCCCCGAGCGCCAACGTGACCGTCGCCACCGCGCGGACGAGCGGTGACACGGACCTGTCCGTCAGCTCGGGCGGCTCACTGACCTTCACCCCGTCCAACTGGAGCACCGCCCAGACGGTGACCCTGGCCGCGGCCCAGGACAGCGACACCGCCGCGGGCACCGCCGCGTTCAGCGTGGGCGGCAGCGGCGTGACCGCCGCCACGGTCAACGCGACCGAGGTGGACGACGACGCCACGGTGGAGCAGTCGATCCTGGTGACGCCGGCCTCGGTCACCGTGCCCGAGGGCGCCACCGCCACCTACACCGTGCGCCTGGCCGCGCAGCCGACCTCGAACGTGACCGTCACCTCGGCGGCCGGCAGCGGCGACACGAACATCACCGTCTCCTCCGGCGCGAGTCTCACCTTCACCTCGGCCAACTGGAGCACCCCGCAGACGGTGACCCTGGCCGCCGCGCAGGACACCGACAACACCAACGGCACCCGGCCGATCACCGTCGCCTCCACCGGCCTGACCTCCAGGACGGTCACCGCGACCGAGGCCGACGACGACGGCGGGACCAACCCCGGCCCCCACGCCGAGAACCCGTACGCCGGCGCGACCGGCTACGTGAACCCGAACTGGCGCACCAGGGCCGCGGCCGAGCCCGGCGGCGCCGCGGTGGCCAACACCTCCACGGCCGTGTGGCTGGACCGCATCGCGGCCATCGCCGGCTCCTCCTCGGTCATGGGCCTGCAGGCCCACCTGGACGAGGCCGTCAGGCAGGACGCCGCCAACGGCTCCGCCCCGCTGACCATCCAGCTCGTCATCTACGACCTGCCCAACCGCGACTGCTCGGCGCTGGCCTCCAACGGTGAGCTGCTCATCGCCGAGAACGGGCTCAACCGCTACAAGACCGAGTACATCGACCCGATCTCGACGATCATCAACAGCCCGGCGTACGCGAACCTGCGCATCGTCACGATCATCGAGCCCGACTCGCTGCCGAACCTGATCACCAACCTCAGCTTCGCCAAGTGCGCCGAGGCCAACTCGACCGGCGCCTACGTCCAGGGCGTCCAGTACGCGCTGAACAAGCTGCACGCCATCACCAACGTCTACACCTACATCGACGCCGCCCACCACGCCTGGCTGGGCTGGGACTCGAACTTCAACCCGTCGGTCAACCTCTTCTACAACACCGTCGCCGGCACCACCGCGGGCGTGGACAGCGTGGACGGCTTCATCACCAACACCGCCAACACCTCCGCGTCCAAAGAGCCGTACTTCACCATCAACACGACGGTGAACGGCACGTCGATCCGGCAGTCCAAGTGGGTCGACTGGAACTTCTACGTGGACGAGGTCACCTTCGCCCAGGCCCTGCGCACCGCGCTCATCGGCAAGGGCATGCGGCAAGGGCTCGGCATGCTGGTCGACACCTCGCGCAACGGCTGGGGCGGCAGCGCCCGCCCGACCGGGCCGAGCACCTCGACCGTGCTGGACACGTTCGTCAACCAGTCGCGCATCGACCGGCGCATCCACGCCGGCAACTGGTGCAACCAGAGCGGCGCGGGCATGGGCGCGCGGCCGGCGGCCAACCCCGAGACCGGTCTGGACGCCTACGTCTGGATCAAGCCTCCGGGCGAGTCCGACGGCGCCAGCACGGACATCCCGAACGACGAAGGCAAGAAGTTCGACCGGATGTGCGACCCGACCTACACGGGCAACAGCCTGAACGGCAACAACATGTCGGGCGCACTGCCCAACGCGCCGCTGTCGGGCCAGTGGTTCTCCGCGCAGTTCCAGGAGCTGCTCAGGAACGCCTACCCGCCCATCAGCTAGCAGCCGCTCGGGGGCCTGGACACGATCCGGGCCCCTGAGCAGGACCGAGGGGCCCGCCTGACCCGGGCCCCTCAGCCCATCTCGAAGGGGCCCGGGCTCATCTCCAAGGGGTCCGGGCCCCTTCTACTGCGCTCTACGCCACTCCGACACGACCTCGTCGGCGTCGTAGGGCATCAGATTGAGCGGCGGCCCGGACAGCCCGGTCCTGATCGCCTTGCGGATCTTGTCGTTGATGTCCTCGACGATCCGCCGCGCCTCGGCCTCGGTCCTGGCCCCGCGGGCCTCGGCCAGCGCCTGCTCCGCTTCCTTGCGCAACGCCAGGGTGGGCGGCAGCGGCATGGACAGCCCTTCGCTGTCCAGCTTCTGCTTGATCCACCACATCTCGTCGTGATGCCGGTCGAGGCCGGGCAGCGGCTTTCCGGCGCCCGGCAGGTCGTCGAACGCGCCGCGCTCCTCGGCCTCACGGATCTGCCGGTCGACCCAGCTCTCGAAGGGAAGTCCTGCTGGCTTGCGCTCGGTCACGCGGGCTCTCCTCACGCCAAATTGTGACTTGGGGCGATCGGGCCGCGCCAGCCGAGCACGGCCTCGGTCATGCGTACGGACGCCACCGCCGCGGCCACGTCGTGCACGCGCAGGATGCGGGCGCCCTTGACGATGGACAGGACGTTGGCGGCGATCGTGCCCTCCTTCCGCTCCCCCGGCGGGCGGTCGAGCGTCTCCCCGATGAAGTCCTTGTTGGACAGCGCCACCAGCGTCGGGTAGCCGATCGAGGTGATCTCCTCCAACCGGCGTGTCAGCTCCAGGGAGTGGAAGGTGTTCTTGTTCAGGTCGTGGCCGGGATCGATGATGATCTTCTCAGCGCCGATCCCCGCCTTCAGGGCGAACGAGACCCGCTCGCGCAGGAAGTCCGCCACCTCCGAGACGACGTCGGCGTAGCTCGGCCGGAAGACCCGCTTGCCGGGCCCGCCGAGACTGTGGGTGACGACCACGGTGACGCCGGCCTCGGCCGCGACCTCGGCGATGCCGGGCTCGCGCAGGCCGTTGGTGTCGTTGATGACGTCGGCGCCGGCCTCGATGGCCGCCCGTGCCACGGCGGCCCGGTGGGTGTCCACGGAGATCACCGCGTCGGTCGCGGCCCTGACCTGGGCGATGACGGGGACGACGCGCTCGATCTCCTCCTCGGCGCCGATCTGCGCCTGGGCCGCGCTGAAGGCGAACCCGCCGATGTCGACCCAGTCGGCCCCATCGTCCACGGCCCGCACGGCGGCCGCGACGGCCCGGTCGAGCTCGTAGGTGCGGCCCTGATCGTGGAAGGAGTTGGGGGTCCTGTTGACGATGGCCATGATGGCGACCTGGCGCTCGAAGTCGAACTCCCGCCGCCCGATGCGCCGGACCGGGGAGACCATCCCCGGGGAAGGCATGTCGCCGCTCACGTACGCGAGCCTACCCGGCCACGGACCAGGTCAGCCGGACGGCGTGAGCACCACATGCCCCGATCAGGCGGTGAAGTGCCCGAACATGCGATGGGGCGCCGCCGTGACCCTGATCCGTCTCATCGCCCTGTGCGCGCCGCGATCCGGCCCTCGCGGTAACCGCATGGTGAGCCGGACCTGGGTGCCGCGCGGCCCGGTGTGGAAGTCGGCCATGTCACAGAGCCGGCGGATCAGGTAGATCCCCCTGCCCGTGTAGGACATGTCGGACGGCCGCCGGTGGCCGTTGAGATAGCCGTCGGGGATGCCGGATCCCCGATCGGTCGTCTCCGACCGGATGATGCCGTCGATCGTCCACAGTTTGAAGTACCCGTGACCGCCCGCGTGCTCCACGGCGTTCACCACGCTCTCGTGCACGGCCAGGACGAAGTCGTCCAGCCGGGGGCCGTTCAGCCCGCAGTTCGCGGCCTGTTCGGCGACCTCGCGACGCAGCTTGGTGACATCGTGAAAGGTGAAGGGCTGAGTCAGAAGGGTGCGCATGGCAGGCTCCTCCAACCTCGCTTGGATATGCCTACGCGCATGGCTCGAAGGCGGAGCGCCTCCGCGGGAAAAAAGGGGATGCGGGACCGATCTGTGCGTGTCCCGTGAATGAGATCCATGACCAGCCTCCGTGTCATCCGACACGCAGGCCTCGCTTCAGGACCTCGCGTAGTGACACTTCTTCCCATAGACGACGGAATTACACACCGCAGCCATCACGGTCGTCCGCCCATGCCGGTGGCGAGCTCCTTGATCCGGTCGACGGGCCCGCCGTCGGGCGCGAGCGGCGCGGTGTCCATGCCGGCGCCGTCGTGCAGCCCCTCGAACAGCTCGCGCACCGCCTCCCACGAGGAGCGGCGCGGCGTCCAGCCCAGCACCTCTTTGGCACGGTCCACCCGCATCACCGGGATCCGCAGGGCCAGTTCGAGCAGGCCGGGCGCGGCGGACACGAGCCGCAGGTGCCAGCCCGCCGCCACGGCCGCCCTGGCCAGGCCCTGCGGGACGGGGACCGTACGCGCGCCGAGCAATTCGGCCAGGTCCTGCGCGTCCAGCACGGGCTCGGCCGCCAGGTTGAACGCGCCGCGCACCGGCCTGGTCACGGCCAGCCGGTACGCCTCCGCCGCGTCGTCTGCGTGCAGCACCTGCAACCGCAGCCCGGGGATGTCCGGCACGAACGGGATCCGCCCCTGCCGCATCAGCCGCCGCGGCACGAACGGCCCGCCGAACAACCGGCGCTGCTCGGTCGCGGCCACCCGCTGGAAGATGAACCCGGGCCGCATGCGCACCACCCTGATGTTCGGGTGGTCGTGCTCGAAGACGTCGAGCACCCGCTCCACGTAGGCCTTCTCCCGCCCGTACGCGGCCCCTGGCCAGCCGTGCGTGGGCCAGCTCTCGTCCACGGGCCGGTCCTTGGGCCCCGGCGAGTACGCCCCCACGGACGAGGCGTGGATCAGCGCGGACACCCCGGCCTCCGCCGCCGCCCGGAACACGCGCATGCTGCCGAGCACGTTCGCCCGCCAGGTCACCGCCGGGTCTCTGGTCGGCTGGAACAGCCAGGCGAGGTGGACCACGGCGTCCGCGCCCTCGAAGATGCGCACGAGATCGGCGCTGGCCACGTCGGCCTGCCGCCAGTCGGTGCGGTCCGCCCGCCAGCCGGGCAACCGGCGCGCGACCCCCACGATCGAGGTGACGTCGTCGTCTGTGGCCAGCGCGCGTACCACGCTGGTGCCGACGTTACCGGTAGCCCCCACCACAACGACTCTCATGAACGCTCCGCTGCCCTCTCCCAGGGCCGCGAAACCCCGCTGACCTGCCAGGTTATGGCTGGAGCAGGATCTTGACCGCGCCGTCTGCCTTCTTTTGGAACATCTCATACCCGACCGGTGCCTGATCGAGAGGAAGGCGGTGGGTGGTCAGGTCCATCACGCCGAGCGGATCGGCCTCGTCGGTCACCAGCGGCATGAGCGCGCTGATCCACCGTTTGACGTGAGCCTGTCCCATGCGCAGCGTGATGCCCTTGTCGAACATGCGCAGCATGGGCATCGGGTCCGTCATGCCGCCGTACACGCCGACGACGGAGATGACGCCGCCCCTGCGTACGGAGTCGATGGCCTGGTTGAGCGCGGCGAGGCGGTCGATGCCCGCGTTCGACATCAACGGCGCGGCCACCACGTCGGGCAGCAGCCCCGTGAGCGTCTGGGCCAGCTTGGCGGCGGGCGAGCCGTGCGCCTCCATGCCGACCGCGTCGATGACCGAGTCGGTGCCGCGTCCCGAGGTCAGGTCGCGGATGGCGGCCGGAACGTCCATGACCTCGCTCGCGTCGATCACTTCGATGCCGTGGCGGCGGGCCATCTCCAGCCGCTGGGTGACGCCGTCCACGGCGATCACGCGGTGTCCCAGGTGGCGGGCGATGCGGGCGCACATCTGGCCGATGGGGCCGAGACCGAAGACGGTGACGCTGCCGCGCTCGGGGATGTCCGCGAACGCCACGGCCTGCCACGAGGTCGGCAGCACGTCGGACAGGTACACGAACCGCTCGTCCGGCGGCCCGCCCGGCACCCTGATCGGGCCGAACTGGGCCTCGGGGACCCGCAGGTACTCGGCCTGCCCGCCGGGGACCCGGCCGTAGAGCTTCGTGTAGCCGAACAGCGCCGCTCCCGTGCCCTGCTCGCGCACCTGCGTGGTCTCGCACTGCGCGTACAGCTGCAGGCCGCACATGTGGCAGTGGCCGCAGGAGATGTTGAACGGGATGACCACGCGGTCGCCTTGCTTGAGGTCGGTGATCGCGGGCCCGACCTCTTCGACGACTCCCATGGGCTCGTGCCCGAGGATGTCGCCCTCGGCCATGAACGGGCCGAGCACTTCGTACAGGTGCAGATCGGAGCCGCAGATCCCGGTGCTGGTCACGCGGATGATCGCGTCGTTGGGCTCCTTGATGACCGGGTCAGGGACCTCCTCGACCCGTACGTCGCGCTTGCCGTGCCAGGTGACTGCCTTCATGGTGTCTCCTCACTGCAGAGGCATAAATGCCGCATACCCCCACATAGAGCCTCAAACTGAGCCGCCATAACACCGCGATAGGGGTCTTTTGCCACGACCACTCCTCGTGCTCGGCCACGTACCGTGGCGGCACCCCCCAGTACGAGGAGAGTCACCAATGCTTTCCAGAAAGACCGTGACGGCCGGTATCGCGTTAGCCGTCACCCTCATCACCGTCCCCGCCGTCCTGCTCACCGCCGGCGGCGCCGCCGCCCAGGACGACGACCTCTACGCGATGGCCCAGGCGAGCGCGTCCGCCGCGGCCGACCCGCCGCAGGGCCTGGTGGACGCCCTCGGCCGCGACCTGGGCCTCACCCCCGAGCAGGCCGCCGCGCGCCTGGTCAACGAGGCCGCCGCGGCCGGCCTGGAGCCCAGGCTGAAGGCCCTGCTCGGAGCCTCGTACGGCGGCTCCTGGGTCACCGGCCCGACCGCCGCCCCCGTCACCGCCACCACCGACCCGGCGCGGGCGGCGGCCATCACGGCGGCCGGCGTCGAGGCCCGCGTGGTCACCCGCTCGCTCGCCCGGCTCGACCAGGTCAAGGCCACCCTCGACCAGGCGTCGGCCGGAGCGCCGAAGACCGCGCCCGTCTGGTACGTGGACGTCGTCGCGAACACCGTGGTCGTCCTGACCTCCACCCCCGCCCGTGCGGCCGCCTGGGTCCGGGCCAGCGGCGCCGACGTCTCGGCCGTCCGCGTCGTGCGCTCGGACGAGCGGCCGGTCACCTACTACGACGTACGCGGCGGCGACGCCTACTACATCGGCGCGGGCACGCGCTGCTCGATCGGCTTCTCGGTGACGAAGGCGGGCTCGCAGGGCGGCTTCGTCAGCGCCGGGCACTGCGGCGGCACCGGCGCGAGCACGTCGGGCTCGAACAGGGTCGCCCAGGGCACCTTCCGCGGCTCCTCGTTCCCCGGCAACGACTACTCCTGGGTCGAGGTCAACGCCCAGTGGACCCCGGTCGGCGTGGTGAACGCCTACAGCGCGGGCATCCTGCCGGTGCGCGGCTCCGCCGTCGCCCAGGTCGGCTCCTCGATCTGCCGGTCCGGATCGACCACCCAGTACCACTGCGGCTCGGTGCAGCAGCTCAACACCAGCGTCACCTACTCGCAGGGCACCGTCTCCGGCGTGACCAGGACCAACGTCTGCGCGGAGCCGGGCGACTCGGGCGGCTCGTTCATCTCGGGCGACCAGGCCCAGGGCGTCACGTCCGGCGGCTCGGGCAACTGCGGCTCGGGCGGCACCACGTACTTCCAGCCGGTCAACGAGATCCTGTCCACGTACGGCCTCACCCTGGCCACCCAGGGCGGCGGCGGGACGGGCTCGCCGACCGCCGGGCCGACCAACCCGGGCGGCACGTGGGCGCCGAACACCGCGTACGCGACGGGCGCCACGGTCACCTACGGCGGGGCGGCGTACCGGTGCCTTCAGGGCCACACCTCACAGGCAGGCTGGGAGCCGCCCAACGTGCCCGCGCTCTGGCAGCGCGTCTAGGGCCGGGCAGGAGGCCGCCCGGCCCCCGCGGGCTACGGCTGGGCGGCCTCCTGCTCTTCGGCGATCCGCATGGCCTCCTCGACCAGCGTCTCCACGATCTGCGACTCGGGCACGGTCTTGACGACCTTGCCCTTGACGAAGATCTGCCCCTTGCCGTTGCCCGAGGCCACGCCCAGGTCCGCCTCCCTGGCCTCGCCGGGCCCGTTGACCACGCAGCCCATGACGGCCACCCGCAGCGGGTACGGGAACCCGTCGAGCGCGGCCGTCACCCGGTCGGCCAGCGTGTAGACGTCGACCTGGGCCCGCCCGCAGGACGGGCAGGAGACGATCTCCAGGCGCCGCTGCCGTAGCCCCAGCGACTCCAGGATGCCGAGCCCCACCTTGACCTCCTCCACGGGAGGCGCGGACAGCGAGACCCTGATCGTGTCGCCGATCCCCTCGTCGAGCAGCACCCCGAAGGCCACCGCCGACTTGATCGTGCCCTGCATGAGCGGCCCCGCCTCGGTCACGCCCAGGTGCAGCGGATAGTCGCAGCTCCTGGCCAGCAGCCGGTAGGCGGCCACCATCACCTGCGGGTCGTGGTGCTTGACCGAGATCTTCAGCTCCTGGAAGCCGTGCTCCTCGAACAGCGAGCACTCCCACAGCGCCGACTCCACCAGCGCCTCGGGGGTGGCCTTGCCGTGCTTCTCCAGCAGCCTGGGGTCGAGCGAGCCCGCGTTGACGCCGATCCTGATCGGCACGCCGCAGTCGGCCGCGGCCCGCGCGATCTCGCCCACCTTGTCGTCGAATTTCTTGATGTTGCCGGGATTGACGCGCACCGCCGCGCAGCCCGCCTCGATGGCCGCGAACACGTACCGGGGCTGGAAGTGGATGTCCGCGATCATCGGGAGCTGCGACTTCGCGGCGATGGCGGGCAGGGCGTCGGCGTCGTCCTGGGTCGGCACGGCCACCCTGACGATCTGGCAGCCCGCCGCGGTCAGCTCCGCGATCTGCTGCAGCGTGGCGTTGACGTCGGCTGTCTGCGTCGTGGTCATCGACTGCACGGAGACGGGCGCGTCGCCGCCGACCGGCACGTCCCCGACCATGACCTGACGGGAGACGCGCCGGGACCGGCGTACGGGCGGAAGCCCGAGGTTCACAGCGGCCACCTTTTGAGTTCCTCTCTGACGGCGAGTGCGATGCCCTGGCCGGTCAGCCCGGCCTCGGTGAGCAGCTCGGACCTGGTCCCCTGCGCGATGAACGAGCACGGCAGGCCCAGATTGAGGACGTGCTGGCCGGGCCGGCACACCTGCCTGAGCAGGGCGCCGGCCCCTGACGCGGCGATGCCGTCCTCGACCGTGACGACGAGCCTGCTGCCGCAGACGACCTTGCGCAGGTCGGCGGAGACCGGGATGACCCAGCGCGGATCGACCACGGTCACGCCGACGCCCTGGGACGACAGCAACGCCGCGGCGCTCAGGCAGGGCCCGGCCATCGGGCCGACGGCCACCAGGCACACGTCCTGGCCGTTCGAGGACAGCACGTCCACGTCGCCGACGCTGCCCGCGGGCGGGATCTCCGCCTCGGCCGTCGCCTTGGGGAAGCGCAGCGCCGTGGGACCGTCGTGCTCGACGGCCTCCTCCAGCAGCTCGCACAGGCGTACGGCGTCACGCGGCGCGGCCACCCGCATGCCCGGCACGACCGCCAGCGCCGCGAGGTCCCACATGCCGTGGTGGCTGGGACCGTCGGGCCCGGTGATCCCGGCTCTGTCGAGCACGAGGGTCACCGGCAGCCGGTGCAGCGCGACGTCCATCAGCACCTGGTCGAAGGCGCGGTTGAGGAACGTGGCGTAGATCGCGACCACGGGGTGCAGGCCGCTCATGGCCAGCCCCGCGGCCGAGGCCATGGCCTGCTGCTCGGCGATGCCGACGTCGAACATGCGCCCGGGGAAGCGCCGGCCGAAGGCGGCCAGCCCGGTCGGCCCCGGCATGGCCGCGGTGATCGCGACCAGGTCGTGGCGGCGCGCGCCGAGCTCGCAGAGGTGCTGCGAGAACGCCTGCGTCCACGTGCTCCGGCCCGTGCCCACCGGCTTGCCCGTCGCGGGATCGGTGACCGGGATGGCGTGCAGGTGCTCGTCGAGGTCCTGCTCGGCGGGGTCGTAGCCGCGGCCCTTGCGGGTGACGCAGTGGACCACGACCGGCGCGCGCAGCTCGCGCGCCGCGCGCATGGCCTGCTCCAGCGCGGGGATGTCGTGGCCGTCCACAGGGCCCAGGTAGCGCAGGCCGAGGCTCTCGAAGACGGTCACCCCGCCTCCGTCGCGCAGCCGGTCGAGGTGGTCGGCGCAGCCGCCGTAGGTCGGCGCGTAGGAGCGGCCGTTGTCGTTGAGCACCACGATGACGGGACGCTGGCGGGCCGCGCCCAGGTTGTTGAGGGCCTCCCAGGCCACGCCGCCGGTGAGCGCGCCGTCGCCCACCACCGCGACGACGGCGCGGGTGTCGTCGCCCGCCAGCCTGCGGGCCTTGGCCATGCCGTCGGCGTAGGCCAGGGCCGTCGAGGCGTGCGAGCTGTCCAGGTGGTCGTGCGCGGACTCCTCCCTGCTCGGGTAGCCGCTGAGGCCGCCGCGGCAGCGCAGCGCGTCGAAGGCGGCGCGGCGGCCGGTGAGGATCTTGTGTACGTAGGCCTGATGGCCCGTGTCGAACACGAGCACGTCGTCGGGCGAGCGGAACACCCGGTGCAGCGCGATCGTGAGCTCGACGATGCCGAGGTTGGAGCCCAGGTGGCCGCCTCTGGCGCTCACCTTGTCGATCAGGAAGTCACGGATCTCGCAGGCCAGCCCGGGAAGCAGCTCGGCGGGCAGGGCGCGCAGGTCGTCAGGAGTCGAGATGTAGGGAAGCAAGGTCTTCATGGCATCCCCAGACGGTGGGACCGCTGTGGCAAAACAAAACTCCAGCTACAAAAGACACTTTACACACTCCGTATTGGATGAGTAACTATTAGTAGCGAACGAGCGACCGAAGGAGCCGTGCCGATGCCGCTGAGCTTCACTCAGCACCATGTGGGGTCACGCATTGACCAGCGACTGACCGGCTTCCTGGAGACCTGGCAGGCCCCCGTGGCCGATCCGGACGTCGAGGCCGCATACCGGTTGCTGACCGAGTTCATCCTCGGCGGCGGCAAGCGCATCAGACCGCTGCTGTGCTACTGGGGCTGGCGCGGCGCCGGCGGCGGCGACTCCGAGGACATCATCACCGCCGCCGCGGCGCTGGAGCTGTGCCACGCGGGGTTGCTCATCCACGACGACATCATGGACGGCAGTGAGCTGCGCCGCGGGCGGGCCACCGTGCACAGGAGCCTGGCCGGGCTGCACGAGGGCCCGGGGGCGGAGGCGTTCGGCCAGGCGGGGGGCATCCTGCTCGGGACGCTCAGCCTGGCCTGGTCCGACACCATGTTGTCGTCGTGCGGGGTGGAGCCGCAGCGGCTGCGCGCCGCGCACCACATCTTCGACGCCATGCGCACCGAGGTCATCAGCGGCCAATACCTCGACATCCTCGCGCAGCTCCGCTCGGGCGCGAGCGTGGAGGAGGCGCTCACGGTGATCCGCTTCAAGACGGCCAAGTACACCGTCGAACGGCCGTTGCAGATCGGCGGCGCGCTGGCCGGCGCCTCCATGGGGCTGCTGGAGTCCTACTCCCGCTTCGGCCTGCCGCTCGGCGAGGCGTTCCAGCTCCGCGACGACGTGCTCGGCACGTTCGGCTCCTCGGCCGAGACGGGCAAGTCGGCGCTCGACGACCTGCGCGAAGGCAAGCACACGGTGCTGCTCGCGCACGCCGTCCACCACTCCTCCCCCCTGCAGCTCGCCCATCTCAGGAGCTGGCACGGCAACCCGGAGCTCACCGAGGAGCGCGCCGACGAGCTGCGGCAGATCCTGCGCGACACCGGCGCGCTGGCCAAGGTCGAGGAAATGATCGAAGAACGTGTGCGCGAGGCGCTCCCCGCGCTGGTCGCGGCCCGGATGGAGCCGGAGGCCGCGAGCGCGCTGGCGCTGCTGGCCGACCAGCTCGCGCACCGCACCAAGTAAGGGGTTCTCCCACATGGGTCGGGTACTTCTGGCAGCGCCGCGCGGCTACTGCGCGGGCGTGGAACGAGCCATCGTCACCGTCGAGGAGGCGCTGAGACGCTTCGGTCCTCCCGTCTACGTACGCAAGCAGATCGTCCACAACACCTACGTGGTCGACGACCTCACCAGGCGCGGCGCGGTCTTCGTCGAGGAGCTCGACGAGGTGCCCGAGGGCTCGCTGGTCGTCTTCTCGGCGCACGGCGTCTCCCCGGCGGTCAAGGACGAGGCGGGGCTGCGCGGGCTGCGGACGATCGACGCGACCTGCCCGCTGGTCACCAAGGTCCACAAGGAGGCCACGCGCCTGGCCGAGGCGGGCTACGAGATCGTGCTGATCGGCCACGCCGAGCACGAGGAGGTCGAGGGCACGGTCGGCGAGGCCCCCGACCGCATCCACGTCGTGGACCCGGCCACGCCCGGCGAGGTGACGGCGAGCGGCTCAGGACGCGTGAGCTGGCTGTCGCAGACCACGCTCGCCGTGGACGAGACCATGGCGGCCGTCGCGAGCCTGCGCGAGCGCTTCCCCAACCTGGTCGATCCGCCCAGCGACGACATCTGCTACGCCAGCCAGAACCGCCAGGAGGCGGTCACCAGGATCGCCCCCCAGTGCGAGCTGGTCATCGTCGTCGGCTCGGCCAACTCCTCCAACTCCCAGCGGCTGGTGGAGGTCGCCAGGCACGCGGGAGCGGACGCGGCCTACCTGGTCGACAGGGCCGCGGACGCCGACGAGCGGTGGCTGGACGGCGTGGAGACCGTCGGGGTCAGCTCCGGCGCCTCCGTCCCAGAAGGGCTGGTCCAGGCATTACTGGACTGGCTGGCCGACCGCGGGTTCGCCGACGTGGAGCCGGTGACCCTGACCGAAGAGACCCTCACGTTCTCCCTGCCCCTTGAGCTCCGATCCGCCCGCAACCCTCGCTAGGTCCCATACCGAGATAGGTGGTACCGCACAATGCCCGAAGCGACGAACTCGAGCACGCCTGAGAACGGCAACGGACAGCTGAGCCTGAGCACCGATGCCGCCAGACAGCTCTCGACCACGACCAAGACGCCGCCGCAGATGCAGGAGATCACCTCCCGCTGGCTGCTGCGGCTGCTGCCGTGGGTCCAGTGCACCGGCGGCGTGTTCAGGGTCAACCGGCGGCTGACCTACACGCTCGGCGACGGTCGCATCACCTTCAGCACGACGGGCTCGGTCGTCCGGGTGATCCCCGCCGAGCTCACCGAGCTGCCCATGCTGCGCGGTTTCGAGGACATGGAGGTCCTGGAGGCGCTGGCGGCCCGTTTCACGCAGCGCGAGGTCGAGGCGGACGAGGAGATCGTGGGGCAGGGCAGGCCGGTCGACCAGCTCGTGCTGATCGCCCACGGCCGCGTGCGCAAGGTGGGGCAGGGCTCGTACGGGGATGAGCAGAATCTCGGCGTGCTGGCCGACGGCGACTATTTCGGCGAGCAGGTCCTGACCGACGGCGACCAGTACGCCTTCAGCGCGCGCGCCAAGACGGCCACGACCGTGCTCACCCTCTCCCGGCGGGACTTCGAGCAGATCGCCGGCCAGTCGGCCACGCTGCGCGAGCACCTCGACGGCTGGCGCGCGAGCGGCAGCCAGGCCCAGAACGACTACGGCGAGGCCGCGATCGACATGTCCTCCGGTCACGTCGGCGAAGCCGTGCTGCCCGGCACGTTCGTGGACTACGAGCAGAGCCCGCGCGAGTACGAGCTGAGCGTGGCCCAGACGGTCCTGCGCGTGCACAGCCGGGTCTCCGACCTGTACAACCAGCCGATGAACCAGCTCGACCAGCAGCTCCGCCTCACGGTCGAGGCCCTGCGCGAGCGCCAGGAGCACGAGCTGATCAACAGCAAGGAGTTCGGCCTGCTCCACAACGCCGACTTCAGCCAGCGCATCCGCACCCGCTCAGGCCCGCCGACCCCCGACGACCTCGACGACCTGCTGTCCACCGTGTGGAAGGACCCCGCGTTCTTCCTGGCCCACCCGCAGGCCATCGCCGCCTTCGGCAGGGAGTGCAGCAAGCGCGGCGTCTACCCGCAGTCCAGCGAGGTCAACGGGCACCGCGTGCCGGCCTGGCGAGGCGTCCCGATCTTCCCGTGCAACAAGATCCCGGTCTCCGGCACGCGGACGACGTCGTTCCTGCTGCTGCGCACCGGCCAGGAGAACCAGGGCGTCATCGGCCTGCACCAGACGGGCATCCCCGACGAATACCAGCCCAGCCTCTCCGTCCGCTTCATGAACATCAACGAGAAGGCCGTCATCTCCTACCTGGTCAGCGCCTACTACTCGGCGGCCGTCCTGGTGCCCGACGCGCTCGGCGTGCTGGAGGACGTCGAGCTCGGGAGGAACGGCTAGTCCCTCGTCCGATCCGATCGGTGGATGGTGCTGGAGTTGACAGAGCAGGACCAGCGGCTGAGTCTCGACACCGCGGCGGCGCGCAGGCTCGCCTCGACGACCAAGACGTCTCCGCAGATGCAGGAGATCTCGCCGCGCTGGCTGCTGCGCATGCTGCCGTGGGTGGACGTCCCTGGTGGCGTCTACCGGGTGAACCGGCGGCTGACGTACGCGGTCGGCGGCGGCCGGGTGAGCTTCGCCCACACGGGCGCCCGGGTCCGCGTGGTCCCGCCGAGTCTGACCGAACTGCCGCTGCTGCACGGGCTCGAAGACGACCGCGCGCTCGACACGCTCGCGGGACTCTTCGAGCAGCGGGAGTTCGGGCCTGGCGGCACGATCGTCCGGGCCGGGCGACCGGCCGGCGAGCTGCTCCTCATCGTCCGTGGCAAGGTGACCAAGCTCCAGGAGGGCCCGTACGGCGACCGCGTCGTCGTGGGCGCGCTGGCCGGCGGCGACCACGCGGGCGCCGACCGGCCGGACGCGGGCGAGTGGGACTACACGCTGGAGGCCGGCACCGCGTGCACGGTGCTGGCCCTGCCCCTCCAGGAGCTGCACGCGGTGACCGGCCAGTCGCCCGCGCTCGCCGCCCAGCTCGACCGCTACCGCGCCCGGCTGGCCAGGCCCAGGAACAAGTGGGGCGAGGCCGTCATCGAGACCGCCGCGGGGCACCGGGGTGAGCCGGTTCTTCCGGGCACGTTCGCCGACTACGACCCGGGACCCCGCGAGTACGCGCTGAGCGTGTCGCAGACCGTGCTGCGCGTGCACACCCGGGTCGCCGACCTGTTCAACCAGCCGATGAACCAGACCGAGGAGCAGCTCGGCCTGACCATCGAGGCCGTGCGCGAGTCGCAGGAGCGGGAGCTGATCGGCAACCGGGACTTCGGGCTGCTGCACAACGCCGACCCCGCGCAGCGGATCTATCCCCGTACCGGGCCGCCCGGCCCCGACGATCTGGACGAGCTGCTGTGCCGCAGGAAGAAGTCGCGCTTCTTCCTGGCCCACCCGCGTGCCATCGCCGCCTTCCACCGGCAGTGCAGCGCCCAGAGCGTCTACCCCGACAGCGCCGAGATCGACGGCAGCAGGGTGACGGCCTGGCGCGGCGTGCCCATCCTGCCCTGCGACAAGATCCCCGTCAGCCGCGAGGGGACCAGCTCGATCCTCGTCCTGCGGACGGGCGAGGACGACTCGGGAGTGGTCGGCCTCTACCAGAGCGGCATCCCCGGCGAGCGCGAGCCGGGGCTCAGCGTCAAGTTCACCGGCATCGACGCCAAGGCGGTCGCGTCCTACCTGGTCAGCGCCTACTACTCGGTCGCGATCCTGGTGCCCGACGCGCTCGGCGTGCTGGAGAACGTCGAGGTGGCCCGCTGAGCGATTCCCGTCAAGGAGTGAGCCAGAAATGATTATGGACCAGCCGTTCGAACTGCCCGACTTCTACGTGCCGTACCCCGCGCGGCTCAACCCGCATCTCGAAGAGGCCCGCGTGCACTCCAGACAGTGGGCGCGCGACATGGGCATGCTGGAGGGCTCGGGCGTCTGGGAGGAGGCCGATCTCGACGCCCACGACTATCCGCTGTTGTGCTCCTATACGCATCCCGACTGCGACGGCGCCGAGCTGTCTTTGATCACCGACTGGTACGTGTGGGTCTTCTTCTTCGACGACCATTTCCTGGAGGTGTTCAAGCGGACCGGGGACTTGCGGGGCGGTAAGGCGTACCTCGACCGGCTGGCCAGGTTCATGCCGATGGGCGCCGATCTGACCGTGCCGGAGCCGGCCAACCCGGTCGAGGCGGGCCTGGCCGACCTGTGGCCGCGTACGGTGCCGAGCATGTCGGCCGCCTGGCGCGAGCGCTTCGCCGAGAGCACCCGCAACCTGCTCAACGAGTCGCTCTGGGAGCTGGCCAACATCGGCAGGGGCCGGGTGGCCAACCCGGTGGAGTACATCGAGATGCGCCGCAAGGTCGGCGGCGCTCCCTGGTCGGCGGGGCTCGTCGAGCACGCCGTGGGGGCCGAGGTGCCCGCGCGGATCGCGGCGACCCGGCCGATGCGGGTGCTGAAGGACGCCTTCTCCGACGCGGTGCACCTGCGCAACGACCTGTTCTCCTACCGGCGCGAGGTGGGCGACGAGGGCGAACTGAGCAACGGCGTGCTCGTGCTCGAGCACTTTCTCCGCTGCACCACGCAGGAGGCGGCCGACGCCGTCAACGACCTGCTGACCTCGCGGCTGCAGCAGTTCGAGCACACGGTGTTCGGCGAGCTCGGGCCGCTGTTCGTGGAGCACGCCATCGACCCGCTCACCGCGGCCGGCGTGCTGGCCTACGTCAAGGGGCTGCAGGACTGGCAGTCGGGCGGGCACGAGTGGCACCTCCGTTCCAGCCGCTACATGAACGAGCGGGTGCGGGCCGGCACGCCGCTGGGCATGTCCTCGCTCATCGGTGTGCTGGGCGCCAAGCGGCTGCGCAACTTCACGCACGTCCCGCACCAGCCGGTGGGTCCCTCCAAGATCCCCGAGCTGTACGTCCCCTTCAAGCTCAGGCTCTCCCCGCACCTCGACGCCGCGCGCCGGAACACCGTGGCGTGGTGCCGGGAGATGGGCTTCCTGGAGGCGCAGCCAGGAGTCACCGGCTCGGCCGTGTGGGACGAGGACAAAGTGATCGACTTCGACCTGCCGCTCTGCGCGGCGGGCCTGCACCCCGACGCCTCGCCCGAGGAGCTCGACCTGGCGTCGTGCTGGCTGGCCTGGGGCACCTACGGCGACGACTACTTCCCCGTCGTCTTCGGCAGGACGCGCAGCCTGGCGGCGGCCAAGGTGACGGTGGACAGGTTCTCGGCGTTCATGCCGCTGGACGGCGGGGCAACGCCGCCGCCCGCGAGCGCGCTGGAGCGCGGGCTGGCGGATCTGTGGACGCGTACGACGGCGCCGATGCCGATCGAGGCCCGCCGCAGGCTGCGCCGGTCGATCGAGGACATGTGCGCGGGCTGGCTGTGGGAGCTGGCCAACGAGGTGTTCCACCACGTGCCCGACCCCGTGGACTACATCGAGATGCGCCGCCTGACCTTCGGCTCCGACCTGACGATGCTGCAGTGCCGGCTGCGGCACAGCAAGGGCATCCCGGAGGAGGTCTACGAGAGCGGCACGGTGCGGGCGATCGAGCGGGCGGTGATGGACTGCGGCCTGCTGATCAACGACGTCTTCTCGTACCAGAAGGAGATCGAGTACGACGGCGAGGTGCACAACTGCGTCCTGGTGGTCCAGAACTTCTTCGACTGCGACTATCCGGCGGCGCTGGCCATCGTGCACGACCTGCACACCTCGCGGACGCGGGAGTTCGAGCACCTCGTGGAGCATGAGCTGCCGCTCGTGTGCGCGAACTTCGACCTCGACGCCGAGGCCCGGCAGAATCTGGACGGGTTCGTGACGGAGCTGCGGGACTGGGTGGCCGGCATCCTCAACTGGCATCAAGGCTGCTTCCGCTACGACGAGGAGTCCCTGCGCCGACACAAGCAACCGCCGCGACCCTGGCCGGCCGGGCCGACGGGGCTGGGCACGTCGGCGGCGGCGCTGGGCACGGGTCTATTGCGGGAGAGGCCGTAGCTGCTCGGACTGGTGGAACCAGCCCATCATGCGCAGCAGGCGGCGCTGGGACGGTGTGACGTTGTGCAGCCTGATCCACCGCTCTGACGGCGGCAGCGCGGGCATGACGAGCACGCGCAGGCCGGAGACGTCGATGAAGGTCAGGGCGCCGGTGTCGACCACGATGTAGGCGCCTTGGCGGCAACCGGCCAGGGCACCGGCCAGCGCGGGGCTGTTGGTCGCGTCGATCTCGCCGGTCAGGGTGACGGCCGGCGCGGACGGCGTCGAACGCACCGTGACCCGCAGCAGCCCGTCCTGGTAGAGCAGCCGCTCTTCGAGGCCGTTCACGCTCATCGCACCCCCCAAGGCGCACGTTTTGGGGGTTGTAGCCGGATATGCCACCTACAGGGCAAACCGCCATGGCGCCTGACGATTAACCCGAAACCAGGCTACATGCGACTTTCTTTCACTATGTAATTTTCGCTCCGAAATGACCGAATTACGGGCAAATAATGACGCACGACGCCCGGCCGAGCAGGCCGGCGCCGCGCGACGCTGTCCGAGCAGGCCGGCCGGGGCCCGCGCCGGCTGCGGGCCTACGGCGGCGACGGCCTGCTCGGAGGCGTTCTGACCGTTCCGACCAGGGGCGAGGCGCCGCTTTCCGCGCGTCCTCGTACGCGCCGACCCGGGGGCGCTCCGGCAGGGTGCCGCCACAAAGGGGTTCGTGGCTGCCGAAGCGCCTTCAGATCAGGCGTACGGGCGCGCGCGGGTGGGCCGGCCCCGCCCGGGGCAGGTCAGTTGTTGTCGCCGGTGTTCTTCTCGTTGTTCAGCAGGTCGAGGTCGATGTCCTGCAGGTGCAGCGCGGTGAGGACGTCGATGTACTTGACCGAGTCGTTGAGGACGTCGTTGAGCAGCGTGGCGTCGTCCAGGATGCTGAGCTGGCTCAGAATCTGCTGGTCCTTGTTGAACGCGTTGGGGCCGACATCGGCCGAGGCGCTCGTGGCCGAGACACCGAACAGGAAGCCCGCGATCGCTGCACCGGCCAGAATGCGACGCATCATTTCTACTTCTCCTTCGTCGGAATCAGCGCGGGATGCGCGTCATCGTAAATCACTCGCACAGGGCTGCGAGATTCCAGTATTAACAATCTCGCGGCCCGCGGGCGTGTCGCAACTTGGCTGAGCTAAGTCGAAGTCAAATGCGCTTCCCAATTCCTTGGCCATTGATCATGGCTCGTCCGGATATGTACCGACTCGGTCGGATTTGCCCCGGGACGCCGGGACGGCCATTTTTCATCTTATGGCCATATGGGCATCCCGCATGGCCAAAGGTCGTTTTATCCCCATAGGGAAGGAGGAAAGCTATCGGGGAACGACCTGGCACGCGCCGCGGCGATCCCTCGGCGCGAACGAGTCACGGGAGCGCTGAATATGCCATGAATGGACTACGTCGACTGCTGCTGATAGCGCTGGCGCCGGCGATTGTGTACGTCCCGCATTCCGCTCCCGCGCTGGCCGTCAATGGCTGCCACACGCCACTTGAGGGCGATTGCGCACAGGAGGGCTACGCGCCCAAGTCGGCCCGGTCCGCGGGCGGGGCGATGGCGGTGCGGGCGGCGATAGAGATGATCGGCGTCCCGTACTCGTGGGGCGGCGGCGGGGTCCGCGGGCCCGGCTTCGGGATCGGCAAGGGGGCCAAGGTCAGTGGGTTCGACTGCTCCGGGCTCACGGAGTACGCGTGGGCGCGGGCGGGGGTGCTGATCGGCACCACGACGTACGAGCAGTGGCGCTCGGGGATCAGGGTGCCCAAGGAGGAGATCGAGCCGGGGGACCTGGTCTTCTACGACAACGACACGGGCCGGGCCGGGCCCGAGCACGTCGCGCTGGCCGTGGACGCGACGCGGATGGTGCACGCGCCGTACACCGGGCAGTTCGTCCGGGTGGATCCGCTGGACAGGCCGACCTTCATGGGGGTGATCAGGCCGACGGGGAGAGCGGCGAACGTCGATCCGCCGGAGGGCTATGAGGAGGTCGAATGACAGCGGCCGCGCGGCCCAGGTCGTCCTGCAGTGATCGACCTGGGCCGCGCGGCGCAGTTGAGCTCGGTGCGCACCAAGCTCGTGCCGTGGCTTCGCGAAGTCCACGGCCGTTCCTTCGGTTCACCTCAAGGCACCAGGAAGACGACCTTGGCCGGGCAGGCTCGCCCGTTCAGAAGGGGAGCCGCCGATCATCTTCCTGCCTACGCCACGCGAGGAGCCGTCAGTTGTTGTCGCCCGTGTCTTCCTCGTTGTTCAGGATGTCGGCGTCGATGTCGTTCAGGTGCAGCAGCGTGAGGATGTCGATGTACTTGACCGAGTCGTTCAGCACGTCGTTGAGCGCGGTCACGTCGTCGAGGATGCTCAGCTGGCTCAGGATGCTCTGGCCGCTGTTGTGCGGGTTGGGGCCGACGTCGGCGGAGGCTCCGGTGGCGGAGAAGCCGAGGGCGACGGCCGCGATTGCTGCACCGGCCAGAATGCGACGGATCATGTTTGCTTTCCTCCATGGATCGGCGCGGAATTCCCGGCGCCATAGTCGTTTTTGCAGGGCTGTGAGGTGCCGCAAATAACCATCGCGGCAGGCGGCGAGAACCGCAACTCAAAAAGCCCTCATCGAGGTCAAGCCGACGCCTCGATTTCTTGGTGATCGGTTTTCGAGGTCGTCGACGACGCGCGGTACATATGCTGCGCGGGAATGCCGGGGAACAACAATTATTTTGTCTGACCGCGCGTGCGACAGGTCAACTGTTCACCGCCGTATAGGCAATGATCACCCGAAACTTGAGAATCGCCGTACGCCGATCGGCGTACCCGTAGCGACTACCTGGGGCTGACGTCAGGCGCGAACAAAGCGGCGAGGATGGCCGCGAGTTCCCAATCAGGAGGTCAGGTGAGAGGGATGCGGCCGCCTATCCGCAAGACCGTCGTGGTTATCCACATCGTCGTCTCCGTCGCGCTGCTCGGGGAGGTGTGGGGGCTGGTCGTGCTGAATACGGCGGCGGCGCTGACAAAGGATCTCGCGCTGGCGCACGCCGCCTATCGGTTGATGCCCGCCCTGGTGTTCGCGGGCGGGATACCGCTCAGCCTCACCGCATTGGCCACCGGCTGCGCACTGGCTCTGACCAGCCATTGGGGGCTGTTTCGCTATTACTGGACGGCGGCCAAGCTGGTGCTGCTGGTGATCGTGATCTGCCTCGGCATGTTCCTGTTCGATCCCGAGGGAATGGCCGCGGCGACCGAAGGCGGCAGGGCGGTCGCCGCCACTCGCCAGTGGGGTCAGGTGGCCGTGCTCGGCACCCAGATCGTGCTGCTCATGACCGCGGCGGCGCTGTCGGTGTGCAAACCCCGGGGGAAACTCCGGTGACACGGGCGGGCCTCGGGATAGAAAGCGGCCATGAATTCTGAAACGCCGGAGGCGGTCGCCGCGGCTCACGGACGAGCCAGGTCGGCCGCCGTGGAGCTGACCCACGGCTCCGGCGTCATCCTGGCCACAGCCCGCCACTAGCGGACACCCTCTGCCGCCGGGCAGCCCTCTGTCACCGGCCGCCGCCAGGACAACGGTCCTTTTGTCAGTGCTCCTGGGGTGGCTCCAGCCGGTCCAGGGCGGCCGAGAGGCGCTGGAGTGCCGCCAGGCACTCCAGCGCTCCGTCGAGCCCCAGCTCGTCCACCAGCCGGTCGGCGAACTCCTGATGGCCAGGGACGATCTTGGCCATGGCCTCACGCCCGAGCGGCGTCGGCTGGACCAGCTTGGCCCGGCGGTGGGCGGGGTTGGGCCGGTATTCGGCCAGCCCCCGCTCCACCAGCAGGTCGGCGATCCGCTGGACGCCCTGCCTGGTCATCCCCATGACCCTGGCGATCCCCGACACGGGCAGCGGCTCCCGCACCACCGCCCCGAGCACCTGCCACCACGCCGCGGTCAGCCCCGAGGGCCTGGCCAGCCCCTCGGCCACCTGCATGAACTGCCCGTTGAGCCGGAAGGCGCCCAGCGCCGTGGCCGAGAGCAGGCCGGCCGTCTCGCTCATGCCGTCATCAGCACCTCGTAGGCGGCCGCGTCGCTGCGCGAGAACAGCCGGAACCAGGCGTCCAGGACATCGGGCCGGTAGACGTCGAGCCGGCGGAAGATCTCCCTGGCGAACGCCACCGGCTCCGTCGGGCCCGCCGTGACGAGGTCGCCGTCGAGCACCGCGTCCTCGTCGAGGTAACGCTTGGCGCCCGCGTAGCCCTCCTGCGCCTCCAGGTACTGCACCACGGCGCTGGTGTGCGCGCGATCGTCCAGCAGCCCCTCCCTGGCCAGCCCGGCCGTGGCGCCGCAGATGGCCGCGACGGGCACGCCCGCGCCGAGGAACTCGCGCGCCTTACGCGCGAACGGCGCCAGCCCGTCGCCCGCGTCCCACAGGTCGGCCCCGGGAAGGATCAGCAGCGCGCTGTCCGCCGGCGAGAGCCGGTCGAGCACGAGGTCGGGCGTGACGCGCAGGCCGCCCATGCTGACCACGGGGTCGGCGGTCAGCCCGACCGTGACGATCTCGAAGCCGCCCGGCTCGCGCTGGTAGCGCCCGTTGCGCAGGTGCGCGGTCGCGTGACCGGTCTCCCAGTCGGCGAACGTGTCGTAAACGGCGTGGTGAATGATTCGCTGCATGACAACATCTTGTCATTACGACAACATGTTGTCAATCTAATACCGTGCGAGGATAGCTCTATGGCAGAGATCGTCGGCGGAGGACGTCCAGTCAACGACGCCGAGCGGCGGGTGATCTCCTATCTGCGCGATAACGCGCCCGCCGACTGGTTGCTGCTGCACAACGTCGAGGTGCCGCGCGGCCATGACGTCTTCGAGGTGGACCTGATCGTGCTGACCGGCCACTCGCTCGTGGTCGTCGACGTCAAGGGCACCCGTGGCCGCATCGAGGTGTCCGGCACGCGCTGGTTCCCGCCGCGCAGGGAGGCGTTCGGCTCCCCCGTGGCCAAGCTGCGGGGCACCGCGAAGGCGCTCAAGGGCCTGCTGGTGTCCAAGGCCACCCAGCTCGAACGGGTCTACGTCGACAGCCTGGTCGTGCTCACCTCGCCCGACGCGGAGCTCATCGACCCCGCGGGGCGTGACGCGATCAACGTCACGGTGCTGCCTGAGCTGCTGGCCACGCTGAGCGACGTCTCCAGGATCAGGCGGGGCTGCAGCCCGGATGCGCGACCATACATGACGGCGATCCTCGACGCGCTCAACCAGACCGTGCGCCGCAGCACGGCGCCGCCCAGGTTCGGCAACTGGGAGGTCGAGGAGCAGCTCGGCGGCGACACCAAGATCACCGAATATCGCGCGTTCAACGTCACGGTGCCGGGCAGCGAGACCGTGCTGCTCCGGGTCTACCAGGCCGACCCGCTGGCCGATCACGAGGCGCGGGCGGCCGAGCGGCAGCGCATCGCCAACGCCTACCAGACGCTGGCCAGGATCCCTCCGCACCCGTGCGTGGTGCGCTCCCGCGACTTCTTCGCGATCGACGACGAGAGCCGGTTCGTGCTGGTGCTCGACGACGTGCACGGCGAGGCGCTGCATCTGTCGCTGGGCAAGGGCGCCCGGCTGGGCGTGATCCAGGACCTGCTGCGCGGGCTGGCGCACGCGCACGCCAACGGCGTCGTCCACCGGGCCCTGACCCCCGCGTCCGTGCTGGTCACCGACGACGGGCACGCCGTGCTGACCGGGTTCGACTACGCCAAGCCGGGGCCCCGCAACTACACCGTCGCCCACGAGCTGGGCAACGTGCTCGACGCCCACTACGTCGCGCCGGAGTGCCAGGAGCGGCCCGACAGGATGACGACCGCCTCCGACGTCTACGCCGTCGGCGCCATCGCCTATCAGCTCCTCACGGGGGCGCTGCCGACCAGCGCCGACGCCCACGGGCCCGACGTGCCCGAGGTGGTGCGGAGGATGCTCGACCACTCCCCGGCCAAGCGTCCGACGGCCGCCGAGGCGCTCGGCGCCCTGGAGGCCGCGCCGGTCCAGGAGTCCCGGATCAAGCGGCTGATGCGTCGCATAGTCTCCCGTTCATGACGGTCACCCTCCGCCCAGTCAAAGAGAACGATCTTCCTTTCCTGTACCTGCTCACGAGCGATCCGGGCAGCACCGGCGACTTCCAGTGGTTCGGCTTCCGCAACCCCCACCGTTATCGCCGGAACTGGGAGGACAACGGGCTGCTCGGCGATGACGGCGGTCTCCTGATCATCATGGCCGGCGACGACATGGCCGGTTTCGTGTCGTGGAGCAAGCAGATCGCCACCACCTCCAGCTTCTACTGGGAGATGGGGCTGATCGTGGCGCCGGAGTTCCGCGGCCTGGGCCACGGCACCCAGGCGCACAAGCTGCTCGTGCGATACCTGTTCGACCATTCGGTGGTCAACCGGGTCCAGGCCGCCACGGAGATCTCCAACCTGGCCGAGCAGCGGGCGCTGGAGAAGGCCGGGTTCACCCGCGAGGGCGTCCTGCGCGGCATCGGCTTCCGCGCCGGGCAGTGGCATGACGGCGTGCTCTACAGCATGCTCAGGGCCGATCTCCCCGAGAAGGACTGACCTGTCCCTACGCCTGGGTGATGGTGTCGAGCACGTCGATGACGTACAGGATGGGTCTGTCCCCGGGCGAGGGCACGGCCACGCGGCTGCCCACGTGCCGCCCGACGAGGGCGTCCAGCCAGGCCTCCGGCACCGACCCCGGCTTCAGCGTGAACGCGCTCGGCCCGCCCCTGCGGTAGGACGAGTCCACGACGGTCCTGGACGGCCAGGACGCGGCCACGTACTGGATGACCACCTTCGCCCCCGCCACCACCTCGCGGCCCGAGCCGTCGATGATCGTGCGAGGCAGCGCGGCCGGCGTGAGGTCGGCCGGGACCACCGGCAGAGGGCGGCCGACGAGCCGGGCGTCGGGCGGGTAGCCGCCCAGGATGTCGAAGACGAGCACCAGCGTGTCCGCGGGTGAGACGCCGGTCAGCGGCACGTTCGGGCCGAGGGCCTCGGCGGCCGGGCTGACCAGCATGACGCGGCTGCCCGCCGGATGGCCGATGAGCGACTGCCGCCAGGTCTCCGACACCTGCCTGCCGTCGAAGACCACCGTGGTGGGCTGGTTGGCGTCGTAGGTGTTCATGTACGGCTGGTTGCCGGACCAGCGCCGGATGTCGACGTCGGCGAGCACCACGTCACCCGCCACCGTACGCCGCCCGGACCCCACGGACAGCACCGTGATCCGCGGCGTGCGCCCGGGCGCTCCCTTGGGTATGGCGACGACAGGCTTGCTGCCGAATGTGCCCGATACGACGGGCTGCGTGCCGTCCTCGGCCAGGCCACACGAGGTGGCCAGCATGAGAACGGCAGGCCAGAACAGACGCACGATTCCCCCTTGGGTGCCAGATCCGAAGGAGTTACTTGCCGCAATGGTTCAAAGGAATGCGTCGGGACTCGCCATCACACGACAAAGCCACGAGAGACTTGGTATGTGAGCGCGCGAACCATTAGACACAGCAGCATGCTCACGGCGCCGACGGAGGAGGTGCCGTGAGCGCGCGAACCATTAGACACAGCAGCATGCTCACGGCGCCGACGGAGGAGGTGCCGTGAGTAAGCCGAACCTGGCGCGGAGGGTGGCGGAGGCAGCCGAGATCGCGCTGACCACCCGGAAATACGTGACCTTCATCGACGTCGTGACGGGGCTGCGCTGGCTGCACTCCCGGCACGTGGACACCTGGCGGCAGGGCCGGGCCGGCACGCTGGCCGAGCTGGCGGCCGTCGACGAGGACCGCCTGCTCACCACGGCCGCCCTGTTGCGGGACTGGGCCCGGGGCAAGGGGCTCAAGCCGGTGGAGACGCCCTACGTGGCCGGCACCCGCGACCGCCGCGAGCTGCGCTTCACCTCGGGCCACGGGCAGGAGGCGTTCCGCGTCCACTGGATCTCGCCCGACCTCAGCGAGGCCAGGGTGCGGCAGCTCACCGAGCGCCAGAGCAAGGCGCCCGATCTGGTGGCGGTGGCCCCGCTCGACGCCTGGACGTGCGCGGACTGCGGCGACACCGGCCCCTACCTGATCATGGAGGACGAGCGGCCGCACTGCCTCACGTGCGCGGACATGGACCACCTGGTGTTCCTGCCTTCGGGCAACGCGGCGCTCAGCCGCCGGGCCAAGCAGGAGAGCGGCCTGGCGGCCGTGGTCGTGCGCTACAACCGGCGGCGCAAGGTCTACCAGCGCTTCGGCCTGCTGGTGGAGGAGAGCGCGCTGGCGGCGGCCGAGGATCGCTGCCTGGCCGACGAGGAGGTCCGCCTGCTCCGCCGCGAGCGGGACCGGGTTCGCCGGGCGGAGGAGGACGTGGACTTCCAGGCCCGGATGGCGGCCGAGATCGCCAGGCTGTTCCCCGGCTGCCCGGAGGACCGGGCGAAGGAGATCGCCGAGCACGCGGGCCAGCGCGGCAGCGGCCGCGTCGGCAGGTCGGCGGCGGCCAGGGCGCTCGACGAGAACGCCATCACGCTGGCCGTGATCGCCTCGATCAGGCACCTCGACACCGACTACGACAGCCTGCTCATGTCCGGTGTGCCGCGGATGGAGGCCCGCGACCTGATCAGGGACCGCATCGAGGGCAAGCTGGAGGAGTTCCGCCGATGAGCGACTGGCACGACGTACGCGAGGAGTTGCGCGCGTTCGCGCTCGGGCTCCCCGAGACCCACGAGGATCACCCGTGGGGCGAGAGCGTCATCAAGGTGAACAAGAAGGTGTTCCTCTTCCTCGGGATCGACGAGCGGACCGAGAAGTGGGATCCCACGTTCGGCGTGAAGCTGCTGTCCGAGGCGCACGGCCACGCGCTGACCGTCGAGGGCGCGGCGCCCAGCGGCTACGGGCTCGGCAAGGCGGGGTGGGTGACCGTGCCGTTCCTGGCCGAGCTGCCGGAGACCGAGGTGCTGATCGACTGGGTGGAGGAGAGCTACCGGGCCATCGCGCCCAAGCGGGCGATCAAGGAGCTGGACGCGCTCAGGTGACCGCGAGCCGCCTGGCGTGCCGCTCGTCCCGCCAGAGCTCCTTGTCCAGCACTTCGAGCAGGGTGAGCGCCGCGTCATAGACGTCGGCGTAACCGATGTAAAGCGGCGCGAAGCCGAACCTGAGGAGGTCGGGGGCGCGGAAGTCCCCGTGCACCCCGCGCTCGATCAGCGCCCGCATCACCGGGTAGCCGTCGGGGTGGTGGAAGCTCACCTGGCTCCCCCGCGCCGCTGCGTCCGCCGGCGCGGCCAGCTTGAGCGCGTCGCCGACGAGGTCGATGAAGAGCGAGGTCAGCGCCATGCTCTTGGCCCGCACCAGGTCCATGGGCACCCGCTCCCACACGTCAAGCGCCGCTTCCAGGGCCGCGAGCGAGAGCACGTGCGGCGTGCCGACCGCGAACCGCCTGATCCCCTCCGCCGGCCGGTAGACGGGCTCGAACGCGAACGGCTCCGCGTGCCCGTGCCAGCCGGACAGGACGTTCTCGGCGGCGGCGTGGTGGCGCGGGTTGACGTAGAGGAACGCGGGCGCGCCGGGGCCGCCGCTGAGATACTTGTACGTGCACCCCACCGCGAAGTCGGCGCGCGAGACGTCCACCTCCATGGCGCCCACGCTGTGGCACAGATCCCACACCATGAGCGCGCCCGCCGCCTGCACCCGCTCGGTCACCGACGGCACGTCCTGGCGCGCGCCGGTGCGGTAGTCCACCTCCGCCAGCAGCACCACGGCCGCGTCGTCGAAGCGCCCCTCCGCGACGTCACGCACCTCGTAGCCGCCGAGCAGCCCGGCCAGCCCCTGCACCATGTAGTGGTCGGTCGGGAAGTTCCGGACGTCGGAGACGATCACCCGGCGCTCCGGGCGCAGCCGCGACGCCGCCGCCACCGCCTGGTGGATCGCGATCGAGGTGCTGTTGCCCACCACGACCTGCCCGGGTCCTGCGCCGATCAGCGGGGCCAGCCGGTCGCCGAGGGTCAGCGGCTGGGTGTACCAGCCCGCGGCGTTCCAGCCGCCGACCAGTTCCCTGCCCCACTCGTCCTCGACCGCTCTGCGCACCCGCTCGGCGGTACGGCGCGGCAGCGCGCCCAGCGAGTTCCCGACGAGGTAGACGGTGCCTTCGGGCAGCACGAACTCGTCTCTGAACTCGCGCAGCGGATCGGCGGCGTCAAGGGCGAGGCAGCGATCGCGATCCAGCACGTACTCACTCCTGTTTGGGGGGAATGGTGGCGATTACCCGGTTTATACCATTGTGGTACTCGCGGGCGTACCAGTTCTGCACCGGGTCGTGCGCCGCGTCCAGCCTGAACGGGCCGCGCGGGCCGTCCAGCTCTCCCGCCCCGCCCAGCGCGCGGCTCAGGTCGCCGCCGCCGGCCAGCGCTTTGTCGATGAGCCGCATGGCGTCCCAGCTCTGGAGCGCCACCGCCGACGGGTTGCGGCCGGTCCTGGTCCGCCACGTGGCGACGAATGCCGCGTTGTCGGGATTGTCCAGCGCCGGAGAGTACATGCCGACGCTCGTGATCCCCTCCGCGTCCTGGCCGATGGCTCGCAGCACGTCTTCGTCCGTGAGGTTCTGGCAGGTCAGCAGCTTGATCTTGGCATCGTAGCCGAGCCGCTTGTACGACCTGACGAACGTGGCCGCCTCGCCGCCCGCGTAGAAGGCGTACAGGAGGCCGGCCTGCGGCGGGATCTGCTCGAAGTACGGCTCCAGGTCGCCGGCCTTGCCGAACGGCGTCAGGATCTGCTTGAGCGGCCGGGCGCCGTACCCCTCCTCGAAGCCCTTGAGCGTCTCGACGCCCGCGGAGTAGTCGGAGGCCATGAGGACGACGCCCTGCTTGCCGTAGCGCTCGGCGGCGTACCGGCCGGCGGCCATGCCGTGGGCGCGGTTGGTGTAGGAGACGCGGAAGACGTTCGGGCCGCCCAGGTCGTCGGAGCCGGCGTTGGCGATCACCACGGGCGTCGTGCCGGCCACCTGGACCACCGACTCGGCGACGGGCGAGGAGATCAGGCCGGTGAGGACGTTCACGCCCGCGGCGTCGATGAGCCGCCTGGCCTCCTTCTGGCCCTGCTCGGGGCTGCCGGCGTCGTCGGCCACGATCAGCTCGGCCGGCCGGCCGCCCAGACGGCCTCCGTGGCCGTCCAGGTAGAGGCGCATGGCGATCTCCATGTCGTCGCCGAGCATGGCGTACACGCCGGTCTGGGAGATGATCGCACCGACCTTGACCGGCGGGCTGTCCTCTTCGAGCAGCGGCACCGTCCCGCCGCAGCCCGCCGCCATCAGCACCGCCAGGCCGACCACGGGCAGCCCGGCCACGGGCAGCCCCAGCACGGGGATGCGCATGGGGAGCTCCCTTCAGCCCAGGAACGCCTCGGCGTTGGCTGCGAGCAGCTTGGCGCGGGCCGTGCCGGACAGGAAGCCGGCATTCCTGATCAGGTCGCCGGAGGGCGACTCGCCTAGTGGATAGGGAAAGTCGGAGCCGAGCATGACGTGGTCCTCCCCGAGAGTGTCGACGAGCAGCCGAAGCGCGCGCTCGTCGAAGACGGCAGAGTCGACGCTGAACCTGCCGAGGTAGTGGGACGGCGGCCGTTCAGAGACGCCGACCAGGTCGTGCCTGCGGTGCCAGGCGTTCTCGAACCGGCCGAGCCAGAACGCGAACGAGCCGCCGCCGTGCGCGAAGCAGATCCGCAGGGTGTCCGGCACGCGGTCGAACACGCCGCCGAGGATCATCGCCAGGATGGACAGGTGCGTCTCCGCGGGCATCCCGACGAGCCACTGGGCCATCCACCGCTCGACGCGCGGGCCGCCGGGCATGTCCCACGGGTGCACGAAGACGGGAACGTTCCGTGCCGCGCAGTGCTGGAAGAACTCCACCACGCCCGGGTCGTCGAGATCGCGGTCGCCGACGTGGTTGCCGATCTCCACGCCCTTGTGGCCGGCCGCCAGGCAGCGCTCCAGCTCCTCGCAGGCCAGCCCGGGGTCCTGCAGCGGCACCTGGCAGAACGGGATCAGCCGCGGGTCCCGGCAGATCTCCAGCGCCAGATCGTTGAACACCCGCGCGATCCGGACGCCCTCGGCGGCCGGCCGCTCGTAGCCGAAGAAGACGGGCGTGGGCGAGACCACCTGCCGGTCCACGCCGTCTTTGTCCATCTTTTCCAGCCGGACCTGCGGATCCCAGCAGTCATCCTGAATTTTCCGGAAACTTCGGTCGTTGACGAGGATCGTCGCTTCGCGCTCCGAATCGACCCTCAGCCTCGGCGCCCCCGGCCAGCCCAGCTCGGGCCAGCCCTTGGGCACGTGGTGCGTGTGGACGTCGATGACCATCTAGCCCTTGCCAGGATGTAGTGCACCGCACTGCCCGCAGGTGCGGGCCTTCTCATCGGCGTAGAACGCCTGGAACACCGGCGGCAGGTCCTTGACGATGTCGCGTACCTGGAGCTCGATCTCGTGCACCAGGCCGCCGCACCCGGCGCAGTACCACTGGAACCTCTCCAGCTCGCCCTCCGGCCGGATCCGTTCCACCACCAGCCCGACGGAGCCGTCCTCCGGCCGCTGCGGCGAGTGCGGCACGCCCGGCGGCAGCAGCCACATCTGGCCCTCGCGGATGTGCACGGTCTCCGGGCCGTGCTCGGTCACGACGTTGACGTGCATGTTGCCGCGTACTTGGTAGAACAGCTCCTCGTACGGGTCCACGTGGAAGTCGGTCCTGGAGTTGGGCCCGCCCACCACCATCACGATGAAATCGTTCGCCCCCTCGAAGATCACCTTGTTGCCGACCGGCGGCTTGAGCAGGTGGGCGTGCTCGTCGATCCACTTGGTGAAGTCAATAGGGGGGATCATGATCGCTCCTGTGGATGGTAGGCGACGGCCTGCATCTCGATGAGGAGGTGCGGGTGCGGGAGCTGGTGCACCGCGACGGTGGTCCTGGTGGGCCCTTCCTCGTCGAAGAATTCGGCGTAGACCTCGTTGTAGCCCTTGAAGTCGTTCATGTTTACCAGGTACGTGGTGATCTGCACGAGATCCGCGAGCGACCCGCCCGCCGCCTTGAGAATGTCGCCGATGTTCTCGATGACCGCCCTGGTCTGCGCGCGGATGTCCAGGTCCGTCACCCCGAACTTGTCCACCTGGACGCCCACGAACGAGTCGTCGGGGCGCCTGGAGCTCGTGCCTGACACGTACAGGAAGTCGCCGGCCCGCTTGACGTGCGGGAAGCGCCCCCGGGGAGTCGCCTTGCCCGGGACGCGGAGCGCCCGGCCTTGCTCCTTCACCGCGAGAACACCGCCCGTACGGAGCCGAGCCCCTCGATGCGGGCCTCGAACACGTCCTCGGGACCCACCGGGACCACCGGGCCGAGCGCGCCGGTCAGCACCACGTCTCCGGCCCGCAGCGCGCGCTCGGTGCGGCCGAGCGCCGTGGCCAGCCAGACGGCGGCGTTGAGCGGATGGCCCAGGCACGCCGCGCCGGAGCCCGACGAGACCTCCTGCCCGGCCCTGGTCATCGTCATCCCCGCCGCGCCCAGGTCGAGCCCCATCAGCGAGGCCGGCGTGCTGCCCAGCACGAACGCGCCGGCCGAGGCGTTGTCCGCGATCGTGTCGGCCGGCGTGATGTCCCAGTCGGCGATCCGCGAGTCGGCGATCTCGATGGCGGGCAGCGCGAACTCCACCGCCCTCAGCACGTCGGCCACCGTGAAGGGGCCGCCCTCCAGATCCTTGCCGAACACGAGCGCGATCTCGGCCTCCGCCCGCGGCTGCAGGAACCTGTCCAGGGGCACGGGAAGGCCGTCGGAGTACGCCATGTCCGCGAAGAGCATGCCGTAGTCCGGCTGATCGATGCCGAAGTGCTGCCGCACCTGCGCGTTCGTCATCCCGATCTTCTTGCCGACCAGCCGCCGCCCCTCGTCGAGCGCCCGCCTGGTGTTGATCTCCTGCACGGTGTAGCCGTCGGCCGCCGTGGCCACCAGGTCCCTGATCGGAGCGCACGGCTTCCCCGTACGCGCGGCTTCGACCAGCCGGTCGGCCGCGTGGCCGCGTGCGTCCACGGCCTGGGACCATTCGTCATGCATCGGGCTGCTCCAGTCTGATGGTGATGGTGGTGGGTTCGGAGTAGAAGTCGAGTGACTGGGTGCCGCCCTCCCTGCCGATCCCCGACAGCTTCACTCCGCCGAACGGGGTGCGCAGGTCGCGCTGATACCACGTGTTGACCCAGACGAGCCCGGCCTCCAGCCGCTGCGCCACGCGGTGGGCGCGGTCGAGGTTGGCCGTCCACAGCGTGGCCGCCAGGCCGTAGTCGCTGCCGTTCGCCAGGTCGATCGCCTCGGCCTCGCTGTCGAAGAGCGCGACGTGGCAGACGGGACCGAAGATCTCCTCTCTGTTGAACCTGGACCATTCCGACAAGCCTGTCACCACCGTCGGCTCCACGAAATAACCAGAATCGCGATGATCACCGAACGTGGGGACACTGCCCCCTGTGAGCACCTTGGCTCCCTCCGAGCGGGCCAAGGCGTAGTAGGACAGAACCTTCTCGCGATGCTCCGCGGAGATCATCGGCTGGGGTTCCAGCTCCTGCGCGCGACTGGCGAGCCGGGCGCAGAACTCCTCGAAGATCGACCGCTGCACGTAGAGCCGCTCGGTGCACAGGCACACCTGGCCGCCGTTGGTGAAGACCGACTTCACGCTGCCCTCGATCGCCCGCTCGAGATCGCAGTCCTCGAAGACCAGCCCGGCGTTCTTCCCGCCCAGCTCGAACGAGATCGGCTTGACCCGGTCGGCCACCGCGTTCATGATCGCCGTGCCCGTGGCGGTGGAGCCGGTGAACGTCACGGCGTCCACCCCGGGATGCTCGACCAGGAGCTGGCCGGCGGAGCCGTACCCGAAGATGATGTTGACGACGCCGGCCGGGAGCCCGGCGTCGGCGCAGATCTCGGCGAACACCGCGGCCGAGCCCGGCGTGTGCTCCGACGGCTTGACCACCACCGTGTTCCCCGCGACCAGCGCGGGCGCGAGCTTCCAGGTCATCAGCAGGAACGGCAGGTTCCACGGGACGATCACCGCGACCACGCCGAGCGGCCTGCGCACGGTGTAGCTGAGCAGCCCGGACAGGTGGAAGGCGTCGTCCGGGCGCTGGGCGGCGATCTCGGCGAAGGCGCGGAAGTTCGCGATGCCGCGGGGGATGTCGAGCGTCCTGGTCTGGTCGAGCGACTTGCCCGTGTCGGCGATCTCCGCCGCCACCAGGTCGTCGAAACGGGCCTCGATGCCCTCGGCCAGGCGCCGCATCCACCCGGCGCGCTCCGCGACGGGCAGCGCCGCCCAGTCCCTGGCCGCCTCCCGCGCCGCGCGGACCGCCCTGTCGACCACCTCCGGATCGGCCTCCTGGGCGTGCCTGACCACCGTGCCCGTCACCGGATCGTGGATCGGGAACGACTTGCCGGCCGCCACCGGCTGGCCACCGATGAAATGCGTCAGCACCACACTCTCCTCATCTCTCCCTCACTCCCCTGGTATAGATCGCCTGCGGCCGATGGACAACGGGGCATCCCGGGACACGGAACCTTCGTTCGCATCGTCTCGCCCCGGCGCGGCCCGCGCTATGAGCGATGCTGTTGCAATGACGACCCGCACTGACAGAGTCACCGCCCACGACGGCTCCTTCGACGTCCGCCTGTGGCTGCCCGACGCGGGCAGCGGCCCCGGGATCCTGCTGGTGCAGGAGATCTACGGCGTCGGCCCCTACATCGAGAAGGTCGCGCTGGACCTGGCCGCCCGCGGCTACGTGGTGGGCGCGCCCGACCTGTTCTGGCGGCTGCGGCCGAACTGGCAGGGCGAGCACACCCCCGAGGGCACGCAGGCCGCCCTCGGCCTGGCCGCGGACTTCGACTTCGCGCAGGGCGTGGCCGACTGCGCGCTCACCGTCGCCCACCTGAACGCGCTGCCCGAGGTGCGCGGCGGGATCGGCACGCTCGGCTTCTGCCTGGGCGGCTCGATCGGCTACATGCTGGCCACCCAGGTCGAGCCGGCCGCCGTGCTGTCCTTCTACGGCTCGGCCGTGCCCGACGCGACCGGGCTCATGGACCGCATCGACGCGCCGCTCCTGCTGGTCTTCGGCGGCAGCGACCCCTACATCCGGCGTGACCGGGTGGCCGTCGTCGAGCAGGCCGCCGAGGGCCGGCCGAACGTCGTCGTCCACGTCGAGGAGGAGGCCGGGCACGCCTTCCACAACAGCGAGGCCCCGATGTTCCATCACCCCGAGGCGGCCGGGCGCACCTGGCAGATCGCGCTGGCCTTCCTGGACGAGCATCTGCCCGCGCGTCCGTGACCGTCCGCACTCTGGCCGCACTCCCGGAGACCTGTCCGAATGGACATCTTCCGGTACCCCTAGATCAATCGCCATCATGGTCGGATGGCGCGGACGTGGGAATTGTGGGGAAAGGTCATTATTGCTGGTACTTTTGCGCTCCCCCTGGCCTTGCTAGCAATCTTGCTCCTCTCCCGCCACCGCGCTCGCGCCGGCCATCCGGCGCCCCTGCGCACGTCGATCGCCGACGTCGGCATCGTGGTCGGGACCGCTCCCTGGATCTGGATGATCCTCACCCCGTCGAGCGGTCAGACCGGAGTCAGTCTCGTCCCGTTCAAGGATCTCGCCGACCTCGCCGCCGCGCCATGGGAAGCGGCGTTCGTGCAGGTGGGAGGCAATTTGCTGGTGTTCGCGGCGCTCGGCGCGCTGCTCCCGGTGCGCAGCCGCCGCATGTCCTCCGCGGCCCGCGTTGCGGCCCTCTCCGCGGCCTTTTCGGTCCTGGCCGAGCTGCTTCAGTACGTGCTCAGGCTCGGCAGATTCTCCTCCGTCGACGACGTCATACTCAACACGGCGGGGGCGGCGATGGCCGCGTTGGTTACTCGCCGCTGGTGGGCCGGTCGAATAGCGGCTAGGACCGTTCCAGGGTAACGGCCCGCGAAAACACTGCCGAATTCACCACATAGGCACGATCCGCTCAAAAGAAGCTCGCGACCAACCTCTGTATCTGTGCGATCGTGGACAAGACGGGGCAAGTTCTCTGGAGACGCCAGAACCTGGTTGGTGACAGAGGGTGATCATAACGTGTCTGAATCCCCGGTACCTCATGAGCCTCCTATTTACCGACGCATCGCCGATGGCCTCCGTGCCCGGATCCTGTCCGGCGAACTGCGCGACGGGGACCGGCTACCGGGCGAGAACGCGCTGATGGCCGAACACGCAATCGCACGAGCCACCGCCAGGCAGGCGCTTGCGGTACTCATCAACGAAGGGCTGGCGGTGCCCAGACGAGGCTCGGGGGTCTACGTGCGGCTCTTCAAACCGATTCGCAGGCACGGCTCCCGTCGCCTGTCCCGAGAGCAGTGGGGTCAGGGCCGGGCCATCTGGGACGCCGACGCCCGCGGCCGCCCTTTCACCGTGGACCGGGTCGAGGTGGTTCTGGAGCGCGCCACGGAGGAAGTGGCCGGCGTTCTGGAGAGCGGCGAGGTATGGGTGCGCCGCCGCCGCTACTCGGTCGACTCCAGACCCGTGCAACTGGCCACCTCCTACTTCCCCGCGCGCCTGGTCGAGGGCAGCGCGATCACCCTTCCCGACACCGGGCCCGGCGGCGTCTACGCCAGGCTCGGCGATCTCGGCATGCCACCCGCCCACTTCACCGAGGAGGTACGGGCCCGGATGCCGGGACCGCGCGAGACCGGGCTGCTCGACCTGCCGGGAGGCACGCCCATCATCGTCATCTCCCGCACCGCGTACACGTCGGGCGGGCTTCCCGTCGAGCTCAACGAGATGGTCCTCGACTCCGCCGCATACGTACTCCAGTACGACTTCGACGCGTAGTTCAAGGTGATCTGTCAAGCGATAGGTTGACCTGTCCATCACGATCATTGATATCTCTAGAGATGTGCCGCACCGTTTAGGGAGATGGAACCTCGCTTGGGGGCCGGGAAAGGCGGACAGCGATGTCCTTTGATCGGCACCTTGCCGAAATCGCCCGGGAAAACCCCCAGTGGACCATCTGGCGGAGCGATGCGGGCCGCTGGTGGGCCACGAGGCACCATCCGCTCAGCGCGGCGCAGCGCGATGCCGGATGTGCGATGACCATCGACGCGGACGACCCGGAGGCCCTGCGCGACCTCCTCAGAGACCAGGAGAGGCGGGCCGGCGAGCAGCATCGGTGGCGAGCCGGCCCCGCGCCCTCATGACGCGGGCCGTGGAGCGTTCCGCGGTCCGCGCCCACGAACAGCCCGGTGCCGGGTCCAGCGTCTCGGCGGCCCCGGTACCGGGCCTCCAATCAGGAGGGGCCACGAACGCGGAAGCCTCCGACCCTATCGGGGGCGGGGGCTTCCGCTCCGTACAGTCGGAGCATGCTGTTCGAACGGCGGTTGCGCGAGGGCGTCCTGGACGGGTCGATCACGCTGGCCTTCAGACGATGGAAGCGCCCCCAGGTCACGGCGGGCGGCCGCTACCGCATGGGCGACGGCCTGCTGGCCGAGGTCATCTCGGTCGAGGTCGTCGAGGACCTCACGGAAGAGGAGGCCAAGGCAGCGGGTTATGCCGACCGCGCGACGCTGCTGGCCGACCTCGCCGCGCGCGGCTCAGACCCCGTCCACCGCCTCGCCCTGCGCCTGGTGGCCGGGCCCGACCCGCGTGACGTGCTGGCCGCCACGGACGAGCTGACGCCCGCGGACGTGGCCGCCCTGAGCGCGCGGCTGGCCAGGATGGGCCCCTGGACGCGGCCCGTGCTGGAGCTCATCGCCCGGCGGCCGGGGGTGCGGGCCGCGGACCTGGCGCCGGAGGCGGGCCAGGAGGTCGCCGCGTTCAAGGTCAACGTCCGCAAGCTCAAGAACCTCGGGCTGACGATCAGCCTGGAGACCGGTTACCGCGTCTCACCGCGCGGCCAGGCTTACCTGCGGGCCACGACATGAAAGGGCCCCGCCGTACGTCGGCGGGGCCCGTTTGCCGTGGTTACTTGTGCGCCTCGGACAGGCGGATGATGTTCACGTCCGTGTCGTCGGAGACGACGGTCTTCGCCTGAGGAGCGTCCTCGCCCTGGGGCTCGTCGTCCTCCTCGATGATGACCCGCACGTCCTCCTGCGGCGACGGCCCGTCCTGCGGCTCCTGGGCCGCCGGCAGCGACGGCTGGACCGGCGGCGCCGTGACGGACTCGGGGATCAGCGTGCCCGCGGCCGACTCGGTGTGCATGAGGTCGCCCAGGACCGAGCTGATCTCCGTCAGCCGCCGCACGACCTCGGTGTGCGTGTTGGTCAGGTAGTCGACCCGGCGTCCCGCCTGCTCGTCGATGGAGGCGGTGCGCTGCTGCGCGTCCGCGAGCATCGACTCGGCGTCGTCGCGCGCGCTCCTGACGAGCTGCTCGGCCTGCGCGTTCGCGGACTGCAGCAGCTGCTCCGCCTCCGACTGGGCAGCTGACAGCACCCGCTCGGCCTCGGCCCGCGACTCGCGCAGGGCCTCCTCCGACTCGTTGCGGGCCGCGGTGAGCTGCTCCTCCGCGTCCGCGCCCGCCTGGGCCAGCATCCGCTCGGCCGCCGCCGTCGCCTCGCTCACCCGGCGCTCGGCCTCCGCCTGGGCGGAGGTGAGGATCTTGTCGGCGGTCTCGCGGGACGACGTCACGAGACGCTCGGCCTCCGACTTGGACGCGTCACGCACGCTCGCGGCCTCGGCCTCGGCGTCCTCCCGCTTGGCCGCGGCCTCCTCCTCGCCGAGCCGGAGGATCTGCGCGAGCCTGGGGCTCAGATCGTCGTAACTCTGCGGCGCCTCGACCATCCGCCGTCTGGCCTCTGCCAGCTCGATCCGGCCCTGTTCGGCCTGGTCGATCGCCCGCGCCAGCCGCTCTTCCAGATCCCTGACCTGGTTGCGGGTGCGGATCATGTAGTCGTGGACCTGACGGCGGTTGTAACCGCGCATCACGACTTCGAAGGTGTCCTCTTGCATCAGATCGGGGATGCTCTCGTGCTGGTTTGTCATGGGGGTTACCTAAGGGTGGTTTGCGTGAGGCGGGGGAAAACTGCGGCTTGTGAGGGTCTGACGACGAGACGTCAGGAAACGACTTTCCTGCCATCTGCCCACTTCCGCAACCGGAACGCCATACACGGGCCGCGGAGCTCGGGAATTACGATGTGTCGGATGTACATAGCAGCGTTGGATAACGGAGCAGTTCCAGACATACACCCTGAGGCGTACATCGCGCCTGGTGCCGTCGTTGTCGGTCGCGTACGAGTGGGCCGGGCGTCCAGCATCTGGTACGGCTCCGTTCTCCGTGGGGACGACGAGCGGATCGAGATCGGCGAAGAGTGCAACGTACAGGATCTGTGCTGCCTGCACTCCGACCCGGGTGAGCCGGCCATCCTGGAGGACCGGGTCAGCCTGGGCCACAAGGCCATGGTGCACGGTGCGCACGTGGAATCGGGAGCCCTGATCGGGATCGGCGCGATCGTGCTGGGCGGCGCCCACGTGGGAGCGGGGACGCTGGTGGCGGCGGGAGCGCTCGTGGGGCCGGGCAAGAAGATCCCGTCCGGCGTGCTGGTCGCCGGCGTGCCCGGAAAGATCGTGCGCGAGCTCACCGACGACGACCGGGCGTCTTTCGCCCGTACGCCGGACAACTATCAGGCCAAGGCGCTCAGGCACCGGCAGGCGTCATCGCTTTGATCAGGACCTCGTCCGACACCGAAGCGGTGTTGAGCGGGTCGGCGTACTCGGGCAGCTCCGGCCGCAGGAACCGGACGAAGTCGACGGTCAGCTTCAGGTCGGGCGTGCCCTTGACCTGCTTGGCGTTGGCCTTGGCGGCGTCCTTCTTGAGCAGGTTGTAGCTGTCCCAGTCGCTGTAGGCGGTGACGCCCCACTGCAGCACGTCGGGCAGGTTGGAGGGCCAACGGCGGCCGACCTTCCACTTGCCGCCGTCCTCCTTGTAGAGGGCGACGAAGACGCGGCCGACCCTGGCCAGCGCCAGGTCCACCCAGCCCGCCTTGACGGCCAGCTCCTGCGGTTTGGAGCTGCCGTCCTGGGTGTACTTCACCTCGACCTGGCCGCTCTTCTCGCCGGTGCCCGTGGTGACCGACACCCAGTTGGGCTTGGCGTACGAGCCGGGCTGGCGGGCCATCAGGCCGCCGAGGGAGAACTTGCGCTTGGGCTGGCCGCCCTTCTTGCCCTCGACCTTGACCCTGGCGTGCATGACGATGTCCCCGGCCAGCTCCTGGTAGACGAAGGGGCCGCGGAAGCCGTCGAACCAGGCCGAGGTCTTGGGCTCCAGGTACAGGGAGCCCTTCACGGTCTTGTTCACGTCGTACTTGGCGATCCTGTCGACGTCCTTCTCCGTCTCGCTGAGCTTGGTCCACATCGACAGGTCCGCCACGTCGGTGAACTCCGTCGAGGCCTCGCCCACCTCACCACCGGGCGCCGGCGGTGAGGCGTTGCTCAGCGTGAGCACGCCCGGTCCTGAGGGTGTCGGCTGCACTGCCGTGGTCGTCCCGCAACCGGCGAGCGCGCTCACGACTGCCAACATCCCTGCTACCTTCACCCTCATAGCGGACATTCTGCCGTGAAATGCCGATGGATGATCCGAGTACTCCCAGTACGATGACGGCCGTGCGACCTTGGGATGCGTTCACCTCCGCCGAGGCGGAGGTCCGTGCGATGGTCGCAGACCCCCGCTGGCAGGGGCTTTCCGTTCCCGACCGGGCCCACGTCCTGGCCGCCAGAATTCTTGTGACTCCCGATGGCGACAGGTGGCTCTTCGGCGCGCACGCGCGCTGGCACCTGCACGATCCCGGCGACGGCCGCTGGCATCTCGCGCCGCCGCCCAGGGGCACGCGGCCGCGCCAGGTGCAGCATCCGGCCGCGGTGCTGCCCGACGAGGTGGTCCCGCTCGGCCCCGACTTCCACGCCGAGCCGGGCTCCACCCAGGCGTTCATCGGACCCGACGTCTCCGAGCACCTCACCGAGCAGCTCAGGGTGCTGCTGCGGGCCAGCGGGCGCAAGTCCGAGCTGGACTATCCGCTCACGGCCTTCGGCGAGATCCTCGCCTCCGACGTGCCGAGCACGGTGGCGGCCATCTGGGGCACGATCATGTGGTGCGCGTACGCGCCGGCCTTCGACGGCAACGAGCGGCTGATCACCGTCTTCGGCGAATACCTGCGCCGCTCGCTGCCCGGCGACGAGTGGGTGCGCTGGCTGCCCGCGCCGCCGCTGATCGACCTGGTCACGCTCGTCGCCGAGCGCCTGCGGGCCGGCCGCTCGCGGGCCGCGCTCAGGCTCGCCGCGGTGATGGCCGACACCGCCCAGCTCCTGCTGTCCGACACCCGTTTCAGGCCGCGGGCGCTGGCGCTGCTCACGATGGTCGAGCCCGTGCTGCGCCGTCCTGGGCTCGACGACGACCTGCCGGACGACGAGGCGGTGCGCGCGGCGTGGCTGCGGCGCTGCCCGGCGCGGCTGGGGCGGGCGCTGTTCTGGGAGACCGACCCGGAGGCGCACTTCCGGCACGCCGTGTACGACCTGGCGGAGGCGCTGCGGTTCGCGCCCGACCCGGCCGGGGCCACCGCGGCGTTCCTCGCGGATCTGTCCGACTCCAAGGGGATGCTGCCGTCGCGGCTGGACCACCGGCTCAGGCTCGCCTACGAGGAGCTGGAACGCGCCGGGCTCACCGGCACGTCCGCCGGCGACTCGACCGAGCCGGACGGCTTCCCCATCCCCGCTCAGTCAGGCGGGGTCACGACCAAGCCCGCTCCGCTGCTGGAGGTGGCGCCGCCCGACAGGGGCAGCGCGGCGGCGGTGCTGGGGGCCGCGTACGCCACGGGGCTGGCGTGGGGCAGGCTGACCGGAGCCAGAATGCCGGCGCGCGGACTGGCCGGGCAGACGGCACTCGTACGCAGGTTGATCCATGAACGCGACGATCGCCACACGTAACCCACTATTATCGTTATTTCACTCTAACTCCGCCCGTATCGTCTTATCACTTGTGCGAACAGGAAATTCGCTGAATTGTGATCTCGGATTCGGGAAATGATCCCACCGGGGCCCCCGCGGCGCGGAAAGGAATGACTCCGATGGGCCATGTCGCCTGAAGGGCCTCCGCCGTAACCTCGTAGAGGGTGTGGGCTGCGGAAGGAAAGGACGACGCGGTGGGGCACGACGACCTGGACTCTCGGGTCCACGACCGTGTCGCGTTGGACGAGATTGCGCTCTACGCCGAGGTGCTCACCGCCGTGGCAGTCAGCGAGCGGCGGCTGACCTTGGACGAACTCGACGACGCGCTCGGATTGCGGACTTCGGCGAGCCGCTGAAGGACCATCACGATTACTAACTAGCCCCGGGGACCTAGTTCTGGAACTCAAAAGAGGACCGGGACCATGGTTTCCGGGGTTTCACATAACTAGTCAATCGCCAGCGCCGGATCCTACGAACGGACGAGTCTGGCGATCGCCGCGGACGCCTCTTTCACCTTCGCCTCCGCCTCCGGCCCGCCGCTGTTGATCGCGTCGGCCACACAGTGCGAAATGTGCTCCTCCAGCAGCCCGAGCGCCACCGCCTGCAGCGCCCGCGTCGCGGCGGAGACCTGGGTGAGCACATCGATGCAGTAAGCATCGTCGTCGACCATGCGCTGCAGGCCCCGGATCTGCCCCTCGATTCGCCTGAGGCGCGTCAAGTATGCCTGCTTGTCTCCGCTGTACCCATGCATGCTTCTACGGTACCCGTAACCCGTATAGCCGTCGGCGGCTCTCGCTCAACGGAGATCGGCGATCAGCTTCTCCCACTGCTCGGCCACCTCGTCCGCGGAGTGCCGTACGGCCGTGTCCAGCGCGCCCGCCGCGAGAGAGCGCCGCCTGCGCTCGTCGTCGATCAACGCCAGCAGCGCCGCCGCGTAGAGCTGCAGCTCGCCCTCCGACTCGGGCACCAGCACCCCGTTGTAGCCGGTCGCCACGAACTCCGTCGTCCCCCTGGCCCCGTCGAAGGCCACCACGGGCACGCCGCAGCCCATGGCCTCCAGCACGGTCATGCCGAGATCGCCGTTGCGCGAGGTGTTGGCCACGATCGACGCCTTGGCGAACTCGCCCGCCAGGTCCGGCGTCGTGCCCATGAAGTAGACGTGGTTGTGCAGGTCGAGGTCGCGGACCAGCGCGCGCAGCTGCCGCTCCTCCGGACCGCCGCCGTACAGCCTCAGCCGCCAGTCCGGCCGCTTGTCCGCCACGATCGCGAACGCCCTGATCAGCCGGTCGTACGCCTTGACGGGCACCCAGCGCCCACCGGCGGCCACGATCCTGTTGTCCATCCGCGAGCGCGGCCAGGGGCCGCTCGGCAGCGCGTCCAGCACGGAGTGCACGACAGGCCCGTCGGTGAGGAGCTTGGTCCACTCCTCCTGGGCCGAGTCCGTGGCCGTCACGACAGCGTTCAGGCGCGGGTAGAAGCGTTTGACGGGCCCCGGCACGGCCGGCCTGCCCCACTCCCTGGCGATCTTCAAGGTTTCACGTGGAGCGTGCCTGGCGGCCTGGACGCCGAGCCCCGGCCTGGTGGTGATCAGGACGTCGGACTTGAGGTTGCGCAGCAGCCGCCAGAACGCCACCTCGGTGCGTACCTGGCCGCGCGGGAGCAGGTGCCGGACGCCCGGCCTGACGTCGACCACGCTGCGCATGGTCACGTTGGGGCCGACGGGGAAGAACGGCTTCTCCTTCTGCCGCCTGATGCTGATCACTTCGACGTCGTGCCGCTCGGCCAGGGCGGTGGCCAGGTTGAGCGTGGCGCGCACGTCGCCGCGCATGGCGTACGCGGAGGCGAGGACCAGGCTGACCTTCATCCGCCCACCTCGATCCGCAGCTCGTCGTCGGCGGTGTAGCAGGGCCTGATGGGCACGCCGTCCACCTTGGCCGCGGGATAGTGCAGCCGGCGTCTCTTGCCGTCCACGTCGTCGAGCCGCGCGCCCAGGCGCAGCGGCGCAGGAACGCCCTCGACCTCCAGCGCCGGCTCCCAGATTCCCGCCGACTCGGGGTCGGCGGCCAGCACGTCCACGAGCGACACGGCCGCGTGGAAGCGCACGCCCTGCACGGTGGCCGTGGACGACACCCGTGCGCTCGTCTGGCGGCGGTCCAGGGTCAGCCTGGCCTCGTGGCGGAAGTCGTCGTCCTCCAGGCCGGTGTAGGCCAGCAGGCCCGTCACCTCGAAGCGGCCCTCCCTGAACCAGATGGCGCGCACCTCGGCCACCGGCTCGGCCTCGGCGATCTTCAGCGCCAGGAAGCCGTTGCGGGTGCGGTAGGAGCGGTAGGCGAGGGTCCGCTTGCACAGCGCGTACGCGTCGAGGTGGTCGAGCGAGAAGCCCGGATCGACGCTCGTCAGCCTGCTGCGTTTGCCGTCGTGGCGCAGGTAGGCGTCCCAGCGCCCGGCGCTGAGGTCCAGCGGCGCCAGGGAGACCGCCAGCGACGCCTCACGGGCCCGCGCACCCGGCGTGCCGAGCCGCACGTCGCGTTCGACTCCTGTGGTGCGATGCCTGAGCACGAGTTCGGTGCCGTCTTCCAGTGGTTCGTCGATGGCGAGTCGGAGGGAGAGCACGTCGGCCAGGGTGACTTCGGCGTCCGTGACCACGACGCGCATCACAAGCCCCCTCCCCGTCGAATAGAGCCATGCGACGTTGAGGTTACCGTGATTTTCCCGTTATGTGGATGGCAGATTTCTTGCACTGGGCCCCACTGACGTGCGGAACTCCTCCACATGGGCTGTGGAGGAGTCCGACTTTCCGTGGTCAGGAAGGTGCTTTGACCGATTTGATCAAGAGCTGGGCCACGTCCACGACTTCCAGCGATTCCTTGGCCTCGCCGGTGTTCTTCTTCTCGTTGATCGCGTCGCCGAGCATCACCATGCAGAAGGGGCAGGCGGTGGAGACGGTGTCGGGGTTGGTGGTCAGCGCCTCGTCCACGCGCTCGGTGTTGATGCGCTTGCCGATGCGCTCCTCCATCCACATGCGCGCGCCGCCGGCGCCGCAGCAGAAGCCGCGGTCCTTGTGGCGGTGCATCTCCTGGGTCTGCACGCCGGGGACCTTCGACATGATGTCGCGGGGCTGGGAGTAGACCTTGTTGTGGCGGCCGAGGAAGCACGGGTCGTGGTAGGTGATCTTCTCCTCGATCGGCGTGATCGGGGTGAGCAGCCCCTCGTCGACCAGCTTGGCCAGCAGCTGGGTGTGGTGCACGACCTCGTACGTGCCGCCGAGCTGCGGATATTCGTTGGCCAGCGTGTTGAAGCAGTGGGGGCAGGTGGCGACGATCTTCTTGACGCCCGCCTCGTTGAGCGTCTCGATGTTCTGCTGGGCGAGCATGTTGAACAGGTATTCCATGCCCAGGCGGCGGGCCGGGTCACCGGTGCACGCCTCCATCGGGCCGAGCACGGCGAACTTCACGCCCGCGATGTGCAGCAGCTCCGCGACCGCCTTGGTGGTCTTCTTCGCCCGGTCCTCCAGCGCGCCCGCGCATCCGACCCAGAACAGGTATTCCGTGTCCTCGGGCATCTTCTCGTCCACCAGCTCGACCTCGAAGTCGAGCTCCTCGATCCAGTCGGCGCGCTTCGTCTCGGACATGCCCCACGGGTTGCCCTTGTTCTCCAGGTTCTTCACCATCACCCCCGCCTCGGACGGGAACGACGACTCCACCATGACCTGGTAGCGGCGCATGTCGAGGATGTGGTCGATGTGCTCGATGTCCACCGGGCACTGCTCGACGCAGGCGCCGCAGTTGGTGCACGACCAGAGCACGTCGGGGTGGATCACGCCGTCCTCGCCGACGAGCGGCTTCTCCAGCAACGCCAGCACGTCGGTGTCCGTGTGCTCGACGCCGTTCGCGGCGGCCATGAGGTAGGGGGCCACCTTGAAGGCGTGGTCGCGCTGGTCGAGGATCAGCATCTTCGGGGAGAGCGGCTTGTCGGTGTTCCAGGCCGGGCACTGCGACTGGCAGCGGCCGCACTCCGTACAGGAGTAGAAGTCGAGGAAGCCCTTCCAGGTGGTGTCGCCGATCTTGCCGCGGCCGAGCCGCTCGGGGTCGAGGTCCTCGTCCTCGAAGTCGACCAGCTTGCCGTCCACGCGCATCTCGGGCGCGGCGCCGAGACCGTCAGGACGGCGCGAGAAGAGCACGTTGAGCGGGGCGGTGAAGATGTGCAGGTGCTTGGAGTGCACCACGATGACCAGGAACACCAGCATGAAGCCGATGTGCAGGAGCAGCGCGATCTCCTCCAGCAGCGCGGTCTGCGGCAGCACGTCGCCGAGCGCCAGCGAGACGAACGCCCCGGAGGAGTAGGGGAAGTTGCCGTTGGCGGCGGCGGCGCCACGGGCGAGGAAGAGCGTCCAGATGATGTTGAAGATCATGAACAGGACGAGCCACGCGCCGCCGAGGTGCGAGCCGGAGAAGCGGGAGCGGCGGCCGAGCTTGTCGGGTGAGTTCTTGATCCGGATGATCGCGAAGGCGACCAGGCCGAGCAGGCAGGCGACCGCGATGAAGTCCTGGAGGAAGCCGAGCGCGCCCCAGGTGCCGATGAGCGGGATGTGGAAGTCGGGCGTGCCGGTGATCGCGCCCTGGACGATCGCGCCGTACGCCTCGATGTAGACGGTCAGCAGGATGAAGAACGCCCACATGACGAAGAAGTGGGCGACGCCCGAAGGGGTCCACTTGAGCAGCTTCTTCTGCCCGAACACCTCGACGAGCTGCGCCTTGGCCTCATCGCCCGCGTGGGCCTTGGCGTATTCGATCCGCTCGGGCGCAGGTGGGCCCACGGTGGCGAGCTTGTACAGGAACAACGCCCTGCGGCCGGCGACGGCGACCGCCGCGACGGTCATGACAAGCCCGATGACGGCTACCCAGAGCACGGGGTCCTCCCAGGACGACTTTGGCTGTCAGCGTACGCTCACCCGCATCGCAGACCTCTCCCCTGATCCTACCCACGGGTAACATTTCCGGTGTACGCGACATACCCTAAGGTCATCGGCCACTCCAGAACAATGCTCTAGCCGGTGAAGTACCGCTGGATGGTCGGCCCGAGCAGCTCGACGAGCTCCTCGTGGTCGGCGCTCGCCAGCGGCTCCAGCTTGAGCACGTAACGGCCCATGATCACGCCGAACATCTGCGCGAACCCGGCCTCGACCCGCAGGTGCGGCACGCCCAGCCGGTCGGCCACCTGGTAGAGCAGCGCGTTCGTGATGAACTCCCTGAACATCCCGGCGGCCTGCTCGTTCGTCATGGCCGAGCGGATCAGCGCCACCAGCGGCTCGCGCGTCTCGGGCGCGGCGGTGACGTGCAGGATCAGGCGTACGAGCCGCTCGCCGATCTCCTCGCGCGGGCCGTCGAGCAGGACCGGGATGATCTCGTCAGGCGTGATCGGCAGCTGCATGGCCGCCGCGAACATGCCCTCTTTGGTGTCGAAGTAGTGGTGCACGAGGGCCGGATCGACCTTGGCCTCCCTGGCGATGCCGCGCACGGTGGCCTTGTCGAACCCCTTCTCGGCGAACACCCGGCGGGCGGCGGCGAGGATCTCGCCCCGCGTGTCGGCCGACCCCGGCCTCCGCCCGGGCCGCCGCCTGGTGGCGCTGCCACCTTCCCCGTCGAGCGTACTCATGCTGCACCTACTGGCCTCGATGCGGGAGGCGGGCTCGGTCGCCTCACCGGCCTACCGCCAGGTAGACGCGCATGGGGACGGAGAGCACGCCCTCGGGGAACGCCTTGCGGAGCTCCACGCGCTGGCGCTCGACCAGCTCGTCGGCGGTCTGCGGCGACATGGCCGCCATGTAGGAGTGGGAGCGCAGGCCGAGCAGGAAGTCCTCGATGCCGACCAGCCGCGTCCAGGGGATCCAGCGCTCCTCGATCACCTCGAAGGCCGAGGCGATCGGCGGCACCGACCACTCCTCGACGGCCGGCCCCCAGTAGGTGGGGACCGCCTCGGCCAGCCGGGCCTCGTAGGCCGCCAGCCAGTCGGCCTGGGCGGCGTGGTTGAGGTTCCAGCAGCCCACGATCGCGCCGTCGGGCCGCAGCACCCGCCTGGCCTCCGCGATCGAGACCACCGGGTCCAGCCAGTGCCACGACTGCGCGTAGGTCACCAGGTCGGCCACGCCGTCGGCGAGCGGCAGCGCGTTCCCGTCGGCCAGCACGGCCGCGACGGGCGGGGGATCAAGCCGCTCGTCCGCCCTGCTCTTCTCCCGCCCGCCGGCCCCGGCGTCCTCGCCGTCCGCCCGCGACACCAGCCGCGCGAGCATCTCGGCGCCCGGGTCGACGGCGATCACCTGCGCGCCGCGCGCCCTGAGCGCGCGGGTGAGTATGCCCGTGCCCGCCCCGACGTCCACGGTGGTGGCGCCGTCGAGATCGACGCCGGACAGCTCACTCAGCGCGCGGTACATCTCGTCGGGATAGGCGGGCCGGCCCGCGTCGTACGCGTCCGCCACGCTGTCGAACACCCGGCCCAGATCCTTGATCGGCCCCGCGCTCATCGGGACGCCGCCAGATACAGCCGGGCGAAGGCCAGCGCCTCGGCCAGGTCGTCGATCCGCTCGGTACGGCTGGCCGCCTTGCGCGTGTTGATCTCCAGCACCACCAGCCCCGAGTAGCCGTTGTTGGCCAGGCGCTCCAGCATCTGGGCGCACGGCTGGTTGCCCCTGCCCGGCACCAGGTGCTCGTCCTTGTTGGACACACCCAGCCCGTCGGCCAGGTGCAGGTGGGCCAGCCGGTCGCCGAGCTTGACGGCCATCTCCATGGCGTCGGAGCCCGACACGGCCGTGTGCGACAGGTCCAGGGTGACCTGCGGGAAGTCGTAGTCGATGGGATTCCAGTCGGGTGAATAGGGAACCACGTCGTTGCCCCTGGCCTTGAGCGGGAACATGTTCTCGACCGCGAACGCGACGCCTGTCTCGTCGCGCATCCTGGCCAGCCCGGTCTCGAAGTCGCGGGCATAGTCGCGCTGCCATCGGAACGGAGGATGGACCACGACCGTCGAGGCGCCCAGGCGCTCTGCCGCCTTCTGCGCCTTGACCAGCTTGGCCCACGGATCACGCCCCCAGACCCGCTGCGTCACGAGCAGGCAGGGCGCGTGGATGGCCAGGACGGGCACCTCGTAATGCTCCGAGAGCCGCTCGATCACGTCGATGTCCTGGCTCACCGGGTCGGCGCCGACCATGATCTCCACGCCGTCGTAGCCCAGGCGCGCGGCCAGCTCGAACGCGTCAGGAGTGCGTTCCGGATATACCGAAGCGGTGGACAATGCGATCTTCGCATTGGGCACGCGGATGACATCAGCCACGTTGCCAGCCTAAGCCGGTGGAGGCGATCTGGCGCGCGAGCCCCTCTGGTGGGCCACGTGAGACGGCTCACCAGAGGTAACAGAGCACCTACCGTTGAGACATGCCACGGATAGCGAAAGGTGCGATCCCGAGCCCGAATATCTGGAATACGCCCCAGGTCTACGAGCTGGAGAATCGCGCCGTCGACCCGGACTGCGCGGCCGACGCGGCCATGCGCGCGCTGCGGCCATGGGACGGCGCGACCGTGCTCGACATCGGCTGCGGCACGGGTTATCACCTGCCGGTCCTGGCCGCCGAGGCGGCTCAGGTGGTCGGCGTCGAGCCGCACGGCGATCTGGCCGGCCTGGCCCGCCGCCGCTGCGCCGGGCTGGCCAACGTGACGGTGCACGCGGCCACGGCCCAGGACCTGCCGCTGCCCGACGCGAGCGTGGACGTCGCCGTCGCGCGGTGGGCGTACTTCTTCGGGCCCGGCTGCGAGCCGGGGCTGCGCGAGCTGTCACGGGTGGTACGCCGCGGCGGCGCGGCCTTCGTCGTCGACCTGGACGCCGGGCGGGGGTCGTTCGGCCGGTGGTTCTCCCGTACCGTGCCGGCCTACTCCGTCCGCGAGGTCGAGTCGTTCTGGGACCGCCAGGGCTGGCAGCGACGCCCGCTGGACCTCCGGATGGCCTTCGAGCGGCGGGCGGACCTGGAGGCGGTGCTGCGCATCGAGTTCACGCCCGAGGTGGCCGAGCAGGCCATCGCCGAAACGCCTGGTCTGGAGCTCCCCTATCCGAACGTTCTGCGCTGGCGCTACTTCTGAGGCTTGACATTGACGTCGGTGTCAACGTTTACGGTGAGGGCATGCGCATCGGTGAGCTGGCGGAACGCACCGGAGTGAGCACCCGCTCGCTCCGCTACTACGAGCAGCACGGGCTGCTCAGCGCCCGCCGTGGGTCCAACGGCTACCGCGACTACAGCGAGGACGACGTCCGGCTGGTGTCCGAGATCAGGGCCCTGCTGAACGTCGGGTTCACGCTGGAGGACACCCGGCCGTTCGTGGACTGCCTGCGGCGTGGGCACAGCACGGGCGGCTCGTGCGCGGAGTCCGTCGAGGTCTACGAGCGCAAGCTGACCCAGATCGACGAGGAGATCCGCGTCCTGCTCGCCCGCCGCGCGGAGGTGGCCGCCCAGCTCGCCCAATCGTGCCCAGGTTGCTTCGTAAGGGGATGAAGATGATCACACTGACCACGGACAACTACGAGGAGCAGGTGCTCAAGAGCGACAAGCCGGTGCTGGTCGAGTTCTGGGCCGAATGGTGCGGGCCGTGCCGGATGGTGGGTCCTGTGCTGGAGCAGATCGAGGCCGAGCACGGCCTGACCATCGGCAAGCTCAACACCGACGAGAACCCCGAGATCATGGCCCGCTACGGCGTCATGGCCGTGCCGACGATGCTGTTGTTCGAGAACGGCGAGCCGGTCAAGCAGATCATCGGGGCCAAGCCCAAGCGCATGCTCGTCTCGGAGCTGGGCCTGGCGTAAACCCTCCGCCCGGGGTGGCGCGCGCCCTTCGCCCGGGCGGAGGTGAGCCGCTCGTGGTGGACGGGCGGGAGCTGCAGACCGCGAACGGGTTCGCCTATCACGCGCTGACCGGGCCGCTGGAGGTCACGGTGACGGTCCGGCCCGCGCCGTACGCGTGGGGCTCGAAGATTGTCAGTACATACCGCTAGCCTGCTCCGCATGGCCAAGACTGCCCAGAAGCCCGGATACCGCTGCGCCGAATGCGGCTGGCGCACCACCAAATGGGTGGGCAGGTGCGGTGAGTGCCAGGCCTGGGGCACGGTCGACGAGGAGGGCGCCCGCGGCGGGGTCAGCGTCGTCCAGGCGGGCGCCACCACCGCGCCCGCGCTGCCGATCGGCCAGGTCAAGGCCGAGCTGGCGGCGGCGCGCTCGACCGGCGTGGCCGAGCTCGACCGGGTGCTCGGCGGCGGCCTGGTGGCCGGCGCGGTCATCCTGCTGGCCGGCGAGCCCGGCATCGGCAAGTCCACGCTGCTGCTGCAGGCCGCGGCCCGCATCGCCGAGCGCGAGACGGTCCTCTACGTGACGGGCGAGGAGTCCGCGGCCCAGGTGCGCCTGCGCGCCGACCGCATCGGCGCGATCCAGGACCGCCTCTACCTCGCGGCAGAAACCGACCTGTCGGCCCTGGTCACCCATGTGGAGAAGGTGCAGCCGACGCTGCTGGTGGTCGACTCGGTGCAGACGGTCGGCTCCGCGCAGACCACGGGCGTGCCCGGCGGGGTGACGCAGGTCCGCGAGGTGGCGGCCAACCTGGTGCGCCTGGCCAAGGAGCGCAACATGGCCACCGTGCTCGTCGGCCACGTCACCAAGGACGGCACCATCGCGGGCCCGCGCACGCTGGAGCACCTGGTCGACGTCGTCCTCAACTTCGAGGGCGACCGCCACTCCAGGCTGCGCATGGTCCGCGCGATCAAGAACCGGTTCGGCGCCACCGACGAGGTCGGCTGCTTCGACCTGCACGAGGGGGGCATCGAGGGCATCACCGACCCGAGCGGCCTGTTCGTCTCGCGGCGCAGCGAGCCGGTGCCCGGCACCTGCGTCACCGTCACGGTCGAGGGCACCCGCCCGCTCCCGGCGGAGGTCCAGGCTCTGGTCGCGCGCACGGATGCGCAGCAGCCCAGGCGCACCTCGTCGGGGCTCGACACCTACCGCGTGCAGATGATCCTGGCCGTCCTGGAGCGCAGGCTCAACGCCCGGCTCAGCGGCTGCGACGTGTTCACCGCGACCGTCGGCGGCATCAAGCTGGCCGATCCCGCCGTGGATCTGTCGGTCATGCTGGCCGTCGCCAGCGCCGCAGGGGACAAGCCGCTGCCCGCCGGGCTGGTCGCGCTCGGCGAGGTGGGCCTCGCGGGCGAGCTGCGCCCGGTCAAGGACGTGCGCAGGCGACTGATGGAGGCGGCCAGGCTGGGCTTCAAGCGCGCCCTCGTGCCGGCCGGATCCCTTGAAGAGGGCACCCGTAAACACGCCGGGCAGCGGTCGCTGGTGCCGGTCGGGCCGGTCGCGTTCGCGCCCGGGTTCGAGGTCGTCCAGGCAGAGAACGTCTGGGACGCTCTCACACACGTCACATAGCACGGCTAAGCTGAGCTTGACCGATCGACACGGGGGTCAGGTGGATAGGAGTCTTGACGACCGCCGTCGCGAAGCCCTGGCCGCTGTGGCGCCGGGCACACCATTGCGCGACGGCCTGGAGCGGATCCTGCGCGGGCAGACCGGCGGGCTCATCGTGCTCGGCTACAACAGGGTCGTCGAAGAGGTCTGCAGCGGCGGTTTCGAGCTCGACGTCGAGTTCTCCGCCACCAGGCTGCGCGAGCTGGCCAAGATGGACGGCGCCATCGTGGTGAGCGGCGACCAGAAGATCGTGCGCGCCGCCGTGCATCTCGTGCCCGACCCCTCCATCCCCACCGACGAGTCCGGCACCCGCCACCGCACCGCCCAGCGCGTCGCCAGGCAGACCAGCCTGCCCATCATCGCGATCAGCAAGTCGATGCGGATCATCGCCCTCTACCTCGACGGCATCCGCTACGTCCTGGAGGAGTCCGCGGCGATCCTGTCCAAGGCCAACCAGGCCCTGGCCACGCTCGAACGCTACAAACACCGTCTTGACGAGGTCTCCGGCACGCTGTCGGCCCTGGAGATCGAGGACCTGGTCACGGTTCGCGACGTGTCCGCCGTCGCGCAGCGCCTGGAGATGGTCCGCCGCATCTCCGACGAGATCAAGGGCTACGTGGTGGAGCTGGGCACGGACGGCCGGCTGCTGTCCCTCCAGCTCGACGAGCTGGTCGCCGGGGTCGACTCGGAGCGCGAGCTGGTGATCCGCGACTACCTGCCGGCTCCCTCCGGCCGCCGCCAGCGCCGCCTCGTCGAGGCCATCCACGAGCTCGACAAGCTGTCGGGCGGCGAGCTCCTCGACCTGTCGACCGTGGCCCACGTGCTCGGCCACAACGGCACGGAAAAGCTCGACAGCCCGGTGAGCCCGCGCGGCTTCCGCCTCCTGGCCAAGGTCCCCCGGCTGCCCGCCTCCGTGGTCGACCGCCTGGTCAACCACTTCGGCGGCCTGCAGAAGCTGCTGGCGGCCAGCATCGACGACCTGCAAGCCGTGGGCGGAGTCGGGGAGTCCAGAGCGCGCAGCGTCCGGGAGGGCCTGTCTCGCCTCGCCGAGTCCTCCATCCTCGAACGCTACGTCTGAGCGGAAAAATCTCCGGGCCGGATGTAGAGAACCGGCTTCCGGCTCCGACCTCCGTACGCAAGCGAAGCGGGACCAGGCGAAGGAGCCGGACATGCGTAAGATCGTCTTCTGGGTGCACACGTCGATCGACGGGCACATCGACGGGCCGCAGGGCGAGTTCGACTGGCCGGTGATGGGCGATGAGCTGTCGGCGTACTCGGAGGCGCTGACCGAGCGGGTCGACACCTTCCTGTACGGGCGGGGCGTATGGGAAGGCATGGCGGCCTTCTGGCCCACCGCCGAGTCGGTCTCGGATCATCCGCACGTGCTGAAGTTCGCCCCGATCTGGCGTGACATGCCGAAGATCGTCTTCTCGACCACGCTGAAGGACGCCGGCTGGGGCGCCACGGTCCTCGGCCAGAACCTCGCCGAGGAAGTGGCCGAGCTCAAGCGGCAGCCCGGCAAGGATCTGCTGCTGACCGGCGGCTCGGCCCTGGCCGCCGCGCTCACCGAGCACGGCCTGATCGACGAGTACCACATCGCGGTGCACCCGGTCGTGCTCGGCGGCGGCCGGCCGCTGTTCGCCGTCGGCGCGGAACGGCTCGGCCTGCGGCTGGTCGAGTCACGCACCTGCGACGCACAGATCGTGATCATGCGCTACGACCGCGCCTAGGGTCTTGGGCTAACGGAGGTGGAAGACGCCCTTGGTGCTGCGCAGCTTGCCCATCCGGACCGTGGCCACGTACGTGCCGGGCAGCGCCATGGCCGGCGTGCTGCGGCAGTCGGTGCTGGAGCGGCGGCGGTCCCAGTCGAGCGACCTGACGTACGGCACTCCGCGCTGGAGCTGCTGCACCTCCGCGCCCGGCCCGCTCACGCAGTCGGCGGTGGACCAGATCCGGTCCGCCCCCGAGGTGATGCGGATCTCCATGGCGCGCGGGCCCACGTCGGCCGTGCACATGACGGGCCCGGTGTTCACCAGCGTGACCAGGAAGCTGGGCTTGGCGCCTGCCGCGTAGATCTGCTCCTGGCCGCCCTGCATGCTGAGCACCAGGTCCTCCTCGGCACACACCTCACCGGGCCGCTTCGGCCGGGCGGCCGGGGACGTCTTGGGTGCTGTGGGAGTGGGCGTCGGGCTCGTGGTGCCCATGGCGAGGGTGCGCAGGCCCGCGAGCAGCGGATCAGTGTTGGGAGTGACGCTGGGTGACGCCTGTGCGCTGGACGTGCGCTCCGGCCCGCTGCTCCCGCTTGAGCACGCCCACGCCACCACGGCCACCACGACGAGCACCGCCACCAGCACGCTCATCCGCCGCCGCCAGTAGACGTCACCGCCGTCCGCACGCATCGTATCCGGATCCATACGCTCAGCATGGTAATCGCGAAGCTGCGAGGAGTGACGACACGCCGAGCCCAATCAACTAGGCATACCCTTGACCCTGTGGTTGAGTCGAACCTCCTGCACGCCCCCGTTCTGGACTGGTACGAGGACAACGCCCGAGACCTCCCGTGGCGTGCCTCCGACGCGACCCCGTGGGGCGTGCTGGTCAGCGAGATCATGCTCCAGCAGACCCCGGTCGTGCGCGTCCTGCCGATCTGGCACGAATGGATGGCCCGCTGGCCCACGCCCGAGGCGCTGGCCGCCGAGCAGCCCGGTGAAGCCGTACGGCACTGGGGCAGGCTCGGCTATCCCCGCCGCGCGCTGCGCCTGCACGCCTGCGCGAAGGCCATCACCGAGGAGCACGGCGGCGAGGTGCCGTCCGACCACGCGACCCTGCTGGCCCTGCCGGGCATCGGCGAGTACACCGCCGCCGCGGTCGCCAGCTTCGCCTACGGCGGCCGCCATGCCGTGCTGGACACGAACGTCCGCAGGGTGTTCGCCAGGGCGGTGAGCGCGGAGGAATACCCGCCCACGGCCACCTCGGCGGCCGAGCGGCGGCTGGCCGACACCCTGCTGCCCGAGCTGGGAGCGGCCCGCTGGGGTGTGGCGGTGATGGAGCTGGGCGCCCTGGTCTGCACGGCCCGCTCACCGCGCTGCGCCGACTGCCCGATCACCCACCTGTGCGCCTGGCGCCTGGCCGGCAAGCCGCCGCACGCCGGGCCCGCGCGCAAGGGCCAGACGTACGCGGGGACCGACCGCCAGTGTCGCGGCCGGCTCCTGGAGGTGCTGCGCTCGGCGCATGGCCCGGTGCCCAAGGCGGCGCTCGACGTCGTGTGGGACGACGCGGTGCAACGTGAGCGCGCCCTCGACGGCCTCATCACCGACGGCCTGGCCGAGCACCTCGACGACGGCACCTACCGCCTCCCCCACGCCTGACCACCGCCGGGACGCCGGCCGCCCTTACCGAATCCAGGGCGGGACGATGCGTTCGGCGTCCTTGGGGGCCAGATCGCACGCGTCGGGCTCCGAGACGCCGCCCGGGTTGTAGACCTCGGCCCCGGGCGGCGCGACCACGATCGCGGCGAACCCGGCCGCCGAGTCGGCGAACAGCTGCCGGCTCACGTCCGCGGGCAGCACCATGGTGTCCCCCGCGGCGACCTCGAACCGCTCTCCGCCCAGCTCGACGACGGCGGCCCCGTCGAGCCACGTCCACACCAGCTCGGCGTCGAACGCGTGCACCGGCCCCACCATGCCGGGCTTGGCATCCACCCGCCACACGGCCTGCCCGGCCATCCCCTGCGTGGGCGAGGCCAGCGTGGTCATGACCCCGTTGGGCGTCTCGACCCTGCGCCGATCAGCCGACTGAACAACAGACTTCATCAACGATCCCCTTCCTGCACGTTCCCTGACACCCTTCACGGCCACGCGAGACCCTCCACGACCCTTGCGCGGCCATTCGCGGCCTGCACCATTCGCGGCCCTGCACGGCCATTGCCTGGCCATTCGCGGCCCTTGACGGCCATTGGCGGCCGTTCGCGGGCCTTTACCGACCTTCACGCGATCCACGGCGGGACGCCGTAATCGGCTCCGTCCGCAGTCATGGCCCTGGCGCCGGCCGGAGCCGTGACGACGGCCGTGTAGCCGCCGTCCGCGTCGGCCAGCACCCGCCGCACCGTGCGGGCAGGCATGACGACGACGTCTCCGGCCGCCACGGCGAACGTCTCGCCGCCCAGCTCGACGGTCGCCGCCCCTTCGATCCAGCTCCATACCTGCTCGCTGTCGAAATCGTGCACCGGCCCGACAGCCCCCGGCTTGGCCTCCACCTTCCAGAGCGACCGCGAGGCCCCTCCCTGCGTCGGCGAGGCGAAGGTCGTCATGACCCCGCCAGGCGTCTCGGACCGCCGAGCCTGCGCGTCACGTATGACAGTCACGCGTCCAACCCCCTAAGATAGGCAACCACGTTGTCCATATAGTTAACCAGGTTGTCTATCGTGTCAAGTGACGTCCCCGGCTTCGAGCTACCGTTGCGCCTGCTGCTCGCGTTCAGGATGCTGATCGACGAGTTGCACGCCGAGCTGGCCCGGCAGGGGCATCCGGATATCCGGCCCATGTACGGGTTCGTCATGCAGGCCATCGGCCCGGGCGGCACCACGGCCGTCGAGCTGGGCCGTACGCTCGGCGTCTCCAAGCAGGCCGCGGGCAAGACGATCGACACCCTCGAACGCCTCGGCTACGTGGAACGCACCGCCGATCCCGGCGACACGAGACGCAAGATCACCCGGCTCACCCCGTACGGACTGGATGCCCTGTACCGCTCGGCCCGCATCTTCGACACCCTCCGCGCGCGCTGGGCAAGCGAACTGGGCGAGGACCGGCTACGGGCGCTGGAATCGGACCTGCGCAAAATGACCCCGGCCAACCTGTGGCGCCTCGACACCCCCGGCTGGTTCGGCAGCCTCTGAACAGCCCAAAGCCGCCCAACGGCCCCGCGAGGAGCCGTTGGACGGCGGAAAGAGGTTTCCAGCCGAAGAAGCGGACGGTCAGGCGGCGAGCTGGAGACCCAGGCTCGTCAGGTTGGTACGGGCCCACGCCAGCTCCTCCGCCAGCAGCGAAACCAACGCCCCGGGCCCCTTGGCCCGGCCGGGCACCATCAGGTTGTGCGTCTCGACCTCGATGTGCGCATTCCCGCTGACCGCCCCCGAAAGCATGGCCGTCATCGTGTCGTGCAGCACCGCGCCCGTGCTGGGCGTCTCGCCTGTGTGGTTGTGCACGTGCCCGAGCTTGACCACCGGCGCACCGGCCGCGGCCAGTCCTCTGAGTGCCGCGCCCGGCTCCTCGGCGCCGCAGGTGAGATTGCAGGCGTCCAGGCACACTCCGAGGTGCTCGGAGTCGATGCCGCACACCCGCTCAAGCGCCTGCTCGGTCGTCTCCAGCACGCACCCGGGCCACGGCTCGAACCCGACCCTGATCGTCTTGCCCGTCACGCTGTAGATGCCGCGCAGCTCGCGGGCCAGCCGCTCCAGCCGGCGGGTGGCGATGGAGTGCAGGTCGGCGGGCCAGTCACGCCGCCAGCCGATCGGAATCGTGGAGATGCTCCCGAACCGCACGTCCTCCGGCAGCAGGAACGCCAGGATCTTGGCGAGCGCCATGGTGTAGCGGTAGCGCTCGGGCTTGGCCCAGTCGGGGCCGGGGACCTCCTGGTTGCGGCCGCCGGTGCCGTTGAGGCTCACGACCTCCAGGCCGCGCTCCTCCAGGGAGCGGCGCAGCCGTACCAGCTCGATGCGGTCGGCTGTGAGGTGGTCGGCGACGCTGGGTGCGAGCCACAAGCCGATGCCCATCCGCTCCACGCCCAGCCGCTTGCGCACCGGGACCGCGTAACGGGTGAGATGGGCGATCAAGTTCTCCAAGTCTTCAGCGGGGTGGACGCCTGCGTTATAGGCGAGGTGAACGAGCGTTCCGTCAGCGTGACGCAGGCGCATCGGTTTCCTCCACGGCTTGCTTTAGTGTTCCCGTCGCCCGCCTCGGACGTGCGAACCCTGTGAGCATGCCTGCTTGCGGGTGACGCACGCGTCCGCCCTGAGTTGATTTCTTACTACTCCCCAGGGAGCAGCCCTCAGCCTAGGAACACGATCTTGTGGCTCACTTGGATGAGACTTGGCGAAGCTCTACGCAGTGTAGTACTACTCGCGGTGGTGCGATACCCGATCGCCCAACAATTACGCAACGGCCGCATCCGGCCCCACTTCGCCCACGTCGCCACATCACGCGCGAGCGGATCTTACGGCGAAGGTCATGTTAGAAGTGAAACCTGTCACACCGGAGCGGATTGACGATCTCGAGACCTACCGAATCCGCTGCACGGCGATCGAGCAGGCGGCGCTCGGACCCCATATCGGCTGCTCGCGCCAGAAACACCGTCCGGCGTCTCATACCACCCGTAAAGCCACTCAGACCCCGGACGGCACACCTCACGGCCCCAGACGACGTGCTCAGGCGCGCCACGGCACGCCCAGACTCCAGCCTGGCGACGCACCCGTCAGCGCAGGCCGATGGCACTCTCCCAGAACCAGTTCCAGCGGATCTCATCCCTGAACCGGGCCGTCCCCGCCTCGTACAGCACGCCGATCGCGCCGTTGCCGATGAGCGCCATGTCCGAGTATCCGGCGTGGTCGCCGTCGATCCGGATACCGGCGTTCCCGGTGCTGTTGTCGTAGTTGCGCCAGGTCGCACCCTCGTCGAACGACGAGCGGACGTTCAGGCCCACCGGGTTGTTGTTCGTCTTCGGTGTGGCGGGCGCCGACAACAGGATCCGGGTGTAGGGACCGCCGTCCCAGCGCTGGCGGAGCAGCGCCGGATGGGTGGGCGGCGCGATGACGGCGGTGTCGGCCTGGAAGGCGCCGCTGAAGGTCAGGCCGCCGTCCGTGCTGGTGGCCCGGGCGAGGCCGTGCACGGACGTCTGGTCCGGGACCGCGCCGTTGCGGGCGATCACGAGGATGCTGCCGTCGGTGCGCTCGACCAGCGTCTGCTCGCCGAGCTTCAGCACCGATTTGTCGTAGGTGGCGGTCGCGCCGATGTTCCAGCCGGCGCCGTGATCGTCGCTGTAGATCAGCCGTACGCTCTGCTGGTCACCGACCGCGAAGTAGACGGGCACCACGAGCCGTCCCGCGTGGTCGCCCCGCGTCAGCTGGATCCCGTGCCCCGGCCCGGTCGCGAACCAGTCGCCGGCGCCCGCCGGCGCCTTGATGACACCCGACAGGTCCTTGGGCGCCGACCACGTCTGACCGTCGTCCTGGCTGACCTGCACCTTCGGGGTACGCGGTGTGGCCTGGCCGGCCGTCGGCTCGGCCGTCGTGAACAGGAACACGGGCCCGGCCGAGTCGGCGACCACCGTGGCGTTCCCCTGGAGGGCGGCCCCGGCGGCGCCGGCCAGGACCGTCTTGCTCGCCTGCCAGGTGACGCCGTTGTCGATGGAACGCCGCATGACGACGTCGAACGCGCCGTGGTCGGCACAGTCGTTCTTGTTCCGCCGCTCGGCGAAGGCGAGCAGCACGTCCCTGCTGGTCTTCACGACCGCGGGAAGCCGGAAACAGGTCGTCACCGTCGATCCGGTGGCCGGGTCCGTCGTCGTGTACTGCTTCCACAGCGTCTGCTTGTGAAAGGCGTACGTGGGCGCCTGCGCCACCGCCGCCACGGGCGTCGCGGTGATCGCCACCGCGATGACCGCCCCCAGGGCGGCGCCGAACGTCCGGGATAAACGCATGCATGGCCCCCATTTCGCGTCCGCGGCCATCATGATCTCACCGCCCGCCCCCGCGATCTAGCGCCAAATCACCCGCGCACCAACCGCGGGCGAACGCCCCGCAGACCGAGCCCGGCGACAAGCCCGCAAGACGCTCTACGGCGGCAACTCCGGATCGGGGCCGTCGTCCCCCGGGACACGTAAGCAGCCGTCGCAAGGCCAACGACCGTCGACCCGCACGGATCGGACCGGCGAAGCCCCAAGGGGCCGGCGACCGCAAGCCCGCACAGGCCGAAGAACCGGAGGCCCCACGAGGCAGACGGCCGGAGATCCCGCACGGGCCGGACAGACGGAAGCCCCCGCGTGGCAGTTCACGCGGGGGCTTCCGTTCGAACCTGAGGCGGTGTGTGCCCCGTCAGTTCTGGATCGGCGCGGCGATCGCGGCCGCCGAGTCCGGGACCTCCGAGGCGGACTCGCCCCGGAAGAGGAACTTGGCGTTGTCGCCTTCGCCCTCGATCGTCACCTTCACGACCTGCCCCGGCCGGAGCTCACCGTAAAGGATCTTCTCCGACAGGGAGTCTTCGAGCTCGCGCTGGATCGTACGGCGCAGCGGCCGAGCGCCCATGACCGGGTCGTAACCACGGTCGGCGAGCAGCTGCTTGGCGTCCTGCGAGACGTCGAGCCCCATGTCGCGGTCCTTCAGCCTGGAGTCCACCTGAGCGAGCATCAGATCGACGATCAGGATGATCTCGGCGGGCGTGAGCTGGTGGAAGACCACGATGTCGTCGACACGGTTGAGGAACTCGGGCCGGAAGTGCTGCTTGAGCTCTTCCTGCACCTTGGACTTCATCCGGTCGTAGTTGGAGTCGGCGTCGTTGGACTTCGCGAACCCGACCCCGATGCCCTTGGAGATGTCGCGGGTGCCGAGGTTGGTGGTCATGATGATGACCGTGTTCTTGAAGTCGACCACGCGACCCTGGGCGTCGGTCAGGCGACCGTCTTCCAGGATCTGCAGCAGCGAGTTGAAGATGTCGGGGTGGGCCTTCTCGATCTCGTCGAACAGGACCACGGAGAACGGCTTGCGCCGCACCTTCTCGGTGAGCTGGCCGCCCTCCTCGTAGCCGACGTAGCCGGGAGGCGAGCCGAACAGCCTGGAGACGGTGTGCTTCTCCATGAACTCCGACATGTCCAGGCTGATCAGAGAGTCTTCGTCGCCGAAGAGGAACTCCGCCAGAGCCTTGGACAGCTCGGTCTTACCGACGCCGGAGGGACCCGCGAAGATGAACGAGCCGCCGGGACGGCGCGGGTCCTTCAGACCGGCGCGCGTGCGCCGGATGGACCGCGACAGACCCTTGATGGCGTCGTCCTGGCCGATGATCCGCTTGTGGAGCTCGTCCTCCATGCGGAGCAGGCGCTGCGACTCCTCCTCGGTCAGCTTGAAGACCGGGATGCCGGTGGCGGTGGCCAGGACCTCGGCGATGAGCTCCGAAGTGACCTCGGCCACGACGTCCATGTCGCCGGCCTTCCACTCCTTCTCCCGCCGCTCGCGCTTGAGCTGGAGCTGCTTCTCCTGGTCACGGAGGGCAGCCGCCTTCTCGAAGTCCTGCGCGTCGATCGCGGACTCCTTGTCGCGACGGACGTTGGCGATCTTCTCGTCGTATTCGCGCAGGTCCGGCGGAGCGGTCATCCTGCGGATGCGCATCCGGGACCCGGCCTCGTCGATGAGGTCGATCGCCTTGTCGGGCAGGTAGCGGTCGCTGATGTAGCGGTCGGCCAGCTGTGCGGCGGCCACCAGCGCGTCGTCGGTGATGGACACGCGGTGGTGTGCCTCGTAGCGGTCGCGCAGACCCTTGAGGATCTCGATCGTGTGGCTGAGCGAGGGCTCGGCCACCTGGATCGGCTGGAAACGGCGCTCCAGCGCGGCGTCCTTCTCGAGGTATTTCCGGTATTCGTCGAGCGTGGTCGCGCCGATCGTCTGCAGCTCACCACGCGCCAGCATCGGCTTGAGGATGCTGGCCGCGTCGATCGCGCCCTCGGCGGCGCCCGCACCCACGAGCGTGTGCAGCTCGTCGATGAACAGGATGATGTCGCCGCGCGTGCGGATCTCCTTGAGGACCTTCTTCAGGCGCTCTTCGAAGTCACCGCGGTAGCGGGAGCCGGCGACCAGGGCGCCGAGGTCAAGCGTGTAGAGCTGCTTGTCCTTCAGCGTCTCGGGCACCTCGCCCCTGACGATCTTCTGCGACAGGCCTTCCACGACGGCGGTCTTGCCGACGCCGGGCTCGCCGATCAGAACCGGGTTGTTCTTGGTCCTCCTGGAGAGGACCTGCATGACCCGCTCGATCTCCTTCTCACGGCCGATGACCGGATCCAGCTTGCCCTCACGGGCTGCCTGGGTCAGGTTACGGCCGAACTGGTCGAGCACCAGGGACGTCGACGGGGCCGACTCCTGCGGGCCGCCCGCCGCGGCCGGCTCCTTGCCCTGGTAACCGTGGAGCAACTGGATGACCTGCTGCCTGACACGGTTGAGATCAGCTCCAAGCTTGACCAGCACCTGGGCGGCCACACCTTCACCCTCACGGATGAGCCCGAGCAGGATGTGCTCGGTGCCGATGTAGTTGTGACCCAGTTGCAAAGCCTCACGGAGCGACAGCTCGAGGACCTTCTTGGCCCGCGGGGTGAACGGAATGTGCCCCGACGGAGCCGACTGGCCCTGGCCGATGATCTCCTCGACCTGCTGGCGCACACCCTCAAGGCTGATGCCGAGGCTCTCCAGAGCCTTGGCGGCTACGCCTTCACCTTCATGGATCAAACCAAGAAGAATGTGCTCAGTGCCGATGTAGTTGTGGTTGAGCATCCTGGCCTCTTCTTGGGCCAAGACGACAACACGCCTCGCTCGGTCGGTGAACCTCTCGAACATCTCGTCGCTCCTCACAGAGCGGTCAGTCAGGCCGGTAAATCCGGTCCCGTCATCCCGCATGCTAGCCCTGGCTCGGCGAACCGTGCCCACTGCCGCTGACACGCTCTATAGCAGAGACGTTCCCCGAGAGCAGGGCGTTCACCCTCCATCCAACTACTGTTCGGGGGTGCCATGTTCCCGATACGCCGCAAGCGAACGATGTTTAACGCGCTTCACGGAAGCGGCTGAAAATTGCCACCCGGGCGTACGCAGATCAACACGGATCGGCCATCCGAACGCTTGGGGCGAGCCGGTGTTGGGAGCACACCCTCGCCCGCGCATCTCAGATGCCGCGTCCGTATCTGTTACGTAATCATCCTATGTCCCGATGCAATGCTTGGCCAAGCGCACGCGCTACGCCCTGAGCACAACGCGGCACACACCGCCACACCGTCACCACGCGTAATCCGCCATCCGGTCAGCCAGGTTACCGGGCGCCGCCCGTCCGCATCCCGCGGGCCAATCGCCCCGCCCGCTGCGATCCCCGCCCTATCCCTACTGCCGTCCCGCAGCCTGCCCGCTACATCGGCATCCCCGTGAGTGACACCACTGTCGTCCAAGAGGCGCACGGCATTCGCTCACTTGCACGTGCACGGCATTCGCACACTGGACGCACTAGCGGGTGCCCGGCATTGTGCGAACGCGCCCGGGGACACGGCATTCCGTACACCCCTCTCCCTGGCGGCGGTGGAGATGGGCACGCGGCATAACCCGCGTTCGCGAAGATGTGCGCGGCGACCATAACGCGCGCCGGGATCGAGGGATGGCACGGCGGACCTTAAAGGCGCGCACGCACGGATGGGCGAGGGAGAGCATCGCCATGCCGGGCGCCGGCATCGGTTCACGTCTATGGAGCCGCCGACCCGGGATGGAACGGGCCATCGGAAACAACTCGGCGAGGTAAGCCTGGCGGCGATCTATGGGTGTTGCCGCGCTTAAGCGTGATCTCGGCCGGGGCCGGAGCCCCGCAAAACCCGCCCGTGCGGGATGCGCGTCCGACCGAGAAAGCGCTCCCAAGAGACGAGCAAGCCCGCGAAAGGCGCGTCCGGGGATCGAGCAGGCCACAGGATGGCCGAGCGGGCGCAAAACCAGCACCACCAGATGCGAGCGACTCTCAGCGAAACCCGCCGCCACCGATGCGCGCCCTCGCAGCAAAACCGCCATCACGGACGCGAGCGACTCTCAGCAAAACCAGCACGGCCGGCCCACGCGCCTCTCGCCCAAATCCGCGCGGCCGACGCACGCGCCTCTCAGGAAAACCGGCACGGCCGGCACGTGCGCATCTCAGGAAAACCGGCGCCACGGATGCGAGCGACTCTCAGGGAAACCGGCGCCACCGATGCCCGCAACTCTCAGCAAAACCGGAGCAGCCTCTCAGCAAAACCGGTGCCGGGGATGCGCCGCCCCCCGGCTAAAACCCACTCGCCCGCGACGGGTATCCGGTGGCCAAAAGGGAAGCCCGCTCGCGCCCATCCGCGCACCCGGAACGTACGTTCAATGAGGTATCACCGCCCGGCGAGCATTCGGCGAAGCGGGAACGGGACGCCCTCACATATGCGCGCCCCCGGCCAGTGAAACAGCCCCGGGACAGACCGGAACGCGCGACCAAAACGCCCACATATGTCTGAATTAGAAGATCATTGTCCGAAGCGTCCCGCATTCATGACACCCGGTAAAACGATCATGCGCTTATGGCGGCCGCCGGGGTCCTAGGCGAACGGCATAAGCGCATGGTCGACTGATGGCTCTCTCAGTGAGCCGCTTCGTACTTCTCCACGACGGTGGAGGCGATACGGCCGCGCTCGCTGACCGGCAGGCCGTGAGCCTTGGCCCACTGCCGGATCTCCGAGCTCTTCTCGCGGCTCATCGCACGGTTGCCGCCGCGGCCACGACGACGCGCGGCCACCGCACCCGCCCTGCGTGCATGCTGCACGAAAGGTGTGAGCGCGTCCCTCAGCTTCTTCGCGTTAAGGTCGCTGAGGTCAATCTCATAGGAGGAGCCGTCAATAGCGAAGCTGACCGTCTCATTGGCCTCGCCCCCATCGAGGTCATCGATGAGAATCTCCTGGATCTGCTTGGCCATCTACGCAATCCTTTCCCGGAGCATTGTTTCATTCGCCTGCCCAAACATATACCCGGAAAGGCGCGGAGACAATTCAGCTCAGCGGGGATTCGGCTGAGTGGCTGATCAGTTCTGGTTCTCAGCCTGATCCTGAGGGTTTGGACGCCGTCCAGCCCCCTCGGAGCGGACCAACTTCACTACGCCAAAGATGAAGGCGCCGGCGACCACGAGCGGGGGGATGAGCGCTGACAATACGTCTGTTACGGCTTCCATTCGGCCTCGCCTCCACGGCTGACGGGGTTTCGGGGGCGCATTTTGCGCATGCAGCGCGACCGGCAGGAGCACGAGCCCCCCTCATCACGCGCAAGAGCGCAACCACCCGCACCCGACCATAGCGGCACACAGATGCCCTGCGTGTCGCAGGGGCGCCAACATCCGGCAACCCGGACGTCCCATAGCCTAATGCCAGTCTCTCCAGGCTCCTTACCGGATCAAGCGAAAATTTTGCGAAAAGGCATCCGCCCAGGTACAGAAGGCTCAGCGAAGATCTTTAACGACGCGCGTTCCCGCCAGCCTGTCGTGTGGCCCGCGCTCCAGCGGCTTGTCGATCAGGATGAGCAACCCGACTCCGAACAGCAGCATTCCGGCCAGGAGATTGACGACCGGAATCCCCATCAGCATGACCGGCGCCGGATAGACCAGTGCTCGTTTGAGCAACGCCCGTGACGGAACGTCTCCAGGCGCCAGGCGTATCTTCATGATCGCCTTGCCGAACGTCCTGCCGTCCCTGGAATGCGCCCACCAGTCGTAGCCGGCATAACCCAGTCCCGCCGTCAGCCACGCGAGCACGCCGGGCAGCCGCCCGCCGAACACCTCGGACATCCCGACAGTTCGGAAGATGCCCCACAGCGCAAGGAACAGAATGTAATAGAAGACCCCGAAGACGAGTGCTTCAATCAGCCGGGCGGCAAGGCGTTCCCACCATTCAGCGGGCGGCTCCGCCCGGGGCGGCATCGCGGCCATAAGCCCCCACCTCGCGTCATCGGCGGCCACAATCGGGAGTCCAGGTCCCCCTATTTTGGTACGGCCCGCACACACAAAACAGAGGCCGGCGGGAAGCCGGCCCCTGTTTTACGACGTAGCGCGCGGCTACTTGATCTTCACCACCACGGTGCCCGCGAACTTGTCCGCGAACGTCTGCTGCAGCGGCTTGTCCCAGAGCTGCGACGCGCCGTTCACGCCGACGACGGCGTAAGCGAGCAGCGAGCTGAGGAAGCCCAGCGGAATGGCGTTGAGCACCCAGCCGCCCCAGGTGACCCCGGCGCGCTTGAGCGCCAGGTTGGTCGGGAGGCCCTTCGGAGGCATGCCCTGACCCACCGGGACGACCTTGATGCCCATCACCATCTTGCCGACGGTCTGCCCGGTCGCCTTCAGCAGGAAGAAGTCGTAGGCGACCCACAGGGCCGTCACGACGATGGACGTCACGATCCCCACCAGGGCCACCGACATGAACCCGCTGCTGCTCCCGTCGAGCGAGGAGTAGCTGACCACGAACAGCGTGCCGAGGATGAGCCCGATGACGATGTTCACGATGAACAGGATGACGAAGTCGATGATCCTGGCCACCAGTCGCTGCCACCACTCGGCCAGCGGCGCGGGCGCACCGGGCGGCTGCACGCCGACCGGCTGGCCGTAGGGCTGCCCGTAGCCGGGCTGGCCGTACGGCTGCTGTTGCTGCGGCTGCCCGTAGGCCTGGCCCTGGCCGTACTGCTGGTCGCCGTACTGCTGACCGTAGCCGGGCTGGGCGTAGCCCTGCTGCCCCGACTGAGGCTGCTGGCCGTAGCCGGGCTGGGACTGAGCCTGCTGTCCGTAGCCCTGCTGCTGCCCGTAGCCCTGCTGCCCCGACTGGGGCTGCTGGCCGTAGCCGGGCTGGGACTGCTGCTGCCCGTAGCCCTGCTGCTGGCCGTAGTCCGGCTGGGACTGCGGCTGCTGGCCGTACTGCTGGTCGCCGTACTGCTGACCGGACGCCTGCTGCTGGCCGTAGCCGGGCTGGGTGTAACCCTGCTGCCCCGACTGCGGCTGCTGGCCGTAACCCTGCTGCCCCTGCTGGCCATAGCCCTGCTGGCCGTAGTCCTGCTGCTGGCCGTAGCCAGGCTGGGACTGGGCCTGCTGACCGTAGTCCGGCTGGCCGTAGCCGGGCTGGGACTGAGCCTGCTGGCCGTAGCCCTGCTGGCCCGGCTGGGGCTGCTGCTGGCCATATTGCTGCTGTCCGTAGTCCGGCTGGGACTGCGGCTGTTGCCCGTATTGCTGCTGACCGTAGTCAGGCTGCGACTGGGCCTGCTGGCCGTACTGCTGCTGCCCGTATCCGGGCTGCTGCTGGCCATAGCCCTGCTGACCGTATTGAGGCTGCTGACCTTGCTGCTGCTGCTGCCCGTATCCAGGCTGCTGCTGGCCATAGCCCTGCTGACCGTATGGGGGCTGCTGCCCGTAGGCATCGTCCGCCCGGTAGCCGACCACAGTGACGTCGGGGTCGGGCTCGCCGGGGCGGCGGCCCGTGCCAGGCGCTGGGTTCTCGCCGGATTCGTCCTGTGGATACGGCGGCTGTCCGGTGCTCACCGTGTCACCTCGCTTCGAGTGCGCATGTGGCACGTGTCAGGACACATGCCTGTGCTGCCCAACGTATCGACATAGGTATCAACAATCACCTTTCCATGTGGTCAAGGTCCGCGTCACCCGATGTCAGATGCAGCAGCATGCGGGTGTTGCCCAGGGTGTTCGGCTTCACGTGCTCCAAGTCGAGGAACTCAGCCACACCCTCGTCGTACGAGGCCAGCAGTTCGGCGTAGACCTCGGGCGAGACCGGCGTGCCCTGGATGGGACGGAAACCGTGTCTCGCGAAGAAATCGACCTCAAAAGTCAGACAGAATACACGTCGCAGCCCCAGATCCTTCGCCTGCTGTATCAGCGCCGCGACGATCCGGCGGCCGACGCCCAGCTTGCGGCACGCGGGATCCACCGCGACCGTGCGGACCTCGGCGAGGTCCTCCCAGAGCACGTGGAGCGCGCCGCAGCCGACGACCTGCCCGTCCAGCTCGGCCACCCAGAACTCCTGTACGTCCTCGTACAGCGTCACCGTGGCCTTCTCCAGGAGCCGCGGTCCCGCGCCCGCGTAGGTGTCCACCAGGCGCCTGACCGTCCGCACATCGGGCGTGCGGGCACGCCGGACCACCACCGCGCTCTCCGGCCCAGGTCCGGGCTCCGTCAGTTCGGCCACCTGCTCCATGGCTCTCCAGAGTACAGATCTCATTACGGCTCAGCCCTAACACCCACGTCTCGGCCCATCCTGTTACATCACGTGGCCAGTTGGGCACGGAGGCAGCGCGTTCCTGCGTTCGGCAGATGCAAGGGCAAAGAGGACATAAAGTCGGTTCCGTACGGGAGCGCACGAGATCACCTTGTGACCCTTCAGTTGCGAAACCTCTACAGACTTGGCAGTTCTGGTTGAGCAGGAACCCGGAGTGCATTAGTGTCCAGCGACGATGTTCCCTGTCTATCGCCCGGGAACACGCCCAATTCCCGCAAGGGGAGCCGGGGACCCGCCGGTGGCGCCCTCCAATCGCCACCATTGGGGTGAATCCGAGTCTCTCGGTAGGGCTGCTCCGGCCCGAACCCGTCAGCTAACCCGGTAGGCGTCTTACGAGAGGAGCTGGTTGGTGAAGCGCACGCTCGATCGCGGGGGGAAGTCGGCGGGCAAACACGCCCGCCCGCCAGAACGCGCCCGGCACCCACATCGCCTAGGTGTGGTAAGTCTCACAATCGCCGCGCTGCTGTTCGCCATCCCCGTCGGTTCGGCGTCCGCGGACCCCAAGCCGTCGCTCAACGACATGGCCAAGCAGGTCGAGAAGCTGCACACCGAGATCGAGACGCTGACCGAGCAGTACAACGGCCAGCGGGAGCGGCTCAAGACCGCGAAGAAGGCCTCGGAGTCCGCGCAGAAGACGCTGACCACCAGCGAGGCCGAGGTGACCGCCAAGCGGGCCAAGGCCGTCATGCTCGCCCAGAACGCCTACATCACCGGCGGCATGGGCAAGGCGCTCGCGTTCACCGGCGCCGACGACCCCGATGCCTTCCTCGACCAGGCCGCCACCACGTACGCGCTCGAACAGCAGCAGGGCCAGGAGCTCAACCAGCTCACCAAGGCCATGGACGCCGCCACGCGCGCCAGGGCCGGCGCCAAGACGCGCATCGACGAGGTCCAGAAGATCGTCACCGAGCTCGAGACCAAGCGCGACAAGATCACCACGCTGGTCACCAAGGTCGAGAGCAACCTGTTCAAGCGGGCACTGGGCGAGGCGGGCCGTCCCGGCACCCGCGCCGTGCGCGTCAACCTGCCGATCGTCGGCGGCGGCAAGGCCGCGCAGGCCGCGCGCTGGGCGCTCGGCCAGCAGCTCAAGCCCTACGTCTGGGGCGCGGAAGGCCCGAACTCGTTCGACTGCTCCGGCCTGGTCATGGCCGCCTTCCAGCGGGTCGGCATCTCGCTCCCGCACTACACGGGCGACCAGTGGACGGCGGGCAGGCACATCTCGCGCTCCGAGCTGCGTGCCGGCGACCTCGTGTTCTTCTACAGCGACCTGCACCACGTCGGTATCTACCTGGGTGGCGGCATGATGGTGCACGCCCCCCAGACAGGCGACGTGGTACGGATCGCCTCGATCGAGCGGCGCCCGTTCGCCGGCGCGGTACGCATCGCCGACTGAGCCCCGTCTCGAAACCCGTCGCTAGATCAGCTGGCGGCGGGCCGCCCATGCGACCGCCTCGATCGCCGTGGACACCCCGATGCGATCGCAGATGCCCCGTAACCTCCGGCGTACAGTGCGCCCGCTGATATCCAGACGTCTGCCCACCCGATCAACCGTGACTCCCTTAGCCAGCTCCGCCAGCAACGCCAAATCGGCATGGCTCAGCTCAACGCCTTCAGTGAGCAAATCCATCGGGAGCCCTCCCCCCCAACAGCAGAACTCGGACCGCACAGATGGGCCAAGGCCGCTCCTCGCAGACGGTAAACGCATCCTGGAAAGGTCGTCAAGCGTGACAATCGCTGCTCTTGACGATCGCTATTGACATGATCCGCTATATATGACGTACTCGCCATATGTCGGGACACCTTGGTAAGCCATGAGCGATCCCATTGATCCTCCCGGCGTTCCCGATCCATCAGCAATGAGCCCGGCGGACGTTCTGGGTTTTGATCCGTTCGATCCGGATTTTCTGCGCGAACCATACGCCCGATATAGCGAGATGAGCGCACTCGGCGCGATCTTCAAAACGCGCGGCGGACTGTTCGTCGCGACCACTCACGAGCTCTGCACGGTGCTGCTGCGCGACCCGCGATTCGGCCGAGGAACCGATCCGCTGGACACGGAATCCGCAGGTCAGCCGGTGGAATCGTTCCTATGGATGGACCCGCCCGACCACACCAGGCTGCGGGCGCTGGTCAGCAGGGCCTTCACCCCGCGCATGCTCGAACGCCTCCGCCCGCGCGTCGAGGCGATCACCGCCGAGCTGATCGCGGAGCTGCCGGACGAGGCCGACCTGGTTTCCGGTTTCGCCTACCCGTTGCCCGTCATGGTGATCAGCGAGTTGCTCGGCGTCCCCAAGGAGGACCATGAGCGCTTCCGCGGATGGAGCGAGACGCTCGCCCGCAGCCTTGACCCCATGCTTACAGATGAGCTCATATCGGAAACCGGGCGGGCCAGAAGGGAATTTCGCGACTACTTCCGTGACCTCCTGGAGCTCCGGCGTGAGCGTCCCGGCGACGACCTCCTGAGCGCCCTCGGGCAAGTCGGGGAGCTCACCGAGGCCGAGTTGCTCGCCACATGCGTGCTGCTGCTCGTGGCCGGACACGAGACGACCGTCAACCTCATCGGCAACGGCGTGCTCCATCTGGCCGGGCACGGCCTGCTGGCCCAGGCCGCGGAACGGCCACGGCAGGTGGTCGAGGAGGTGCTCAGGTACGACCCGCCGGTGCAGCTCACGTCCAGGAACGCGCTGGAGGACACGGAGCTGGGCGGCGTACCGCTGCCGAAGGGCACGCCCGTGCTCGCGCTGATAGGCGCGGCCAATCGCGACCCGGCGGTCTTCCCCGATCCCGCACGCTTCGACGTGACCCGCGATCCCGGCCGGCACCTCGCCTTCGGCCTCGGGATCCACTTCTGCCTGGGGGCGACGCTGGCCAGGATGGAGGGCGAGATCGCGCTGTCCGCGCTGGCCGCCGCGGCGCCCGGCCTGGAGCTCGCCGACCCGGCGCCGCCGTACAAGGCGAACATGGTGCTGCGCGGGCTGGCCACCCTCCCCGTGCGGCTCAGGCGGTAGGGCACACGCGAAAGCCCTCCCCGTGCGGCTCAACCGGTAGAGCACACGCGAAAGCACGCGGAAGCCCGCCGCACGCGCGTGCGGCGGGCTTCCTGAACGCGTCAGTGCGTCGGCTTGACCAGCGGGAACAAGATCGTCTCCCGGATGTTCTTGCCGGTGAACGCCATGATCATCCGGTCGATGCCGGCCCCCATGCCACCCGTGGGCGGCATGGCGTATTCGAGCGCCTGCAGGAAGTCCTCGTCGAGCTGCATGGCCTCCAGGTCGCCACCCGCGGCGAGCAATGACTGCTCGACCAGCCGGCGGCGCTGCTCGATCGGGTCGACCAGCTCGGAGTAGGCGGTGCCCAGCTCCGTGCCGAACCCGATCAGGTCCCACTTCTCCGTCAGCAGCGGGTTGTCGCGGTGCTGGCGGGTCAGCGGCGAGGTCTCCAGCGGGTAGTCCATGACGAACGTGGGCTGGACGAGCGTGTGCTCGACGAGCGCCTCGAAGATCTCCTGCACGACCTTGCCGGATCCCCACTTCGGGTCCCAGTGGATCTCGCGGCGATCGGCGATCTTACGCAGCTCCTCCAGCGAGGTCGCGGTCGTGATCTCCTCGCCGACGGCCTCGGACACCGCGCCGTAGAGCGTGATGCGCGGCCACTCGGGGATGCCGAGATCGACCTCCACGCCGTCGTGGACGACCACGGAGGTGTCGAGGGCGGCCACGACCGCCTTCTGGTACATCCGCTGGGTCAGGTCGGCCATGTCGCTGTAGTCGAGATAGGTGCCGTAGGCCTCGACCATGGTGAACTCGGGGTTGTGCGTGGAGTCCGCGCCTTCGTTGCGGAAGTTGCGGTTGATCTCGAAGACCTTCTCGATGCCGCCGACCACGAGCCGCTTGAGGTAGAGCTCGATCGCGATGCGGAGGTAGAGGTCCATGTCGTAGGCGTTGATGTGGGTCTTGAAGGGCCTGGCCGTGGCGCCGCCGTGAATCGGCTGCAGCATCGGCGTCTCGACCTCGAGGTAGCCCTCCTCGTGCCAGAAGTCGCGCACCGCGCGCACGGTGGCGCTGCGGACGCGGGCCATCTTCCTGGCCTCGTCGTTGACGATGAGGTCGACGTAGCGCTGGCGGACCCGCGCCTCGGGGTCGGTGAGACCGACGTGCTTCTCCGGCAGCGGGCGCAGGCACTTGGCGGTGATCTGCCAGCTGTCGGCCAGGATCGACAGCTCGCCCCTGCGCGAGGTGATGACCTCACCGGTCACGCCGACGTGGTCGCCCAGGTCGACGTCGCGCTTCCAGCTCGCCAGCGACTCCTCGCCGACCTTGTCGAGGGAGATCATGACCTGCAGGTCGGCACCGCCGTCGCGCAGGCTGGCGAAGCAGAGCTTGCCGCCCACGCGGTTGAGCATGACGCGGCCCGCGACCGCGACCGTGTCGCCGGTGGCGGTGTCGGGCTCCAGGCCCTGGTATTTCTCCCTGACCTCGGTGTTGGTGGCCGTACGGGGGAAATTCACCGGGTAAGGATCGACGCCCTCACTGCGAAGGCGGTCGAGCTTCTCCCTCCGGATGCGCATCTGCTCGGGAAGTTCGTCGCTCACAACATCAAAGAGTAGGGGATATGGCGAACTGCAAGGGCTGGTCGGTCTCCTGCAACAGCGCTGCAATCGCCCTCGCTTACTAATTTCTTACGAGCTCAGGGGGGAGCCGGTAGGGAACCGGCCCATGGGGAGCTCTAGGAGAGAAATGTTCAAGAAGATCGCGACAGGCATCCTCGCCGTCGCCGCGACCAGCGCAGTGGCCATGTCGCTTCCTGCCGCGGCCTACGCCAGCGAGCCCCACTACGACGACTACTCCGACTACTGGGGCCCCGTCTTCGCCAAGCACCACCAGGCCAAGGCCCAGGGCTGGGTCGGCGTCAACTGGGACCACGACGGCGAGTCGAACGAGGTCACGGTCCGCGGCCGGCTCTACGACCTGGACAACCGCAGCTACGACGAGGGCGGCAAGTGCGCATTCGTGAAGTTCGAGGCCAGCGACTTCGACGAGGACTGGTCGCAGGTCTACAGCAAGAAGTACTGCGGCTTCCCCGGCTACAAGAAGTTCTCCTTCCAGGAGAACGACGTCTTCAGCATCCGCGTGAAGGTCTGCCAGATCGGCCAGCACAGCAACTACCCGACGAAGTGCGGCCGCTGGGAGTACCTCTACACCGCCGAAAGCGAGTAACGGCGCCTATCTGCGCAAGCGGCCCTCCATCCGAGCGGGGGGCCGCTTGTTCATGTCACGTTCCTGTTGTAGATCAGCCGCAGCCCGATGAGGGTCAGCCACGGCTCGTGCACGTCGATCGAGCGCGACTCGCCCACGACCAGCGCCGCGTGCCCGCCGGTGGCCACCACGGTCACCTCGTCGGGGTCGTCGGCCAGCTCCGCCGCCATCCGCTCGACGATGCCGTCCACCTGGCCGGCGAATCCGTAGATGATGCCGGCCTGCAGCGCCTCGACGGTGTTCTTCGCGATCACCGAGCGCGGCCTGACGAGCTCGACCTTGTGCAGCTGCGCTCCCGCGGCGGCCAGGGCGTCCACCGAGATCTCGATGCCGGGGGCGGTCACCGCGCCGACGTATTCGCCCTTCGCGGACACCGCGTCGAACGACGTCGCCGTCCCGAAGTCCACCACGATGCACGGGCCGCCGTACTGGTCGATGGCGGCCAGCGAGTTCACGATGCGGTCGCTGCCGACCTCCTTGGGGTTGTCCATGCGCACGGGCACGCCGGTGCGGATGCCGGGCTCCACGATCACCGCGTTCACGTCGCCGTAGTAGCGGCGGCACATCTCGCGCATCTCGTTCAGCACGCTCGGCACGGTGGAGCAAATGGCGATGCCGTCGATGTCGGTCCCCTTGAGCAGCGGCGACTGGGTCAGCAGCCCCTGGAGAACGACCGCGATCTCGTCGGCGGTGCGGCGGGCGTCGGTGGCCAGCCTCCAGTGCTCGATGACATCCTCGCCCTCGAACAGCCCCAGCACCGTGTGCGTATTTCCGACGTCGATCGTGAGCAGCATTAATTACCCCCGCAGATCCAGTGCGATGTCAAGGGCCGGCGCTGAGTGCGTTAGCGCTCCCACCGCAAGGTAGTCAACGCCAGTTTCGGCCACATCACGAGCCGATTCCAAGGTCAATCCCCCGCTCGCTTCAAGCGCAACCCTGTTTTTAGCCCGATTCTTCGTGATTTGTACGGCACGAGCTGTGTCCTCGATGGTGAAGTTGTCCAGCAGGATCTCCTCGGCCCCCTGTTCCAGCACGGGCTCCAGCTGGTCCAGCCGGTCGATCTCCACCTCGATCGGCAGGTCGGGGTAGCGCTCCCGCACCGCCATGAACGCCTCGGCCACGCCACCCGCGGCCACCACGTGATTGTCCTTGATCAGCGCGGCGTCCGACAGCGACATCCGGTGATTCACGCCGCCGCCGCAGCGCACCGCGTACTTCTCCAGTGCCCGCAGCCCCGGCAGCGTCTTGCGGCTGTCACGCACCCGGGCCGTCGTGCCGCTGATCGCCTCGGCCCACCTGCCGGTCAGCGTCGCCACCCCGGACAGGTGCGTGAGCAGGTTGAGCGCGGTGCGCTCGGCGGTCAGCACGCCCCGCGCGGGCCCCTCGACGGTCATCAGCACGTCTCCCGCCCGGACGCGCTCGCCGTCCTTGGCCAGCCGCTCGGTACGGGCCGCGCCCAGCCGGACGAACACCGCCTCCGCCACCGCCAGCCCGGCCACCACGCCGTCCTTGCGGGCCACCACGTCGCCGACCGACCGCTGCCCGGCCGGGACGGTGGCCAGGCTCGTCACGTCGCCGGCCTCTTGCAGGTCCTCGGCCAGCGCCCGGTCGATCAGGGCGTTCACCTCGGCCGGGTCGAGCCCGGCGGCGGCCAGCTCCTGCGCCAGGCGCGGCGGCATCGCGTCTTCGTGCGGCGTGTAGGTCATGCGGGGGCCCTCCTCCGTCAGGGTCACGTCCAGGTGGCCCAGCCATTCGTTGTCGTCGCGGGCGCCGAAGTCCTCGCGCCAGTGTGAGCCACGGGTCTCCAGCCTGGCCGCCGCCGCGCCGGTGAGCACGGTGGCGACGGTGAGCAGGTTCGTGGTCTCCCAGGACTCGGTGCAGGCGGCCACGCGTACGGGCGTCCAGCGGGCCTCGCGCAGCGCCTTGGCCGTGGCCAGCAGCGACTCGCGGCTGCGCAGGACGCTCGCGCCCGTGCTCATGTGGGCCTGGATCCGCGGCCTGATCCTGGGGTCGGCCAGCCCCGCCTCCGCCGGGTTCGCGACCGGTTCGCCGGGCCGCGGGCGTACGCGGTGGATGTCCTCGGCGATGCGCTCGGCGAAGACGAGCCCTTCGAGCAGGGAGTTGGAGGCCAGCCTGTTCGCGCCGTGCACGCCGGTGCAGGCGACCTCGCCGCACGCGTACAGGCCGTCGATCGAGGTGCGCCCGAGCAGGTCCGTACGGACACCGCCGCTGGCGTAGTGGGCCGCGGGCGACACCGGGATCGGCTCGGTCGCCGGGTCGATGCCGTGCTCGCGGCAGACGGCGTAGATCGTCGGGAAGCGCGACTCCCACTTCTCCCTGCCGAAGTGGCGGCCGTCGAGATGGACGTGGTCGCGGCCGCTCTCGCTCATCGACCGCATGATCGCCTTGGCCACGACGTCGCGCGGCGCGAGGTCGGCCAGCTCGTGCGCCCCGGTCATGAACCGTTCGCCCGCGTGGTCGATCAGGAACGCGCCCTCGCCCCTGACCGCCTCGGAGATCAGCGGCTGCTGGCCCGTCGATCCCGCGCCCAGCCAGAGCACGGTCGGATGGAACTGGACGAACTCGATGTCGCGCACCACCGCCCCCGCCCGCAGGGCGAGCGCGACGCCGTCGCCGGTGGAGACGGCGGGGTTCGTGGTGGCGGCGTAGACCTGACCCATGCCGCCGGTGGCCAGCACCACCGCCCTGGCGCGCACCGCGCCCACGCCGTCGCGCGCGCCCTCGTCCATGACGTGCAGCGTCACGCCCGCGGTCCGGCCCTTGGCGTCCTTGAGCAGGTCGAGGACCAGCGCGTGCTCGATCACCTCGATCGAGGCCGCGCGGATCGCCTCGACGAGCGCCCGCTGCACCTCCGCCCCGGTGGCGTCGCCGCCCGCGTGCACGATCCTGCGCCGCCGGTGCCCGCCTTCCCTGGTGAGCTGGAGCTCGCCGTCGGGGGTGCGATCGAACCGCGCGCCGCGTTCCATGAGCCGGTGCAGCGCGCCCGGCCCCTCGGTCACCAGTGTCCGCACGGCTCGCACGTCGCACAGGCCGACCCCGGCCAGCAGCGTGTCGCTCAGGTGCTCGTCTGGGGTGTCACGGGGGTCGAGGACGGCCGCGATGCCGCCCTGGGCCCACCGGGTCGAGCCGGCCGACAGCACGTCCTTGGTGACCACCAGGACCTTGGCGGCCGGTGCCAGCTCGGCGTAGCGCAGGGCCACCGTCAGACCCGCGATGCCCGAGCCCACGACGACCACGTCCGCCTCAACGGTCCAGCCGGGGGCGGGGGCGGTCAGACGCAGGGGAATCGCCGGTGCACTCATGGGGATCTCCCTCACTGAGGTGATTTCGTCAATATGACGATAACGCCTGCCGTGTGCCAGGAAATCCCCGGGGGTCTCAGATCCCCTCGGACTTGCGGATGAAGGCCTCGTAGTCGGCGAACGGCTCCAGCCCCACAGCGGCGCGGCGCTCGTCCAGGAGGTCCGGCTCCTCGATCGGCATGGGTTCGAGACCTTCCGTCCCGTGGTGGAACTGGGTGCCGTAGAGCTGGTGCCGGCCCGACCGCACGCGTACGCGGTCCTCCAGGTACGCGAAGTCACGTGGCGAGGCCTCGTCCGACTCCACGGCGTCCGCCATCGCCCCGTGGAACAGCCGCTGGACCTCGGGGAGCGTGGCGTGCTGCGCCAGGAGCCAGGCGGCCCGCGCCGCCCGCGCCCCGACCTGCGAGACCAGCGGCCACCCCCGGTTGGCCACCACGGAGTAGAGCCAGGCGGTGTTGCCCTCGTCGAAGCGCTGGAGCCGGGCCAGCCGCCGGTCGCCGGGAAAGCCCTTGGCCGGGTCGCGCAGCGCCTGATCGACCTCCAACCGGCGGAGCAGCTCCTCTCGTAACTCCTCGTCGGTCATGACCCGACGGTAATCCGCCTCAGGCGGGATTCAAGGTGAGGGTGACGTTGTCGATCAACCTGGTGCTCCCGACCCTGGCGGCCACCGCGAGCACCGCCATGCCCTCGTACGACTCGCTCACCTCGGCGAACGTGGCCGGATCCACCAGCGCGAGATAATCCACGTCGAGCCGGGGACCGGCCGCGTCGAGCATCTCCTGCGCCGCCGCGCGGATCCCGGACGGGGTGAGCTCGGCCGCGCCCGCCCGCAGCGCGCGGGAGAGCGCCACCGCCGTCTCACGGTCGTCGTCGGACAGGAAGCGGTTGCGGCTCGACAGGGCCAGGCCGTCGGACTCGCGCACGGTGGGCGCGCCCAGGATCTCGATCGGCAGGTCGAGGTCGGCGACCATACGGCGGATCAGGGCGAGCTGCTGGGCGTCCTTCTGCCCGAAGACCGCCAGGTCGGGGTGCACCAGGTTGAACAGCTTGAGCACCACCGTGAGCATGCCGTCGAAGTGGCCCGGCCGCACGGCTCCCTCGACGACCTCGCCCATCCGGCCCGCGTGCACGCTGACCTGGCGGTCCGGCGCGTACATGTCCTCGGCGGCCGGATGGAACACGACGTCCACGCCCTCGGCCCGGCAGACATCCAAGTCAGCGCCAAATGTACGGGGATATCGTGAAAAATCCTCGTTAGGACCGAATTGCAGAGGATTGACGAAGATGCTGACCACCACCTGATCGGCCCGTACGCGGGCCTCCCTGATCAGGGTCCTGTGCCCCTCGTGCAGCGCCCCCATGGTCGGCACCAGGGCGACATCGCCACCACGGCGCGCCTTGACCAGGTCTTCCCGGCTCCTGGCGACGATCAACTCCATAACAGCCCTCCGAACGCGACGGTCAGGTCCATATATTGCCCCCCAGCGCGTCGAGCAGCCGCTCCGCCTCCTCAGGTTTGAGCAGCCCGGCCGCCATCGCCCGGTCGGCCGTGAGCCTGGCCAGCGCGATGTAGGCGTCGGCCGCCTCGGGCGCCGCCAGGATCAGCGCGTCCACGTGTTTTCGCACGGTGCCCGCGTCACCGCGGACGACCGGGCCGGTGAGACCGGCGATGCCGAGCCGCAGCACGTTGTCGAGCGCGGCGCCGAGCAGCGGGCCCAGCATCCGCCCAGGATGCTCCACGCCGATGCCCTCCAGCAGGTCGGACGACTCCGCGATGAGCGTGACCATGTGGTTGGCCGCCCCGGCCAGGGCCGCATGATAGAGCGCGCGGTCGGCGTCGGCGATCCAGACCGGCTCGCCGCCCATCTCGATCACCAGGGCCTCGGCGATGGGACGCAGCACGTCGGGCGCGGTCACCCCGTAGGAGATGCCGGTGAGCTTGTTGAGGTCGTCGTCCCTGCCGGTGAACGTCATCACCGGATGCAGCGCCAGCGGCAGCGCGCCGGCCTTGGCGGCCGGGTCGAGGACGGACAGCCCGTACGCCCCGCTGGTGTGCGCCAGCAGCTTGCCGTGGAGGTCGGCCCCCGTGGTCGCCAGCCCGTTGACCAGATCGGGCAGCGCGTCGTCCGGCACCGTCAGCAGGATGAGCTGAGCGGCGGCCACGACCTCGTCCGGCCGCGACGGCTGCACGCCGAGCCGGTCGGCGGCCCAGCGCTGCGAGTTGTCCGACACGCCGCTCGCGGCGACGACCCGATGCCCTGCCTGCGCCAGCGCGGCGCCGAGCGCGGAGCCGACCTTGCCGGACCCGAGCACGCCGACAGTCAGCCGTGCCGGGCGATCACCTGCGTCCATGACGTCACACCCCTGTCGACCTGATGGCACTGCCGACCAGCGTAACGGCCTCGCGGGGTTGCGCACGGCAGCCACTCCAGCGGCCCACCACAGGTAGCGAGGCGCGCACCTACGGTAGGCCAGGACCGGCAGCACAGCAGCGTGACCACTGTTTTGCCAGGCGTTGAGTTATGACAAAAACGACAAGGGCATTCAAAAGGTGCACCCCCTGTCGGAAGAGATGAGGAGAGGGGTCACCGCATGGCAGCGGGCGCCGAGTCCTTCGCCAGGACGCGACGCCCGCATGGGATGCGACCCCTTGGAGGTGCGCCGGCGGTCAACGCCGACTGACCAGCCGGGGTCCGGGCCCGGGCCGGCTCACGCCGGTCCGGGCTCTTTCCGTAGGTCAGTGGTGGCTGGGCGCGTAGGCCGCGGCGCCGCCCTTGCAGCCGGCGATGAGGACGCCGACGCCCACCGAGTTGCCACAGACGTTGATCGGGGCCGTGATCGGGATGTGCAGCTGGTTGCCGCCGAGAATGCTGCCGTTGCCGCTGGTGATGTCGGCGTGGGCCGGGACGGCCAGCGACATCATGGCGACAGCACCGGCCACGACCAGGGTCTTCTTCAGCATGAGGGGCTCCTCTCAGTTCAGCGGCCGGCAGGCCGCGGAGTGCTCGGGTCCTGAGTGACGAACTCCCTGCCAATTGGGGGTTGGCAGAACGCAGTCGCTCGATGACAATAAGTCAACGCTACCGCAAGTTAGCGACAAAGAGTAGTCATGTGATGACCGTGCGTGTCGAGTGGAAGTCATGAGATAGTCCTGGCATGTGGCTCACCTGGCGCGCCGCGACCGAACGAGCACTGTACGGCGATGAGGGTTTCTACCTCCGCGAACGCCCGTCAGGCCACTTCAGGACCTCGGTCAGCGCCTCCGCCGCGTTCGCGGACGCGGTCCTGGCGCTGCTCCTCGGCGTCGATGCCGAGCTCGGCGCCCCCGACGTGCTCGACCTGGTGGACATCGGCGCGGGCGAGGGCGTGCTCGTCACGCGGGTACTGTCCGCCGCCGAGCCCGCGCTGCGCAAGCGGCTGCGCGTCACGGCCGTCGATCTCTCCCCCAGGCCGGACGGCCTGCCCGCGGAGATCGAGTGGCGCAGGAGCCTGCCCACCGGCATCACGGGCCTGGCCATCGCCAACGAATGGCTCGACAACGTGCCGCTCGACATCGCCGAGCAGACCGCCGACGGGCCGCGGCTCGTCATGGTGGACGCGCACACCGGCGAGGAGCGGCTCGGCGGCCCGCTGCGGCCGGCCGACCGGGAGTGGCTCGACCGGTGGTGGCCGCTGTCCCGCGTGGGCGCGCGAGCGGAGATCGGCCGGCCCCGCGACGAGGCCTGGGCCTCGGTCCTGGCACGCCTCAACAAGGGCCGTGCGATTGCCGTGGATTATGCACACCCTGTGGATAACCGACCGCTCTGTGGCACGCTGACCGGTTACCGCGATGGCGCGGTCGTTGCCCCCATACCCGATGGGACCTGCGATATCACGGCTCATGTCGCACTTGACGCGTGCGCGGAGGCCGGGCGGCGGGCCGGTGCGATATCCACAGCCTTGTCCACACAGCGTGATGCGCTGAGGGAGTTGGGCATCACCGGCACCCGGCCTCCGGTCGAGCTGGCGAGGTCGGATCCGCGGGGATATGTCCGGGCGTTGTCGAGGGCGTCGGAGGAGGGCGAGCTGATCGATCCGTCCGGGTTCGGCGGCTTCGGCTGGCTCAGCCAGACCTGCTGAGGCTCGGCCGGCTCAGCCTGTGGCGTTGAGCTCAAGGGAGTGCAGGCCGCGGATGACGTAGCCGGGCTTCCATTCGGGCTCGCGCCGCAGCTCCAGCTTGGCCGCCCGGTCCAGCAACGCGCCGAACGACTCGATGAGCTCGATGCGGGCCAGCGGCGCGCCCAGGCAGAAGTGGATCCCGGCCCCGAAGGAGATGTGCGGGTTGTCGGCGCGGCCCACGTCGAGCCGGTCCGGGTCGTCGAACACGGTCTCGTCCCTGTTCGCCGAGCCGAACAGCAGCGCCACCTCCGTGCCGCGCGGGATCCGCACGCCGTGGACCTCGATGTCCTCCAGCACCCAGCGCTCGAACATCTGCAGCGGCGTGTCCCAGCGCATCAGCTCCTCGACGGCCGTGGGCAGCAGCGAGCGGTCCTCGCGCAGCCGGGCCAGCTCGGCCGGATTCCTGAACAGGGACCACCAGCCGTTGCCCGTCACGTTCACCGTGGCCTCGTGGCCGGCGTTGAGCAGCAGGACACACGTGCCGACCAGCTCGTCCTCGGTCAGCTCGTCGATCTGGGCGAGGGCGCTGACCAGGTCGTCGCCGGGGTTCGCGCGGCGGTCGCGGGCCAGGGACTTGAGGTAGCCGGCGAACTCCGACGCCGCCCGCACCGCGGTGTGCTGGGCCTCGGGGGCGGGGTTGAGCTCGTACATGCCGCAGATGTCGGCGGACCAGGGGCGCAGCAGGGGGCGGTCGGGCTCGGGGATCCCGAGCATCTCCGCGATCACCGTCACCGGGAGCGGCTCGGCGACGTCGGCGATCAGGTCGCCGCCGCCCCGCTCCACGTACGCGTCCACCAGGCCGCCGGCAATGGCCCGCACCCGGGGGCGCAGCGACTCGACCATGCGCGGCGTGAACGCCCTGGAGACCAGCCGGCGCAGCCTGGTGTGCACCGGCGGCTCCACGTCGAGCATGCCCGCCCTGATCACCCGCCAGAACGGCTCCTGGAACTCCGGCTCCGGCTCCCTGCCGAACTCCTCGTCCGTGGCCACGTGCAGATAGGACCGGCCCAGGCGGCGGTCCCTGAGCAGGGCGTTCACGTCGGCGTGCCGGGAGATCAGCCACTGGCCCGTCGGCTCGAAGTAGCTGACGGGCGCGTCGCGCCTCAGCTCCTCGTAGACCCGGTACGGGTGAGCCACGAAATCGGGATTCCAAGGATCAAAGCGCACTAGTCCATCTTAGGAGGGGAAGTGTCCCGCTCAGGGTCCCGCTCAGAGACCTGCTCAGGGACCTGCTCAGTGTCCTGTTTAGGGGCCGCCGCCGGCTGCTTGGTGTGCCTGCCGCGCATCCGGATGTTCAGCAGCTCCACGATGACCGAGAAGGCCATCGCGAAATAGATGTAGCCCTTGGGGATGTGCTGGTCGAGACCCTCGGCGACGAGCACCACGCCGATGAGCACGAGGAACGCCAGCGCCAGCATCTTGATGCTCGGATGCTGGTCCACGAACCGGCTGATGGGCCCGGAGGCGAACAACATCACCAGCACCGCCACCACGACGGCCGCGACCATCACGCCGAGTTCGTCGACCATGCCGACGGCGGTGATCACGGAGTCGAGCGAGAACACGACGTCGAGCACCATGATCTGCAGAATCACGGAGGTGAAGGAGGTCACGGCCTGCTGCTTGCCGTCCTTGTCCGCCGGCGCGTCCATGCTGTGGCCGATCTCGGTGACGCTCTTGGCCAGCAGGAACAGGCCGCCGAGCAGCAGGATCAGGTCACGTCCCGATATCTCGTGACTGAAGATCTCGAAGAGCGGCTCGGTGAGCCGCACCACCCACGACAGCCCCAGCAGCAGGAGTAACCGGCTGATCAGCGCGGCGCCCAGGCCCAGGACGCGCGCCCGGTCCCGCTGCTCCGGTGGCAGCTTGCCCGCCAGGATGGAGATGAAGATGATGTTGTCAATCCCCAGGACGATCTCCAGGGCGACAAGGGTGAAGAAGCCGATCCAGATATTCGGGTCGGTCACCCAGTCAAGCATCTGCGCACCTCCATGACGGGTTGGGCGGGGTTTCCCGGTAGCAACGAGTCAGTCGGCACATAAGTTCGCGGACTTGCTTCGGACATTGAGGCGGCAGTGTGATGAACAGGCTTCTTATTGGTATAGTCCTGGCGTAGGTCATGAGTGCCAGCGACAAGCCCCGGCTAGCTGGCCGGCAACCCTCGCGTCCGCGGCGGGGTGCCCCGGGTGAAGACCTGGTCCGTCACGAGGTGTGACGGGCAAGCGCGGGCTCTGTGGCTGCTCCCACGGGTCCGATGACCCGAGGAGATTTGCCGTGTCCACGCTGACGATCTTCAACTCCGTGCCCGCCGCCGAGGCCCCCGCGAACGCGCCCGCCGCGAGCGGCCGGTCGATTCCCGCCGTGCTCGGCGCCGACCTCGAAGTGCCGGTCAAGGGCGGCAGGCTGGTCGGCTACGCCAACCTCGACTACGCGGCCAGCGCCCCCTGTCTGGAGCCGGTCAGCGCCGCCGTCGCCGCCGCGCTCCCGGCCTACTCCAGCGTCCACCGCGGCGCGGGTTACGCCTCCCAGCTCACCACCGCCAGGTACGAGCAGGCACGCCACACGGTCAGAGCCTTCGTCGGAGCGCGTCCCGACGACGCCGTGATCTTCACCCGCAACACCACCGACGCCACGAACCTGCTGGCCGGCTGCCTGCCCGAGGGCACCACCACCGTGGTCTTCGACACCGAGCACCACGCCTCGCTCCTGCCCTGGCCCGCGTCCGTACGGCTGGCCGCGCCCGCCTTCCCCGGCGAGGCCGTGCGCGCCGCCGACGAGGCGCTGGCCGCGATCGACGGGCCGAAGCTGCTGGTCGTCACCGCCGCCTCGAACGTCACCGGCGAGCTGTGGCCCATCGCCGCCCTGGCCCACATCGCGCACCGGCATGGGGCCCGCATCCTGGTGGACGCCGCGCAGCTCGTACCGCATCGGCGGCTCAACCTGACCGCGCTCGGCCTGGACTACGTGGCCTTCTCCGGGCACAAGCTGTATGCCCCGTTCGGGGCCGGCGTGCTGGTCGGCCGCCGCGACTGGCTGGCCGAGGGCGAGCCGTACCTCAAGGGCGGCGGCGCGGTGCGGTCGGTGGGTGAGACCGCCGAGTGGCACGACGACCCCGAGCCGCGGCACGAGGCGGGCACCCCGAACGTGCTGGGCGCCATCGCGCTGGCCGCCGCCTGCGACGCGCTCAGCGCCACCGGCTGGACCGAGCTCGTCCGCGAGGAGGAGCGGCTGATCGCCCGCCTGCGGTCGGGGCTGGCCTCGGTCGAGGGCGTGCGGGAGCTGTCGCTGTGGGGGGACGATCACCCGCGCGTGGGCATCGTGTCGTTCACCGTGGCCGGCTACTCGGCCCGCGAGGTGGCCGAGGTGCTGTCCAGCGAGTACGGCATCGGCGTCCGTGACGGGAAGTTCTGCGCCCACCCGTTCCTGCGGCACCTGCTGGGCGCCCAGGACGCCGACGGCGGATGCGACGACGACACCACCTCCGCGATCCGGGCCTCGATCGGCATCGGGACCACGCAGGAGCACGTGGACCGGCTGGTCGAAGCCCTCCGGGACCTGGTCTCCCGCTGAGCACGCGAAACAGGCCGCCGGCCCGGCCGGGTCAGCGGTTCGGCGGTTTGCGGTGCTCGGGCGGCTCGTCGGCGACCAGGGCGTCGATGTCCCGCATGTCCTCGTCGTTGAGCCTGCCCGCCTTGGGATCCGACGGCTGCCTCGGCACCTCGGGCCGCTCGGCCGGCTCGGTGGACGCCGCGGGTGTCGTCGGCCCCCCGGTCGTGCGCACGTTCGAGGGCTCGACCCGGCCGGCCGCCGAGCTCGGAGCGTAGGGCGCGAGATCGTCCTCGGCCGCACGGCGTTCGGAGCGCCTGCGGAACATCGAGTGGAAGATGCCGTCCAACCCGATCCGTCCCCCGCCCAGGGCCAGGAACAACAGGCTGAGCGCACCCAGCGCGCCGGGCAGCTCCCAGCCGTTGCTTGAGGTCAGCACCCCGTTGCCACCGTGCACGAACGCGATCGCACCGAGCATGTTGAGCAGCAGCAGCAAGGCGACGGGCCGCACCAGCAGTCCGAGGATGAGGAAGATGCCGCCGACGGTCTCGACGATGCTGGAGAACCCGGCTGCCAGCTCCGGCATCGGGATCCCCATGTCCCTGAACTGCTGCGTCGTGGCTCCGAGGCCACCCTGCCACTTCTGCCAGCCGTGCGTCACGAAGATCACGCCTGTCACGATCCGCGCGATCAGAGCCGCGATGTCAAACACAACTCTCTTCATGGTGATTTCTCCCCCCGTTCCCGATATTCCTCCCCATGTCCGACTTCGGGATGCGTTTCCACACCATTTCTTGACCATCCCCCGCGCTGGATCAACACCAGTGAGGGTGGCAGCATGGCCGTATGACGGAACGCGTGGTCGGGATCGGAGCCGGCGCGAAAGAGCTGGCCACCGAGGACATGATCCTCAACATCGGCCCGCAGCACCCGTCGACCCACGGGGTCCTGCGGCTCCGGCTCACGCTCGACGGCGAGCGCATCGCCACCGCCGAGCCGATCGTCGGCTACATGCACCGGGGCGCGGAGAAGCTGTTCGAGGTGCGTGACTATCGCCAGATCATCATGCTGGCCAACAGGCACGACTGGCTGTCGGGGTTCGCGAACGAGCTCGGCGTGGTCCTGGCCGCCGAGCGGCTGCTCGGCATGGAGCCGCCGGTGCGCGCCGTATGGGCCCGTACGCTGCTGGCCGAGCTCAACCGGGTGCTCAACCACCTGATGTTCCTCGGCTCCTACCCCCTGGAGCTGGGCGCGATCACGCCGCTGTTCTACTCCTTCAACGAGCGCGAGCGCATCCAGGCCGTGATGGAGGAGATCTCCGGCGGGCGCATGCACTACATGTTCAACCGCGTCGGCGGGCTCAAGGAGGATCTGCCGCTCGGCTGGCTCGACCGCGTGTCGGAGGCCGTCGCGGAGACCCGGCGCCGGGTGCCCGACATCGAGAACCTCATCCTGAACAACGAGATCTTCGTCGCCCGTACCAAGGGTGTCGGCGTGCTCTCCCAGGAGCAGATCATGCAGTACGGCGTGAGCGGCCCCATCGCCCGCGCCTCGGGCGTCGACTTCGACCTGCGGCGCGACGACCCGTACCTCGCCTATCCCGAGCTGCCCGTCAAGGTCGTCACCCGGAGCGCGGGCGACTGCCACAGCCGGTTCGAGCTGCTGCTCGAACAGCTCAAGGTCTCGCTCGACCTGGCCGAGGCCTGCGCCGAGCGGCTGCGCTCGCTGCCGCAGGGGCCGATCAACCAGCGGCTGCCGAAGGTGCTCAAGGTCCCGGAGGGCCACACGTACGCGTGGACCGAGAACCCGCTCGGCATCAACGGCTACTACCTGGTCTCCAAGGGCGACAAGACCCCGTGGCGGCTCAAGCTGCGCTCGGCCTCGTACAACAACATCCAGGTGCTGCGGGAGATGCTGCCCGGCCACCTGGTCGCGGACATGGTGGCCATCCTCGGCTCCATGTTCTTCGTCGTGGGTGACATCGACAAGTGAGCACTCCCGAACGCGACAAGTACGTCGACTGGCTCCGCGCCCTCAGCCTGATCGTGGTGGTGGTCTGGCACTGGGCGTTCACGATCCTGCAGTGGAAGCCGAGCGGCCCCGAGCCCACCAGCCCGCTCGGCTTCACCTCCGGGCTGTGGATACTCACCTGGCTGCTCCAGGTCCTGCCGCTGTTCTTCTACGTCGGCGGCCACGTGCACCTGCTGTCCTGGCACCGGGCCAAGGCACGCGGCACCGGCATCGGCGCGTTCGTCTGGCGGCGCATCCGTGCGCTGGCCTTACCCGCGCTGCTCCTGTCCGGAGCCTGGGTCGCCATCGGAGCGGTCGTCACGGCCGTCCTCCACATCGACTGGATGTGGCGGGTGGTGCTGCTGGTGCTCAGCCCGCTGTGGTTCCTCGGCGTCTACCTGGTGCTGATCGCGCTGCTGCCCGTCGCGCTCTGGCTGCACCGCCGCTACGACGTGCTGGCGCTGATCTGGCTCGGCGGCGCGTCCCTGGTGGTGGACGTGGTGCGCTTCCGCTACGGGATCGAGTGGGCGGGCTGGCTCAACATGATCATCATCTGGGGGCTGGCGCACCAGGCCGGGTTCTTCTACGACCGGGTCGTCATCCTGCCCAGGCGCTACGACATGGGCCTGCTGTGGACGGGGTTGTTCGCCCTGTTCGGCCTGGTCTATTCGGGCATCTACCCCGGCTCGATGGTGGGCGTGCCCGGTGACAAGTGGTCGAACATGGCGCCTCCCACGTTCGTGATCGTCGCCCTGCTGCTGTTCCAGATCGGCCTGGTCGAGGTGCTGCGGCCGGCCATGGAACGCGTCCTGGAGCGGCCGCGCTGGCGGCGCGCCAACGACTTCATCAACCGGTACGCGCTGCCGCTGTTCCTGTTCCACACGACCGGGATGGCCATCGCCCTGGGGCTGTCGTGGTGGCTGTTCGGCAACCTGGGCACCAAGATCCCGCCGGACCTCAAATGGTGGCTGGAGCGGCCCATCGCCATCCTGGGACCGCTGATCTGCACGCTGCCGGTCATCTACCTCTTCGGCCGCCGCCGGACCGCCCCTGTCCCGCAAAAGCAGGACGAGGGGATCGACGGTTCCGTAGGCTCTGACCATGGCTGACATCGACTTCGCCCCCAACGCCGAGGACGAGCGGATCATCCGTCTCGCCATGCGGGAAGGCGAGCGGCCGAGCGACGTGATCCGCCGCGCGCTACGCCTGCTGCAGCGGCAGATGTGGCAGGACAGGCTGAGCGCCGCGCGCCCCGCCGTCGAAGACCTCTCCTAGTCGCGCTTCAGATCGTCCGGCTCCTTCGGGATGCGGCAGCAGTGCTCCAGGTAGAGGGCCGCGCAGATCAGCGCGACGCACGAGAGGAACGACCCGGTCGCGACGAAGAACTCCGAGCGCGGCGTCTCCCGGTCGAGGATCTGCACCGTGTAGAGGGCGAAGCCCGCGAACAGCCCTCCGAACACCGCCCCCGCGTACGCCGACGCCTTCGCCAGCGCCGCCAGCCGGGCCACGGCCAGCGGCTCCACCGGCTTGGTGTCGGGCTTGCGGGCGATCCTGGCCTTGGTCGCCCAGCCGGTGTAGGCCTCGCCGATCGCCAGCAGCAGCACCGTCGGGATCGCGGTCCACGGCATCAGGGGCAGCTCTGAGTAGAACGGCCTGATCACCGCCCACGTGAGCAGCGCGACGAGGGCGACGATGAGGACCAGGGGGCCCGGGCGGGTCGGCGTCAATCCGGCCTCTGCAGCTTCAGGTCGTGGCGCAGGTGCACGCCCTGCCGGTCGAGCCCCTCCAGCAGGCCGGACACCGGGCCGTGCCCGGGCACCTCACCCTCGGGATCGGCCTTCGACCAGGGCACGAGCACGAACGCACGCTCGTGGGCGCGTGGATGCGGCAGTGTCAGGTCGGGGTCTTCGCACACGACGTCGCCGACGACGATCAGGTCGATGTCGAGCGTACGCGGCCCCCAGCGCTCCGCGCGGACCCGCCCGAAGGCGTCCTCGACGTTGAGCGCCCGCTCCAGCAGCGTGTGCGGCTCAAGCGTGGTCTCGGCGATCACGATCGCGTTGAGATAGGGCTTCTGCCCGGCCGGACCCCCGACGGGCTCGGTCTCGTAGACCGGCGACGCCCGGACGAACTCCAGCCCGGGCGCGTCGAACAGGGTGTCCAGGGCCCCCTGCAAGGTGTCGAAGCGGCGGCCCAGATTGCTGCCGAAAGCCAGGACGACCTTCATGCGCGCCTCCGCTCGATCGTCACGACCACGTCGTCGAACGGCAGCGGGATCGGCGCCGCCGGTTTGTGCACGCTCACTTCTACCTTGTGCACCAGCTCGCTGGCCAGACACACCTCGGCCAGCCGCTGCGCGAGCGTCTCGATGAGCTCGACCGGCTCGCCCTCGACGACGTCGGTCAGCGCCTGGGCCAGCTCGCCGTAGTGGACGGTCTTGGTGAGGTCGTCACCGGCCGCGGCGGGCGCCGTGTCGAGGAACAGCGTCGCGTCGACCACGAACTCCTGCCCGAGCTCCCGCTCGGCAGCGAGCACGCCGTGTCTCCCCCTGGCCCGCAGGCCCTTGAGAGCGATGCGATCAGCGCTCAAGCTCGCCTTCCTCCTCCTCGTCGTCGTCGCCCTGGAGCACCGGTGAGCCGTGGTGCATCCACAGCCGCCAGCCCTGCGCGGTACGGATGTAGACGTTGCTGGCCACTACCTTGCCCGCGGCGAAGCTGGATTCACCCTCCTCGCCGGCGGTGAGGATGTTCTCGACGCACGTGAGCACGGCCACGTCACCCAGCACCGTGGTGCTGACGTCGGTCAGCACGAACTGGATGTAGGTCGTGTTGGCCATGATCAGCGCCCACGAGCGCAGCACCTCCGACCGGCCCGTCAGCAGGGTCCAGCCCGGGTGTACGCAGCTGACCTGCTCGTCGGCGGAGTCCTCCGCCCAGATCTCGGTCATCTTGTCGAGATCCGCGTTTTCGATGGCGGTGTAGAACTCCTGGTTCACCGTCTCGATCGCGGCAGTGTCGACGCTCATGTATTGGCTCCGGCTCTCTTCCATGCGGCCGCCACGCGCACGGCATCGGCATTGGGACCTACCTCGTGCACGCGTACGCACCACGCGCCCGCCTGCGCAGCCAGCGCCGTCACGGCCAGCGTGGCGTCGTCGCTGCGGCTGAACGGCCGGGGCGTCCCGTCGGGATCGGCCAGCAGCCGGCCGAGGAACCGCTTGCGCGACGCCCCCACCAGCAACGGATAGCCCAGCTCGGCCAGCTGCGGGATCCCGGCCAGCAGCGCCCAGTTGTGCTCGGCGTTCTTGGCGAAGCCGAGGCCGGGATCGAGCACGATCTGCTCCTCCGACACCCCCTCGGCCAGCACCAGATCGACCCGTTTGCTCAGCTCCTCGCGCACCTCGGTGACGACGTCGGCGTAGACGGCTCTGCTGTACATGTCATGGCTGTGGCCGCGCCAGTGCATCACGACGTAGGAGACGCCGGTCGCGGCCACGACCCGTGGCATCTCGGGGTCGGCGAGACCACCGCTCACGTCGTTGACGAGCCGCGCGCCGGCCTCGACCGCCGCCTTGGCGACCTCGGCCCGCATCGTGTCGACGCTGACCGCGATCCCCTCCGCGTCGAGCGCTCTGATCACGGGCACGACCCTGGCCAGCTCCTCCTCCAGCGACACCCTGGCCGCGCCCGGGCGGGTGGACTCACCGCCCACGTCGACGATGTCGGCGCCGTCCTGGACCAGCTGAAAGCCGTGCTGGATGGCCGCCGCCTCGTCGAACCACAGGCCGCCGTCGGAGAATGAATCCGGCGTCACATTGACCACGCCCATGACGAGGCACCGCTGCGTACCTTCCGGCACGTTGATGGGCACGCTAGTCATGGGCCAAGCCTAGGCGTTGTACCACCCCTGCTGACATCGCGGGTCCCCAGTAGTGGATAACGATCCTCATCTGCCGATGATCAGCGCCATCGCCTCGGAGCGGGTCTTGTCGCTGGTGCGGAAGTCGCCGCGGACGGCGGAGGTGACGGTCTTGGCGCCCGGCTTGCGTACGCCGCGCATCGTCATGCACAGATGCTCCGCCTCGACCACCACGATGACCCCGCGCGGATCCAGCACCCGCATGAGCGCGTCGGCGATCTGGGACGTCATCCGCTCCTGCACCTGCGGACGGCGCGCGAACACGTCCACCAGACGGGCCAGCTTCGACAACCCCGTCACCTGGCCGCGCTCGTTGGGGATGTAGCCCACGTGGGCCTGCCCGTGGAACGGGACCAGGTGGTGCTCACAGGTCGAGTAGACCTCGATGTCACGCACGAGCACCATCTCGTCGTGATCGACGTCGAAGACCTTGTTGAGCACGTCTTCCGGCTTCAGGCCGAGCCCCGAATACTGCTCGGCCATCGCGCGGGCGACCCGGGAGGGCGTCTCGATCAGGCCGTCGCGATCGGGATCCTCGCCGATGGCGTAGAGGATCTCGCGAACGGCCTTCTCGATCCGCCCCAGGTCGACGTCGTACTGAGTCACGCAGAGTCCCCGGAGGGAAGCGCGTCCTGGTGGCCCGAGGTGAGCGAGCCGTTGGCCGACTGCTCCTTCGGGGTCAGGATCGGCGGGCGATCCGAGGGGAGCCGCTTGCCGTAGCCCGCGTAGGACGGGCGGTGCTCCTTGACGACCACCGGAGCGAAGGCCTGGAGCACCATGTCGCGGGAGAGGGTCTCCTTCTCCATGAGCTCCAGCACCAGGTTGTCGAGCACGTCGCGGTATTCGACCAGGATGTCCCATGCCTGGTCGTGCGCCGTCTCGATCATCCGGCGGACCTCCTCGTCGATGCTGGAGGCGATCTTCTCGGAGTAGTCGCGCTCGTGGCCCATCTCGCGGCCGAGGAACACCTCGGCGTTGCCGCTGCCGAACTTACGGGCGCCGAGCTGCTCGCTCATGCCGTATTCGACCACCATGCGGCGGGCGACGGCCGTGGCCTTCTCGATGTCGTTGGAGGCGCCGGTGGTGGGCTCGTGGAAGACGAGCTCCTCCGCCGCGCGGCCGCCGAGCAGCATCGCGAGCTGGTCCATCATCTCGGACCTGGTGGCCAGGAACTTGTCCTCCATCGGCAGCGTCATCGTGTAACCGAGGGCGCGGCCGCGGGACAAGATCGTGATCTTGTGCACCGGGTCGGAGTTGGGCAGCGCGTGCGCCACCAGCGCGTGACCGCCCTCGTGGTAGGCGATCATCTTCTTTTCCCTGTCGGACATGACCCGCGTCTTGCGCTCGGGCCCTGCCATGACACGGTCGATCGCCTCTTCGAGGAGCTCCATCGTGATCAGCTTCTGGTCGGCCCGCGCGGTGAGCAGGGCCGCTTCGTTGATCACGTTGGCCAGGTCGGCGCCGGTGAACCCGGGCGTGCGGCGCGCGATGACGTCAAGGTCGACGTCGGGCGCGAACGGCTTGCCGCGGCCGTGGACCTTGAGGATGCCCCTACGGCCCTCGAGGTCGGGACGGTCGACGGTGACCTGCCGGTCGAACCGGCCAGGACGCAGCAGCGCCGGGTCGAGGATGTCGGGCCGGTTGGTCGCGGCGATGAGGATCACGCCGCCCTTGACGTCGAAGCCGTCCATCTCGACGAGCAGCTGGTTGAGCGTCTGCTCGCGCTCGTCGTGACCGCCGCCCAGGCCGGCGCCGCGGTGGCGGCCGACGGCGTCGATCTCGTCGATGAAGATGATCGCCGGAGCGTTGGCCTTCGCCTGCTCGAACAGGTCACGGACACGCGAGGCGCCGACACCCACGAACATCTCGACGAAGTCGGAGCCGGAGATCGAGTAGAACGGCACGCCGGCCTCGCCTGCGACGGCGCGGGCCAGCAGCGTCTTACCGGTGCCGGGCGGGCCGTACAGCAGGACGCCCTTGGGGATCTTGGCGCCGATCGCCTGGAACTTGGCCGGGGCCTGCAAGAACTCCTTGATCTCCTGGAGCTCCTCGATGGCCTCGTCAGCGCCCGCGACGTCGGCGAAGGTGGTCTTGGGGGTGTCCTTGGTGATGAGCTTGGCCTTGGACTTGCCGAAGTTCATCACGCGCGAGCCGCCGCCCTGCATCTGGTTCATGATGAACAGGAAGATCAGCACGATGATGACGATCGGCAGGAAACTCACGAGGATGCTGATCAGGAAGTTCTCCTGCGGCACCTCGGTGGTGAAGCTCTTGGTCTTGCCGGCGTCGACCTGAGCCTGGAGCTCGTCGGTCAGCTTGCTGCCGTAGCCGGTGACCCAGTCTGCCTGGATCAGCTTCGTCGGCTGGTCGCCGGGCTTCGCCGCGACCGCCCGGATCAGAGTCACCTCGATCCGGTTGTCCTTGTCGACGATCTTGGCGTTGCTGACGTTTCCGGCGCGAATCTGCTGGAGAACCAGGGACGTGTCGGCCGCCTTGTAATTGCCGCCACCACTCCAAAGCTGGGTGACGAGCAGGAGCAGCACGACGATGCCCAGGATCCACAGCAGTGGCCCACGTGTAAATCGCTTGAGATCCATCCGATGCGGAACCCCTTGCGGGCCCGTCCCTTCCTGACCATGGCCTGGAACCCCGGGCTGGCACCCGGGGCCGCGGCATCCGACACCGCGACTTCTGACTACCCGAAGGGGACGCTAGGTCACCCTCCCGGAGTCTGAAGGTACACCGGCACAGCGTGCGGAGGGACCCGCCCGCTACACCGGTCTTGCCCTATCAACGTACGTCACGTTGCGCGATGTTCCCGGCCACGGCAGCGATTGCTACTTATAGACGTGCGGCGCGAGAGTGCCGATGAACGGCAGGTTCCGGTATCGCTCCGCGTAGTCGAGCCCATAACCGATGACGAACTCGCTGGGAATGTCGAACCCGACGTATTTCACTTCGATCGGCACCTTCACCGCGTCGGGTTTCCGCAGCGCCGCGCAGATCTCCAACGAGGCCGGATTGCGTGATTTCAGGTTTTCCAGCAGCCAGTGCAGGGTCAGGCCGGAGTCGATGATGTCCTCGACGATCAGCACGTGGCGGTTCAAGATGTCGGTGTCGAGGTCTTTCAGCACGCGGACGACACCGGAGGACTTGGTGCCCGCCCCGTAGGACGACACCGCCATCCAGTCCATCTGCACGGGCACGTGCAGGGCTCTGGCCAGGTCGGCCATGACCATGACGGCGCCCTTCAGCACGCCCACGAGCAACACGTCCTTGCCCGCATAATCCGCGTCGATCCGCCCGGCAAGCTCTTTGATCTTGGCCTGGAGCTCGTCCTCGGGGATGAGGACCTTCTCCAGGTCATTGCCCATGTCGGCAGCGTCCACCTGTGGTTCCTTACGGGATGGGACTGATGGCGAGTATCAGGGTGCCATACCGCCGGGCGGCGGACAGACCTCCGGGCAGATCCACCGCCTTCTGCCCGTGCCACCGCGTGACCAGCCGGTCCACCGCCAGCACGTGGGTGGCGGACAGGGCGCCGGACGGCGCTCCGGCGGCGATGGCCGCCCGCCGCAGCACCCTCCGCCTGACGGCGTCGGGCAGCTTCTCCAGCTCCGGTACGGCGAGCGTTATCTGCTGGTCAATATCGCTTAGAGCGCAATTCTGGAACGCCGATTCAGCCCATTGGTCGAGCGCGTCGGAGTCCTCGCGGGCCATCCTCGCCGTCCGCGCGAGCGCTTCGGCCACTCCTGGGCCGAGTTCGTCCTCAAGGAGGGGGAGGATGCGCTTTCTTACGCGTACCCGGGTGTAGCGGGGGTCGTCGTTGTGCGGGTCGTCCCAGGGGGTCAGGTCCTGGGCCCGGCAGGCGGTCACGGTGGTGGCTCTGGCGAGGGCCAGCAGGGGCCTGCGGTAGCGGCCGGTCACGGCGGCCATGCCGGAGAGCGAGCGGGGCCCGCTGCCTCTGGCCAGGCCCAGGAGGACCGTCTCCGCCTGGTCGTCCCTGGTGTGTCCCAGGAGGACCGTCGCGGCCCCCAGCCGGTCTGCCGCGTGCGCCAGCGCCGCGTACCGTGCCTCCCTGGCCGCCGCCTCCGGTCCGCCCTCCGCGCCGACGGTGACGGTGAGCACGTCGACGGGGTCGAGGCCGAGCCGGCGGGCGATCGTCGCGACCGTCTGAGCCCGCTCGGCCGAGCCTGGCTGGAGCTGGTGGTCCACGGTCAGCAGGCCGGCGCGCAGGCCCATGCGGGGGGCGGCGAACGCCAGGGCGGCCGCGAGCGCCAGGGAGTCGGCTCCGCCGCTGCACGCGGTCAGCACCAGCGCGCCCTTGGGCAGGTCGGCCAGCGCCTCCCGCACTGCTCTGCGGACGTCGGCTACGGCTGGATGTGGACCCACAGGTGCCATTGTCCCGGGTCGCCACCCACACGACGCCATCCCGGCCGGCTCACGCCCAAACGCGGCACCGCCCGCTGTGCGGCATCCCGAGTCCGCTCGGAGGACCCGCCGCGGGCACACGTCCTGCGACCCGTCGGGGGTCTGTCTGAGGCGCACCCGGCCAAGCGACAGCAGGGTCCGCCGGGACGGAGCGGCCGGCGCCCAGCCGCCCGAGCCGCCTGGTCGGGCCGAAGACGCGTCCTGAGCTCATGCCCGAGGCGTGCACAGCCGGGCGTGCGGCCGGAGGCGCCGGGACGGCGGGCTGCGCCGTACCGCGCCCGAGCCGTCCGGCCGAAGACACGTCCTGGGCGTGCCCAAGGCGTGCGCGGCCGGAGGCGCCGGGGCGGCGGCCTCCGGCTGGGGCCTGTGGGTTAGGCGGGGAGGGCCGGGGTGCCGATGACGCGGCTGATCCAGGCGTCCGGGTCCGCGATCTCCGGGGTGGTGGGCAGCGTTTCCGGGGACGTCCAGACCTTGTTGAAGCCGTCCATCCCCGCCCGGTCCACCACCTTGCGGACGAACGCCGACCCCTCCGCGTACTGCTTCATCTTGACCTCGATGCCCAGCAGGCGCCGCACCGTGCGGTCGAGGCGGGAGCCGCCCTCCCTGCGATGGGCGAACTTGGCGCGGATGTCGGACACCGACGGCACCACGGACGGGCCCACCGCGTCCATGACGTAGTCGCCGTGGCCTTCGACCAGGGTCATCACGGCCGTCAGACGGTCGAGGATCTCCTTCTGGCCCGGCGACTGGATGGCGTCGATCAGGTTGCCCTCGCCGCCGCGCACCACGTCGGCCACCGTGTCGGCGGCGTTGCGCAGGCGCTCCAGGAGCGTGGGCAGGTCGAGGTCGGAGGCGAGCAGGAACTCGGTCATCTGCGAGCGGACGTATTCGCGCAGCCAGGTCACGCCGGTGAACTGGACGCGGTGGGTCTCCTCGTGGAGGCACACCCACAGGCGGAAGTCGTGCGGGTCGACGCCCATCTCGCGCTCGGCGTGCACGATGTTCGGGGCGACGAGCGTCAGGCGGCCCGTCGGCTCCTGGCCTGTCGGGTCGGGCGGGAGGAACAGCTCGTACTGGCCGAGCACCCGCGAGGCGAGGAAGGCCAGGACCGCCCCGACCTCGACGCCGGTGATGCGGGAGCCGACGGCGGTGACGATCGCGGGCGGCGGGTTGGCGCCGCTGGTCATGCGCTGCGTCAGCGGCTCCAGAACCACGCGGAAGCCCTCGACGTTCGCCTTGATCCAGCCGGGGCGGTCGACGATGGTCGCGGGTTGTGGTGCGGCGTCTGTGTGGATTTTGGTGAACTCGCGCACGTGGCCCTCGGCCTCACGTGACAGGGTGCGGAGCTCGGTGACGGCCTGCCTGGCCTCCTCCCGGCTCACCTGAGGACCGGGGCGCACCAGGCGCGTGCCGGTCGTGACGGCCAGATCCCAGTCGATCACCTGCATAACGTCCACCGTACGTGGTTCTGGTCGAGGCTGCGAAGGACCGTCGTGTCCGGGGCGGGAAAGCCGGTGCCCGTGGGTGGACGGCGGCGGAGGCCGAGCGGGTGGCTGGGCGGGGTGGCTGAGCGGGGTGGCTGGCCGTCAGGAGCGGGCGACGATGGCGGCGAGGCGGTCGAGTACGGGCTCGGCCGTCGCGGGTACGCGGTCGGCCATGAAGGCGAACGTCACCAGCCGCCCGTCCTTCGTCGTCGCCATCCCCGCCAGCGTGTTGATGTTGTTGAGCGTCCCGGTCTTGGCGCGTACCAGGCCCACCTGGCCCTTGCTGTCGCTCGCGACGAAGCGGCGGCCGTTGCCGAGGGTGCCGGAGAAGCCGGCGATCGGCATGCCGGAGGCGATGGCGTGCAGATCGGGGTAGCTCGGGGAGCCGGCCATGGCGATGATCTTGGCGAGGGCGTTCGGGCTGATGCGGTTGCGGATCGACAGCCCGCTGCCGTCGGAGAGCGCGATGCCCTGCGCGGCGCCGAGCCGCTGGAGCACGGCGAGGACTGACGCGGACCCGCCGGGGAACGACGCCTCCTGGCCCTCCTTGATCGCGACGTGCCTGGCCAGCGCCTCCGCCATGTCGTTGTCGCTCCGGGTCAGCGTGTGCTCGACCAGGGCGTAGAGGGGCGCGGAGTCCACCTTGCCGAGCTCGGCGGCGCCTGCGGGGGCCTTGGCCGGGCGGACGGACTTGGACACCCCGATGCCCTGCTTGGCCAGGAGGCCGGCGAAGGCGGTGGCGGCGTACTGGGGCGGGTTGGAGACGCGCGGCATGTGGAAGCGCGGGTTCTGGCGGCCCTCGTCCATGGTGAGGGCGTAGACCGGGGCGACCTCGCCGTCGGGGATGTAGTTCGTCTTCCAGCCCGGCGCGGACGGTGAGCCCGTGAAGAGCGAAGTGTCGTAGGAAAGGGTGACTTTCTTCACGCCTTGCGCCTTGAGCGTGGCCGCGGTGCGGGCGGCCAGCGTGGCGAGCGAGGCCTGCTTGGGGTAGCCCGGCTTGGCCGACGGGCCCGCGAGCAGCGGGTCGCCGCCGCCGACCAGGACGATGGCGCCGGGCTTGGCGCCCTGGACGACCCTGGTGGACAGGCGCGCGTCCGGGCCGAGCGCGGCCAGGGCGGCGGCGCAGATGACGATCTTCGTGGTGGAGGCCGGGGTGATGGGGGTGTCGGCGCCGGAGTCGAAGATCCGCTCGCCGGTCACCGCGTCGAGCACCACCGCGCCCACGTGGCTCCCCAGCGCTTTGTCACCCAGGGCGCTGGTGAGCTGCCGCGTCAAAGTACCCTTAGTCGGGAGAGGTCCGTCTCCGGACTTCACCGAGAGCCGGGCCAGCACAGGCCCCGAGGTGACCACGGGGGCGGAGGAAGACCCTTCCGCCGGGGACGCCGTCGGCTCGGTCGGTGAAGACCCGCTCGTCAGCGCGCTGAGGCTGAAGTCGGTGGTCATCGCGTATATGCCGGTGACGATCGTCAGGACTTGGAGCACGGCGAGAGTGGTCAGCATCACCCACCGGTCGTGCCGCGCCACGTCGCCTGCCCTCTCTGCTGTGTTCGCCTACGAGACATTAACGCCCGACCGGGGGTGCCCGGGGGCCTGAGCGGAGGAACCGCGGTGGAGTTCGACGTTGTCGTTGAGATTCCCAAGGGACAACGGAACAAGTACGAAGTGGACCATGAGACCGGGAAGATCAGGCTTGACCGGCTCCTGTTCACCTCCACGCAGTACCCCGCCGACTACGGATTCATCGAGCACACCCTCGGTGAGGACGGCGACCCGTTGGACGCGCTCGTGCTGCTGCAGGAGCCGACCTTCCCCGGCTGCTACATCACGTGCCGGGCGGTGGGGATGTTCCGGATGACGGATGAGAAGGGCGGCGACGACAAGGTCCTCTGCGTGCCTTCCACCGACCCCAGGATGCATCACATCCAGGACATCCATCACGTGTCGGAGTTCGACCGGCTGGAGATCCAGCACTTCTTCGAGGTCTACAAGGACCTGGAGCCCGGCAAGTCCGTCGAGGGCGCCAACTGGGTCGGGCGCATCGAGGCCGAGGCCGAGATCGAGCGCTCGTTCCGCCGGGCGAAGGACGAGGGCCACCACTGATCTGCCCCTAGCGGGGCCTGGTGGCGCCCACCAGGTCCCCGCGCCAGATCGAGGCGACCCGCACCACGTCGCCGGTCTGCGGCGCGTGCACCATCTGACCGCGTCCGACGTAGATCCCGACGTGGTGGATGGTCCCGGGGTCGCCGCTGACGTGCCCGAAGAACAGCAGGTCGCCGCGGCGCAGCTGGTCCGTCGGCACGTGCGGGCCCGCGGTCCACTGGGTGCCCGTCCAGTGGTCCAGCCGCACGCCCACCTGCTCCCAGGCCCGCATGGTGAGCCCTGAGCAGTCGTAGGTCGCCGGTCCTGCGGCCGCCCACACGTACGGCTTGCCGAGCTGCGTGAGCGCCCAGTTGGCGGCCAGGTCTCCCATGGCGGAGCCGCCGGTGAGGCCGGCCGGCGACAGCGCCGCCGCCCGCTGCCTGGCCAGCCGCTCCGCGCGGCTGCGGGCCGCGTCCAGCTGCCGCTCCAGGACCTCGGTACGGGCCCGCAGCCCTCTCGTCTCGCGCCGCTGCCTGGCCACGGCGGCCTCAGCGGCGATCTTGGCCTGTCTGGCCCGTTCGGAGGCGGCCTGCTGCTCGGCGTAGGCGTTGGCGGCCTGCGCCCGCAGGATGGCGGCGACCTCCTGGGCGTCGCGCATCCTGGCGAGCACCGCGGCGCGCTCGTCCCACAGCTGCCCGAGCACGCCGGCCCGGTGCAGGAACCCGTCGGTGCCGCCCTCGTCGACCATCATCCCGACGACCGGCCGCATCGGCGTGAGCCCGCGGTAGCTCTCCGCCGCCAGCAGCGCGACGCTCTGCCGCGCCAGCTCGGCCTGGGCGTCGGCCGCCGCAAGGCGGGTCCTGGCCTGCGTGTGGCGCTCCTCCGCGTGGCGGAGCCGGACCATCTCCCCGTTGTACGCCTCGACCAGCCGCTCCACCTCGCCCGCCAGCTCGTCCAGCCGCGACTTCGCGGTGGCCAGCTCCACGTTCGTCGCGCCCAGCTCCTTCGACCGGTCCCGTGCGACCTGTCGGGCCTTCTTCACGTCACGAGCCGACGGGCTGGGCTCCGCCTCGACCGGTGGGCACAGGGCGACCGTCAGCCAGCACGCGAGCACTCCAGCCCCAAATGCGCGCATAGGTCCCCCTGAAAACGGATGGCTACTCTATGCACACGATTCCCGCTAGTTCCCATACGTAACGTAATCAGGGCAGGTCATACCCTTAGCCGCTCTCCGTAGGGGTTGCCGAGGGTTCTTCCGTGGGCGTGGGAGTGGCCGTCTGGGTCGGCGTGGTGGTCGGTGTGGGGGTCTGCGTGGGAGTGGGGGCGGGGGTGGGCGTCGGGGTCGGTGCGGGTGGCGGCCTGTGGGTGGGCTTCTCGTGGGTGGGCTTCTTGTGCGGCGGCGGAGGCTCGGCGGCCGGGGGCTCGGCGTGCGGCGGGTCGTCCACCGGCTGCTCCTGCGACGGTGGGGTCGGCTGGGGCTGCGGGCCCGGGGTGGACCCGGCGGGCGTGGCGGCGGGGGCGAGGCTGGGCACGACGGCGGGCGGCCCGGAGACGGGCGACCCGGTCACCCCGAGCGGCAGCGTGGCCGTGCTGTCGAGGACGGGCTCCACGGTCAGCGGGACGTCCTGCGGCTCGGCCTGCCAGGGCAGCCGGATGCCGGGCGGCTCGCCCGTCGCCGGGAACGCGGCCGTCGCGATGCCCGACGCGCCGCCGTTGTCGCGGCCGATCTGCTGGAAGATCACCGCTATCGCCACCACGGTCGCGACCGCCGCCAGCGCGCCTGCCAGCGCCTGAGGCCACGCCCGAGCGCCCTTGTCCGATGAAACGGGAAACCCGGCGGCCCCGAGCGCGCCCGTACGCCGGGCGACGTAGCTGCGGTAGGGCAGCAGCTCGGGGTCGATGAAGCAGCTCATCACCCTGATCCGCAGCGAGTCGGGCAGCGCGGGGACCGGCGTCAGCTCGAAGACCTTGGCGGCCGACACCTGGCGGTTGCGGTGCGGCGCGCACGTCTCGCAGCGCGCGATGTGCCTGACCAGGTGCTCGCGCATCTCCTGGGTCAGCTCCCCGGAGAACCCGGCGAGGATGCGGGCCCGCGGCTGGCAGTCGTAGGAGCCCTTCCTGGCCAGGATCTCGGCGGTGATCGCGTCGGCCAGGCGCGCCCTGGCCGCGTCCTGGACGGGCTCGATCTGCCGTGCCGGGATCCCGAGGACCTGGGAGAGCTCAGGGCCGGGCAGCTCGTGCCGGTAGGAGAGCTCCAGGATCTCGCGTTCGGCGACGGGCAGGCCGTGGACGGCGTTCCAGGCCATGGTCCGCAGGTCGGCGTCGGCGGGGTCGTCCAGCGGCGGCGCCTCCGCCAGGGCCTCGGCCGCGCCCGGCGGCGCGGCGGCCCTGCGGCGCAGGCACTCGACGCGGGCCAGCGCGTACAGCCAGGTGCGGAGCCTGTCCGGGTCGGACAGCGCGCCCGCGTGGGCCTCGGCGGCGATCAGCGTGTCGCGGAGCGCCACCTGCGCGCCGTCCGCGCTCAGCAGGAGGGACCAGCAATAGCGGTAGACACTCTCCGCGTACGCGTCGTACAGCGCGGCGAGGGCCCCCTGCTCGCGGGCGCGGAGTGCTTCTACCAGGACGCGGTCGTTCATGTAACTGAAGGTAATGGATCGGTAACTAGTAGTTCCACCCATTCACGCCGATGGCATCGGTTGTCGGGGTCGCGGGCCCGATTTCCGCACGGACAAAAGGCCAGAATCACCCCGTTGACACGAAATATCGGCCTTTTACTGTTTATGTTCTGAAGCGACCTGAGTGCTCCGGTCCACCGCGAACGGCTCGGTCGTGGGCTTGACCGTGTGCACCGGCATCGCGCCGCCGAGCGCCAGATCCTCGAAGGGCCGGCCGGTCGATCCCCAGGTCCTGGCGGTGATCTCGGTCTTGGCCACCTTGGCACCCGTGGGCAATCCCGTCACCGTGAGGATGAACCTGGGCGGGCTGCCCGACTTGACGTCGTCCACGAACGTGCTGCCGCCGCCGAGCAGTTTGCCCGAGCTGTCGCGCAGCAAGGCGTTGACGACCAGGCTGCTGGCCGCTTCCTGATACGGATTTCCGACATATCCCGTAATGAGGTATGAGCCGTCTTTTTGGCGCAATGTCTGAGAACGTGAAATGGGGAACCGCTGGAAGGCCGAGGCGATCCTGGCCGCCGGGCGCCACTGCGCGGGACGGTACTGGATCGTCACCTTGGCCGGCTTCTGGGCGGCGCTCGCCTGGCCGGTGAAGGCCAGCGAGCCGCCCGGCGGCACGGCGTCGAGCGGCTGGTCCATGCGGACGACCTCGGCGCCCGCGGCGTCGTGCCCGACGATCGTGGCCACCACGTGCTCGCCGAAGTGCCACGGGTTGGCGTTGCTGAGCACGCCCGCCCAGTTGACGGCGTATCCGTCGGAGGACTTGACGATGTTCGAGACCTGCTCCTTGAGAGCGAGTGGCTTGAGCACTTGGGCTGGGCGGTCCTCGCTCGCGCACCCGGCGAGGCAGATCGCCCCGAGTGCGAGGAGGCTGACGGTTCGGCTACGCGGGATCACTTTGCCGTGATAACCCGTAGATGAGCAGGGCAGGCACGTGACACGCGCCTGCCGTACCAACTCTTTAACGGATGATCCTCAACGCGGCCGCACGACCCTGGCCTCGTCCCAGACCGGCTGGGGCGACTCGTAGACCGTGCCGTCGGAGCCGAAGACCAGGTAGCGGTCGAAGTCCGCGGCGAACCAGCGGTCGTGGGTGACCGCCAGGACCGTGCCGTCGAACGCGTCGAGGCCGGTCTGCAGCGCCTCCGCGCTGGCCAGGTCAAGGTTGTCGGTCGGCTCGTCGAGCAGCAGCAACGTGGCCCCTGACAGCTCCAGCAGGAGGATCTGCAGCCGCGCCTGCTGACCGCCGGAGAGCGTGTCGAAGCGCTGCTCGGCGACCAGCCCGGCCAGCTCGTAGCGGGCCAGCGTCTTCATGGCTTCGTTCTTCAGCCTGGCGTGCTCGGTCATGACGATCTCGACCGGCGTGCGCCCGAGCAGGTCGGGCCGGGCGTGGGTCTGGGCGAAGTGACCGGCGACCACGCGGGCGCCCAGCCGGGCGACGCCGGCGTGCGCGATCTGCTCGCCGGCCAGCAGGCGCAGGAAGTGGGACTTGCCCGAGCCGTTGGAGCCGAGCACGGCGACCCGCTCGGCGTACCAGACCTCCAGGTCGAACGGCCGCATCAGCCCGGTCAGCTCCAGGCCCTCGCAGATGACCGCGCGCTTGCCGGTGCGGCCGCCCTTGAGCCGCATCTTGATGTTCTGCTCGCTCGGGGCCACCTCGGGCGGCCCCGCCTCCTCGAACTTGCGCAGCCGCGTCTGGGCCGCGTGGTAGGCGGCGGCCATGCCGTCGTTGTAGCGCGCCTTGTTCTTCAGCATGTTGACCAGGGCCTTGATCTTGGCGTGCTCCTCGTCCCAGCGCCTGCGCAGCTCGTCGAGCCGCTCGTTGCGGGCCCTGCGGGCGTCGGCGTAGGTGGTGAAGCCGCCGCCGTGGATCCAGATGTTGCCCGACTCGACGGTGACGATCCGGTCGGCGGCGTTGGCCAGGAGCTGGCGGTCGTGGCTGACCAGCAGGACGGTCTTGGGCGTCTCTCTGAGCTGCTGCTCCAGCCACTCCTTGCCGGGGACGTCGAGGTAGTTGTCGGGCTCGTCGAGCAGCAGCGTCTGGTCGGGGCCGCGCAGCAGGGCCTCCAGGACCAGCCGTTTCTGCTCGCCGCCCGACAGCGTGGACACGTCGCGATATTTCACGCTCTCGTACGGCACGCCGAGCGCGGAGACCGTACAGGTGTCCCAGAGCACCTCGATGTCGTAGCCGCCGGCGTCGGTGTAGTCGCTGATGGCCTGCGCGTAGCGCATCTGCGCCTTCTCGTCGTCGCGCTCCATCATGACCAGCTCGGCGTCGTCGAGCCGGGCCGCCGCCTGCCGCACCGCGGGAGGGGCGACGCCGAGCAGCAGGTCGCGCAGGTTGCTCCCGTCGCGCACGCTGCCGATGAACTGGCGCATCACGCCCAGCCCGCCGGAGCTGGCCACACTGCCCTCGACCGGCTGCAGGTCACCGGCGACCAGCCGCATGAGGGTGGTCTTGCCCGCGCCGTTGGGGCCGACGAGCGCGGCCTTGACGCCCTCACCGATCCTGAAGGACACGTCGTTGAGCAACGGCCGACCGTCGGGCAGCACGTATGTCAGGTGCCCGATCTCCACATGTCCCACGACTCATCCCTCCGCCACCCCGGCTCGCAGGGTATCCGCCCGGCCGGGGCCGGGTCACTCGGATTTCCCCGTCTCAGACGAGCTCGGACTTGTAGAAGATGCTGGCCTTGCGCGCTCCCGCGACGCCCGAGGCCAGGCCGAGACACAGGCGAGGGGCGCCCGAGACGATCTGGACGGCCATGCCCTCGGGCTCGCGGAAGTCCAGCGACTGGCCCGCCACGCTGTGCGCCCGCTGGACCTGCTCGCCCGTACGCAGGTCCAGGCAGGTGAGGTAGGTGTTGCCCGGCGGCGGGCTGAGGTCGTAGGAGTTGCCGGTGAGGAGGTAGACGAAGTTCCCATAGGCCGCGTAGCCCTGGAAGGTGCCCAGACCGGTCGGCTGGGCGATGTCGTACAGCTTCTGGGGCGCGCCCGCCGTGACCGAGGCCAGCTCGTACGCCGCGATGCGGAACGCGCTCCCGTCGACGTAGCGCATGACAAGCCGGTTGGTCGAGGGGTCGATCGCGCATGTGGTGTTGGTCGCGCCCGCGACCAGCGAATACTTGGCGAGCGCCGAGGACGACGTGGTCAGCGTCTGGCCGTCGGTGAACTTGAACCTGGCCAGCTTGGAGCCCCGCGAGGTCGCGCCGTCGCTGATGCCGTCGGTCTCCGTCCACAGGTAGGCGGAGGCGCCCGACGGCTCGACCCCGATCTGGACGCCGTGGCCGAAGCCCATCAGGTACATGTGGCCGAGGACCGTGCCGGTCAGGCTGAGCTTGGTCACGCACAGGTGGCCCGCGGCGTCGGAGCCGGCGCCGTTCTTGACCTGGATCGTGTAGATGTGGCCGTGCGCGTTGTCGATCGTGAACGACTGCAGGACGGTCTCGTCGTACAGGGCCTTCTTCCAGATCAGCGAGGTCGCGGGCGCGGTCAGCTCGAACCGGCCCTCAGCTCTGGAAACAGCGGCTGACGCGGGCTCGGCGGCGGCCAGCGCGGCGGTCGCGGCGACTCCGGCGCCCAGCTTCAGCAGCCCTCTGCGGGTAACGGGGGCATCAGATGACATTTCCACATCCGTCCACTTTGCGAGGTTCGCGATCTTCACCCTAACCGCGGCGTGTGCTCACAGGAACTCTAGACAGCAAGTGATCTAATGACTAGAACTGTAGGGAACCCCCCACCCCTAGGACACAGTGATGACGCGATTCCGCTCCGCCCTAGCACCCTTGGCCATCGCGCTGGCCGGCCTGACGGCCGTGCCGCAGCAGGCCTGGGCGGCACCGCCCAAACCGGTGCCCTCGGTGGCCCAGCAGCAGCAGTCACCGGCCACGGCCGCCGCCGCGTGCGCCCCGACCGTCAAGAGCACCACCACCGACGCCCGCCTGACCAGCCTGTTCACCAACTACGGCAACGACAACAGCCGCCTGGACGACTGGACGGGCGCCGACGGCACCTACTCGCTCAAGCTGCCCAGCGGCAAGGAGCTGTGGGTGTTCTCCGACACCTTCCTCGGCCAGGTGAACTCCGACGGCTCGCGGCCCCCCGTGGTCGAGGAGGGCGGGACGACGGTCTTCCTGAACAACTCCTTCGCCGTCGAGCGCGACGGCCGGCTGTCCACGATCCACGACGGCACGACCGCGAAGCCGACCGCCGTCATGCCGCCGCGCGACTCGACCCACTGGTACTGGGCCGGCGACGCGACGCTGGCCGGCGGGATCGTCGAGGTGACCTACCAGGAGTACGAGCGCTACGGCACCGGCGCCTGGGACTGGCGCTGGCACCGGAACGTGGTGGCCAGGTTCGCGCCCGGCCGGCTCGAACGGCCGATCAGCGTGCACGACCTGCCGTCGGGGGCCGGCATCGCCTGGGCCTCGGGAACGCTCAAGGACGGCGCCTACACCTACGTCTACGGCGTCGAGGACCTCGGCTCCCCCAAGTACATGCACATCGCCAGGGTCAAGGGGCAGAGCCTGCTGGGCAAGTGGGAGTACCTCAAGGCCGACGGCACCTGGTCGCCGACCGAGACGGACTCGGTCCGGGTGATGAGCGGGGTCGCGAACGAGTACAGCGTGAGCCGCGTCGGATCCGGATATGTCCTGATCACGCATGACACGACCGAGGTGCTGAGCCCGAACATCGTGGCCTACTCCTCCTGCTCGCCCTTCGGCCCGTTCACCGGCAAGCAGCACGTCTACACGACCCCCGAGACCAGCGGGAACATCTTCACCTACAACGCCCACGCGCATCCTGAGGTCGCGGGCAACGGGCTGGTCGTCTCATACAACGTCAACAGTTTCGTGAACACCGACCACTACCGCGACGTGTCCATCTACCGGCCCCGATTCCTGGATGTGACCTTCGGGTGAGGCGTAACTGGGCGGCGCGCCTGCGGCACGTCACGATCGGCGGGCTGCGGGCGGTCGTCCTGGAGAACGAGCGGCTGCGCGTGACCGTCGTGCCGGACAAGGGCGGCGACGTGGTGGAGTTCCTGTACAAGCCCACCGACACGGACTTCGTCTGGCTCTCCCCGCAGGGCCTGCGCGACCCGCACGACCACCTCCAGGGCGCGGCCGACGACGTCGCCCAGTTCATCGACCACTACGAGGGCGGCTGGCAGGAGATCTTCCCGAGCGGCGGCGCGCCGAGCGAATATCGCGGCGCGCGGCTGGCCCAGCACGGGGAGGTCGCCGGCCTGCCGTGGGAGTACGAGGTCGTGGCGGACTCCGAGTCGGAGGTCGCGATCCGGCTGAGCGTGCGGACGCGGCGGCTGCCGTACCGGATGGAGAAGGTCTTCAGGCTGAGGTCCGGCACGGCGGCGCTGGAGATCGAGGGGCGGGCCACGAACGACTCCCCCGTCCCGCTGCACGCCATGTGGGGCCAGCACATCGTGTACGGGCGCCCGTTCCTGCGCCCTGGGGCCACGATCCGGCTGCCGGACGGCGTCACCGTGGTCCCGCACGAGAGCGCGATCAACCCGGCCGGGCGCCGGGTCGCGGCCGGCGGCCCCTGGTCGTGGCCGGTCGTGCCCGCGGACGGCGGCGGCGAGACGGATCTGAGCGTGGTGCAGGAGCCGGGGTCGCCGAGCGACATCGTCTACCTGACCGGCTTTAACGAGGGTTGGTACGAAATTTCGGGGGATATCGGTATTCGGGTGATGTGGGACGCGACCGTGCTGCCGTACCTGTGGATGTGGCAGGAGCTCGGCGCGTCCACAGATTATCCCTGGTGGGGACGGGCTTACACGGTGGGGCTCGAACCGTTCTCCAGCATGCCGACCGACGGTCTGGCCGCCGCGGTGGCCAACGGGACGGCTCTGACATTGGGCCCGCACGAGACGAAGGTGTTGAAGTTGCGCGCGGAGGTTATGGCGTGAGTGGCGAGTTCGCAGGCAAGGTGGCGCTGGTCACGGGTGGCTCGATGGGCATCGGGCGGGCGGTGGTCGACCGGCTGGCCGCCGGCGGCGCGTCCGTGGTGTTCTGCGGCGTCGATAAGGCGGCGGAGCTCGACAGCGAGCACGTCACCGGCGTGATCGCCGACGTACGCCGCGCGGGCGACATGCGCGACCTGGTGGACCTGGCCGTGACCAGGTACGGCGGGCTCGACATCGTGGTGACCTGCGCGGGCGTGCAGCGCTACGGCACGGTCGAGGACACGCCTGAAGAGGTCTGGGACGAGGTGCTCGACGTCAACCTCAAGGGCGTCTTCCTCGCCTGCAAGGCGGCCGTGCCCAGGCTCAGGGCCCGCGGCGGCGGCTCGATCGTGATCATGTCGTCGGTGCAGGCATTCTCCTCGCAGGCGCAGGTGGCGGCCTACACCGCGAGCAAGGCCGCGCTCAACGGCCTGACCAGGGCCATGGCGCTCGACCACGCCTCCGACGGCATCCGGGTGAACGTGGTCTGCCCGGGCTCGGTGGACACCCCCATGCTGCGCTGGGCGGCGGACCTGTGGCGGGGCGACCTGTCGCAGGAGGAGCAGATCCAGCAGTGGGGCCGCTCGCATCCGCTGGGCCGGGTCGGCCGCCCAGAAGAAGTGGCCGAACTGGTGGCATTCCTGGCGGGGCCGCGCTCGTCGTTCATCACCGGAGCCGAGCACCGCGTGGACGGCGGTCTGCTCGCGCAGAATCCGGCGGCGCTCCCCGAGTAGGTCGAGCGCACCCCACGGGTTCCTCCTCCCGCCCACCCGAGCTGGCAACAGTTGCGTCAACGCGGCGAACACCCAGGTCACAGGGCTGATACGAGTGTATCTGCGAGCCGGGGCACGCGACCCTCTTCCCGGGCGGGAAGCCCTTATGGGATCGGCGAGTCATGACGACTCGTATTCGATTCGGCACGCTAAGTTACGAGGTCGAAACGACGAACCGATCGAGGAGAGACCTGTGAGGCTATCCAGAAAGGCCGCCGGTTTCATCGCCGCTGCCGCGATGTTCACCGTGGTCGCCCCCGCCACCGCCGCGGTGGCCAGCCCCCGCTCGACCTGCTACGGAGGTCGAGTCTGTCTGTACGCCGGCTTCGACTACAACCGCGGCCAGGTCGACCACTGGCGCGACTTCGTCCAGGACGACTCCAACCTGGAGGACAACAACTGGCTGAACTGGGACTTCAGCAACAGCTGGCACAGCATGAACAACGAGACCAGCTCGGTCAGGAACCGGGTCGGCTGCAGCGCCACCCTGTGGCAGCACGCGGGCTACACGGGCGCCCACAGCACGTTCACGCACAACTCGAACGACGGTTTCCTGGCGAACAACGCCATCGGTAACAACCGCACCAGCGCGATCGACATCTGGTGCCGCTGAGCACTACCGGTAGTGCCGGTTTCCGGGCTTGGCCGCCGGAAACCGGCTGGCGCGGGCACAGCACAGGCGCATCCGTGCCGCCCGCCCGGCCGACGTCAGCCCCGCTCATTCCCGGGCTGGTGTCCGTCCTGCTGATGTGCACGGCCTGCGCCACGGCAGACCCCGCACCCCGGACGCCCGCGAAGGGCGTCGCCTCGGTGTCGGAGCTGGTGCTGCCGTTCGACGCCTACAAGACCACTCCCGAGCAGCGGGCCGTCCTGGGCAACGCCCACAACAGCCTCGTCGTGCGATGCATGCGCAAGCAGGGCATCACCCTCGCACCGCCCGCCGAGGAACCGGACGCCCTCGCCGCGATCGATCCCGGCAACTCCCGCCGCTACGGCGTCGCGGACACCGAGGCGGCCAGGCGCTACGGCTACCACCTGGCCAGGCCGCCCTCTCCTGACACGACCGGCGCCTGGGCCGGCAAGCTGCCCAAGCGCACCCGCCACCGCCTGTACGGCACCGCCGCCGACCGCGGCTGCCTCGACCGCGCGACGCACTTCCTGGACAGGGGTGCGCCGAAGGCCGATTGGCCGTGGCTGAACCTGCAGGACTCGCTCACGCTGGAACAGGCCGCGAAGGACTCGTCCGTGACCGGGGCCGTCAAGCGCTGGCAGTCGTGCATGAGCCAGGCCGGGCTGTCCTACCCCTCGCCCGAGGCGGCCATCGCCGACGGCCGCTGGGATCTGGACAAGCCGGCGGTGAGCGAGGAGGAGAAGCAGACCGCGCTCGCCGACACGACGTGCAAGTGGTCGTCGGGCCTGGTGGCCACCTGGTACGCGGCCGACGCGGCGTTGCAGCGGGCCGTCATCCGCGACAACCCCGACCGCTTCGCCGCGCTCCGCGCGAACCTCAAGCAGCGCCTGAGCCGTGCCTCACACCTCTCGGCCGAGGACGAGGAGCTGTCACGCCTCGCGGCCGGCGACGAAGGCGGCAAGATCCGCTGACTGGCGCAGCCTGCTGGGCTCGTGGACGTACATCATGTGGCCGGCCTCGTAGTACTTGAACTCGACGTTGGCCGCCAGCTCCGCGGGCACCGGCAGGTGCGCGAAGGCGTGCTCCGCCGCGTAGTACGGCGTCGCGCCGTCGTGGTAGCCGCAGGCGACGTGCACGCGCAGGTGCCGGTTGGCGCGCATGGCGTTGCCCAGCTTGCCGACCACGGTCACGTGCGCGCCCTCGAACTCCTTGTACGACCACGGCTGCACCCGCGAGGTGAGCACCTCGTAGGGCAGGTCGTTGGCGTAGCCCAGCTCCGTGCGCAGATAGTGGTTGAGCGCGGCGCTGTAGGGCCCCATGATCGCGTTCATGCTGGGGTCGGCGGAGAGGCGCTCGCCTGCCGCGTCGGGCTCCCAGCCGGTGAAGCGGCCGTCCAGGCGCCCGACCGTCTGGCGGCGCGGGCGCAGCACCTCGGTGAAGAAGCGCTGGTGCTCGATCCGCAGGTTCACCCGGTCCACGTAGTCCTCGCCGAGCCCCGTCAGCCCGGCCACCCTGGCCACCGCGGCCGAGCGCTCCTCGGGGGTGAGGCGGGTGCCGCGGGCCAGCGCCCACGGGTAGTCGCGCTCGGCGTACGCCTCGGCCTCGCGCAGCACGTCGGCCAGCGGCCGGTCGCCGTGCAGCCCGTGATAGTGCGCGATAGCCGCATAAGTCGGCAAATAGAGGGAGTAGGACAGGTCGTTGCCCTGGTTGAACCGCACGGTCCCGAAGTCGAGGATCGAGGAGATCAGCATCACGCCGTTGAGGAACATGCCGTAGCGCGACTGCAGGTGGTCGGCCAGCCCGGCCGCCCTGACGGTCCCGTACGACTCCCCCGCCAGGAACTTCGGCGACATCCACCGCCCGTTCCTGGTGGTCCACAACCTGATGACCTCTCCGACGGACTCCAGGTCGCCGGTGAAGCCGTGGTACGGCTCCGCCTTCTCCCCCTCGGCCGCCCGCGAGAAGCCCGTGGAGACCGGGTCGATGAAGACCAGGTCGCTCACGCTCAGCAGGCTCTCCTCGTTGTCGGCCAGCCCGTAAGGGGGAGGCAGGAGCGAGCCCGCGTCCCCCATGACGACCCGGCGCGGGCCGAGCACGCCCAGGTGCAGCCACACGCTCGACGAGCCGGGCCCGCCGTTGAACGCGAACGTCACCGGCCTGCTCAGCGGCTCGGCCCCGTCGAGCGTGTACGCCGTGATGAACATCTCGGCCTTGGGGCGCAGGCCGTCGAACTTGCCGTCGGTGATGACCTCCTCGCGCAGCACCATGGTGCCGGTCGTCGCGGTGTACGCCTGGCCGGACGGCAGGGTGTGCGACGTGGTGACGAGGTTGTCCGCGGGCGGGGCAGGTTGTGTTGCTTCAGACATATCGCCCAATTATGGTGCGATTTCCAAGGACACGGTCGGGTCGGCGAAGCGCTCGTTCGGGACGGTGGCGTACCAGCCGGGCCGCCCGGGGTCGCGATCGTAGGGATAGCCGCCCATCTCGCGATAGAGCTCGGCGTAGCGGGCGACCTTCTCCCGGTCCAGCCGCACGCCCAGCCCTGGCCCCTCCGGGACGGCGATGGCGCCGTCCTTGTAGGCCAGCTTGCCGCCCTCGATCACGTCGTCGCGGAGCTGGTGGTAGTGCGCGTCGGCGGAGTAGGTGAGGTTCGGCAGCACCGCGCCCAGGTGCAGCATGGTCGCGAGCTGGATGCCGAGCTCGCCCGACGAGTGCACGGCCACCCCGAGCTGGAACGTCTCGCACACCCCCGCCGCCTTGATGCACGGCCTGATGCCGCCCCAGAACGTCGTGTCCAGCAGCACCACGTCGGCGCCCCTGCGCAGCACGTTCGAGGCGAGCTGCTCGAAGTTGACCACGACCGTGTTCGTCGCCAGCGGCACCTTGACCTGCTCGCGGACGATCCTGAGCCCTTCGAGCCCCCAGACGGGGTCCTCCAGGTAGTCGTTGTTCAGCCCTTCGATGGCCCGGCCGAAGCGCAGCCCCTCGGCGACCGACAGGACGGCGTTCGGGTCGTACCTGAGCCGGTCGTCCGGGAACGCCTCGGCCAGCGCCCGGTAGCACTCCAGCTCGTAGTCCGGCGGGAAGACCCCGCCCTTGAGCTTGTGCACGGTGAACCCGTGCGCCGCCTTGAGCCGCGCGGTGTGCTCGACGAGCTGATCGGGCGTGCGGATCTCGGCGTACCCCTCGGCCGCGTAGCGGAAGAACAGGTACGAGGCGAACGGCACGGCGTCGCGCACCCGCCCGCCGAGCAGATCGCTCGCGGACACGCCCAGGTGCTGCCCGATGAGGTCGATGCAGGCGAACTCGATGGCCGCCAGGAGCTGGGTCCTGTTGTTGTAGAGCGAGGCCGTCGGGTTCGCGATCTTGAAGCGCAGCGACTCCAGCTGGAAAGGATCATGATCCTTCAGGTACGGCATCAGCGCGCGGAACGCCGACTCCGCGCTCTCTCCCCCTCCTCCCATCTCCCCCAGGCCGACCAGCCCGTTGTCGGCCTCGACCTCGACGATCGTGCGGACGAACCTGCCCCAGTGAGCGCCGTTGCTGTGCCGCAGCGGCGCTTCGAGCGGGACCGCGACCGTCGTGGCCCGGATGTCAACGATCTTCACGAGCACGTCCCCCAAACGGCGGCCACGCCACAGGCGGGCAGCCGGACCTTGACCGATTCCCCGGTGACCTCCAGCGGCTCCAGGCCGCGCGCCAGCCCGGCGCTCACCCTGGCCGAGCGCAGCCCGGGCAGCCGCACGGTCGCCTCGACCGGCTCGGCGGCCAGCGACTGCAGCCGCACGACCCGCTCGCCGCCGGCCTGCCCGATCGACGTGACGAGCACGTCGGGGTGATCGACGGACACGTACGACTCGGTGACCGCGGGGCTGTCGCTGATCAGGGCGCCGACGAACGGCTCGGTCAGCCCGGCGGCCGCCGCCGCGCCCAGGCGCCTGCCCTGCGCGCCCGCCTCCGAGACGACCGAGTACCGGAAGGTGGTCTCGCCCTGCTGCTGCGCGGGGAAGTTGGTGTCCCAGATGTTGTTGAGCGCCCACGAGTAGACCGTGCCGTCCTCCTGCTCCAGCGTGGGCGGGAACGGCGCGTACGGCATGTGGATGGTGCCGAGCTGGACCAGCGGCGCCTCCAGCGTGGCCCACGCGATGGTCAGCTCCGGGTCCTCGAACGCGATCCAGTGCCTGATCGGCAGCATGTACTCGGCCGAGCCCGGCACCCTGGCCACGCCGGGGCCGCCGACGCCGCCGGTCAGCTCCCAGGCGGTGGCCGCGCCCGCGGCGAACGGGAAGGCCAGGAAGACCGCCTCCTTGGCCGGGGTCCCCTGCTTGGCGAGCTGGTAGGTCAGGTCCACCCTGGGCACGCCGTGGTGCAGCTCGATCGTCGTGCGCAGCCAGTCGACGCCCTTGCCCTGCAGCTCCACGACCAGCTTCTCGCCGACGGCCGTGCGCTGGGCCTTGACGATGGTCGCGTGCTTGCCGATGGCCCGGTCGCCGAGCAGCGTGCGGTCGTGCGCGCCCACGTGTCCCGACAGGTGGTTGAAGTGGGGCGCGGTGGCGTACTGGTCGTAGACGTACTGGCCGAAGCCCGCGGCGGCCTCGCCGTTGACCAGCTCCCTGCCCGCCTTCTTGTCGAAGACGGAGCTGATGTAGCCCTCGCGGACGTCGTACGCCACGCGGTAGAACTCGTTCTCGATCACGCCGCCCAGATCGAGCTCGACCGGCTCCGGGGCCTGGCTCTGGCCGGGGACGACGTCGACGCGCGCGTAGGCGAAGCCGGGAAGGTCCTGGACGATCGCGTGGATGTGCCGCCCGATCGGCCGGGTCGGCCAGTCCACCGGGTCCACGAACTCCTCGTGGTGCGGGATCGTCTCCCCGCTGCGCGAGTCGACCAGCGCGATCGGCACGTCCACGCCCACCACGTCCCGCGGCAGGAAGGCCCGCACGATGTCGGTCCGCGCCCAGGTGCCCGGGTTGAAGACGGCGAACGAGGCCAGCGCCCCGCCCTCGGTGCCGGACTCCGACAGCGCGGCGGCGAACCTGCGGGTCGCGGCGTGCAGCAGGTCGGCCGCGTCGTCCTGGGCGGAGTAGGCCCCTGACGACTTGCGCGTCCACTGCAGGCCCCCGGAGTCGCCCGCCTCCTCGGCGTCCTCCCACGGGTTGGCCGCGCCCCAGGTGTGCTCGTTGAACAGCGCCACCTTGTCGTAGGCCAGGTCGATCTGCTCGGTGGCGTCCGCGCCGGCGAGCGTGTGCAGCGTCTCGGCGATCCGCAGCGCGGACTGCGCCCGCCGCACGTAGCCGAGCGGGCGCGCGCCCGAGCCCAGCCCGTCGGCCCACCAGTCGGTCCAGTCGCCCTCGTGCACGGCCAGCCGGTCGTGGTAGCGCTCCTCGACGTGCTCGAAGAAGTCGCTGTTCACGGCCGAGCGCAGGCGCGGGTAGGCCCACTGCTCGTTCCACCGGCGGGCGATCGAGGCGGGCACGATCGAGGGGCCCGCGTTGTCGGCGTGCGCGCCCTGCACCCGCAGGTGCAGCACATCCAGCTCGTACGGCTCCCGCGGCGCGTCCGGCCCCTGCCAGCCGAACGTCCCGGGCCCGTACGGGTAGCCCCGCGTGGCCAGCGCCGACAGGTAACGCGGCAGCAGGTCGTCGGCCAGCTCGTAGGAGTCGGTCAGCCCGACCGTGTTGCCCTCCATGTACGCCATCCCGTGCGGCGTGTCGGTGAACCACACGATGACCTCGTTCCCGCTGGGCGCCCGCCAGCGGAACGGCCTGGTCAGCTTGTCGCCGCCGTGCAGGTAGGGCACCGAGCGCCCGGCCCAGTTGTGCGCCGCGGCCAGGTAGCGAACACCCGCCGAGTTGAGCGCGTCCACCAGGCCGACGACCGCGCCCGGCACGTCGGTGTGCATGGCCGACTTGGTGGCGAAGCCGTAGCGCTCCTGGAGCTGGGTGGTGAAGCGGAGCTGACGGTAGAGCTCCTCGGTCGAGCACGCCTCGGTGTGCAGCTGGAACGGCAGCGCGGTCACCTCGATCACGCCCTCGCGGGCCCGCGCGGCGAACGACTCGACCATCTCGGCCGGCCGCGCGTCGAGCCACTTCAGCGCGGGCATCGACGACTCGACCGACCACCTGAACTTGGCGTCGTCCGGCCAGGACGCGGTCTCCTCCGCCAGCCGCAGCGCCGCGTCGAGGTAGTCGAGGTGGTGGCGCAGCACCGTGCCCTGCGGATCGGTGTAGCCGATGTCCAGGTGCGAGTGGTGCACCACGAACACGCTCCACTTGCGCTGCGGCGTCACCGTGACCTGGGCGGTGCCGACCACGCCCGCGTCGTCGCGGCACTCCAGCGTGAACGCGCGCGGCGCGTCCACCTCGGGCACCAGCAGCGTCACGTCGCTGCCCGAGGCGCTGTCCACGCCCACCAGCACGTGCGTCAGCGGCTCGGTGCTCGACACCCTGACCGCCTGGCGGCCGTCATGGGTGAACAGCGGCAGCACCGCGACCCGCACCTCCAGGCCGCGCACGCTGATCACGGGCGTCGAGGTGTCGTCGCGCAGCGCCTGCCGGATCCCGTCGTAGTCGGGGCTCCCCAGGCTCCGCTGGAGCAACCGGCTCGTCATCAAACACTCCCTAGAGACAGGCCCCTGGCGAAGAGGCGCTGGGTGGCGAGGAACAACAGGACGGTCGGCAGCGAGACCACGAGGCCCGCGGCCAGGCCGACGGGCACCGGGGTCCCCGCGTAGACGTCGGTCATGAGGCCGGCGATGGCGGTCATCACCGGCCGTACGTCCTCGGTCTGCGTGAGGGTCAGGCCGAAGATGAGGTCGTTCCAGATGAAGGTGAACTCGAGGATGAACACGGCGGTCAGCGCGCTCAGCGAGATCGGCAGGTAGATCCCCCAGAAGATCCGCCAGGTGGAGGCGCCGTCCATCCGGGCCGCCTCGAAGATCGAGAAGGCCACGCCGGTGTAGAAGTTGCGCAGCACGAAGGCGGCCAGCGGCACGTTGATCGCGGTGTAGAGAAGGATCATGCCGAAGCGGCTGTCGTACAGGCCGGCGTCGCTGTAGCCGACGAACAGCGGCACGAGCAGCATCTGCGAGGGGAAGATGGTGCCGCCGAAGATCAGCAGGAACCACCAGAAACCACCGCGCAGCCGCAGCACCACGATCGTGTACCCGGCCAGCGCGCCGATGAGCACGCCGAGCAGCGGGGAGACGACGCTGTAGAGGGCGGTGCTGGCCAGGCTCTGCGTCAGGTTCGCGCTTTCCAGCGCCTTCGCGAAGTTGTCGAAGAGCGCGAAGTCGCCGGAGGGCACCCACGCGCGGCCCGGGTCGTACGAGCTCGCCGGCCTGGAGGCGTTGACGAGCAGCAGGTAGGTCGGCCCGAGCCAGATCAGCCCGAGCACGACGAGCACGGCACGCCTGATCACGTGGCGTTCACCTGCCTCTTGAGGTAGAGGTAGGACGCCAGCCCCGTGACGACGGTCAGCATCACCGCGACCGCCGAGCCGTAGCCGTAGTCGCTGGCCACGAAGGTGTCCTTGTACATCGTCACCGCCAGCGTCTCGGAGTTGCGCCCCGGGCCGCCCTGCGTCAGGACCCACACGATGTCGAACGTCTTCAGGCTGGCCACCAGCGCGAGCCCGACCACGACGGCGGTCAGCGGGCGCATCAGGGGCCAGATGACGTGCCTGAACAGCCCCCACCCCGAGGCCCCGTCGAGCCTGGCCGCCTCGATCGGCTCCTTCGGGATGGACTGCAGGCCCACCACGAACAGCAGCGTGTTGACGCCGAGCTGCTGCCACGTCCAGACCAGCAGCATCGCGATCGTGTTGGCCGGCGCCTCCTGCAAGAACGCGGTGTCCACGCCGAGCAGCAGGTTCGCGATGCCGTCGTGGGACAGGATCGGGCTCCACACCATGGCCAGGCCCGCGCCGCTCAGCGCGTACGGCAGCATGAACGGCACGCGGAACCACATGCCGCCCTTGATGTCGTAGGACAGCACCGCGACCAGCAGGCCGAGCCCGACCGGCAGCACCATGGTGCCGACGACCCAGATCAGCGTGTTGCGGGTGGAGGTGAGCAGCGCCGGGTCGTCGAACAGCTTGACGAAGTTGCGCAGGCCGATGAAGACCGGCGGCTCCAGCCCGTCGTAGCGGGTCAGGCTCAGGTAGGCCGTCCACAGGAACGGGGCGTACAGCAACCCGGCGACGAGCAGCGCCGCCGGGGCGACATATCCGTACCTGAACCGCCCCAGCATCGGCGTACGGGTGTTCATGGCCTCACTCCACGAGGCGGGCTCCCTCGCCTCACTGGTGCGTGCTCCAGTACTCGTCGGCCGCCTTCTGGATGGTCTCCAGGACCTCCTTGTACGTGCCAGGCTCGGTCACGAACTTGCTGAAGCCGTCGAGCGCGGCCGTCAGCACGGGCGGCGGCGTGGCCTCGAAGTAGCGGTTGACCAGGCGATACTTGCCGCCACCCGCGTCCTTGGTGACCGTGCCGAGCACCTCGTCCTGGCTGCTCACCTTGGGGTTGGCGCTCACGTCGCCCCTGCTCGCCGACCACTTCTCCTGGGCCTGCGAGGTCGTCCACCACTTGAGGTACTTCATGCTGGCGTCAGGATCGGCGGCCTTGGTCAGCGAGCACAGCGGGCCGCTCTCGAAGATCATCGAGGTCTTGGGCAAGGAGGCGTTGACGTTGGGGATCGTGAAGAAGCCGTAGTCGGTGCCCGCCTTCATGTCCCGCGAGGTCATGCTGGTGTTGAACCAGGTGCCGAAGGAGACCATCGCCGCCTTGCCGTTCTTCAGCACGTCGCCCGGGTCGGTCTTGTCACCGGGGTTGATGAAGTAGCCGGCGTCGATGAGCGACTTCCACTTCTCCATCACCTGGACCACGCCCGGGTCGGTGTACTTGGCCTTGCCGGTGGCCAGGCGGTCGTACAGGTCGGGGTCGGTGCCGGCCATGAGCTGCTCGAACCAGACGAAGGAGAACAGCACGCTGGTGTGGTAGAAGGCCTTCACGCCGTTCTTCTTCAGCGTGTCGGCCACCTTGATCAGGTCGTCCCACGTGGCCGGCGGCTGGAGGCCGTACTTGTCGAAGATCTTCTTGTTGTAGAACATGCCCCAGTAGGCGACGTTCATCGGCACGCAGTACTGCTTGCCGCCGATCGTGTAATAGGGGGCGAGATCCTGGGACAGGTCGCCGGCCTTGATGGCCTCCTGCCAGATGGCCGTGGTGTCGGCCACCTGTTTCTGCTTGACGATCTCCTCAAGCATCCCCCCGGTCTGCCAGGTGAACAGGTCCGGTTTGACGTTGGTGCGGAACGAGGCCTTGATGAACGCCTGATACTGGGCCGAGTCGGTATAGCCCGTCGGCTTCATGTTCAGGCCGATGCTCTGCTTGGACAGCGCACCCATCTCATCGAAGTACTTCGTCCACGCACCCTTGTCGTTGTACAGCGTCAGCTCGGTCTTCTTCTGCGGCGCCTCCGCGCCGTTTCCACCGCAGGCGGTCAGGACGAGCGCCGCCACGCCGAGCGTGGCCACACGTGACCGGAACATGGGCCGGCCTCCTTGGTTCTCATCGGGGGGATTGCAACCTGTGCTCTATAACGGTCTTCACGTCGACCAGGTGGGCCCGCATGCGTGACTCGGCCTGCGCCGCGTCGCGTGCTTCGATGGCCTCCAGGATCGCCAGGTGCTCCTCGTAATCGCGGCGCCGGTCGTCGAAGATCTGCAGGATCTCGCGCTGCTCGGGTCCGTGGACCGTGAGCAGCGAGTCGACGACCTCGTTCAGCACGCTGTTGCCCGCCATCCGGGCGGTCGCCCGGTGGAAGGTCATGTTCGCGTCGTGCAGCTCGGCGTCCTCACCGCGCAGATGCCTGCCCGCCTCGTCGAGCACCCGCTGCAACGCCGACAGCTCTTCGCCGCCGGCGTGCTCCGCGGCCAGCGCGGCCAGCGGCGGCTCGATGACGATCCGCGCGCCGAGCAGCTCCAGGAGCTGGGCGGCGTGGATCTCGCGCATGTTCGGGTTGGGCAGGACCAGCCGCTCGATGTCGGCCCCGACGTAGATGCCGGAGCCGTGCCGCATCTCGATGGCCCCGGTGGCCTCAAGCCTGCGTAGCGCCTCGCGCAGTGTCGGGGTGGTGACGGCGAAACGCTGGGAGAGCTCCCTGGTCGAGGGCAGCCTGTCGCCCGGCCGGTGCCCCCCTGTACGGATGAGCTCCAGCATGCGCTCGGTCAGAGCGTCGGACAGCGTGGGCCGCGTTACCTCGGACATATCAAGTGATCTAATCACTTATTCCCAAGGGCGTCTATGAGGAGAGTAGCTTTCGCCCCATGAGGCGTGTGATGGTGTGGGGCGCGGCCGTCGTCCTGTTCTTAGCCGTGGCCGGCGTCGGCGGGGCCGGTTGGTAATACTCGGGCATGGTCCTCGATCCGTCGCATGACAGCTCGTACCCGCTGGAGGTGCTGGCCTTCGACGGGTCGAAGGTGACGCTGAAGGGCGGATCGGACACGGGGCGCCCGGCACGTACCGGCTGACCTGGCGCGACGGCAACGCCACGCTGGGCCCGGTCGCCTCGGCCGCCGGTGACACGGTCGTCCGCGAGGTGACCAAGGTACGGCTGGGCACGCTCGCGCCCGGCGTGCGCGCGTACTTCGACCGGCTCCGTTACGCGCAGGCGCTGCGCGACTTCGTCAAGAAGGTCACCGCTTGAGCCTTGGGCGGGTCAGCGCTTGAGCAGGTCCAGCATCATGGCGATCTGCGCCTTGCGGGAGGACTGCACCTGCGCCGCCCACTCCTGGACCGTGGGGTTGGACCCGCCCGACACCTCTCCCGCGGCCATCTGGACGGCGTCGTCCTGGTGCGCGACGAGCAGGTTGAGCAGGTCGTACTCGAAGTTCTTCGACTTCTTCAGCGCCTGGATCCGCTGAACGTCGGTCTCCGGCATGCCGCCGTGGTGGTCGTGCCCGCCCGTGGCGGGGGTGAGCGGCTGGTCCCAGTCGTGCAGCCAGCGCAGCATCCGCTCGACCTCGCTCTGCTGCGTGCTCTCGATGGCCGCGGTCAGCGTCTTGACCTGCGGCGTGGTGGCGCGGGCGGTGCCCACTTTGGCGATCTCGATGCCCTGACGGTGATGCTGCACCATCATCTGCACGAACATCACGTCCTCGGCGTTGACCGGGGCCTGCGTGGACTCGGCGGGACCGCAGGCCACGGTCAGCAGGAGGAGCAGGGCCGCCACGACTTGCGTTCCGCGCACCTGGTCACTTCCTTCAACTGATAGGAAACCTTCCTAAGAGTTGACGATTTCCGCGAGCCGCGCAAGGGCTCACCGTCACGTGCCGGACTCTACTCCGTAGCGCAAGTAGACGATTCCGGACGGGAACGCCCGGGTCTCGATCAGCCGTGTCCGCACCCAGGCGTCGAGCTCGGGGAAGAACGGCTTGCCCCGGCCGAGGAGCAGCGGGTGGATGAAGATCCGGAGCTCGTCGATCAGGCCGAGCCGCAGCAGGCTGTGCGCCAGCGTGGCCCCGCCGACCTCCAGGAGGCCGCCTTCCTGCGCCTTGAGCGCACGAACCTCGGTCTCGACGTCGCCGGTGACGAGCGTGCTGTTCCAGTCGACCTTGTCGAGGGTGGCGGAGAAGACGTATTTCGGCATGGCCCGCCAGATCCTGGCGAAGTCCACCTCGATGGCCGGCGCGTCCGGGCGGGCGTCGGCGGTGGGCCAGTAGGCCGACATGTTCTCGTAGAGCCGCCGGCCGTACAGGGCGCCGCTGATGTCGCGGGCCATGTCGTTGATGAAGGCGTGCACTTCTTCGTCGGGCTCGCTCCAGCTGATGTCCGCGCCGGGCGCCTCCACGTAGCCGTCGAGGGAGATGAGCATCGAGTAGATGACTTTGCGCATACTCCATTAGACGAGGGCGCCCGGCGGAACTCATCGGTTCAGGCGTTTATCGGGCTGCTTGGGCAGCCTTAGCGGGCTGCTTGGGCTTGGGCTGCTCGGGCTGCCTTAGCGGGACGCTCGCGCGGCGGTCCAGCAGTCCGGTGCGCCGGGTTTGCCGCAGCTCGCCAGGCCGTCGAGGAGCTTGCCGAGGTCGGCCGTCCTGGCGTTGTCCGGGTCGTTCGACTCCTGCCGGGGGTCGGCCACGGTGTCGTAGTACTCCGGCTGCGGATCGCCCTCGTACTCGACGTACAGGTCGCCGGCCGTACGCGCGGCGGCGTAGGAGGGCGGCTGGGAGTTGCCCGCCTGGAGGGTCTCGGCGTCGGGGTCCGGCTCGCCCGGGGCGGCCGGGTCGGGCTTGACGTGCTCGATCAGCGCCGCCTTACGCCAGTCCTTGACCTTGTGCCCCTGGATGAGGGGCAGCAGGCTGCGTCCGTCGCGGCTGTCCCGCGTCGCCGCGCCGACCCCGGCCATGTCCATGAAGGTGGCGAACAGGTCCACGTTCTGGGCGATGGCGTCGGTCGCGAGGTCGCCGTGCCGCCCCGCGGTCGGCCGCTTGACCAGCAGCGGCACCCGTACGTCGTGGTCGTAGGCGGTGGACTTGCCGCGCACCAGCCGGTGCTGGCCCAGGTGGAACCCGTTGTCGCTGGTGAAGACGATGTACGTGTTCCGCTTCTCCTCGTCGGTGAGCGTGGCCAGAACGCGTTCCACCATGTCGTCGACCGACTGCACCATGCGGATCCGGTCGCGGAAGTCCTCGCGCAGCTCCTTCGTGATCGGCGTGCCGAGCGGCTCCCGCCGTACCCAGGAGGGCTTGTCGGCGGTGTCCTCGTTGAACGAGGGCAGCGTGGTGACGTCGATCCCGGCGCAGTCAGGACCGCCGCAGTCACCGTTCGGGAACTGACCGGCGGGCCACTGGGTCTTGGGCCGGTCCCGGCGTGCCGGCGGGAACCGCGGCTCCTTGTCGCCCGGCTTGGCGCCGATCCTGGAGTGCGGCGCGAACGGAGAGACCTGGAGGAAGAACGGCTCGCCCGGCGCGTACTCGCGGGAGCGGGCGATGAAGTCGACCGCGCGCTGCCCCAGCTCGTCCACCAGGTACTTCCCGCCCGACGGATCGAGCGGCTTGTCCGCGCCGGCCTCCTTGACGTAGCGGGTGAGCTGGTACTTGAACTCGCTGTAACCTCCGCCCGCCGCCACATGCCACTCGTCCCACCCGGCCGGCACCTTGTAGTCGGCGGGGACCGGATACTCGTTGATGTACTTGCCGAGGTAACCGGTCCGGTAGCCGGCCTGGTCGAGCGAGACGGCGTACGTCCTGCTCTCGTGTGGTTCGAACGCCTGGTAGCCGCCGCCGTCGGAGTTCTTGTTCGTGGCCACGCCCGTGTTGTGCGGGAACTGGCCGGTGAACATGGAGGCTCGGGAGGGGCAGCAGAGCGAGTTGGACACGTAGTAGTCGCTGAAGGTGGTGCCGTTCTCGCCCAGACTGCGGACCGTGTCCATGTACGGGAGCAGATCGGCCGACATGTCATCCACGAGGAAGAAGATGATGTTCGGCTGTTTGGGCTTGGCCGTCGTTCCCGCACCTGCCTGGGACGTCATGGCCAGGCTCAGGACGAGGGCTAACGCGACCGCAAGAACTCTCCGGATATTTCTGGTAACAGACATGACTGCACCTTTTACAACTGATGGGAGATCAGGGTTGCGTCGAACGCTAACGTCCCGAGATGCACCCCATCAATCGATCCGCCCTCCAGAATTCCTGGCAACCCCAGCGGGCGATCGGCAACCGGCGACGGGCGGCGGGCGGGTCAGCCGCGGGTGGCGATCGGGCGGCGGAACTGCTCGATCAAGGCCGCATACCCCTCGCCGCCGTGCCCCTCGGCCACCGCCCGGTCGGCGAGCGCCTTGACGAACCGGGGCAACTCGACGCTGACCCCCAAAACCTCACTCTCCTGGACGAGATGCTCCATCGCCGCCAGATGGGTGTCGATGGTGGCGTCGAGAGCCGGATACTTGCCGTCGTCGATCTGCTCCGCATAACCGGGCAACCACTCGGCCACGGTCGCCATCCCCTTGGCCACGGCCGGGGCGAACGTCGCGGCCGGCACGTTCGCCGTGCCGAGCAACGCCGCGCCGTGCAGGAAACCGTTCAGGATGCTCCACATCATGGTCAGCGTCGCCATGTCGTACAGCGAGGACAGGCCGGGGTCGGCGCCGAGGTAGGTGGTGGCGCCACCGAGGCTGCGCAGCACGGGCTCATGCAGGTCGAAGCCCGCCTGTGGCCCGCTGTAGTAGAGCACGGCGCCGGTCGTACCGATGCCCTGGGGAACGTCCATGATCACACCGTCGAGGTAGCCGATCCCCCGCTCCGACGCCCACCGGGCCGTCTCCCTGGCCTGCTCGGACGTACCCGAGGTCAGGTTGACCACGACCCGACCGGCGAGCACGTCCGCCAGCGGGTCGAGCACGGCACGCACGGCCTGATGATCCGAGACGCAGACCACCACCAGCGGGCTCGCCACGACCGCCGCCCGCACCGAGTCCGCAAGGATCGCCCCCTGAGCGACAAGCCGTTCGGCCTTGCCCGCCGAGCGATTCCACACCGTCGTGGCGTGCCCCTCCGCCAGGAACGCCTGCGCCAGCGCCTGCCCCATCAACCCCAACCCGACAACCGTGACTTCCGGCATCACACTCTCCCTTTTCGCCCGTAGCGGTCCTTCCGCCGACTACGTTCGCACCGGTTCACATCACCTCGACAGTGGCAGGGGTGACCATCTTCGAACGTTTACTGCCATACCCTTACGGTCATGAAAGCCAGCTCCGTCGCGATCGCCATGGCCGGCGACATCGGCGCATGCATGTGGGACCTGTACGAGATCGCCATCCCCGCCTCGGTGTTCGGCATGCCCCAGCCCGACCTGGCGGACCCCTGGTACGACCTGCGCATATGCACCGCCCCACCGGTACCACCGCCCGCATCAGCCCTGCCACCCGATCACGGATTCTCCCTCCGCACCCCCCACCGCTTCGAGGACCTGGCCGACGCCGGCACCGTGATCGTCGCCGCCGTACCGGAAGCCGTCGTCTACGGCCAGCCCTTCGCGCCGGGCCTGATCGAAGCGCTGCGCCAGGCCGCCGACGCGGGCGCGCGCATGGTGTCGCTGTGCTGCGGCGCCTTCGCCCTGGCCGAAGCCGGCCTGCTGGACGGCCGTCGCGCCACCACCCACTGGATGTACACCGGTGAGCTGGCCAAGCGCTATCCGAACGTGCAGGTGGACGGCTCCGTGCTGTACGTCGACGACTGCGACGTGCTCACCAGCGCAGGCATGACGGCCGCGCTGGACCTGTGCCTCCACCTGGTCCGCTGCGACCTCGGGGCACACGTGGCCAACCAGCTCGCCAGGCGGATGGTGGTCCCGGCCCATCGGTCGGGCGGGCAGGCCCAGTTCATCGACCTGTCCGTCCCGGTCACCGACGACGAAAGCCTCGGCCCCGTGCTCCAGTGGGCCACCGAACACCTCGACCGGCCGCTGACCGTGGACGAGCTGGCCAGACGCGCCGGGCTGAGCACCCGCACCTTCTACCGCCGCCTCCAGTCGGTCACCGGCACCACACCCCTGAAGTGGCTGCTCAACCAGCGGATCGCCCGCGCCCAGACCCTGCTCGAAACCACGTCCATGCCGATCGAGAAGGTCAGCGAACACAGCGGCCTGGGGACCGCCACCAACCTGCGCCGCCACTTCACCCAGCGAGTCGGCGTGACCCCCACCGAATACCGGCGCACCTTCGACGTCGTCTGACCACGGTGTGCCAGCTCACCGTCGATATGTCTGATGATTGAGTGAGCTCATGGGCAATCTCGAGATCGATGAGAGCTTGGTGCGCTCCCTGGTCCGCGAGCAACATCCCGACCTCGCCGAGCTGGACGTGCGCGAGGTGGCCGGCGCCCTGGCGGCCTTCCTCAGGGCACTCCACCGCACAGCACCCGCCGAAGCACCGGCCAACCCCGACCGCGGCGTCCCTCTCGGTGCTGCGAGGCCTGGGCCTCATCAGCATCGGCCAAGCCGGCGACCGCGGCCTCCCCGGCGGCAAGCCGACCTGGGGCCCCGCAGGCCACGCAACCCTCACCCGCCTCCTGTCACCGCTCTAGACCCCCGCACCATGGAGGGACATCTCATGCCATGCAAGGAGAGGTGGCGACGCGGGCCAAGTCAACGACCACGAACCGATCCCGAGTAGTCCGCCAATACACAACGGGTCCGTCCTGCGTCCATGCACCGCTTTTGATCATCGTCCACGGATTCTCGGCCCTCCACAAACCATAGGATCCGAGCAAGGCGGACTGACGCGTGCAGCGATCATAGATTTGGGCGACATGCCCAAAAGCCGACGCTCCCCAAGTGCTGGGAATGGAGTCGTCTCCTACTACGGTCGGAACGCCGAGAAGAGCGAGCCGATCCCGAATCAACGGTCTCATCATGAGTGCGTCTCCCGGCACAGTTGTGCGGTCGGTCCCGTCCACGCGTAACACCGTCGCCTGCGTGACGCTCCACAACTCCTGCCGGTTCTCCCCGACACACCAAACAGGCCCGCAGGCCAGACGATGGGCGAGATCGCCGGCCTCGGTCATCTCGATTTCCTGACCCGTTCGAAGATTGACCACAACCCGCTCGTACTCGTCGAACGCCCACGGCCACGAGCTCACTCGAAGCCGCCTGTCCGACCGCACCCGCTCAGGAATCCCACCGCTGAGTGGAACCCGCCAGATATCGCCGTCATAACCCCACCACACAGCGTCCCCACCGCTGATCTGGAAGCCGTCCACATCGGTCTCATCGGCCCGGACGGTGGCTGGTAAGCGCGCCACCCTATGCATGGTTCCGCCTTTTCGCGGCATGGCCCACACTTCGTAGTGACGCCGCCCTCCGGCAGAGGCGCCGGGCGCGTACCCCTTGACGAGCCACGCCACTTGAGCACTTCCAAGCGCCGTTTCCTGGACCTCGAAGCAGCCACCGCACGCCGCCCACTCGGGTGCCCGCGCTATGACCCGTTGCTTCTTGGTCCGCGTATTGAAGCCGATGAACGCCGGACGCAACTCATCAGTCCTCAGGAGCAGTTCGTCTTCGTCGAGCGCCCCGAGCGGCCACAGCCAGGTCCCGTCCGTGCGTTCAGCGGGCACCACACTGACGGCTTCCGGCCAGACCTCATCGACAGATGCCAAGCTTGGCGGCTTCGGAAGGAGCGCCGGTCGCTCAGGCGTTTCCTCCTCTGGGGCAGCCCAGGTCACGCCCAATGCGATCACCAGCGATAAGACCGCCGCCGCCCGCACTGACACACCCCAACGCATCCGGCCTGTCACCTGGCTCAGCCTCTCAGAAAGCCGAGAAGCCCCGCCGGCTCACGCAGAACGCTGCAGGGTCAGCGACTGAAACCGTTGCTCGGCAGTTCCTACGGCGTGAAAGTCCACAATCTCGAAAGACTTGCGAGTGTACTGCTGAAGCTGCTCGTCGCTACGGAATGAGAAGAACCGAGGAGGATCGTGGTCATCCTCTTCGAAAGGGCCTTCCCCCGTCAGGCTGCCTCCGCCGTACACACCGAGAAAGAACAGGCCGCCGGGCCGCAGCAGCGCACAAATCGCATCCATGACCGCAGGAAAGTCGCTGTCAGGCACGTGCAGCAAGCAGTTCAGCGCGTACACCGCGTCGAAAGAACCGGGCGCGAAGTCGAGGCGCATAAAGTCCATGACATGGGCTTCAATGCCCTTCTCACGGCAGAGGGTCACCATCGCAGGCGACAGATCGACGGCCACGACGTCCAGACCGTTTTCCTGAAAGTAGGCACTGTCCTGTCCCGTCCCAGCGCCGATCTCCAGCAACCGCCTGCAACCGTGCCCCTTCAACCGGTCCAGGAACGCCTCACACTCTGCGAGTTTCCACGGGGCCTTTCCGCTGACCTCGCGTCGCTTGGCACTCCCGTCATATGCCGTCCGGAGAGGGCCGACCACATCGTCATAGCGCACGCTCATCGCGCCATGATGCCCTACGAGAGAACGTCGCCAACAGGCGGACCATCTCAGCTACCCGGCCAAGGTCGTGCGACGGGCCGCGATCAGCCTGCGAGAATTCTGTCCCAGTCCACCGTCTTGGCCCACTCGGCGTAGCTGTGCCAGCGCACGGCGGGGTACCTGGCATGCAGAGCCTCGATATCAAGGAAATCGGTGTTGTTCTCGAAGCTCTCGAACATCGTGGCCACCTCCTCGCCGGCCCACTGCCGCACCATGTCCAGCGGCAGCTGCTGGTAGGGGATCTCCCGGCCGAGCACCTCGCTCAGAATCCGGGCCGCCTCCTGCCCGGTGACGCGATCGGAGGCGATGTCGATCCGCTCGCCGACGAGCTCGTCAGGGTTCTCGACGGCATGTACGGCCATGCCGGCGATGTCCAGAACGCTCACCTGGTCGAGCTGTTTGCCCGGGGTCAGCGGGTTGGCGAGCATGCCGTCACCGAGCTGGCTGAAGCCGAGGTTGAGCACGTTCTCCATGAAGTACACCGGGCCGAGCACCGTCGCCCGCACCGGCCGCTCGCGCAAGTACGCCTCGATGAGCTGCTTGCTGTCGGCGTGGTCGATGTTGGTGGCCGCCGGCCGGTCGCCGCCCCGCACAGAGGAGTACACCAGGTGGACGTCGAGGCGAGCGGCGGTGTCGATGAGCAGGCGTCCCTGCGCGACCTCCTCGTCCTTGCCGCCCTCCCCGAACGGCACCGACAGGCCGAAAACCGCGTCGGCGCCTGTGCAGGCCCGCTGGAGCGCGTCGGGATCGGCGAGGTCGCCGGTGGCAAGCCGTGCTCCCTGCGCTAAGAGCGTCGTGGCGGCCGGCGACTCGGGCGAACGCACGTACGCCACCACCTCGTGGCCGCGCTCCAGCAGCAGATCGGCGACCGCGCCGCCCTGCAGGCCGGTGGCGCCGATGACGACGACTTTGCTCATATGCATCTCCTTGGGTTCGATCCAGAACCTGCGAGCGCGTTCCGACCGGACCATCCGGCCACGCCGCCCGCCATCAGCGATTCTGGGACCTGAACCATGATTGAGGTCAAGTGCCGGACAGCGCTGCCTTCCAGGTCGTGGTGGGCCGTCAGCTCACCACGCCCGCATGCAAGCCCTCGCGACGGATCGCCAATCCCAGCCCAGGGCGCGCAGGCTCCAGATGGAATGGCCGGTGATATCCCCCTCAGGCAGGTGTGCCCACGTACCCGTCAACTATCAGGACAGGCCGCCGCTAGGAGGCGGCGGGGTGATGATCAGTGAGGCGGTCGAGGGCGGCGGCAGTGGCCTCGTCGGAGGCGAGGTAGACGACCAGCCGCTGCTCATCGGGGTCGGGCAGCTCCAGGCTCTCGTACGCCAGCCGCAGCTCCCCCACCTCCGGGTGCGCCCACCGCTCGACACCGATGCGCGCGGGCAACGCGGCCGAGCCCTCGAACCGGTCGCGGAAGCCGGCACCGGCGACGATCGTCAGCTCCTCGGCGAGCAGCGCCGCGTGCGAGTCGCCGAGCGCGGCAGCGGCCCGCAGCGCAGCGGCCCGTTCGCCGGCGACCGCGTCCCAGTCCGGGTGGGCATCGTGCGCCCGCGGGTCGGTGAAAACGTGCCGAACCAGGTTCGGCGGCTCGGCCTCCAGCAGCCCGCTCGGGCCGGCCAGCCGTGCGAACCCGGCCGTCCACGCGAGCAGGTCACCGGGCCGGTTGGCGACCAGCGCCGGCGCGGGCTCCAGCCGATCGAGCAGCGCCTGCACAGTCGGCCGCACCGTCCGGGTCTGCATCGCGGCGGCCCCGTCGCACGCGCCGCCGCCGGTGGCCTTCGCCAGCCGGTGCAGGTGGATTTGCTCGTCACGGGACAGCCCCAGAATCTCCGCGAGCGCGGAGAGCACCTGGGCGGACGGACTGCGGTCGCGCCCCTGCTCCAGCCGGGTGAGGTAATCGACGCTGACGCCGGCGAGCGTGGCCAGCTCGGCGCGGCGCAGACCGGGGGTGCGGCGCCGGTTCCCGGTCGGGAGCCCGACCGCGGCCGGAGGGACCGCCTCCCGGTGCGCGCGAAGAAACGCGCCCAGCTCTGAGTCAGTCATCAACCGCGATTGTATTCGCGGCGAGCCTGGCCCTACCAGGGCTAGGAAAACCGCAGCCTGGCCCGAACACGCCCAGCACGGGGACGCTAGCAGGCATGAACACCTTCACCAACGGTGAGAGCACATTCCTGAACCGGGGCCACTACGCGAGCGTCCCCGTTGGAGAAGCCTCACGCCCCCCGATCGGCACCCACCTGGCCGCGAGCACAAAGTTCATGTCCCAACCGAGACAGAACCCAAGGAGAAGTCCATGATCCAGATCGCGATCATCCTGGGCAGCACCCGCCCCGGCCGCCGCGTAGCGGACGTGGCCCAGTGGGTCGCCGAGGCCGCCGGCCGCCACCCCGCCGTCAAAACCGGGCAGGTCGGCCTCGAACTCGTCGACATAGCCGACTACGAGCTCCCGTTACTGGATGAGCCCGCCCCCGCAGTCATCGGCTACTACCAACACGCACACACCAAGCGCTGGGCGGCCACGATCGCCAGGTTCGACGGATTCGTGTTCGTCACCCCGGAGTACAACAGCGCCATCCCCGCCGCCCTGAAAAACGCCATCGACTACCTGTACGCGGAATGGAACGACAAGGCAGCCGGGATCGTCAGCTACGGCGTCTACGGCGGCACCCGCGCCGCCGAACAACTACGCCAGACCATGGGCGAGATCAAAATCGCCGACGTCCACGCCCAAGTCGCGATCAACCCGTACTTCGACTTCGACTTCACCGACTCCAAGGCCGGCGTCTGCGCCCCCGGCGAACGCCAAGAAACCGCCCTGATCACCATGCTGGACGAAGTCCTCGCCTGGTCCCAAGCCCTCCGAGTGCTACGAGACCCCACCACGAGCGCCACATCGCGGTCATGACCGGCTGCCTCCACCCGAGAAAGGAATCCGGATGAATGTAGAGGTACACATCGATATCGCCTGCCCCTGGTGCCGCCTCGGCACGCACCAGTTCCACCGCGCAGTGGCCGCAGCCGACGCAGAATCAGACATCGAACTCATCCATCGTCCGTACCAGCTCCTTCCCGACGCACCCGAGGACCCCCGGCCGCTGATGGACACGGTGGTCGAAATGTTCGGTCCGGACCAAGCCGAGGCGATGCTCACGGAGATGACACGCCTCGGTGCCGGCGAAGGGATCGAGTACCGATTCGACCGTGCGGTGGCGGTCAACACCCTGACCGCGCACCGGCTGCTGTGGCTCGCCCTGCACGAGCACGGCGCCGACGTACAGGCCGCACTGGCGACCACCCTCTTCGACGCATACTTCCGCGACGGCGTGAACGTCGCCGACCACCCACAACTCACCGAGCTCGCCGAACGGACCGGCTTGGACCGCGGCCGCGTCCGAAACTTCCTCGCCTCCAAAGAGGGAGACGCCGAGGTACGTGAGCAAGCAGCCGCAGCACGGCGAGAGGGCGTCACCACCGTACCGAGATTCGCCTTCGAGAACGGCGAGCTGATCGTCGGCGTGACCAGCACCGAGGCACTCGGCAACGCCCTCAGAAAGGCCACCGGCCGGTAAGTCGCCGACGGCGCCAAGTTCACCTGAGAACCGGGCGCACCTGCCGAGGCCAGGTCATGAACGGTACGCCGAAGTTCGATCATGGCGTTGAGCGCTACGGCGTCCGGGACGAGATTCAGAGCCGTGGCGACGGGGATACCCGGAATCCTTCTACTCCCGCTGGCCGGCTCGCTTCTCTCCCATCTCGGCTTCGTCGGCGGCCATGGTGAGGTCGCCGTCGCTCAGGCTGAGGAAACGGACCGCCTCAGGCGCTCCTATCAGCTGTGGACTGGTGGCACCGCGAAAAGCGGTGTCACTGACCTGGAAATGATCAGGGCTCTCGAGCTCCAACCAACACAAGTCCCACCCTTCACCCCGCCCAGCCTGGGGACGAGGCGGCACGGCCAATTGGACCAGGGCCGAGCCGGCGCGTGGGATGTCATGCTGAGTATGCGCAGCCACGTATTTGACCAGCCGCAGCTCAGCCTCCGCCGGCAAGTCGGAGGCCAGCCCTCTTACCGGCTCGGCGCCCTGTTCTACCGGAGGTATCAACGAGTTGACCCACTCTCGGGTCGTCCCGCAAACCCTGCCGGCGAGATCGCGCAGGCAACCCGCGAACCAGGGAGCAAGGTCGAGCCCTCCCATCTGCATCCAGTCCTCGACCAGCTGACGGAATGCCTCGGCACGCCGGCTCGCCCGGCGATGCGCGCTTGCGGCGAGGATGGACTCCCCCGCGCCGGCGAACGCCAGGCACAGAGACCGGACCGGGATCTGACCGGCATAGGAGGCGTAGCGCACCATACGGATCTCCAGCATCGCTTGGTGCAGGACCGTCGCAGCGGCCAACGGCTCGTCGTCCAGCGCTTTCGGCCTTCGCGGCGGCGTCGTCCGACGTGATGGCCGCGGGCCGGTCGGGGTTCGCGTGCCGAGAGCCCGGCCCGCCGCGGACAGGTGCCAGGCCAGGTCGTTCGGATGGATGGTGGCGCGAGCCGCACGCAGGATTCCGCCTTTCCCCATGCCGATCGCTACCTGACCCGTCCCGCAACCCATGGTGATCCCGGATGAGTCGCGGGAATCAAAGTGTGTATCGGTGACCTCGTCGAGCCAGAGCCATAACTCGGCGAGGTCGTCGGCCGGCCGGTCAGAGGCATACCGGCGTCGGGCGGCCACCGCCAGCGTGCCCGTCAACCGGGTGCCGCCGACCCGTTCCAGCACCAGCGAGCGAACCTCGGCGGTGGCAAGGTCGTAGTCGACGCCGATTTCTACGGCGACCTCCATCGTCAGCGCCGCCGTAGGCGCGAACACAATGCCCCGGTAATCCCAGTGGTCATGGTCGTTCTCCACCGGCGCCGGCAGCAACGACTCCAGGCTGTACCCGGCGATCGCCGACTGCTCCGCCATCCACGTCCGCCGTGCCGCACCGAGAGCGGCCATCCATGCCAAGGCGGCACGTGCCCGCCGCTCACGGCCCCACGATGTACGGGCCGCCAGTGCGCGGAACAAGGGAAAGGTGTTGTTATCCCAGACGTCGGAAACCGTGTGAATGATGTTGCGATCGTAGGTCCTGGCGTCCGCCGAAGCCTCCGCCATCTGCACAAGCGAACGGTCCAGCAACGCACCGAACACGCTCGCCGCCCTCGCCTTCCCAGTCTTCCCCACACAGATCATCATGCATCGGGACTCGGAGTCAGGATTCCTTCCCGCAGCGCTAATCTCAGGCAACGACCCCACCGCAGAGCCGGTGCCGTGGCGACACCCCTGTCTCAGCCGGGTCTCCTCGATGTCGAATTGTCACCGACGCGGTCCGCGCCGTGACTTTTCAGCGAGCGGAGGTGGGAGCCATCGCTTCGTCGGGCAGGCGTAGCCATGCCGGTCGGCCGCGCCACGGCAAGCCGTCGTTCGCGTGTACATGCTTTCCGGCGAGCTTCCTCGCGCGCTGGTTGCCCTGCCCGCAGACAGCGGCTTGCCCCGGTGCCGCCGGTACGATGAAAGGCGATGTTGCACTTGCTCGGCATCGTCGCCTTCGGCAAGATCAGGCGCATCATGGGTGACACATTCGCAGCTTTACTGCCGCTGGTCTTCATCGCCATCATTTGGGCCGTGCTCGCGTCTGTAATCGAGAGCGTAAGCAAACACACCAGGCGCGGCAGACCGCGCAGGGCGCAGCGTAGTGCGCTTTCCTCGGTGGCCATCGCAGGGCTTGTCATAGGCGGTGCCCTGGTCGTCTACCTGGGCCTCACCGACGGTTCCCGCTGACGGTGTCAGCGTCCGCTCGATCTAACCCACCCCCATAGGTGATAAACGATCGCGACTGCCGCCTAGCTGCGGTCAAGCCCGACTTCGCGTGTTCCAAGCATCGCGGTGACATTTCTCGGTAACTGGTTGTCCCCCTGCACAGACGGGCTTGACACCAGATAGGTGCCGCGAATAATCGACAGCTCGGGGGTGAGGAGCGCGAACAGACCGCTCACCTCTATTCCCTTTCATCCTTCTCCGGCACGCACTTTCGCCGCTTCACCCCTTGATCGGTGCCATGGAGTGGGAGGGCTTTCGCCACCTTCGTCGTGGGCGTGGTGAGCCGTACGGGTGGCGTGCCGCCGGCCAGGGAGATGCGTCATGACGATCCACCAGCGTGGAGTGACCGAACCAGCGGCTGAGGCCGCCGTCGACCAGGCGTGTCGGATGCTGCGCCTGCCCACCACCCGCGGCCAGTTCACCGCCACTGCCGATGCGGCCGGACACGAGCAGTTCACCTACCGCGGTTTCCTGGCCGGTTGCTGATGGCGGAGTGCGAAGACCGTCAGCGTCGCCGCAGCGAGCGGCTCGCTCACGCCCGCGCCCGATCGAAGCCGCGAGGAATGCGCTCCAGCGCTCGCCCAGAGTCTCGCTGAATGACCGACTGCTGCACTTTGCTGCTGCGCAAAGATCCAAAAGGCCCTCCCGGATCATCCCGGGAGGGCCTTTGAGCTGGGAGCCGCCTTCGGGATTCGAACCCGAGACCCCTTCATTACGAGTGAAGTGCTCTGGCCGACTGAGCTAAGGCGGCGTGCTGCTGCAGCGTGAAAGAGTCTACAGGAGCCCAAGGGGTTCTCGCTCCGCCGATCACCCGATGCCGGGACAGACCGTGCCGTCCGCCGGCGCCGTGCCCGTCAGCAGGTATCGGTCCACGGCTTCGTCCACGCACGCCGACCCGTTGGAGTACGCGGTGTGACCGTCCCCGTCCCACTCCAGCAGCACCCCCGGCTCCAGCTCACTCGCCAGCGCACGCGCCCAGTGAGCGGGCGTGGCCGGGTCGCGTCTGGTGCCGAGGACGAGGATGGGTGCGGCGCCCGCCGCCTTCAGGGGGTGGGCCTTGAAGGTGGGTGCGGCGGGCCAGCGGGCGCAGGGCAGCGACGACCACATGATGTACGGGCCGAATCTGGGCGCCTGCCCGGACGCCTTGGCCGCCCCCTGCTCATAGGCGGCGGTGTCCGCGGGGTAGGCGCCGTCCACGCAGTTGACGGCCATGTTGGCCTCCGTCTGGTTGGAGTAGGTGCCGTCGCCGTGCCTGCCGGTGAGCTGGTCGGCGTTGTGGAGCAGCAGCGTGCCGTTCCCCTTGAACGCCTGGCGCAGCGTCTCGGTCAGCTCCGGCCAGGAGTCGCGATCATAGAGCGGGGTCAGGACGCCGAGCGTGGCCAGGGCCTGCGTGACCTGCCGCCCGCCTCCCTGTAACGGCCTCCGGTCCGTACGGCGGAGCAGCCCGCTCACCTCCTCCAGCGCCCCCTCGACGGTACGGCTGCGGAACGGGCACCCCTCCTCCGCCAAGCACGCCTTGGCGTAAGCGCGCAGCGCCTGCTCGAAGCCCGCCGCCTGATCCGAGTTGAGGCGCAGCCGGGAGATCGCCGGGTCGAGCGCCCCGTCCAACACGAACGCCCGCACCTTATCGGCGTACATGTCCGCATAAACAGCGCCCAAGAACGTGCCGTACGACTTACCGAGATAAGTCAGCTTCCGGTCCCCGAGCCCCTGCCGCAGCAACTCCAGATCCCGCGCCACGTCGACGGTGCCCAGATGCGCAAGCAGGCGCCCGGAACGCCTCTCACACCCCTCCGCGAACTCCCTGGACCCCGCCTCCAGCGCCTGCCGCTCCTCGGCCGAGTCCGGCGACGCGTCCAGCGTGACGAACGCGTCGAGCCGCACATCGTCCAGGCACTCGACCGGCGCCGACTTCCCGACCCCGCGCGGGTCGAACCCCACGATGTCGAACCGCTCGCGTACCTCCTCACTCAGTACGATCCGGGCCGCCCGCGCGTATTCGACCCCCGAACTCCCCGGCCCACCCGGATTGACCACCAACGACCCGATCCGATCGCCGCCGGCGGGCAACCGGATCACGGCGAGATCGAGTCGCTCACCGTCCGGCACCGCGTAGTCCAGCGGCACCCGCAACGTCGCGCACTCGAACCCGTCACCGCAGCCGGACCAGGCCAGCCCGCCGCCGACCGGCTCGGCCGGGGCACAACCGCAGCCGAGCAGCGCCACCGTCGCAGCGACGACGGCGGCGGCGACCCGGCTCGGCCGCCGCACCACCGCCCTCAGGCCGGATCCGAATCGCCGTACGTCGAGTCGTACGCCTGACGCGGCCCGCACACGCTGGCCTTCGAGCACGAGCACCGGCGCCCGCCATCGTTGAGCCGCACCACCAGGGAGTCGGACGGTACGTTGTGCCCCACCACGGTGCCGGCCCCCTGCGGGGTCTCCACGCTCGCCCCCACCCGCGGAGCCGACGCCCGGAACTCCTGGTAGAGCGGATGCTCGTATTTCAGGCAGCACATGAGCCGACCGCACGCGCCCGCGATCCGGAGCGGGTTGACCGGCAGGTCCTGATCCTTCGCCATCCGCACCGAGACCGGCTCGAAGTCCTTCAGGAACGTGGCACAGCACAGGTCACGGCCACAGGGGCCGATCCCGCCCTGGAGCCGCGCCTCGTCCCTGGGCCCGATCTGCCGGAGCTCGACCCTGGCCCGGAGGTTGCGGGCCAGGTCGCGCACCAGGGCGCGGAAGTCCACCCGATGCGGCGCGGAGAAGTAGACCGTATAGACGTTGTCCTGGTCGAGATAGTCGATGCCGACGACCTTCATCGGCAGCGTGTGCCGTTTGATCAGCCGCTTGGACACACTGCGCGCCTCGGCCCTGCGGCGTTTGTTGGACTCGTCGCGAGTGAGCTGCTCCTCACCCGCCGGCCCCTCGCACACCGGCAGCCCGTCGATGTCTTCGCTCGTATATTGCGGCGCCCACACGCACTCCGCCACTTCAGGCCCGGAATCGGTCGGCACGAGCACCTTGTCGCCGACCTTGGGACTATGCCCGCCGGGATCGAGGTAGTAGAGCCTCCCATAACGGGTGAAGCTCACGGCCATGATCATTCCCATGGGCTCGCGCTCGCCTCCTGACGGCCTCGGGGTCTTTTACCGCCTTCGCTGCCACACTACGTGTGTCCGCCCGCCGACCGTGAGGGGTGCAGGCACGGCAGTTCGGTCAGAGCCCGGCACATCAGCCGGCGCTGGAGCACACCTTCTCCTCGGGCTGCTGGATCAGATACTGCCCGCGCAGCCGGCTCTGTTTCGTGATGCACGACGTCGAGAGGTAGCTGACCTGGCCGACCCCGGGCTGCCGTCTCAGCTTGCTGACAGCCTTCTCCCACCGCGCATCCGGCTTCATGGTCAGCCTGAACGACTCGGGCATGTCCTCGACCTTGGTCGCCTCGACCAGCGCTTTGTTGCTGGCGGCGAAGGAGCGCTTGAAGTTCGCGTAAGCCGTCGCTTGATCCTCGAAGACGAACGACTCTACTTCGGGCATCGACTCGATCAGCCGGGCGAGGTCCTCCTTCTGCGCGCCCGTCACCCCCTTTCCTCCCTTCGCCACCTCGTTCACACCACTCGCCGCATCGTCGGTCCGCTTGGCGCCACAAGCAGGCATCGCAGACGACGGCGCGCACAGGAAGACCGAGACCTTCGGCTCCACCTCAGGCAGGTCGGCGGTGGTCGGCTGAGAGAGATCGCTGACCGTCTGGATACCGAGCACGCCCTGCAGCCGGCGCGATATCTCATTCCGGTCGGCTCCCTGGGAGAGCTTCAATCTGAACGACGGGGACATGTCGGTGACCCGTACGGCATCCAGCAACGCCTTGTTGCTCGCGTAAGTCTTCCGGAAGTCGTCGTAAGCGGTGGCCTGGGAATCGAAGAACACCTCCTCGACTCCCGGCAACCGCTTGACGGTCTGCTCGACCGTCTTCACCTGCTCAGGGGTGGCTCGCTCCTGGCACGGCGGCTCCGACTTGGTGCACAGGAAGACGATCACCTCCGCCTGGTCGTCGCGGACCGGCTCCACGTTCGTCGCCACCGCACGGTCTTCGTCGCCCGGCCCGCCCAGCACCACGGCCGTCGTCGCCCCCGCGATGGCCACGACCGCTGCCACGGCCACCAGCCGGAGATCCACCCGGGGCCGGCGCCGCCGCGCCTGCAACGGTCTGAGCGTGCTGGTGTCGATCGATGCTCCGGCCTCGGCGAGAGCCTCACGCAGTCTTTCTTCCACCGGGCTGTTCATGAATCCTCCCCAAGTGCTCGGCCGAGGGCGGCGATCCCTCGCGCCATCGTGGATCTGGCCGTGCCGGCGCTGATCCTCATGGTGTCGGCGATCTCCTGATCGGTGAGATCGAAGTAGTAGCGCAGCGTCAGCGCCTCGCGTTGCCTGCGCGGCAGCCGCCGCAGTGCGAGCAGCACCTCCCGGCGCTCCTCGCCCAGCAGCGCGGCGCTCTCCGCCGACCAGACAGGCGGCTCGTACGGCACCACCCGCCGGAACACCGTCGCCCGCCTGCGCAACACCGACCGGCACCCGTTGAGCACCGCCGAACGCACGTAGGCCAGCGCCTTGTCGATATCGCGCAGCCTGGCCCGCCCGGCGTGCGTGCGCGCGAACGCGTCCTGCACGACGTCTTCGGCGGTCGCCTGATCACCGACCATGATCAGGGCCAGCCGGACGAGGCCCACATGATGCTCGGCGAAGATCGACGCCACATCGACCCGCTGCCGCGCCAGGGCCTCTTGTTGGGTGAGTAGTTCGGCTTCCACATAACAGAGACGCTTCGCAGCCTCATCTGCTGCTTCAGTCACCCGGATATCTTCCGCCGCCCGCCCCACCCTGCGCCGCCGAAGCCCACAGGAGGGCAGCGAGCTCTCTATCCGGTCAGCTCAGCACACCGTGTTCTCAGGGTCGGCGTGGGAAAGCCCGTATTCCCCGGTCAGCTTGACCGTCGTCTGGAAACATCGCGCGTTGTACACCGTGCTCACCCCGGACAACCGCTCCAGCCGACGGGCCGCCGCGCCCCAGTCGGCCTCAGACCGCATCGTCAGCGAGTACAACTCCGGTATGTCCGAAACTTTGGTGACCGCGACCAGTGACTCGTGGTCGGCGAAGGTCTCGACGAAGTTCTGGTACGCCGTGGTCTGATCCACGAAGGAGTACGACTCCACCCCGGGCGTGCCCTTGATCGCCGCGACGACCGCCTTCTTCTCCTTGGACGTCGTCTTCTTGCCGTTCGCCGCGCCACGACCGGACCCGCAGGCCGGCATGGCCGAAACCTTCGTACATAGATAGACGCCGACGTCCGGCGACGCCAGTTCGTCCTGCTCCAAGGCGTGCATCTCCGCCTGATCGACGACGGTGCCCACCCCCGGTCGCCGGGCCACCGCGACCCGCACCCGGCCCCGGTCCGCTCCCTGCGTCACCTGCACGTGGAACGACTCCGGCACGTCCTTGGCCCGTACCTTCGCCAGCAGCGTCTTCTTCCCGGCGAAGTCCTGGCGGAAGCTCGCGTACGCGGTGGCCCGATCGACGAACCGCACAGCCGTCACCTCAGGCAGACCCTCCAGGATCGTCCGGACCGCCCGCTTCTGCTTCTCCGTGGCACCCCGCTTACGGCAGTCCGGCGAGGACGGCGTGCACAGGAAGACAGCGATCTCCCACTGATCGCTCACCGCCGGCCCCGGCCCAGCCGCTCCGGCACCCACCGGAGCAGGCAGCCCAGCGCCCGCCACCACCACCGAGGCGAGCACCGCCAACGCCACGCGCCATAATCCCCGAGCTCCGCGCACGCCTTCGACCACCCTGTTCAGGACTCCGTACCGCGCCGCACCCCGGCGTCGGGTCAGGGACGCAGCGCGAGCATCATCGCCTCGACCGCGATCTGCGGATTGACGTTCGCCCCGAGCCGTTCCCTGCACTGCATGATCGCATCGATCCGCCGCACCGTTTCCTCCGGTGTGGAAGCCCTGGCCAGTTGATCGAGATCGAAGCGAATATCGTCGTTCGCCAGCTCCACCCCGGCCCCGAACTGCATGGCCAGCACATCCCGATAGAACGACACCAGCTCCAGCAACGCCGAGTCCAGCGAGTCCCGCTTGATCCGGGTGGCCCGCGACTTCTGCCGGTCCTCCAGCTCCTTCAGGGCACCCGCCCCACCGCGCACGAGCCCCCGGTTGAGCCCCTTGCCGGTGGACCCCTCGCCGTACAGCTTGCGCAGATCCGACGTCTCGCTCTCGTTCAGCAGGGCCGTGGCGGCGGCGGCCTCCTCCTCCGCCGTCTTCACCAGCCGTTCGGCGGCGAAGACGCACTCCCCGACCCCGGTCAGCGAGCGTGGGATGCTCAGCACGGCCTCGCGCCGCCGCCTGACGTCCTCGTCCAGGGCCAGCGCCCGCGCCCTGCTGACGTGCCCCTGGGCCGCTCGCGCGGCGAACGTGGCCGTCTCCCACGGCACGTTGTCCCTGGTGGCCAGCACGTGCGCGACGGCCTCCGTGCCGGGGTTGGTCAGGTTGACCACGCGGCAGCGTGACCTGATGGTGATCATCAGGTCGTCCGGGGCGGGCGCGCAGAGCAGCCACACCGTACGGGGCGGCGGCTCCTCGATGGCCTTGAGCAGGGCGTTCGCGGCTGATTCCGTGGCGCGGTCGGCGTCCTCGAACAGGATGACCCGCCACCGCCCCTGCGTAGGCGCCCCGGCCGCCCGCAGGATGAGCTCCCTGGTCTGCTTGACGCTGTAGGACAGGCCCTGAGGACGTACGGCCTCCAGGTCGGGATGGGATCCGATGAGCACCTGATGGCACTGGTCGCAGTGACCGCAACCGCCGTCGGGGCACATCAGCGAGGCGGCGAACGCGCGTGCGGCTTCTTCGCGCCCGGAGCCCGGCGGGCCGGTGAACAGCCAGGCATGCGTCATGCCCGTGCCCCGCCCGCCCTTGACGACCTCACCGGCCGCCGCCGCGGCCCGCGACAGCACGGCTGTCGCCTGCGCCTGCCCGACGAGGTCATCGAAAACTGTCACACAGGTAAGGCTAGCCGCGGATGGCGAACGCCGTACCCACGAAGCCCCACCCGCCCAGAGCCAGCGCCGTACCCACGAAGCCCCACCCCGCAGACGGCGAGGTCCTAGTCGCGGATCGCCGGCATCGTGCCCGTGACGTCCTCCGACTCCCTGGGCACCGGGTCCGGCAGGATCTCGTGGATCCGGTCCTGGATCTGCCGGGTGATCACATTGGTCGACAGCGTGCCGTCCACCACGAGATAACGCTCCGGCGCAGCCGCCGCCAGCGCGCGGAACTCCTTGCGCACCCGCTGGTGGAAGTCCAGCGGCTCGGCCTCGATCCGGTCTGCCGCCCCGCCCAGCCGGGTCAGCCCCACCTCGGGCGGCGTGTCGATGAGCACGGTCAGGTGCGGCACCAGTCCGCCCGTCGCCCAAGCGTTGATCTTGGAGACGTCCTCGGGGTCGAGCGCCCGGCCCGCCCCCTGGTAGGCCAGGGAGGAGTCGACATAGCGGTCGGTGATCACGAGCGAGCCCCGGTAGAGGGCGGGCCTGATGACCTTCTCCACATGCTCGGCCCGATCGGCCGCGTAGAGCAGCGCCTCTGACCGCGCCGACAGCCCGCGCTCGGCCGCGTCGAGCAGGATCGCCCGCAGCCGCATGCCGACCTTCGTGGAGCCGGGCTCGCGCGTCTGCACGACGTCGAACCCCTGGTCGCGCAGCCAGATGGCGATCAGCCGCGACTGGGTCGTCTTGCCGGACCCCTCGCCGCCCTCGAACGCCACGAACAGCCCGGGCACGTGCTCGGCCGCCTCCGTGGGGAAGCGCTCGCCGCGCACCGCGGCGAGCAGATCGGCGGAGAGGGGCACGCCCTTCCTGTCGTCCATGTGCCGCAGGGCCAGGATGCCGACGGCCGTCGCGAGCACCCCGCCGATCAGCAGCACCAGGTTGGTCCCGTCGAACCGGTAGGCGAACTCGCCCAGCCCCAGCTCGTGCACCCCGAAGATGGCCGCCAGCGGGTTGGCCACGGCGACCACGAGCAGCAGCGTGACGCGGGCGGTGGACTGCAGGAAGGAGAACGTGCGGCCGCGCAGCGCGTCCTCGACCTCCAGCCCGATCAGGGTGTAGCCGATGATCCACGCGATCCCCGCGCACGCCCCCAGCACCACGGTCAGCATGACCACGATGACCAGGTTGTGCACGAGCGCGATCGCGGCGAGCACCAGCCCCGCCACCGTGATCGCCAGCCCGAACAGCCGCCGCCTGGAGAGCTGACGCAGCAGCCTGAGCCCGAAGAACATGCCCAGCGCCATGCCGACGAAGACCGCGCCGAACACCACGCCGTAGGCCGCGTCGCCGCCGCCGAGCGCCACCACGTAGACCTTGGCGACGCCCACCACGGCCCCGCCCGCGGCGAACGCCCCGAGCATGCCGATGATCAGGCCGCGCACCAGCCGGTTGCCGCCCACGTATTTCCAGCCCTCGACGATCTGCTTGAGCACCGAGGGCGTCGAGATCGCGCCGTCCCGCTTGGGGATGTCGCGCAGGGTGAAGATAAGGAAGGCCGAGACGAGATAGGCGCAGGCGTTGACGATCAGCGCCAGCCCCGTGGCGTCCCGGCCGGACAGAAACGGCACCATGCTCGTCGCCACGTCGCCCACCACGGACAGCGCCGCGAACAGCGCCGCCGCGATCGGCGCGGTGCCGTAGGTGACCAGCAGGTTGAGCTGGTTGGCCGACTCCAGCTGCTCCTTGGGCACCAGGTTGGGCACCGTGGCGTCCTTGGCCGGGACCCAGAACAGGTTGACGCACTCGACCAGGATGGTCGCCACGATCAGCCACTGGTAGCTGTGCACGAACACGATCGACAGCACGACCGCGAACCTGGCCAGGTCCGCCCCGAACATCGTCAGCCGCCGGTCGAACCGGTCGGCGAACACCCCGGCGAGCGGCCCGAGCAGGACGGCGGGCAGCATCTTGGCGACGAAGACGCCGCCCACGGCCAGCGACTGCACACGGTAGTCGCCCTGGGTGAGATTTGCGGCGAGCGCGGTCACGGCCAGGATGTTGAGCCAGTCACCCAAGCTGCACACCGACATGGCCGTCCAAAGCCGTCGGAACGGCGCATTGGCCAGCACGTGAGTAGGGCGGCGTCGGCCAGGGGCAGTCATGATTTCAGCGTATCCAGGTGTTGGCCGGAAGCGGGTAGACAAGACATGAGCCGGATATTCCCGGCTGCTCGTGGCTGAGGGTATTACGATCGAGGGCTGGTGCGCAGGTTACACACCTCGAATAGGCCCCCAAAAACATCATCAATTCACAACTCCGGCCTCATGTCGGGCCTCTTCCACCAAAGGCCACCATCCGGCACGGATGTCCGGCGGCAGAATGAGCTCGTCCCAGAGCTCCACGAGCAGCACCCCGTCCACATGGCCGAGCAGCTCCTGCGGGCTCCCCTCGCTCAGCAGGGCGACGTAGGCCGCCCGCCGCTCGTCCCTGTCGGCCAGATCGAAGACCCGCTCACCCAGCCGCAGCACGCCCAGCGCGGCGGCGACCGGCAATCGTGGCAGTCGGCTCGGCACGTGGAACGTCCGGCCGTCCGCGCCCACCTCGGCGGCGAACTCGATCTTCGCCTCCAGCGCCAGCCGGAACCCGGCGGCGTCGAGAATGCGGCCCGCGGTCTCCAGCGTCGGCGACTTCCTGCCGTGCTCATAGGCCGACAGCGTCGTCCGGGACGTGCCGCTGACGTCGGCCAGCGCCTTCTGATTGAGGCTCGCGGCATGTCTGGCCTGCTTGAACAGCAGCCCGCCGCGTTTGGCCCAGAAGGCGACCTCGTGCCGAAGCGCCTCCTCCACCGGCGAAGAGACCATGCTGCACCTCCGAAGGGTATCCGGTTGGATACTACGCCAGGATGGCACGGCGTGACTACCGGATCGCGGAAAGTCAGCTGTGCAGCTCCAGCATCGTGATCTCCGGCGGCGCCCCGACGCGCACCGGCGGCCCCCAGAACCCGGCGCCCCTGGACACGTAGACCTGCACGCCGTCGATCGTCGCCAGACCCGACACCACCGGCTGCTGCAACCCCACCACCAGGTTGAACGGCGCGATCTGCCCGCCGTGCGTGTGGCCGGACAACTGCAGGTCGACCCCATGGCGCGCGGCCTCGGAAACCTGGATCGGCTGGTGCGCGAGCAGCACAGTGGACTGGCCCGCGTCACGCCCGCCGAGAGCCTTGGTGAAATCGGGGCCGTCCCCGACGGAGGTGCCGCCCACGTCGTTCACCCCGGCCAGGTCGAGCACCGCGCCCTGGTGCCGGATCTCCACGCGTTCGTTTCGCAACGAGCGGACACCGAGCTCCCCGAGCTCCTCGACCCACTCGCCCGGACCTTCCGGCGCGAAGTATTCGTGATTGCCTGTGACGAAAAAGGCCCCGTAACGGGACTCAAGGCTCTTCAAGGGCTTGGCCAGCGCACCGAGCTGAGCCACCGACCCGTCGACCAGGTCGCCCACGATCGCCACCACATCGGCTTCGAGCCCGTTGATCATGCGGACGATCCGCTCGGTGTGCCCGATCCCCGTCAGCGGCCCCAGGTGGATGTCGCTCACCACGGCGAACCGCAGGCCGCTGAGCCGCGAATCCAGCTTCGGCAGCGCGACCTTGACCCGTTCGATCACGGGGTCGCCGAGCGCGCTCGACATGCCGTACCCGACCGTGCCCAGCGCACTCACGCCCGCGACGGCGGCGGTGGCCCGCCCGAGGAAGAGCCGCCTGCTCATACCGCCGGAAGCGGCACCAGCCCCCACGAAAGCCGCCTCCACGGAAGCGGCCTCTTCCAAACCGGCCGTGCCCGCCAGCACCGCGACCGGCTCGGGCGCCGCCTCCGGCGCCCGCTCACGACGCCCGGCCCGGCGCAGGAACGCCGCCACCACCGCCCGCGGAATCTCCAGCACAGCGAGGATGACGACCAGGTAGAACATCACCGCCAGCCAGATGTAGCCCGGCCAGGCCACCCAGCTCTCCAGCCCCATCCGCGTGCCTGCGAACGTCGTCACGAGCACCGCGAGCAGACCGGCCAGGCCCCAGGTCAGCGACTTGCGTAACCGCCCAGGGCCGGTGGTCTGGCGGACCAGCCGGTGCCACAGGTAGAAATGCGCCAGCAGCACCCCGGCCACGAAGATCAAGACGAACACATAAACGATGCTACTTAGGATTTGGCCGCCGGCTTCTTCGCGGGTGCCTTTTTCGCCGGAGCCTTCCGCGTGGTCTTCTTCGGCGCTGGAGCCCGCTCACGACGCTCGGCCAGCAGCTCGGCCGCCCGCTCGATCGTGATCTCCTCCACCGTGTCGTCCTTGCGCAGCGAGGCGTTCGTCTCCCCGTCGGTCACGTAGGGCCCGAACCGCCCCTCCTTCACCACCACGGGCTTCTTGGAGACGGGATCGTCGCCCAGCTCGCGCAGCGGCGCCGCCGCCGCGGCGCGCCGGCCACGCTGCTTGGGCTGCGCGAACAGCTCCTTGGCCTGGTCGATCGTGACCGTCAGCAGGTCTTCTTCCGACGACAGCGAACGCGAGTCGGTGCCCTTCTTCAGGTACGGGCCGAACTTCCCGTTGTGCGCCACGACCTCCTCGCCGTCCAGCTCGCCGACGGCCCTGGGGATGGTGAGCAGCTTGAGCGCGTCGTCCAGCGTGATCGTGTCGAGCGACATCGTCTTGAACAGCGAGCTCGTACGCGGCTTCAGCGCATCGGCCTTCTTCGTCCGCCGCTTGGGAGTCTCCTCCTCCGGCGGCTCAGGCAGGATCTCCGTCACATAAGGCCCGTACCGGCCGTCCTTGGCCACGATCATGTGCCCGTTCGCCGGGTCGCGCCCCAGCTCCCGGTCGCCCGTCGGCCGCGAGAACAGCTCCTCGGCCTTCTCCCCCGTCAGCTCGTCGGGCGTCATGTCCTCGGGCACGTTGACCCGTGCGCCGTCTCTGTCCAGGTAGGGGCCGTATCGCCCGACCCGCAGGATGATGTCCGTGTCCCTGATGGAGAACGAGCTGATCTCCTTGGCGTCGATGTCGTCGAGGTCGGTGACCATCTCCTTCAGGCCCTCGTCACCGTCGGCGCCGTAGTAGAAGCGCTGCAGCTCGGGCACCCGCTCCGCACGGTCGTTGGCGATGTCGTCGAGCACCTTCTCCATCTCGGCGGTGAAGTCGTAGTCGACCAGGTTGCCGAAATGCTGCTCAAGCAGGTTGACCACGGCGAACGCCAGGAACGACGGCACCAGCGCCGTGCCCTTCTTGAACACATAGCCGCGGTCGAGGATGGTCCCGATGATCGAGGCGTACGTCGAAGGCCGCCCGATCTCGCGATCCTCCAGCTCCTTGACCAGCGACGCCTCGGTGTAGCGGGCGGGCGGCTTGGTCGAGTGGCCGGCCACGTCGAGGCGCGACAAGCTCAGCGCGTCGCCCTCGGCCAGGTTCGGCAGCCGCTTCTCGGAGTCGTCACGGTCGGTCGACGGGTCGTCGGCCCCCTCGACGTAGGCCTTGAGGAATCCGTAGAACGTGATCGTCCGGCCGGAGGCGCTGAACTCGACGTCCTCGCCCGACGCCGACCTGCCGCCCACCTTCACGGTGACCGACTCGCCGACCGCGTCCTTCATCTGCGAGGACACCGTACGCTGCCAGATCAGCTCGTAAAGGCGGAACATGTCGCCGGACAGCCCGGTCTCGCCCGGCGTGCGGAACTCCTCGCCGGATGGCCGGATCGCCTCGTGCGCCTCCTGCGCGCTCTTGACCTTGCTGGTGTAGACGCGCGGCTTGTCCGGCACGTACGCGGCGCCGTACAGCTTGATCGCCTGTGACCGCGCGGCCGCGACCGCCGTCTCCGACAGCGTGATGCTGTCGGTACGCATGTAGGTGATGAAGCCGTTCTCGTAGAGCCGCTGCGCGACCTGCATCGTGTACTTCGCGGAGTACCCCAGCTTACGGCTGGCCTCCTGCTGCAATGTGGTCGTCCGGAACGGCGCGTACGGCTTACGCGTGTACGGCTTGCGCTCCACGGACTTGACCGCGAACGACGCCCCCTGCAACCGGCCCGCCAGCTCGCCGGCGGCGGCCTCGGACAGGTGGAGCACGTCGGCGTTCTTGAGCTGGCCGGTGCTGGCGAAGTCGCGCCCCTGCGCCACCCGCCTGCCGTCGACCTGCGTCAGCGTCCCCGTGAAGTCGCGTGGCCGCTCTTCGGCCTTGTTGGTGTCGAAGAGCGCCTGCAGGTCCCAGTAGTGGGCGGACGTGAACGCCATGCGCTCCCGTTCGCGCTCCACCACCAGCCTGGTCGCCACCGACTGAACGCGGCCGGCGGACAGACGGGGCTTGACCTTCTTCCACAGGACCGGGCTGACCTCGTAGCCGTAGAGGCGGTCGAGGATGCGCCTGGTCTCCTGGGCGTCCACCAGGCGCAGGTTGAGATCGCGCGGGTTGGACACGGCGTCGCGGATGGCCTGCGGGGTGATCTCGTGGAACACCATGCGGTGCACGGGGACCTTGGGCTTGAGCACCTCACGCAGGTGCCAGGCGATGGCCTCGCCCTCGCGGTCCTCGTCAGTGGCCAGATAGAGCTCGTCAGCGTCCTTCAACAGTTGTCGCAGCTTGTTGACCTGCGACCTCTTGTCGGCGTTGACGACGTACAGCGGCTCGAACTCGTGCTCGACATTGACACCCAGACGCGCCCATGGCGCCCCCTTGAACTTCTCAGGGATGTCGTCGGCCCTCTCCGGCAGATCGCGGATATGGCCGATGCTCGATTCGACGATGTAGCCGCGCCCGAGGTACCCGGCAATCGTCTTCGCCTTGGCGGGCGACTCGACGATCACCAGGCGTGTTCCGCCGGCGCTGCCGTTCTTGGCTGGCACGCTGCTTCCTACCTCGCTGTTCGCTTGCAAATCCCCCTGCCGGGAGTCGGCACAGACTGAAAGGTAACCCGACTCGCGGAAATTTCCTTCCCCCGGGCTACCCACTCGCTTCCGGGTCCACCCGCAAGCACGCAGAATAAGGCCCATCGAGCGGCATGGCGCCCTGACTCACCCTGGAGACTAATCGTTGTGCTCGACTACTCCTACATGGATATCTTCATTCCACGCGACCTCACTCGCGAAGCAGCACGTCAACTGCTGACCGAACACGCAGAGTACGGGCAGTGGGAGCTGGCGCGCGTCCGCGTGCATCCGGACGGGAGCCGGCACGTACGGCTCCGCCGCAAGGTCATGCGGGTTCGACGTACGCTCTGAACGCGGACATGGCTTTGCCCGCCCCGGGCCGCGCCCCCGGAACGGGCAAAGCGTCTATCGCTGACTGCTCACGGGCTGTGAGCAGTAGCCGTACTTGGTTTTGGTGCTACCTGTTTCCCTTACTTCCGACCGAACCGGAACCCGCGGGGCCGTCTGCTCGCAGCCGAACCGGAGACCGGTGAGGCGAGCCGCCGGCCGGATCGGATCCGGCGGGGCGGACTACTTGCGGCCGAACCGGACCCGGCGGGCCGTCCCGAACAGGGTCGCCGAGGCGGCCAGCAGCGAGCCGACCAGGAGGGCGAGCACCGAGCCCGAGTTCATCCCGGTGACACCGGCCGGCTGGGCGGCGCTCATCAGGCCGATGTCCCCGACGGGCAGGCTGTGGGTGGCGGAGGTCACCGCGCCGCCGACCGGGGTGGAGGAGACCAGCGAGGTCGCGGGGTCGAGCGCGGAGACCGGGCCCGACGGGCGGGCACGCCGCCCGGCGCCGTCACCCTTGGGGGCCGGCGCGGACTGGGCGCTCTTCTTCGGCTGGGCCGGGATCTGCGCCTGGCCGGGCAGGCCCGGCAGCTCGGGCAGCTGCGGCAGGCCGAACGCCGTGGAGGCGTCCTGGACCAGCGGCACCGCACCGGCGGCGTCACGCACCGCGGGCAGCGCCGTGGAGGCGCCCTCGACGGCGGGCAGCGAGGTCGAGGCGCCCTCGATCCCGGGCAGCGCGGTGGTGGCCTCCTTGACCACCGGCAGCGAGGCCGAGGTGTCGCCGACCACGGGCAGCGTGCTCAGGTTCGTGCCCTGGAGCTGCTGGGTGACGCCACCGACGTCCTGCAGGCCGCCCAGGACCGGCACGGCGGGCAGCGCGGGCAGCATGCCGCTCTTGGCGGCGGAGGCGTGCGCGGTGCCGGAGAAGCGGTCGAAGGCGGAGGGCCGCTCGAAACCGGGCCTGCCGACGTTCGCCCCGCCGAGGCACCCGGCCGCGGCGTCGCCCAGGACGGCCACGGCGTTGCCGCAGACGTTGACCGGAGCGGTGATCGGCGCGACGATCTGGTTGCCCGCGAGCACCCCGGCCCTGCCGGACGTACGGTTGCCGCCCGCGCCCACACCGTGCTGCGGCCAGACGCCCGCGCCGCCCTTGCAGTGGGCCTGGGACGCGCCCAGCACGGCGGCGGCGTTGCCGCAGATGTTGATCGGCGCGGTGATCGGCGCCACCGCCTGGTTGCCGCTCAGCACGCCGGCGGCTCCCGAGGTGGTGTTGCCACCCGCGCCACGCCCGCCGTTCTTGACGTGGGCGCCGCCCTTGCAGCCCGCGAACGCGTGCCCGAGCACGGCGGCCGCGTTACCGCAGATGTTGATCGGCGCGGTGATCGGCGCCACCGCCTGGTTGCCGCTGAGCACCCCGGCCGTGCCGGAAGTGGTGTTGCCGCCGGCCCCTGACCCGCCGCCGGAGTTCTCGACCTTGGCGCCGCCCGTGCAGCCGGCCGAGGCGTTGCCCACGGCGTTGCCGCAAGCGTCCACCGGCAGGCTGATCGGCGCGACGACCTGGTTGCCGCTGCCCGCTCCGAACCGCCCGTCAGTGTCGTTGCCGGTCGATCCCGCGGCCATGTGACGGCTCTGGTAGCCGTGTCCCGGCCCGTCGTTGGTGACGGTCGAGCCGCCCTTGCAGCCCGCGAACGCCCGCCCGAAGACCGCGACGGCGTTGCCGCAGATGTTCGCCGGTGCGCTGATCGGGGCGATGACCTGGTTGCCGCCGAGCACACTCGCGTCGCCGCCGGTACGGTTGCCGCCCGCGCCCACGCCGGTGTTGTAGACACTGGAGCCGCCCTTGCAGCCCGCCGTCGCGTCGCCGAAGATCGCCACCGCGTTGCCGCAGGCGTTCAGCGGGGCCGAGATCGGCGCGGTGATCTGGTTGCCGCCGAGGACGCTCGCGTTCCCAGAGGTACGGTTGCCGCCCGCGCCGCCCTTGCCCTGCGTACGGACGGTGGACCCGCCCTTGCAGCCGGCGTCGGACTTGCCGAACAGGGAGACGGCGTTGCCACAGGCGTTGATCGGCGCGCTGATCGGCGCGTTGACCTGGTTGCCGCCGAGCACGCTCGCGTTGCCGGAGGTCCTGTTGGGGATGCCGCCCCTACGGTTGTTCACGACCTCGGCGCCGCCCTGCGAGGTGGCCTCGGAGGTGCCGGCCGCGGCGACGGAGTTGCCGCTGATGTCGATGGGGAGCGAGATCGGCAGGTCAACCTGGTTGCCGCCGCCGACGGACGCGTTGCCCGAGGTGTCGGCCAGCGCGGTGCCGCTGCCGCCGAACGACATGACGGCGACCGCGAGAAGGGCCGCGGGGGTCGATGCCTTTGCCCACGTACGCATGATGAATGCTCCTAGTGGTTCTTGGGGGGATACCTGAACGGTTCGCGGGCAGCCCGAAGCCAGGCGCGGTCACGCGCACAGCGGAGACCACGGGATCGTTCGCGAACCAGCTGAACTGACGTTGTTTCACCCACCGGCGGAGGGGATGCTTGCCGCGCTCCGCCGCTCGTCGCTCGAGGGACCCGGCGGCTCGTGAGAGCGCCGGCCGGTGTCCTGGGCGGGATCAGTCAGGTGAGAAAGAGGGGTCGTCCGCCGCTGTGCGGACGACGGGGGCCGGTACGGACGCCAGGATGGCGCGCCGGACCGGGAGCCGCGGGTCGAACACAGACCTCGCGACATCCCCAGAAGCAGGCCCGAAGGGGCCGCTGCCACCGCCGTTGGGCACCAAACCGTTGGTGTCCAGGATCTTCCCGGCAGTGGATGGTGCTGGCAGGCCAGGATCCCGCTGGCTGTTGAGCCCGTCGACCGTGCGCCCAGCCATCGCCTCGGCGTTGTCCGACGCCGAGAGCTCCTGACCGGTCAGGTCGTGGGACCGGGGTGTGCCGGCTGCTACGCCGGCTGCTGTGACCGCTCCCGTGCCCGCTCCTGTGGCCGCAGTGGAATCCGCGGTCGTAGGCGTCGCCGCGGTGGGATCCGCGGTCGGCGCGGTCGCTCCTGTAACCACGGTGGAATCCGCGGCCGCAGGTGCGGCGGTGAGCATGCCGAACAGGAAAGCAAGCAGCCATCCGGCGGCCACCAGGGCGCCTGTGGCGGCTGCTCGCACAACGAGCCGACGGGCACCGGCCGCGAACCGCGCCATCCGGCGCGCCCGATCGGTGCTCGCGTCCTGTTCCTGGGCGGCCGCGGGCGGACGGCACGCAGCAAGGGCCATAGCCCTCGGCTGCTGCACCGTCTTGCGCACCACGCGACCTCCCACGCTCCAGAACCGGCCTCATGTCATGAGGCCGGTCCGTGGACTCACCCCTCAACGATCCGTAACCGTAACAGCACTCAAGGTTGCCGCAAGGGCTTTTCACCTGAGACCCAGAAATTGGCCAAGACCCCGCCGCCCAAACCCACCTCAACTGCCGCAATGCCCTCTCGGAGACGTCACGGAAGCCCCATCGGGAGCCCCTGCCGCGCCCATTTCGGGCCTCCGGAGGGATCGGAAGAGGGGACGTGGATTCTTGGTATGACGCACCCCTCAGAGTTTGCTAACCTTACTGAGCCGACGCGGGATGACGGTCTCACGTGCAGGCACCAAGTCCGGGTGGCGGAATAGGCAGACGCGCTAGCTTGAGGTGCTAGTGCCCAGTGATGGGCATGGGGGTTCAAGTCCCCCCTCGGACACGCACTCTGGTACATGCGGGGCCTCGCCTCGACTGTGACAACCCTCATCGAGGGGTCATAGACGAGGTGGAGGCCCATTTGCATGTAGAGATCGTTCCGGTCCGTCGGGTCGGCCTTCCGAAGGATCTTGGGGAGTTCGGCCATCGTCGGGATCATCTCTTGGATCTCCTTCTCTGTGATCTCGCGCTTCCTGTTGATCGCGCGTAGCCGCCCTTCGGCCTGCATCCGCTCGGCTCGGGTTTCGGCCATCCACTTGCCGACCTCCTGCGGATCGCCTCCCGCGTCCAGGGTCGCCCTGTAACGGGTCATCCGCTGGTCGCAGTCGTCGATCGTCTTTGTGGCCGCCTCTATGGCGATGAGGTCCATCTCGTTGCTCTGGGCGTCCATGAGCGCCTGGACGGTCTGTTCCAGGGCGGCCGGGTCGAAGACCTGACCGATCCACGGGTCCAGCTCGGCGAGGATGTGGTCCTCTCTGACATAGACGGTGCGAGGATGCTCGATCCGGTTCGCCAAGGCGTACTCGGTGGGGAACTTGCACCGGTAGTTAGCACGGCCGTTGTTCCAGGTGCCTTCCATGCGCCGCTCGCACACCCCACAGTGGAGCAGGTGGCGTAGGACGTAAGGGCGCGGGACGCCCTCCCTGGTCAGCCCCTCGGCAATCAGGTAGAGCCCCTGCCCCTGAACGAACTCATCGAAGATCCGTGCCACGTTTGACGCCGTCAGCGGGTCGGGCTCCAGGCGGTGCAGGCGCTTGCCATCGGCTGCCTTGCTGGGGTTGGGGTGAGGTCCCGCGTCCATCAGGCGGTAGCCGTACGGCGGGCGTCCGCCCAGGAAGCGTCCTTCGATCTTCGCCTGCGCTTCCATGGTGGTGCGGACGCGCATCTTGATGCGGTTGCGTTCGCCCTTACTGATCCCGCCGAACATCAGCATGATCAGCTCGTGCGCTTCGTTGGTCGGGTCGATCGCCCCACCGACCTCGGGTACCCACAACGGCACTCCGTAGTGGTTGAAGAGCTCGAAGGTGTTGCCGAACTGGTTGCCGTAGAAGGCCCGTTGAGGCTCGCCCACCACAACGGCATCGAATCCCCGGTTTGGGATTGCGAAGCTCGTTGAGAAGGGCCGCGGCTTCAGGTCTCCGCTGCGGCGGGATGGATCGTGATTTGTCGATGTCGAAGAACTCCGCGACGATCACACCGCCGCGAGGTTCGATCAGCGCTCGTGACTGTGACAGTTGCCAGTTCCTGGATGAGGTGGGGTCCTGGTTGTCCTCTGTCCGTGGCCGTGCAAAAGTAGCCGCAGGTGGCCGGGTTTGAGGTGGGTCTGGCCCACTTTCCGTGATCGGCCGTACTTTCATGATCACGATTGTGTTGAGCCGGGTGCAAGCTGGTGCCGGTGTCGGGACGCTGCTCTGTGTCGATCATGGAGCTGTTGGCGGTCGTGTTTCCGCACCTGGCCGCCGTTCGTGTCGAGCGGGTGTACCGGGTGGGCGCGACCGTGCGGGTGAAGGCCTCGACGACAGGGCCGAAGAGCGCTTGTCCGGCGTGTGGATGTGCGTCGGTGCGGGTGCATAGCCGCTATGAGCGGTGCCTGGCGGATCTGCCGGTGGCCGGGCAGGAGGTATTGCTCCAGGTGCGGGTGCGCCGCTTCTTCTGCGACAACACCGCCTGCGACAAGAAGACCTTCGCCGAGCAGGTGCCCGGTCTGACCAGCAGGCACGGCCGGCGCGCGGCCGGGCTGCTGCCCATGCTGCGGACGGTGGCGCTGGCTCTGGGCGGTCGTCCCGGTGCCCGTCATAGCGCCCGCCTGGCCTGTGCGGTGGGTCGCTCGACGCTGCTGCGGCTGTTGCGGAGCCTGCCGGATCCGCAGCTGGCGACCCCGCGGGTGCTGGGGTCGATGAGTTCGCCTGGCGCAAGGGCCACACCTACGGAACAGTGCTGGTCGATGTGGAGGGCGGCCATGTGGTCGAGGTGTTGCCGGATCGGTCGGCGGACTCCTTCGCTGCCTGGCTGAAGGCTCATCGCGGCGTCGAGGTGATCTGCCGGGACCGGGCCGGCTGCTATGCCGAAGGCGCGCAGCGCGGCGCGCCGCTGGCTGTGCAGGTGGCTGATCGCTGGCATTTGCTCCATAACCTGTCCGGCGTGGTCCAGCGGGCGGTGTCCCGGCATCGCGCGCACCTGCGCGAGCCGGCCACGCCCGAGGTCATCGAAGCTCCTGCCGCCGCGCTGGAGCCGGTTCGCGAGGAAGGAGCCTCGGCAGCCCGGACCAGGTCACGGCACGCTGAGGTCCACCAGGCCCGCGCTCAAGGGATGACCATCACCCAGATCAGCCGTGAGTTGCGGCTGTCTCGCAAGACCGTGCGCCGCTACGCCACCGCAGCCGACGCCGAGGAGCTCATCAGCGACGAGCGCGCACCACGCCGGACACTCCTCGACGCCTACCTTCCCTACCTGCACCAACGCTGGGAACAGGGCTGCCGCAGCACCGATCAGCTCCTGGCCGAGCTGCGCGAACGCGGCTACCTGGGCAGCGCACGCACCCTTCGTCGCCTCACCGCCACACTGCGCACGGCGACCGTCAAACCCGCAACGCCTGCCGCGCCCAAGGTCCGGGAGGTCACCGGCTGGATCGTCCAGTCACCCAGCAAGGTGGCCGCCGAAGACCTGGCTACGCTCGAACAGATCACCGCCCGCTGCCCGGAACTCGCCTCGGTCACCGAGCTGACTCGCCAATTCGCCGAGATGCTCGTGCACCGTCGCGGCGAGCAGGACCTGGAAGGCTGGGCAACGCGAGCGGATACCAGCCCCGCACGGGAACTGCGCGACTTCGTCACCGGGCTGCGCCGTGACTGGGCGGCGGTCAAAGCCGGGCTCACCCTGCCCTACAGCTCCGGGACGGTGGAAGGCAACGTGAACCGCATCAAGATGATCAAACGGATCATGTATGGGCGAGCCAACGCCGACCTTCTCCGCATTCGTGTCCTGCACGGCTACTGATCACGAAAAGTGAGCCAGACCCACACGCACTCGACCGTTGACATGGGCTGGCCTGGATAGCATTTCTCCTTTACAGCCGTCAGCCGAGGAGATCGTTCGATGGACCTCGATAGCCAAAGCGCTCGTTCAGCAGAGCCGCGTCTTCTCTCGCGACTGGTACGCCCTCTTCTGGCGTCTGGATGGTCGAAGGTCGACCTGTGGGAGGACGAGGGTGACGAAGACGATGCATCGCTCTACATGGAACGGTCAGGCTTCTACCTCAGTGTGAACCGGTCCGCCGCCCTTGGCGGCCTTGTGGTGGACGATGGAACGGACCTTTTCGAATGGGGGGAAAGTTTCCTGCCACCGCTGTCTCCCGTGGATGTGCCTCTGGTCATCGAGCTTCCTACCGATGCACCGAGCTTCCGGCAGGCCGAACTGGCCCGGCAGGCGTTCGCCGCCGCCGGCCTCCTTGACGCCACCAGGCTGCTGGTCCCCCCACAGCACGACGCGCTTCGTACTGATCTTATGCCTCTTCTCCATGATCCGGTCTATGACGCCATCAGGTCCCACCAAGGAAGTGATTCGGCAGGGCCAGCGCTAGAACGGCTAGGCCAGGACTTCAACTGGAGGATCGCGCAGGCAATGCGTGCTTGGCCCATGGTCGTTCCTGCCTCCATCCCCAGCGCCGCTGCAAGGGGCATCGCTGAGTGGTGCTGGCGACGCGAGAGCGATGTGGAGGACTGGCACTTCAAGATCGACGATCTCACGATGGCTCGGGCCAACATCTCCGCCACCCGAGCCGTCCTCCCTCACGTTCATCAAGAGGGCATCGACTGGACTGCCGTCCGCCTGGCCCTTACCGCTCCAGAACGGCACCTGGCCGACGGGCGAGCCTTGAGCCAACTCTTTGCGGAAGGGTGGCAGCCCATCCTGACATCGATCCACCGAGAGGTCGATATATGGGAGCAAGCAGACGAGGAGCTTGGTCCTCAAGCAGTGCTCCAGCTTCTCACATTGCACGGTTCGAGAACGGAATCGGTCGGAGAGTGGTGGGGCTCGGGCTGGTATGAGACTGCGATTCGGCGTGCCATACCTCGTGCTACGGCTGAGAACTCTCTTCCAGAGAGCGTCCACAACATCTTTAACAACGCCAAGAGCTTTGCCGACATCATCTCTCACGGGCCTGACCTGCTCAGCGACGACGTCCTGCTCTGGACCATAAAGGCCGTTCACGCTGAAACTCGCTATCCCTGGCAAGACGGTCCAACCGCGCCCTTCGCCGTGACCTTGCCCACGTGGGCTGCGGAGGAGCTCGCCGAACTACTCACGGATTCGGGATCCCAGGACGAGGGTGCTGGCGGCGACAATGTCCTATCCCTCGGCACCCAGCATCTTGGAGAGAGCTGATCTCTACCCGGGCGCGCCCGCGCCCTGGGTATCAAGTGCAGGTCTGCCTTATGCAGCAGGGGAATGATCGTGCGTCGAAAGCTCCCCTTGGAGACCGATACGTTTGATCCAGCGGCCCCATCGAGCACTCCGGGCGAACTGCGTGCGGTTGGCCGGCGCGTACTCGGTTCACCCCCACGGGCGTGGGGACCGATTCAGCCACTGGGCGTGGACCTCGCCGTACACCGGTTCACCCCCACGGGTGTGGGGACCGGTCGAGCACCCGCCAGAACGTGACGGCGTACAGCGGTTCACCCCCACGGGCGTGGGGACTGGGTACGGGGGCGCAGGTGTGAGCCCCTACGCTCCGGTTAACCCCCACGTGGGGGTGACCCGGTGCGGCGCAGGTGGTGGGCGCGCAGGCTGGCCCGATCCCCACGCCCGTGGGGGGTGACCCGGCAGGCGTGCGGAGGGGTTCGTGAGCAGGGAGTCCCATCCCCACGCCCGTGGGGGCGACCCGGGATGGCGACGCATCTCGATCAGCTCTCCGGGCCGATCCCCACGCCCGTGGGGGTGACCCGTCCATCGAGTCCTCTTATGGGCCGTGGAGGGCCCGATCCCCACGCCAGTGAGGGTGACCCGGGCGCGCTGCGGCGCCTGAAAGCCCTGGAAAGCCCGATCCCCACGCCCCTGGGGTGACCCGGTCCATGATCTCGCCTTACTTCCGGTTCGTCGCCAGCGCCTCGATCATTTATGTGGCAGTAGAGCGATCATGCTCCCCCAGTTTTCCCTCAATGCCTATTCGCTTGATCCAGCGCCCCCACCGCGCGCTCCGCGCGAACTGCTCAGCGATGATCCGACCCGGCGGAAGCGCCCCGTCAGGAAGGCGATTCGCCACCGCCCATTGCCATGCCGTTCGACGTAGATCTCCCGTCTCACGCTCATGAGAATCTGCCGACTCTGAGCAAGCGTGATCATCTCCACCGTTTGACTCATCGATCGCGTCCCTTGTGTCCTGCGCAACAGGGTGCTTCTTGGCAGAAGCTAGGCGGATCTGGGACATCAACAGTTCGTAGCTGCCGATCAAGGCGGCGCTCGGCCAGGCTGCGATGATCCGCCCGATCAGGCTCGGTTCGGCTACGGCGATGTTCGCCCCGAGGCTCGCCAGGCTGCCGATCAGCATCATGATCCACGCCAGGGCACCGCCGCGCGACCCGTACCGGTTGGCAAGGAGGATGGACATCGAGGCGACGACGATCGCTCCGTCCACCGCGAGCGGGATGAGCACCGCCGCCAGGTGATCCTCACCGTGCCGGAGACACAGCTCGTGCATGTGCCGGAACGACACGACCGCCGCGATGCCCGCGAGAACGAGAACCCCCGTGATCGTCGTACGCCGGATGCGACGCACGGCCCCCATATTCTGCTCCATAGCTGTTTAACCCTCCCGACCAGGGAGAACAAGCGTTGTGGAGGCGCTGAACGGCATGTACGTATCGAGTGTGTCCCCCATCGGACACTTCACACCAAAGCGGGAGAAGTTACGGCTTCTCCCGCTTGCTGCGTTGGCGCTTGCTGTGACCTGGAGAACCGGGTGGCAGCTCACCCCCAGATCGTGGGCTTTCAAACCCTGCTGTCCCATGCCATCGAACGTTGGGCGTGTGCCATCGAAAGTTGAGAGGCCCGGGTCACATACTCGTCAGGGCTACGTCGAAGACCGGTGGGCTGGTTCGGACGGCGCGAGGTGTGTCCACAGGCCTTGCAGCCACTCCGTGTACCAGGCGTGAAAACCGGACTCACCAGGACGAAGCCGCCCAGTCCGGGTCGATCTGGCAGACCTCGCCCGCTCACGGGCCAGTCAGGATCAGCCGCGCGTAGATGCTGCAGCCCTCTTCGGCCAACGTGAGCGTGCCCGGGTCAGTTCATCAGTCGGTACGCCGATCCGGCCGGGCAGAGGTTCGGTGAGGGGAACGGTACGGCGAGCCAGCCTGGCAGCCGGTCCTCTTTCCACTAATCATCCACGGCCCATCCCTCTTCGGCCTCCGGTCTGGGGGACGGTCAACGGCATTAACCCATAGCCAGGGGCCGCAGGGCCGTTGCCCACCTCCGCGACAAATGACCGGTACTCCGCCGGCAGATCGACGCCGTGGTCTTCCTCGAAACCGGCCGATCACCGCAGGTGGGGTCTACGCGTGAGTTCTGGGTTCTGGTACCAAGCTCAGCAACCGGTGGTACCACCCAGATAAGGCGGATTCATGTTCAGCGAGCGCTGGTACCACCCGATCGAGGCTGCCTGGTCGTTGATCCGCTGAGCGTTCTCCCTCAAGAAGCGGGGGCTCGTCCCTGGCCACTCCGCCGCCGGTTCAAGGCAGCCGCGGTGGTGAAGGCCAGGGCTGCGCACTCTAGTTGGGCAAGGGACGTGGAGGTATGCACCGACGGCAGGTCACCGAGATCGCCCAGGGCCGCCGCCGACAGGAACAGCAACAGCGCCGCCCTACAGCCGACCGGCACGCGTACCCGGGCCTGACCGCCGACGGCCGGTCAGTCGAATGGCCCGGCGCCCTGCAGCTGGCGCGAGATTCTCTGCACCAACCGCGCAAGGCCCAGCGCGGAATGGCGAAAGGCTCAGGGGTCGTCTTTTCTCTCTTGGTCGTGGGAAGTCCCAATTTAAGACGTGCAGGGTAAGGAGCGTTGATTAAGCACCCGAAGCCGCTAGCTGTCGATAGCCTGTGCCGCGTCGATGACGGCGGTTCCTGCGTCACCGGCCACGCCCGCGATGGCGGTTATGCCTTTGAGCATTCGGACAACGCGCTGTCGCATGGACTGAGGTGATCTCAGCGAAATAGTTCGGGCGATTGGGATTTCTTGGACACCGCCGGTGGCGTTCCGGGCCTTTTGGGAGGAGTCGCCGAAGGCCGGAAACAGACGTGGAGCCCCCGGTAGAAGAGGTCTCACCACAAGAACGCTCAAGGCCGAAAGGCTCCACGTGATTGCTCATCGTGCCACGCTCGACGTCTCCCGCGCACTCGTTCAGTACGTCGCGCGACTCCTGCACGAAGAACGCCGGCTGCGTGGCACCCCGCAAGGCAGCCGAGCCTTGAGCCCGTTCCGGCAGGCGGTCATGGTGCTGTGCTGGTTCCGCGGCGATCACGACATCCCCAAGCTCGGCCGCGACCACCGCGTCTCCCGGGGCCACCGCCTACCGCTACATCCACGAAGGCATCGGAGTTCTCGCAGCTCAAGCACCTGATCTGTCGGAAGCCCTCGACCGCGCCCACGCCGAAGAGCTGACGTACGTGATCCTGGACGGCACCCTGATCCCGATCGACCGCTGCGGCGAGCAGAGGCTCAGCGTCAAAGGCGAACCCATCGACGCCTGGTACTCCGGCAAGGCCCATCAGCACGCCGGCAACCTCCAAGCGCTGTCGGCACCCGGCGGGCTGCCGTTGTGGATCGCCGAGGTCGAACCCGGCTCCGTCCATGACCTCACCGCCGCTCGCGCACACGTGCTGGGCGCGCTGTACGCCGCAGCCGCCCGCGGCCTGCCCACCCTCGCCGACAGCGGCTACGACGGCGCCGGAATCGGCATCCACACGCCGATCAAGCAACCCGACGGCAACCAGATCCTCAGCCCGGACAACCGCACCTACAACCGGCTCCTACGCGCCCTGCGCTGCCTCGGTGAACGCGGATTCGCCCTGCTCAAAGGCCGCTGGCGGACCCTCCAGCACATCACCGTCAGCCCCAGCAGAATCGGCGACATCGCCCGCGCAGCACTTGTCCTCACCCATTTCGAGCACGACTATCTACCGGCAATTCGCTGAGATCACGTCATGGACTGAGGCACGCTTGTTTCCTCCGCTACTACCAGGCGCTGTCAGTTTTCCACGTGGTGAAGGCGATCTCCAGCTCGACCGGGTCGTACGAGATCCGCATGACGCTGACCAGCGCGACGTGCTTTTCGTCTGTCTCAACGCAGAGCTTGGTCCCCTGGCCCAGATCGTCCAGGCCAATGTCGAGCCGCCTGTAGCTCTGGTGCGCGAGAAGGTTCACGCAGTCGGCGGCGCCGGCGGTCATGGCTGGCGCGATCACGTACCTCGGGGTCGTGTCAGACCCGTGGATCTCGTCCTCCTCGAGGATGATCTCGGCCGACCCGCCCTTCCTGGCCGGCCCGATCTGAATGGAGGCGCTGCCGTGCCCCGGGTGACCCGTGTCCAGATCCACCTTGTCACGGTCGTTGCAGTCAAGGCTCGAGCAGGGCTCCAGCCGGTAGCCGTCGCTGCTCGCGACCACGGACGACGAATCGGAGGACTGGGGCTTCGCTGGTGCGGCCGGAGGGGCGGAGAACAGCGTCCAGACGGCGGCGACCCCCGACACGATGCCGGCGCACCACCCGCCCCGCTCCACCCACGTCCAGAGTGACGCGGACGCGTTCTCATCTGTCTCTCGCCCGCCGTTCCTGGCGGCAGCGACCCGCTTCTTGCCGACTTGCCGCACGGCGATGATCAGTGCTACGGCTGTCACGCAGGTGATCAGCCAGACGATGAACCATGTCATGGAGGTCTCCGTTAGTGTCGATCACTGACTCCTGTTGAGGCGCCGAGAGAGCCACAGGGTGGCTCCCGCGAAGCAGGCGAGTGTCACGACGCCGAGCGCGGCCAGGTCGAACAGCCACTGGTGAAGGTCGTGCCGCCACAGCGCGTCCTGCGGCGTTCCGGGAACGTCGAGTTCGCGCAAACCGAGCGAGGAGGCTGCGGCGGCCAGGCCCCACCGGTCCGGCAGCAGGGCGGCCATGACCGTGAGCACCGGGTTGCCGGACAGGTCGGCCGTGACGCCGTTCAGCGCGATCTGGGCCACGGACGTGGCCGTCGCCAGCGCGACCGCCTGCTCAAGTTTCCGCGCGACCACCGAAATGAGCAGGCCCAGCGACATTGAGGCGACGGTCAGGGCCGCCAGGGTGACGAAGAGCTCCGCCGTCGGCCCGAGCACCAGGGAGTGCACGGGCCCCGGCCTGATCCAGACGAACAGCGCGGTGATCACCAGCGCCTCCGCCACAGCGACGATGGCGTAGACCAGCCACCGCGACAACGTCACGGCCAGGCTCAGGGTGCCAGTGCGGCGCTCCCTGCGGATGATCGAGTAGTCCGCGACGATGTCGCTGTAGGTGAGCGCCTGGCCGCTTAGCACGCAGAGCGTGGTGAGCAGGCTCAACGCCGTCGCCGCCGCGTCACCGTGAAGGCCGGACTCACCGGTCACCAGGCCGGCCAGCGCCGCCGATGCGCCCGCAATGAGGAAGGGCATGAGCGCCACCGCGTGCCTGCGCGTCCACTCGATGAGCTTGTGGTCGTCGTCGCCGCGGTTCCTGGACGAACCGCGCGCGGCCAGGAGAGAGAGCTGGCGCAGGATGAGCACCCACAGCTGGCGGGCGAAAGTCCTGGCCGGGCCACGGCGCCGCATGCGGGACGGCGCTGCTTGCGCGTTCTTTGCGCGTTCCGCCTCGGCGATCGCGTCGGCGGCCGCGCCGCCCCGCGCGTACCGCCGAGCTGGCGGTAGGGGATCGTCGGCGAGCGACTTCATCAGGTCGGCGTAGCTCGCCGCGCCGAGTGTGCTGGTGACCAGCTCCGGCGGACCGGAGTAGACCGGGCGGCCGTCCTGAACGACGACCAGCACCTGCCCGGCCCTGTCCAGGTGCTCAGTTGCGTGAGTTACGACGATGACGGTGTTGCCATCGTCGGCGTACTCGCGCAGGAGCGTCATAAGCTCGCGGTCCATGCCGGGGTCGAGACCGGACGTGGGCTCGTCGAGCATGAGCAGGCGTGGCTGCGTGAGCAGCTCCACCGCGATCGAGACGCGTCTGCGCTGCCCGCCGGAGAGCGTGGAGATGAGCTGGTCAATCTGATCGTCAAGGCCGAGTCGGGCGCAGACCTCCTCGACGCGCCGATTGCGCTCCGGCCGCCGCCAGGGACTGCGCAGCCATGTGGAGTATTGCAGCAAGCGCCGTACGGTGAGCGTCTGGTAGAGCTCGATCTCCTGCGGGACGAAGCCGAGCTGCTCCCGGATCTGCCGGGCGTAGATCTTGAGGTCGAGACCACGGAAAAACAGCTCACCGCCATCGGATTCGAGTTCGCCGAGGAGCGCCGCGAACAGCGAGCTCTTGCCCGCGCCCGACGGGCCGAGGATGGCCAGCAGGGTGTTGTCCCGTTGCACGAACGACATGCCCGTGAGGCGCGGCTTGTCACCGCTCTTCGCGTACAGGCCAGCCACGATGAGGGCGCAGCCGCCCAGCGGCGTGTCCTCCAGGCCAGAACCGTCAGCACTGATGCGGTAGCGGTGGTCAGCGAAGTCGAAGCAGTCGCCTGGCGAGAGCGTCGCGGACCTGACGGGCTGCCCGGTGATGTACGGCCCGTGCCCGTGCCCATGGTCCGTCAGCCGGAACCGCCCGCCCTCCCGGCGCAGCGTGAAGTGGCGCGGTGCCGCAGTGACCGCGTCGAGGACGACGTCGGCGGCCGGGTCGGAGCCGAAGACCGCAATGTCGCCTAGGGGGATCAGCCGCCGCTCCTGCGGCTCCACCGGTTTCGGCTCCTGCTCCGGGCGCAGTCTCGGCGCGCCGCGGGGCGGGGGCGTGAGCGGGCCGAGCAGCGCCCATCCCGGGATCTCTGGGGAGGGGGAGCTGAGCACGTCGTTGACCCACGCGCCGTGCGGGTGCGTGCGCACCAATCGCCGGCGGTACGCGGCCAGCCTGCGATGAGTGTGCTCGTGGATACGCCGCACCCGCGCCGCGGCCGCGCTCAGCGACCCTTCGGCTTCCTGGGCCGCGGCTGCGATCCGCCCGTCCAGGGAGGCGAGCTCCGCGCAGGTGTCTTGGAGAGCGGATTGCGCGGCGCGTACCCGCCTGCCCTGCTCGCGAAGCCGGCGGAGGACAACGATCCGCTCATCGTGGTGCTCTTCACCCAGGCGGCGCAGTGTCCGCTCCTCAGGGGTAAGGGGAGCGGAAACGGCGGCCAGCCGCTCCTCGGCCCGCGCGGCCCCATTCCGGACGTGCGGCCGAAGCGCCACCGCAGCGGCCCCGCGCGCCCAGGCCGCGATGCGGTCCGCCTCATAGCGGAGCCGTTCGTGCTCGAAGGCATCCCGCGCGCGTCGGATCAGGGCGTCCCGGTGCGGGGTGGTGACGGGCCGGTCGAGGCCACCACCGGGAACGGGGGAAGGGATCTCGGCCCACCCGTCGCGCCAACCGTGATACCAGTCGGTCAAACGGGCGAGTTGGCCGTACCGAATCGGTCTCATGGGCACGACAGCTGAGCGATGACCTTACGGTTGCGGGCCGCAAGGCCCGGCAGCAGCGTGCCGTCGGGGGCAAGGTCGTGGACTCGGCCCTCCCAACGCTCGCCGTGGCCCTCAGCGGTGATGCTTCCGGTGGAAACGCCCAGCGCGATGAGCTCCCGTTTGACCGCTTCCGCGCGTTCCCTGGAGAGCCGGAGATTGAACGCCCGCGTGTCCTCGGACGAGGTACTGCCGATGAGCTTTACGTCGAGATCATGCTTACGGATAGTGTCCGCGAGCTTGGCCAGTGTCTTCCTCGCTGCCCCGAGATCGCGAAACCTCGACTTGCCCTGCTCGAACCCGACGTTGTTGCCGTCGCTCAGCTCCGCCTTCTCGCATGGAGCGAACGTGTCCCGCATGGGCGGCAACGGGACAACGCTGACAGCGGGCGCGCTCTCAGGGGCTTTCTTGTCGTTGGGAACGACGTTTACCGCGACGCATGCGGCGCCGCCCGCCTGCGCGATCTCCTTCCAGATGGCGACGATGTTCTTGCGCAGGGCGCTACCCGGGTCGAGCTGAGGTAGCGCAGGATAACCGAGCCCGGAGAGCAGGACCTTGCGGCCTTTGAGGTCGGGGATGAGGCTTTTGCCGCGCAGGTACGTGACCACCTGGGCGGGCTCGGCGTTGATCATGTCGCGGAAGTCGAGAGGCGCCATGGTCTGCAGCCCTGGGTCGATGAGGACGACGTTGCCGCGGGGCCCGGCGCTGTCTGCCGCCCGGGCGAACGCGCCGAGCACGTCCACTTCCGGCGCCTTCGCGCGGATGCTTTCCTCTTTGCTTCCGGTGATCCGCTGCTCCACCTCGGTGAGGTAGCTATCGATGTCGTCGTCCAGGGCGACATCGTTTCCCGCGTCGCTCGTGAACCTTTCGGCGAAGACCCCTTTGGGCGCGCCGTCAATCCGGATCAGGGAGATGGGGTGCCGCGCTTTGACGCTCTCCTTCATCAGGTCCACCAGGGCGGGATCGATGACGGGTATGGGAGCGTTCGCGTGCAGGCCCACAGCGAGCGCGATCGGGCCGGTGCCCGACATCTCGCAGCCCAGGGGGGCGGCATTCGCCATGTCGGGCGTGCCTGCCACGCTCTCGGAGCAGGCCATGAGCGAGAGGCTGAGGAGCGCTGCGAGGGAGAGGAGGCTTGCGGACGAACGTGCAGACGGATACATCAGCGTGTCTTCCAGGACGATGGGATGAGTGAGGGGTTTGCGGTGCGGTCATGGGGTCGCGTGCGACGGTGCGGTTCCTCGTGCGGCTCCCGTCGGCGTTCCGCTATCGGCTGTGCGCGGCCAGGCGTAAGGCTTCAGATCGGGTTCGATGATGGCGTCGGTGACGGCCGGATCCTGCGCTCGCTGTGCTATCAGCACGCGGGTCATCTGCTTGAGCCGCTCGGCGAGTGCCAGGCGGACCTGGAGCTCGTGCAGCAGGCTCTGGCGCGCGGCCATGAGCTCGTTCGCGTGTGCAGAACGGCAGGCTTCGGCAAGTGCGAGGGCACGAGCCGCCACGATCGCCCTGCGCAGCACGTGTTCGTGGACGCGCAGCGCTCTGCCGTACGCCGCCCGGAGCGGGTTGTGTGTCAGGTACGCCCCCACGCCCGCGACGACGCCCGTGCCGACGAAGAACGCAAGAAAGAACAAGGCAAAAATAAGGGCGTCGTCGGACGCCGGGGACGTTCCGGTGCCAAATGCCGGGCGTCGCGCGGAGGTCGTGAGGCGGGCCACGAAGGCGGCGGCTCCGAACGCGGTCCACCCCAGCAGGCAGAGAACGGTCAGAGACCGGCTCACCCCTGCCGATCCGGCCCTGAGGTCGCGGAGCAGCACACCTCCGGTATGCGCAAGATAGATCACGATTCCGGTGAACCCGGCCACGACCATGGCCGTGGTGGTGGTGGACTCGCCGCGCAAGACCAGCTTCACCACCTGCAGGAAAGCGGCCCAGTCTGCGCCGACGGCCGCCGCCAGCGCTGCCAGGTGCAGTATCAGCGGTGCCCGCGGCCACCCGGCCAGCAGCATGGGATCCGCATGCCCACGTCCTCCCCAGCGCGGCAGACCGCCCTCACCTGCCAAGCCAGGCTCGCCCGAATCGTTGGCGCCCGGCGAGCTCACCAGGCGGGAACGGGCCGCGTCGAGGGCTATGCGGGCGTCGGCGAGGCGTTCGCGGCTATCGGCCTCCGCCAGCCGACACTCTGCCACGGCCGCGTCCGTGACGCCTATGAATGTTGCTGCCTCTGCGCAGTACCGGGCGTACTCCGCCTGGACCTCCTGCTCCCACCGCGCCGAAGTCGAGTTGATGAGGTTATCGAGCGAGTGTCCCGTCGCCTCATCCACCCCGCCTGGCGCCAGGCCTTCCACCAGACGCGTAATTTCAGCGAGCCCGGCGTCCTCATCGACCTCTGAAGGGATGAACCGTTTGGGTTCCGGCACGCGTCGCGGGCCGGAACCTCCGCGCCTAAGGCGCCACCATGCCATCCGGACTTCCTCCTCTAGTTCGATCGCGTACGTGGTGCGTGGCCTTCGGTTCGCCGCCAGGGGACTCGGACGATTCGCGGGCCCAAGCGGGGAGATCGGGCCCGAGCAACTTGAGACGGGCGTTTAGATCGGGCCCGCGCGGGTGGGTGCGGACGAGTTGTTGCAGGTATACGGCCGCGCGACGGCTCGCGAACTCGTGGACGCGCCGCGCCCGCGCCCTGCCGACCGCCTCCTCCCGGGCGATCTCCTGCCACAGCGCCTCAACCGCCTCCACCGCCGCGGCCAGGCGGTGCTCCGCTTGTGCCCACGCGGACTCGGCGGTGGCTCGTTTCCGGTCGCGGTCGGCCAGCCGACGTGCCCGTACCAGCGCGTCAGGCCGGTCCTCCCTGAGGGACTCGGCCAGCCGCCTCTCCTTGAGGTCCTCCTCGGGAACAGGCAGGCGCGCTTCCTCCCACGACTGCCGGGCCATACGGACCTCTTGCTCGGCCGTCTGCCGTCGCTCATCGGCGCCAGCCAATTCGCCGCGCAGAGGGCCGGCACGGTACAGGCACGCGCTGCGCTCGTGGTCTATCTGGTCACGGGCGAGATGGCGCAGGTACTCGAGCTTCGGGGTGATCACGTGGACCTCCGGAGTCTTTTCTGAGCCAGATTCACATTCGGTGGAGAGAGGGACCGCGGGAATGCGGCGACGTCCGTCCCGAAAACCCTGATACGCGTCCCACAGCCGAAGTAACAAGCCGTAACGGATCGGCCTGGCGGGAGGGCCTGCCCATTCAGTCAATCCGACACCTCCGGACATGGAGCACTCAACTCAGGCATAAGGGAATCCGATATCCGGCCATTGGAGACCTGCAGACTCGGATAATCGATCGACCGGACTCGAAACATCACCCCAAACTGCCCAAACAGCGCATGCTGCTCGATGAGGAACAGAATCTATGCCCGATCTGCGACTTACGGAACACTATGTGGGATAGGCCTGCCACACATGAAGTACGATCCCGCTCAGCGGGAAACGCAGTGGCTACCTGCAGGGATGGCCGAGACGTACTGACTGGAGACTCAGACGATGGAGAACGGCAAGGATCCTGGGCAGTCGGGTGCGGCCAAGGCAATGTTGATCTTCAGGGCGTTCGCCGGCAACGAGACGGAACTATCCCTCTCGGAGATATGCGACAGAACGCAGCTCACGACGAGCACCGCGCATCGTTGGCTCCAGGATCTTGTGGGCCAGGGCGCCCTGGTACGGCTACCGGCCAGACGTTACTGTCTGAGCAAGCTCATGTGGGAGATCGGCACGCGCTGCCCGCGCGCCTCCATTCTGCGTGAGGTCGCCATGCCATTCCTGCAGGACCTCTACCGGGTGACCCGCGGGCACGTGCAACTGGCCATGCCCGCGGGTGATGAGGCCCTACTCGTGGAGAGGCTTTCCAAGACGCTTCCGGTCAAGCCCCTGGGCCGCGTGGGCGGACGCCTGCCGCTGCACGCCACTGGCGCAGGAAAAGTCATTCTCGCTTATGCGTCCCCCGAGATCAGAAAAAGTGTTCTGAACAGAACGCTTACCCGCTATACCCAGCACACCATCATCACCCCGCAGCGTTTATACGAGGACCTCAGCACCATTCAGGAGCGCGGCTACGCCACCTGTTATCAAGAGCGCCAGATCGGCATCAACTCATACGCATTCCCCATTTTCGAGCACGGCACCGACACCATAGCGGCGGCGGTGTCCGTCCTGGTAGGAGTAGGACCGAAAGAGGCGGACGGGCTGCTCAATGTGTTGCGGCCAGCCGCGCGGGATATCTCCCGCGCATGGCGAAAACCACCGCTCGACCCGTCATTCGACGTCCTCTGACGAGCCTGTTGGCGAGTGTCCTCAGGATGGCGTAATGGCCCAGGCCGCGAGCGCGTTGCTCGTCGTAGTAGGCCGTATCCATCCCTACTCTGTTGTGATCGTTGATCTGGATGTTAGGGCGGCAGGTAGAGATTGACGCCGATACCTCTGGTCAAGGCAGCGGTGAGGGTGGCGAGTTCGCGGACGCGGAGGTTGATAGCCCCGGAGCGGGCCAGGCGGGTGAGGTCGCGCAGCGGGGTGAGGTAGGAGCGGATCCGGCGCAGCCGCTGTGGCCAGCTGGCCGGCCGCGAGCGGGCCGGCGCCGGTTGGCAGCTGAGGTCGTCTGGATGGTCGTCTTGCAGCCAGCAGAAGCTGAAAGCCAGGTTGACCAGGGCCCAATGGCGTTGAATGGCCCGTCCGGAGCGGACTTGGAAGTCGGCCCAGCCAGTTCGTGTTTGACCTGCTTGTAGTCCTGCTCGATCCAGCCGCGCAGGCCGTAGAGGCGGACGATCTCGCCGAGCGGTGCCGGTGGCGCAGCGCCGCGGCGGTTCCGGCGGGGGATGTTGGTGACCAGGTAGTACGTGCCGATCTTGGGCAGCGTGGCGGGGCTGGCGGTGGCCACGATGAGCCGGTGGGCGCGCTCGGAGCCGTAGCGGCCCAGGGTGAGTTCGATGGCCCACCACGCCTCGGTATGACCGTCGCGGAAGCGGCGCTGGACCGGACGCCAGCGGCCGGGGTGGGATCGTGAGGTCCATCCGGCCTGCCGGACGCGCTGGGCCGGGGTCAGCGTGCCGCCGGTGTCGATCCGGATCGGGGTGTTCGGCTTGACGGCCACCACGTACGGGATGGCGGCGGCCTCCAGGTCAGCGATGAAGTGCGGGCTTTCGCTGGGACCGTAGAAGCAGTCGGCCACCAGCGCGCGGAAGTCGGTCCCCGCCGTCTGCGCCCGGGCCACCAGTTCGCCGGCGAGTTGTCCCTTGGTGCGGAACTGTGGATCGCGTTTGCCCTGCGGCAGGGTGGCGGCGGGCTGGTAGGGCAGGGTGTGCAGCGGGTAGTAGATCCGCTCGTCGGCCCAGCAGGTGGTCACCGCGACGATGCCGTTCTCGATCTGCGCGCGCGAGCCGATGTACTGCCGGGAGACGTAGGCGGTGGCGTGGCCGCGTTTGCGATTACCGGAGTCGTCCAGCAGGAGCACCCCGCCCGGGTGGGCGGCGGTGTCCTTGTTCGTGGTCAGCAGGGCGATCCGGCGCTCGTTGATTGGCTCGTGGTCCCAGGCCGATTCCGATAGGAACCACTGCAGTCGCTGGACCTGGCGGTGCAGCGATCCTTCCCTGCCGGGTTCGGCCTCGGCCAGCGCGGTCAGGGTTTTGTTCCGGTCGCGGGGCTGGAGTAGGGCGGTGACGTAGTCGCGGATTGCTTGCGTTGCGCTCGTGAGACGAGCAGGCTGTCGAATTGCGCCAGGAATGCCTCTAACGGGCCCGGTGCGGGATCGACCGCGAGCCGTTGGGCCATCTCGACCTCCAGGCAGAGGGGGGAATGTCCTTCCACTCTGCTCCCGCTTGAGAGCCCAGACAACGATCAACGATCACAACAGAGTAGGGATGGATACAGTAGGCCCGCGCTGCGGGCGAGGTGCGCAAAACTGGCGAACGCTTGGCCCATCAGCCGGTCGTTACGGACGTGGCGAGCCATCACCAGCTTTCTTCTTGCCCGACCGGCAGGTGATCGGGCTGGTCCCAGCGTGGTTGAGGCGTGTCAACATGCCGTTCTGTAAAATTAGGGCTTCATATCGCGGAAGTGACGACTCCTTGTCATCCGTCGCCGGGCGGCTGCGGATCGCCGTCAGGCGCCAAGACCGCCTCTTCTAGCAACTCATCGACGTTGATAGGGTCCTCCTCTGTCATGCCGGGGTCGGTTCCGGTCGCCGCCACCGTGGCGATCCGGCGCGCGGCCTCATTTTGAGCCAGTCGGCATATCGTGAGCTGCGTACCCAAGCTGGCGCGCAGGTCGTCCTTGAACGCTCCGAGGGGTGCATCCCGACGGAGCCAATTGACCTTTCGCACTTGCTGGAAGTCGACATGCTCATGCGGAAGGTATTCATAGGGGCCTGTGACTTTCCCGATGGCGATGTGCCCATGATGTGATTTGAGCGGCATCACCACCAGGTCTCCGGGTTGGATCTCGGTGGTGAATCTCCAGAGCTGTCCCATCCAGTTGGCGATGACATTAGAACCGGCAGTCGGATAAGCGTTGCGTAGGGCATCGGCCAGGTCGTCCCGGCTTGAATGGCGGCTGAGGTCCCCCACTTCATGCCAGCCGATGACTATCAGTCCATCTTCCAGCGCTCGCACCTCACGTTTTCCCCCACGACCACCACGCACCATCCATGCCCGAGGCGACGTGTCTGCGGCCAGCAGGTCGTTCAGTGCTCGGAGGACAACCTTGGCGGTGTCCGGCCTCGCCAGGGCAGCCGGTGTGGAGGACGGCCTCTTCGCATAGCTGGCGGCGGAAAGTTGGGCTGGCAAACCCGCCCAGCCTGGGAGTACGGAGAGGTCGTGGGCGAGTCGCTCCAGGCGATCTACCGGCACACCCCTGTTGCGCATCCACTCGAAGTTGATCGACAGTACTGACTTGCTTACGCCGGTATAGATGCTCCACATCGCTGCCTCGTCCTGACCGGTGCTGAACCAGGCAGTGACTGAGGGATGGGCGCCCTCCCCGAAGATGTAGCCACGGAAGGCTGGGTGGCTCTCAGCATGCCGGTACACGGCGAGGAGTGTGTCGGCCACGTCAGGAGGACAATACTCGTCGAGGGCATGGAGAAGGCTCTCCTCGGTCCACTTCGACAAGCCCCGAATCACGCCCCTACGCTTTGCGTCAGTCTGGGCTGGAGCAGCCCCCAAGGAGCCGGCCTCGGCTGGTGGGACACTGTGATCCGTAGCCGGCGGCAGGTCACCGAGCGCTTGGAGTATCGCGATCACAACCGACTCGAGTACATCGATGGTCTGCTCGGCGTCCCGCACAGTGATCCTCTTCTTACGGCGGAAGCTGTTCGGGTCGTGGTCGGCAGTGTGCGCGATATTGTTCCGGCGCCAAGCGATCTCGGTGAGCTGCGTGCGTATCTCATCAGCAGCAATCGGCTTGCTCGGATCTTGACCAGTCAGCTTGTCGGCGACGGTCTTCCATAGCCTGACCTTACTGACATGGGAGAAACCCTCCGCGATCTTGTCCGGTTGCTGGAAGGTCTTGAACTCGAAGAACCGTTCCAGCGCGGCGCGGAACGCGTCTTCCAACGGTTCGGCGTTACGGTGTACTTTTTCCACCAACTCGACCGGCATAGAAAGCTTGCTGAAATTGTTCGGACGTGGCGCTCCCGGCCGCTGCGCCAGAGCCACTGCCCGATCGATGATCTCTTGAGTAACCCAGTGGTCGAGGGCCGCGACCGCCTGAGTCCATGCCGCCCGGTAGAGGTCGGTGACGTCGAAGGCGCCGACGCCCAACCTTTCCAAATTGCGACCACCGTGCACGAGCTGTCGGGCGTAGCCGAGGTTGCGTTGATACTGCTCGAACGCGCCTGGAAAATCATCTGCTCTGAAGAGTCGCTGATCACGGTACTGGCGTTGCAACTCTCGATAGAGGGCGTCACCAGGAAATTCTTCCAGCGCCTTGGCTCCGACGCTGGTGATAGACCAGCCGTTCCTTTTGGCCATCCATCCCAGGGACGCAGCCTCGCCGGTGCGGAAACTCACCTGGGTCCACCAGCGGATCTCGCCATGTGCATCAGGAGATTGCAGGTCACGTGGTATGTCAACGCGCCTGGAAACCGCTTCGCGCACGGCGCTGGGCGGCATCTGGCCCCCGGCCTCACGCAGCACCTCCAGAGTGGCGCGGAAGATCGGCATAATCTCCTCGGCGAAGGACATTTGACACACCTCTCTATGTTCAGTTGTCAGCCTCGGCTCAGCGGGGACCATTCTCAGAACAAAGAATCTTCTGACAGGGTACGGCCACCGCGCATCACGGAGAGCCGGTAAGTACGATAAATATGTGCCGCATCTCGGGCAGGCGGCCGGGCAGCGTCGGCCGCCTGCAACCCCAGACATCACACGTATAGCCACCAATGGATAGAACGGGACCATACGCAGCCCGTGCCATACTGGGCAAGGTCCATCGTACTTACCCACTTGGCGCGGAACGCTCCCTCGTGTCTACGCTCGAATTGGCCAGCGACTCCGCTGCAGTTCGCAGAGTATGCGAACGCCCGGCCGTTCACTCAACCGGGATTTCAAGGACATAGATGCGTAAATTACGCGTATGTGATGTATTGGGCTGGGGATAGCAGTGGGCCATGTGCGTCCGGTGGTGATCGCCCCTCGGACACCAGTCTTATGAAAAGCACCAGGTCTTTGACCTGGCGCTTTTGCTTTCTCTCGGCTCTGAGGGGTTCAAGTCGGGGAACCTAAAGCCCGCTGTCGGTGAAGAGCCGGGCCGACGAACGACACAGTGGCCTTGTTCGACCGCAACAGCGCGACGATGGCTACAGAAGCCACCTGGCGGTCAGCGGCGGGCGGGGTGGGGCGTGGGCTGGCGCGAGGAGATCGTCACCGCACTGGACGAGTGGATCGCCGGGGAGGAAGCGCAGGTGGCAAGCGCGCTTGCGGCGGCTCGGCCGTGCGATCCGTACGGGCGACGGGTTGTATGTCGTGGACGTCCGGGGCGCGGAGCTGAGCCCGCACCGGCGCTGCTACGACAAACCTTGCGTGCGATCGCCAGCGCCAAACCGCCTATCCGCTCTGCGCCGGCGGCGGGCTCGCGCGCTCATGCTCGGACGGGCGGGGATGCGTCTCCACCTCGCGCTTCAACATTAGTGTTGCATTAGTGATGCACTCGATGGGTAGTCTAGATGCATGAAGACGTTCCCTTTCAGCGCGCTGGCTCGTGACCGCAACGAGGTCTTCCCCGAGCTCGACGTTGCCGACGTGCTACTCGAGCGTCGAGACGCCGAAAACGTCTGGCTAGTACGCGACGAGCGCTACCAAGCAGCCCGTGCTGCTCTCCTCACGCTGGCCCGATCTATGACTATCGTGGTTCGTTCCCATCGAGTCCTGGCAGAAGAGGCCCTGGCCGAGGACCTCCCGTGGCTGACCTGGCTTCCGGAGCACGAGCGGCTGCAGTGTGTCCGCGAGCTCCTCGCTCACCTGCTGGCCGGAGCGGACACTGGGGAGCTCCTGCCCTATGCCCGGGCCCGCCGGTCATGGACTTCCACCGCTCTGGCCTGGAGCGATCCTGAGATCGCCCGTGACCTCGCCGATCCGTTCGACGGCAGCGGCGGGCAGTCCGTCGATGGCGCCGAGTGAGCGGCCGTGGCGAAGAGATCCGCCGACCTACCGGATGGATCGTACGAGCCGCCAGCGCCAAAGCTTGGAAGGCATGGCGCGAACTACGCTCGCAAGTGCCCGGCAACTGCGACCGATGCTGGCTGGACCTCACAGAAGATCCACGCAGGGTCGACGACCGGCAACACCCACTGTCCGGATCGCTGGGCACCGTCAAGCACGACAACCGTAATCTGGAGCAGTGGCAATACGAGGTCACCTCCGGAGGACGCATCTGGTACGCCATCGATGAAACCGAAACGACCATCTGGCTCACCAGGGTCGCGGCCGGCCACCCCAAGGCATCCGAACGGCGAAACCGCTAGGCACCGCGGAGTCGACGACGTCGGGAGAGGCCGGTGACCGAGTCCGGGTGAACCACAGCATCCGTCCCTCGCATCGCACGGCGTGACCGGCACGGTAGTGGGCTTCGCCACAAACGTCCGCGTGCTCCTGCACACTCCTGTCGGCCGCTTCACCGACTGCGAGGCCACGGTTCCCCCGCTTGATTGGAGTCGTGTGACTGCTCTTTCTCACCTTTCCGGCCACGAGGCCGTTCTCGTCCTCGGCAAGCTCCTGGCCGCACATCCCGAGCTGCGGGACGAGGCCGAGACGATCGCTCGAGAGGCGGTCGAGACCATACCCGGAGGGCTCGCCGAAGAGCTCCGGACCTCGATCATGCAACTGGACATCGAAGTACTGTCCGGACGAACCGGCTACCAGCCGGGGCAGGGCTGGGTCGAGCCCTACGATGTCGCCGACGAAATCCTCGACGAGGTCGTCGAGGCGTTCCTGGCCGATGCCGTACGACGAGCCGAAGCCGGTGCCGCCGGCACCGGCATCACGATGGGCCTCGACATCATCAAAGGCCTGTACTCCCTGCCCATACCCACCGAGCTCGACAGCACGGTGCTCTTCTCGTTCTGCGGCGAGGACTTCGCCCACCAGCGCACAAACGCTCATCGAACGCCTCGGCAAGGCCGGCGTCGCACTGCCGGAATCCGAGCTCACCGGCGCTGCACCCGACTGGTTCGGCTCGACATAGGCCACGGTCGTCGCAACGAGTGGTCATCCGCCTGCGGCTACGCGGCCTATCTGCCCGCCCGGTCAGAATGCGGCGCGGTCGCCGGGTGTGATGGACTGGAGCATGCCCAAGAGCCGCGGCCGCCGCAAGGCCACCAGCAGCAAACCGGTCCGTCGCTCGCCCCTCCCTCCGCGCCGATCAGACCTGCTGCTGCGTGATGCCCGGCAGCTCACCGGCCTGGCCGATCCGCTGATGGCCGAGACCTGGGCCAGCAGTTGGCTCGGCCAAGCATGGGTGACTGCGGAGCTGAGCGAACGCGAGGCCGAGCATCGGTTGTGCATGGAGGTGACCGGCCGGGCATCCACCACGCCCTCACCGCACGGCTTGGCCGCGATCGCCGCGCTGGCGCGGGTCGCGCCCGCCACCGACATCACCATGCTGGCTGAGACGATCGACATCCTGGAAGAGACCCAGCCGCTGCCGCCCTGGCACACCGCCACATCCGCGGACACGGCATGGACCGCGACGTCGGCGTGGCGAGCGGTGGACGTGTGGGACAGCGAACAGGTGCTGCTCATCGACTACGACGGCCCGCACCCCCACACGCTGATGGCCCAGGTCCTCAAGCCCGGGGGGCTGATGATCGGCAAGATCGCGATCCTGGAGCCCGGCGCCGCCGCGCAGTGGGATCAGCAACACGAATCCGACGAGGTTCCCATGCCGATCCGCCAGGCTCCGGCGCCCGAGGTGCTCGCCGACCTGGCCGATGCGCTGCGCACCACCGACATCACCTGGCCGCGCAACGACGACGAGGACTTCGTCGACAACCGGGCGCTGGCCTGGTCCCGCTGCCGCGACCACCTGCCCGGCTGGCCCGAACGAGACAGTCTGCCCGAGGCCGAACGCCACCGTCTGATCCAGCAGTTCACCACCACCAACCACCTGGACGACGAGGTAAGCAGGTCACTGGCCGAGCTGTTCCTGGACTACGGCGAGGGCTACATGATTTCCGGCCCGCTGGCCTGGAGCCCGGACGAGGTCATGCTGCTGCTCACCGACTGGCTGCCGCGCAAGGCCGTTCTCGATGCCGCCCAGCGCGCGGCCCTTCCCGACGTCCTGCGCCGGTGGTTGGCGTACGCCCTCGACCAGCGCGGCGTCGATCCCCGCTGGATCACCCCGGTAGTCGACGCCGTCGACGCCCACCTTCGCGAGTTCGGCCAGGCGTTCGATGACGACACCTCCTGGGGCCCCGCCAAGCAGATCGCCGCTGCCCTCACCGACCGTGGCATCGATCTCACCGACCGGGAAGCCGTCGACGATGCCATCCGCGCGCTCAACGCCGAACAACTCGCACGCCGCCTCCTCCCGTGATCAGTTGGCGGAATTACGTGACATCCCACAGGCCGATGTAAGACGCGTAGAGGTTCCGATCGTGGCCTTCGGCATCCGCGGACGGCATTCCTGAACGCCCCGAGGGGGATTCCGTGCCCGGCATGGCTCGTGAACGAGTGGCCGAACTGCTCGATGCGTCGACGGAGCCCGCCGCGTCCAGCGTCTATCGAAAACTTCCCGTAACCGATCTGTCGGTGGCGGTCGATGGAGTCGGTCCGCTGCGGTTTCCCATTCCCGATGAGCAGGCCGTCCAGCTGCGGGGGCTCGGCCACCGTGCGCGGTTCGGGCGGGGCGAGCAAACCCTGATCGACCCGGAGGTGCGCGACACCTGGGAGATCCCCAAGGAGCTGGTGAGCATCGAGTGGACGGGAGCGTTCACAGCCGTCCTCGACGGGATGCGCGCGGAACTGGGGCTGCCGCCGCACTGCGAGCTCACGCCGGAGCTGCACTCCATGCTCCTGTACGAGACCGGGCAGTTCTTCCTCGCACACCAGGACTCCGAGAAGTCCGAGAAGGACGACGCCATGGTCGCGACCTTGGTGGTGACGCTGCCGTCCGCGCACACCGGCGGTGAGCTCGTCGTCGAGCACCAGGCCCGGTCCAGGAAATATCGTGGGCTGAAGACCGCGGCCTCGCTGGTGGCCTTCTACGCCGACTGCCGGCACCAGGTTCTTCCCATCAAAACAGGCAACCGTGTCACCCTCACCTACAACCTGCTCCTGGCAGGAGACAGCCGGGCAGTGGCCGAGAATCCGCTGGTCAGCGAGCTCACGACCGGTCTTCTCGCTCACTTCGCCACCCCGGTCGTCCTCCCGTACGGCTCTCGCAAGGGGGATCCGCCGGCGCGGCTGGCCTATCTCCTCGACCATGAGTACACCGCCCGCGGGCTGAGCCGGTCACGGTTGAAGGGCTCCGACGCCGCGCGAGGCGCCCTCCTGCGGGCTGCGGCGGAGCGAGCGGGTTGCGAGATCACTCTTGCCTTGGCGGAGATCCAGGAGACCTGGGACGCCTGCGATCCCGATGAGGAGGACGGGTGGTACGGCGAGTATGAGGAGGAGAACCCCGACGACAAGGGCCGTATAAAGCGCCCGAAGCTTCCAGCACATCGGGCTGACCCTGCCCGGGATCCGCCGCTTACCGGCCGCGCTCACAGTGAAGCCGCATCGCCGCCACCGAGGGACAGCCCAGTCGCTGGCGTGCTAGGCAAGGTCGACGACTTCGTGCAGGCGCAGCCGGCGGTTGAACTCGCCGGTGAGCCGCGCCACGACGGTGCGCGGCAGCAGGCGCGCGGGCCAGGTCATCGCCCGGTTCACGGCCCGGCCCGGGTAGGAGACCGCGCGTCGCCGGGCGTAGTCGTTCAGCGTACGAGCCGCGACCGTGGCCGGCGCGTCGGCGACCCGGGAGTCGATCGTGGCCGAGGTGCCGTCGAAGAAGCCGGTCGCGATCGCGCCGGGGTGCGCGGCCATGACATGGACGCCGGTGCCGCGCAGTTCCTCCGCCAGCGCCTCGGTGAAAGAGAGCACGAACGCCTTGGTCGCGGCATAGCTGGCCTGGTAGGGCATGGGCTGGAAGGCCGCGGTGGACGAGACGTTGATGATGCCGCCGGAGCCGCGGGCGACCAGCTCGGACCCGATCGCGTGGGTCAGCGCGATGAGGCCGACGACGTTGAGCCCGACGGAGCGCAGCTGTGGCTCGAGCGGGCGGCCGAGGAATGGGCCCGCGCTGCCGGCGCCGGCGTTGTTGAGCAGCAGATCGACGGTCAGGCCGCGGTCACGCAGCTCCCGCAGGACTCGTTCCGGACCATCAGGAGCGGCGAGGTCGCCGGTGATGATCTCGGCGTCCGGCCTGCCGTGCTGCTCCCGGATTTGTGTGGCGAGCTCCCGCAGGGTCTCGTCCGAACGGGCCAGCAGGATCACCCGCGCTCCCCGGCGCGTCAGCTCCAGCGCGTACGCCCGCCCCAGCCCCTTGGACGCGCCCGTGACGAGCGCGGTGACGCCGCGATAGTCGTCGGTCACAACATCCTCCATTGTTTCGAGTCTCGAAGCATCGACGCTAGCACGATCCTTCGAAACTCGAAGCATCGGTAGAATGCGGGCATGACCACGCCCGAGCTCACCGCGGTGGTCGCCGCGACCCATGACATCTGGATGCGTACCAACGACCTGATCACGCAGGCGCTGGCGAAGCACGCCCTGACACCGGCGACGTTCCAGGCGCTGTGGGCCATCGACCCGGCCGAGCCGGCCCCCTCGATGAAGGTGATGGCCGAGCGCCTGTACTGCAACGCCCCCAACCTGACCTTCATCACCAACCAGCTCGCCGACCGGGGCCTGGTGGAGCGTGCCGTGGATCCGGCCGACCGCCGCTCTCGCGTCCTGGTGCTGACCGCCAAGGGCCGCGAGGTTCGCGACGAACTGGTACGGACGGCGCTGGAGAAGACCCCGCTGGCGGTGCTGAACCGTGACGAACTGCGGCAGCTCATGGTCCTGCTCAACCGCGTCGTCAGCCCGGGTTGACGAGCCGGAGACCGCGAGAGGGATGACGAGCCGGAGACGGCGAGCGGGATGATCCCGAGGATCGCCCGGGCCTGTTGCCGCCGCGGCGCTCAGCCGGGCTCTCTGGGGAGGTCGAGGATGCGCAGGACGGCGCAGGCCAAGGTCTTACCGGCGCCCACCCCGACGAGCAGCACGTAGTCGCCGGGCGCCAGCGCCCCACTCGCCAGCAGGTGGTCGAGGGCGACGAACTGGTCGCTGACCCCGAGGTGACCGATGCCGGCGCCGTAGTCCCAGGTGGTGTCTGCCAGGGTCAGCCCGAACAAGCCCGCCCGCTCCTCCACGTTGTCCCAGCGTCCGTGCGGGAACGCCACGCGCGCCACCTCGTCGGCCGTGATCCCCGCCTCCTTGAGGGTGCGGTCGACCAGCTCCATCAGGGTCGCCTGGATGGAGAGCATGACGCCGGCGCCGTCGCGGTCCAGCAGGCGCTTGCGGAAGGCACGGTGGCGGGCGGCGAAGTCGAGCGGGCGCCCCACGGTCGCGTCCGGCGGGAACATCGGCACGCCGCCGTCGTTGACCGCCTCGGCCTCCGGCAGCACGGTCACGTTGACCGACAGCAACTGCGCGAAACCGGTGTCGGTGGTGAGCAGGAGCGCGCATCCGGCGTCGCCCACCACGTAGCCCTCCATCATCCGCCAGCGGTCGACCAGCGGGGTGCCGTGGTTGTCGGCGCCGACCAGCAGCGCGGTGCCGCCCGGCCGCAGATATCCGGCGGCGAGCTGCAGCGCGCTGAACATGCCGCAGCAGCCGCTCCGCACCTCGACGGACAGGACGTGGCCGCCGATCAGATGCTGCTGCAGGTAGTACTGCGGCTGCCAGCCCTCCGGGCCCTGGTGCCAGACGTCGGCGTACAGCATGAGGTCCAGGTCGCGCGGTGACAGGCCGCCGGAGCGCTCGAACGCGTGCCGGGCCGCGCGCAGCGCCAGCTCCGGAGCCGGTACGTCGCCGGCCACCGCCGCGCCGCCCAGGCGGAAGTAGTCGCGGTCGGCGGCCGGGTAGCGGCCCTCGGCGACCGCCGTGTCGATGCTGATCACCGGTGGCAGATGGACGCCGATACTGCGCAGGTACAGGTCGGGTGTGCGCATCCGTCCTCCTTCGGCGCGCGGCATGCCGCGGCACGACACGGTGGAGCCTGCTGGAAGAGCTGTCGGGTTGCCCAGCACAGACCGGCGACACGTACGGCGGGTCTCGCAACCTGACCGTTGACAGATGTGCATGGGGACGGTCAGCGCCGATGGTATTCGAATGGGATCATTCATGACTAGTGCTCGCATGGACCCTTCGGATCGTTAAGCTCACCCATGTCCCAGAACACCGGCCGGCTCGTCCTCGTGCTCGCGGCCCTCACCGCGGTCGCTCCGCTGGCCGTCGACATGTACGTGCCCGGCCTCCCCGGCCTGGCCCGATCCTTCGGCACCACGGCCTCCTCGGTGCAGCTGTCCCTGACGGCCTTTCTCGTCGGGCTCGCCGCGGGGCAGCTCCTCCTGGGCCCGGTCAGCGACGCCGTGGGCCGCCGCCGCGTCCTGCTGGCCGGCGCCGCGCTGTTCACGGTGCTGTCGCTGGCCTGCGCCGTCTCCCCCAGCATCGAGATCTTCGACGCGGCACGGCTGTTACAGGGCGTCGCGGGGGCGGCGGGCATGGTGGTCGCCCGGGCCGTGCTCACCGACCGCTTCCACGGCACTCCGGAGGCGGGCCGCCGCTTCGCGACCCTGTCCGCGATCGTGTTCGTGGCCCCGGTGGCCGCGCCGGTGCTCGGCGGGGCCATCCTCGGCCTCGGCTCCTGGCGACTCGTCTTCGCCGCGCTGGCGGGCTTCGGCGTCCTGCTGATCGCGGGGATCCTCGCCTGGGTGCCGGAGAGCCTGCCCGCCGCCCGCAGGCGATCGGGCGGGGTGACCGGCGTGATCAAGGCCATCGCGATGCTCGCCGGGCGGCGCGCCCTCGTGGGGTACGTGCTCGCCTCCTCCTTCACCGGGGCCGCGCTCTTCACCTACATCGCCGGCTCGACGTTCGTCTTCCAGGTCGTCTACGGCCTCTCCGCCACGCGGTACAGCCTCGTCTTCGCCGCCAACGCCCTCGGCATGCTGGCCTCCAGCGTCCTGTTCGGCCGCCTGTCCGCCCGCGTCCGGGTGGACCTCCTGCTCGTCGCGGGACTGGCCGTGGCCGGCGCCGGAACGGCGGCCCTGGTCGCGTCGCTGATCACGACCGGCGGTTCCTTCGCCGCCACCTGGGCCTGCCTGTTCGTCACCGTCGCGGGCCTCGGCACGGCGCTGCCGGCCACCACGACCATCGTCCAGTCGCTCGGCCACGACGCTCCCGGAGCGGCCTCCGGCCTGCTCGGCGGCAGCCAGTTCGTCCTCGGCGCGGCCGCCTCGCCCCTGTCGGGTCTGCTCGGCGACGGCAGCCCGGTCTCGATGGCCGTCATCATGCTGGCCGCCTTCGGCCTCGCCGCGCTGTCCCTCATCGTGGTGGTCGGAGCTCGGGGGCGGGCGCAGATCACCGGGTGATTGGTACCCCTAGCTGTACCCCCATTGGGCCGTACGCGGGAACGACCGGGAGGGCCCGCGGCTGATGTGCTGATCATCGTCAGTCACGCGCTCCTCCGAGGGGAAAACGAAATGGCAGTCGACAGCCCGCCGGGGGCCGAGCAGCGTCCGGGCCGGACCGGACTCCGGGGTTTCATCAGCCGCCGCCCGCTGGTCAGCTTCTTCGTCCTGGCCAACCTGATGAGCTGGGTCGCCTGGCTGCCCTACATCCTCTCGGCGACCGGCCTGGGCGTTCTGGACTTCACCTTTCCCTCGGTGCTCGGCACCACGCAGTTCGCCGGCGTCCTTCCCGGCGCCTATCTCGGCCCGATCCTCGCCGCGTTCATCGTGACCGCGGTCGCGGACGGCAGGGAGGGCCTTCGCCGGTGGATCGGGCGGATGACCAAGTGGCGGGTCAGCTGGGTCTGGTATCTGGTGGCCGCTCTCGGGGTTCCCGCCGCCATCATCGCCGCCGCCCTCGCGGTCTCCGACGGGGACATCCGGCTGCCGCCCGTCGCCGTGCTGGCCGCCTACCTCCCGGGGTTGCTGATCCAGATGGTCACCACCGGTCTGGCGGAAGAGCCCGGCTGGCGCGACTTCGCCCTGCCCCGCCTGCAGCGCAGGTTCGGCCCGCTGGGCGCCACCGCCATTCTCGGCCCGTTGTGGGGCGGCTGGCACCTGCCGCTGTTCCTGAGCGAGTGGGGCGGGTGGCCGGACCTCACCTGGATGCGGGTCGGCGAGTTCATCGCCTTCGCCTGTGTCTTCAGCGTGGTCGTCACCTGGGTATTCAACCGGACCGGCCAGAGCCTGCCCCTGATCATGCTGTTGCACGTCAGCGTCAACAACTTCATGTCGATCGCCTACTCGGACATGTTCCCGTCGCTCGCCACCGCCGAGCAGGCGTCCCGCGTCACCCTGCTCGCGGGCGCCACGGCAGCGCTCCTGGTGCTCGTCGCGACCCGTGGCCGCCTCGGTTACCGGCCGGCCGGGGAGCCCGCGCCGGAGGTCACCCCCCGGAGCTGAAAGCTCGTCGCGGTGGGCAGGAGGCTCGGCTGGCGGATCCAGCTGGAGGAGTTCGCGCAGGGCGAGCACACGGAGGCGGGGAACGTGGATCGCGCCCGCTACGACCGGCTCGTCCGCGACCTTCTCTCCTGATGATCCCGCCCACGAAAGAGCCGGCGTGTCCAGAAGGGACACGCCGGCTGACGAGGGATCGTGTGCGGAACACCGGCGGCTCTACCGGCTCGCCGACCAGGCGGGGTCGCCGTACAGGGACGACGACGGCGCGGGCTGGGCGGCGTGGGTGAGCATGATCTGGGCCATGCTGGCCTTGAGCAGGGCCGCGATGCGGACCACCACCGGCAGCGTCAGCGCGAACAGGACGCCGGCCACGGTGTAGAAGCCGACGAACAGCAGGTCGCTGTCGCCGAGCCCGAGCTGCCAGGGCAGGGTGATCTCGGAGCCGGGGATGGCGGCGATCTGCCAGCCGTAGATGGGGAAGGTGAGCCCGGCGACGGCGCCCGCCCACCACACGACGACCAGGACGAAGGACACGATCGCGAACGGGAACGCGATGATCCCGTACAGCAGGTCCATGGCGGCCTGGCCGCTGGTCAGCGGGTTCAGCAGCCGGCGCAGGGGGCCCGCGCCCGCGGGGACGGCGGCGTACTGCGGCCGGGCCACGGGGTGGCCGAGGACGCCGGGGAGCATGACGCGCTCGACGTCGGCGAAGTTGCGGGCCAGGGCGGCGGTCGCGGCCAGGATCGGCAGGCCGATGAAGGCGACGGCGCTGCCGATACCCGCGGCGACCCCGGTGACGACGGCGGCGAACAGGATGATGGCGGCCGGGAAACCGATCAGGACATAGCGGGTGTCGGCGGTGAGGCGCTGGAGGGCTTTCATGGGGACGACGCTACGGGCGCGAACCGGGCCGGCTCGACCCTGCTCACGGCCCTTTCCACGGTAGTGCTGGCCCTACCGGCCGCCGGGTCGGAGGCCAGGGGGGAGGTAGGCGTCGAGGTCGAGGCCCGCCGCGGCCCTGGGCCGCGCGGCGCCGTCGGCTGTACCGCCCCCGATACCGCTCAAGGGACCGCCCGCCTGCCTGCGATCCCTGGTCGCGGGGAATCTCGTGAACGGCATGTCGGGTGAGTTCGCCAGGTCTCTGATGGCCCTGGGGTCGAGGATGGCCAGGGACGAGTAGCCGACGTGGATCAGGCCCGCGGCCCGCCAGCCCCTGAGCACGCGCCCGACCGACGTCTCGCTCGCGCCGATCCAGGCGGCCAGGTCGGCCTGCGAGAGCGGAGGCGCGAGGAGGTTGCGGCCCCCGACAGGACGCTCCCCGAACCGGTAGAGCACGTTGAGCAGCAGGCGGGCCAGCCGGGTGCCGAGGTCGAGCCGGTTGGACGCGTGCATTTGCCGGGTGAAATGCAGCTGGTCGTTCTGCAACTGCTCGACGAGATTGAGGATGTTCGGCAGGTCCCCGAGCACGATCTGGATGACGGCGCCGGAGATTTCGAGAATCTTTCCTTTCGTGAGTACGACTCCGAATATGTCCGCCATCTGCCCGAGCCATTGCGGGCTCTCAGGGGTGGTCGCGTGCAAGGCGTTGACCAGGTCGCCGGGCGCGGCCATATCGATGACGCAGCGACTGGTAGGCACGCTTCCCGCTTGCAGGCGGACCCAGCAGCCGTCCAGGAGAATGGTCATGGCCGGCCCGCCGGGAGCGGTCAACGTGTCGCCGGTGAAAACGTGTCGTTCGGCGCCCATGCGCGTGAGCGCCCGGCGTTCGACGTCGGACAGGCGGCTCCAGAAGTTGAGCTGGCCGGCCCGTCTCGGAGGCAGGGGAAAGGTCATCATGCCTGCTAGGAGCCGCGCATGACGTGGAGCAGGACGAGGAAGGAGCCGGCCACGAGGGCGAGCGCCAGCAGCGCGCGCACCTGGGTCATGGGCACGGCGTAGGCGATCCTGACGGCGGCGAGGCCGATCAGGAAGATGATGGCGATCGCCACCAACTCCTCGAAGGAAAAGCTGAAAGTATTTCGCATTGTCGCTCGCTTGTCTTGCCTCTTTGCCGATGTTTCTCAGGCCGGTAGGAGCCCGCACAGGGATGACCTTAGAGGTTTGCGTGCGGTTCGAGCCAGTCTGCACCGGGAGTTTGCTTATTTCCCCGGCTTTTCCCGTCTCGACCTGCGATGGCGCAGCCGGATTACGCAGTCGGACGTCTTTGTCGAAGAAATAATTCGCCCAGAGCGGGACAGATCCATACCTCCGGATAAGGATTTTCCTCCGGGCCGTAGTAAGGTTCGATCCGCGCTGACGTCACTTGCCTCTTTGCCGAGCACGCGGGCTGTCAGCCGCCGGGAGGTGGGGCCTCAGGGGTGGTAGCCAGTAGCCCCACCTCCCAACACGATCAGCTCTATACACCTAACCAAGCGCTTGCTACGCTCCGCCCATGATGACCACGGTTGTCTGGGGCACGGGCAACATCGGGCGAGCGGCCATCCGCGCGGTCGAGGCCCATCCGGGGCTGCGGCTCGCGGCGGTGCTCGTACACGATCCGGAGAAAGTCGGCCGCGACGCGGGCGACCTCGGCGGGCTCGGCCGCACCCTGGGCGTCGCCGCGACGGGCGACGTCGACGCGGTCCTGGCCGCGAGCCCGCGCGCGGTGATCTACGCGGCGTCCGGCGACATCCGCCCCGACGAGGCCCTCGCCGATATCGTCAGGGCGATCAGGGCCGGCGCGGTGGTCGTCACACCCTCGCTGTACGCGCTCTACGACCAGCGCAACGCCCCGCCCGAGCTGCGGGAGCCGGTGCTGGAGGCCATCGAGCAGGGCGGCGGCTCGCTGTTCGTCTCCGGCGTCGATCCCGGCTGGGGCAACGACGTGCTGCCCCTGCTGATCAGCGGCCTCGGCACCGTCGTGGACGCGGTCCGCTGCCAGGAGATCTTCGACTACTCCACCTACGACCAGCCCGACGCCGTACGGTATCTGGTCGGCATGGGCCAGCCCATGGACTACGAGCCGCCGATGATCGCGCCGACGGTCCCGACCATGGTGTGGGGCGGCCAGGTACGCCTGATGGCCAGAGCGCTCGGCGTCGAGCTCGACGAGATCCGCGAGACTCTGGACCGGCGCCCGCTGGAGTCCACGGTGAGCACGAGGACGATGGGCGAGTTCGAGGCGGGCACCCAGGGCGCGGTGCGGTTCGAGGTGCAGGGCGTCGTCGAGGGCGAGCCGCGCATCGTCATCGAGCACGTCACCCGCATCCACCCGTCCTGCGCGCCGGACTGGCCGGTGCCGCCCGACGGGGTCGGCGCGCACCGGGTGATCATCGAGGGCCGCCCGCGCATCGAGGTCACGGTCGAGGCCACCGACGAGGACGGCAACCGCTCGGCCGGCGGGAACGCCACCGCCGTCGGCCGCCTGGTCGGCGCCATCGACTGGCTCGCGGACGCCAAACCCGGGCTCTACGACGCGCTCGACGTGCCGCTGCGCCCCGCGACCGGCAGGCTCGGAAGGAGACGGCCGTGAAGATCGACATCCCCGAGGACAAGGACGCCATCGAGTACGTATGGGGCGAGATGGTCCCCGGCATCGGGATCGCCGCCGCGAAGTTCTCCATGTCGGTCTACACGCACACGACGCTCGGGCTGCGCGAGTTCGAGGCCGCACGGCTGCGGATCGCCCAGATCAACGGCTGCGCCTTCTGCCTCGACTGGCGGACGGAACGTGACGGGGAGCGGGTCGAGGAGGAGTTCGCCGACGCGGTGGAGCAGTGGCGCACCACGGAGGCCTTCGACGAGCGCACCCGCCTGGCCGCCGAGTACGCCGAGCGCTACGCCCTGGACCACCACGGACTCGACGAAGAATTCTGGGCGCGGATGACCGCCCGCTACAGCCAGCTCGAGATCGTCGAGCTGAGCATGAGCATCGGCTCCTGGCTGGCCTTCGGCCGGCTGAACCACGTGCTGGGCCTCGACACCGTGTGCAGGCTGCCCAGCGGCCGATCGCCCTCCGCAAGGCGATAGCCGCGTCCAAAGTGAGGAGGGTCTCGTGAGCGACAACACCTCGGCCGGTCAGGGTTCGTGGGGCGTCACGCGCCGCGGGTTCATCGCCGGAACCGGCTCTCTCCTAGGGGCCGCGGCCCTGGGCGGCCGCGCCGCCGCCGCCGTGGCCGCACCGCCGATCGCCGACGGAGCCCAGGTCGCCGCGCTGGTGATCGGCACCGGGTACGGAGGAGCCGTCGCCGCCCTGCGCCTGGCCCAGGCCGGCGTGAACGTGCACATGATCGAGATGGGCATGGCCTGGGACACGCCCGGCTCGGACGGCAAGATCTTCTGCAACACGCGGGAGCCCGACTATCGGTCGTACTGGCTGCGTACCAGGACCAAAGCGCCCCTCAACTACTTCCTCGGGTTCCCGATCGACCGGGACATCCCCCGCTACACCGGGATCCTCGACGCGGAGGAGTTCGGTGGCATCACGGTCTACCAGGGCCGCGGCGTCGGCGGCGGCTCGCTGGTCAACGGCGGCATGGCGGTCACGCCCAAGCGCGAGAACTTCGGCGCCGTCCTCCCCTCGGTGAACGCCGACGAGATGTACTCCGTCTACTACCCGCGGGCCAACGCCGGGCTCGGGGTCGGCACCATCGACCCGGCCTGGTTCGACACCACCGCCTGCTACCAGTACTCCAGAGTCGGGCGCAAGCACGCCCAGCGCTCCGGCTTCCCGTTCGTCTTCGTCCCCGACGTCTACGACTGGGACTACATGAAGCAGGAGGCGGCCGGCACCGTCACCAAGTCCGCGCTGGCCGGCGAGATCCTCTACGGCAACAACCACGGCAAGAAGTCACTGCAGCGGACGTACCTCGCCCAGGCCACGGCCACCGGCAGGGTCGCCGTCTCGGCCCTGCACAGGGTCACCTCCGTCACCCCCGCGGCCGGTGGCCGGTACACGGTCGTCATCGAGCAGCTCGCCACCAACGGCGACACCACGGCCACCAAGACCGTGACGGCGGAGCGGGTGTTCTTCGCCGCGGGCAGCGTCGGCACCAGCAAGCTGCTGGTCAAGCTGAAGGCGACCGGCGCGCTGCCCGCGCTGAACGGCGAGGTCGGCAAGGGCTGGGGCGACAACGGCAACGTCATGTGCGGGCGCGCGAACCACCTGTGGGACCCGACGGGCAGCCTCCAGTCGACCATCCCCTGCTCCGGCATCGACAACTGGGCCGCCGGAGGGGCGTTCGCCGAGGTCGCGCCGCTGCCCACCGGCATCGAGACCTTCGCCTCGTTCTACCTGTCCATCACCAGGAACCCCAACCGCGCCCAGTTCACCTGGAACGCGGCCACGGGCAAGGTCGATCTGAGCTGGCAGACCGCCTGGAAGCAGCCGTCCATCGACATGGCCAAGACGATCTTCGACAAGATCAACTCCAAGGAGGGGACGATCTACCGGACCGACCTCTTCGGCATCTACAAGATCTGGGGCGATCATCTCACGTACCACCCCCTCGGCGGAGCGGTGCTGAACAAGGCCACCGACAACTACGGCCGCCTCACCGCCTACCCCGGCCTGTACGTCATCGACGGCTCGCTGATCCCCGGGAACACCACCGTCAACCCGTTCGTCACCATCACGGCGCTGGCCGAGCGGAACATCGAGCGGATCATCGCCACCGACCTGTGACGCCGCCCCCGCGCGGCAGCAGCAGCGCGGCCCCGCACATCAGGCCGGCCGCGGCGAACATCGCGGTACGAGCATCGGCCCAGGTCGCCACCAGACCACCGAGGAGGATGAACAGCGGCTGCGTGGCCGTCGTGGCGAACGACCACAGCGTGGCGACCCGGGCCATCAGCTCGTCGGGCGTCTCCAGCTGGCGATAGCTCACCATCGTGGAGTTCGCCGCACCGGCGAACAGCAGCACCATGCCGAACCCGAAGCCGCACATCAGCAGGCCCGCGGTGCCGGGGACGGCGGCGGGGATCAGGAAGTACCAGGGGCCGCGCAGCATGCTGGCCCACCACAGGGCGGAGACGGCGCCCAGCCTGGCCACCAGCCGGGGGGCGAACCGGGCGCCGATGAAGCCGCCCAGCGAGGGGACGCCCATCAGCAGCCCGTACTGCCAGCTTTCGAAGCGCAGGTCACGCAGGTAGAAGACGGCCGAAACCGAGGCCGCCATCGAGCTGGCGCCGGCGAAGGTCACCCAGGAGATCAGGATCCGGCGCAGGGTCGGATGCCCCCAGGCGAACCGCCAGCCGGCGAACAGCTCCGCCCGTCGCGACGCGCCCGCCTCGCGCACCGGCGGGTCCGGCTCAGGGGTGCGCAGGGTCCTGATCGCCAGCGCGCTGAACAGGAAGGACACGGCGTCCACGACCAGGGCGCCCACGGCGCTGAGCAGGCCGATGAGCGCCCCCGCGGCGGACGGGCCGACCGTGATGCTGAGCCAGCGCGTGGACTCCAGGCGGCTGTTGGCCTCGATCAGGCGCTCGGCGGAGACCAGCGCCTTGAGGTGCGCCTGGGACGCGGCGGTGAACGCGATCAGGCACGTGGCGTTCACGACCGCGACCACGCACAGGTGCGTGAAGGTCAGCGCGTGCCCGGCCGCCGCGATCGGGATGCTGGCCAGGGCGGCGAACCTGACGATGTCCGTGGCGATCATCATGGGCCGCTTGCGCCTGAACTCGACGTGCCTGCCCATCGGGAAGGCCAGGAGCGCGGTGGTGATCGCGGTGAGCGCGGCCAGCAGGGCGACCTGGAACGCGGAGGCCTCGACCACGAGGACGGCGACGATCGGCAGAGCCACCATGCCCACGGCCGACCCGAGCTGACTGACGACCGATCCCCCCCACAGCCGGCGGAAGTCCGCCTGCTCGTGCGGATTCGGAGGTTGGGGGGAGCTCATTTCACAGCATTGTGTCGTAAGAGGTGATCTTGCCGGGCAAAAGTTCGCCGAGCAGCGATGATTTCCGCCGCCGGGCGGAGTCATACGTTCGTCACCCGCGACCGCGGGACGACGATGGACGGAAGGAAGCACCGGCCGATGGCGACCATTCACACGCTCGACGTGCCCGGCGCGCGCCTGCGCTACGAGGTGCGCGGCTCGGGACCGCTGCTGCTGGTCACGGGGGCCCCGATGGCGGCGGGCGACTTCGCGCCGCTCGCCGACGCGATGGCCCGCGACCACACCGTGGTCACGCACGACCCCAGGGGCATCTCGGGCAGCGTGCTCGACGACCCGGAGCAGGACTCCACCCCCGAGCTGCGGGCCGACGACCTCGCCGCGATCCTGGACGCGCTGGGCGCGGAGCAGGCCGACGTGTTCGGCAGCAGCGGCGGCGCGGTGACCGGGCTCGCGCTGGTCGCCCGGCATCCCGGCCGGGTTCGTACGCTGGTCGCGCACGAGCCGCCGTCCCTGGAGCTGCTGCCCGACGCCGCCGAGCAGCACGCCGCGGTGGACGACATGATCGAGACGTTCCACCGGCACGGGGTCGGGGCGGCGTTCGCGAAGTTCATGGCGAACGCCGGATTCGAGGACGGCGGCGAGGGCGCGCCCACCGCGCCCCCTACTGGGCCTCCCGGTGAGCCGTCGGAGCAGACTCTCGCGGACGGTGCCCGGTTCTTCGCCCACGAGCTGCGGGGCACCACCCGTTACGTGCCGGACGTGGCCGCGTTGACGGCCGGGCCCGCGCGGGTCGTGGTGGGCATCGGGGCCGGCTCGCGCTCGCTGGTCACGTACCGGACCTCCGAGGCGCTGGCCGGGCTGCTCGGCACCGAGCCGGTGGAGTTCCCCGGCGACCATGGCGGCTTCATCGGGCATGCGGCGGAGTTCGGCGAGGTCCTGCGGAAGGTGCTCATCGGCGGGTGAACCACGCGAAAGGGGCCACAAGCTGTTGTCAGCACCACATCGCCGCGACCCGGGCGGCCAGCGAGCGGCCCTGGGCGAAGCCGGCCTCGGCGCTCGGCGTGCGCACCTCGGGGGCGAGCGGGTCCAGCCCGAACGCGGCCAGCGAGTCCGGGCCGGGCTCGATCGCCTCGACGAGCACCCCGGCCCGGCTCGCGAGCTCCTTCCACGGCTCGGCCACGTCGGGCATGGGCGCCAGCACCAGCACGCGGTCGAACCCGGCCGCGAGGTCGGCGTTGGTGCTCGTACGCACGCCGCCGTCCATGTAGCGGACCCCGTCGATGCTCACGCACGGCCACACGCCGGGCACCGCGCAACTGGCCGCCACCGCGTCCACCAGCCCGGGCCCGGAGTCCGCCGTGAACAGCCTGGGCTCGCCGGTGAGCGCCTCCACGGCCACGATCACCAGGTCACGCTCGGGCCACCGGTGGACGGGCAGCCGGGCCTCGATCACCGCTCGCCGCTCGGCCTCGCTGACCGTGGCCGCGTTCAGCGCCAGCGCCCCGAGCTCGCGCCGCTGCGCGGCCGGGTCGGAGGTGCCCTCGTAGATCCGCTGGAACTGGGCCCACAGCTGATCCATCGGCACTCCGCTGGCCAGCTCGGGCGTCTGGCGGGCCGGATCGATCTGCCGCGCCAGCAGCTCGGACAATGAGAGCCCGCTGGTGATCTGCGCGGCGACGGTCGAGCCCGCCGACGTTCCGATGATCCGGTCGGCGGTGGTGACGTCCACGCCGCCGTCGGCGAGCGCGGCCAGCACGCCCGTCTCCCACGCGATCCCGGCGACCCCGCCACCGCCCAGCACCAGTGCCCGTTTCGTGTCGCTCATCCGGCTATCATCCTCGTCCCTGACCTCTGCCGGAACATCGGCCTCCCCGGGCGTCCCGGTTCTCTTCCGACAAGGTCAACGTAGCCGTACGGTGACGGTCTTCGACGCGCCCTCCTGATCGGCCAGGCGGCCGAACCTGAGCGTCGAGCCGTCCAGCAGCGCGTCGCCGTCCAGGAGCGCGGCGATCGGCCGGTCCCAGGTCACGGCCAGCTCGTCCAGGTCACAACGAGGGTCCGACACGGTCAGCGTGGCGGTGCCGCCGGCGAGCTCCCTGACCAGGACCGCGCAGGGAGCGGAGGCGGTCAGGCCGCCGGCGCTCCCGGCGTTCCAGAACCCGGCCGCGGTGATCCCCAGCGAGGGCACGTGGACGGCCTGGAGCCGGGCGGTGTTGGCGAGCACGCGCACCCAGCCGGCATCGGCGGCCCTGGCGCGGGTCGCCTCCTGGCTCGCGCCGGGCAGCAGCAGGTAGACGTAGCCCGCCGCGCGGGGGTCGAGACCGTGGTCGAGCCAGAGGGTCACGTAGTCGCGGGCCGCGCCGCCGCCGGTGCGCCGCTCGCGCGACGTGCGCGGGAGCCCGCCGTCGCGCAGGACGTATCCGCCGTGGCCCTCCAGGTGCGCCCAGCCGGGGCCACTGGTGAGGGCGGCGGCGGTCCTGCGGTTGTCCACGATCGTCTCGACCGGCGTGCCGTCCGCGCCGGTGATGCCCGCGCCGAGGCAGACGATCGCGTCATCCAGGAAGATCCACGACTTGAACGCCTCCATCGTGCTCTCCAGGCCGTTCAGGTGCTGGCCGGCGATCGCGTACGTGCCGTCGGTCGCGCCCCCGACCCACCGGCCGGGCGGGCAGGTGTCGCCCCACCCCTCGCCCGCGCCGTCGGGCAGCCGCCGGGCCGAGACGGTCGTGCCGGGCAGGCGGTAGGGGTCGACGGTGCTCCAGAACGAGTCCGAGTACTGGTCGCCGTGCCCTTCGGCCCACCAGTAGAGCATCCCCGAGCCGGTGTGCCAGCCGCGCAGGTTCTCGCCGTTGCCGTGCTCGTAGTGGCCGATCCGGTACGAGGCCATGCTGAGCGCCGCGCACCAGCCCGGCCTGCGGTGCACGGCCCTGGCGCTCATCGGCAGCAGCCGGTGCCCGGACGGCTCGGGAGCGGCCGGGACGGCGTCGTCGGCCAGGACCGCCGACAGGCGCGCGTGAAAGGCCGTCGGCCGGTACGTGCTCCGCGCCGCCCACCCTTTGACCAGGGCCTGCCAGCGGGCCCGTTCCGCGGCCGAGGCGCTCTCCCCCAGCAGCAGGATCGCGGCGGCGATCTCCCGTCCCTTCTCGTGGTCGCCGAACGGCCTCCTGCCCACTCCCCTGCCGCGCACCAGGTCCATGCAGGCACCGTCGCGGACGAAAGGCGCGAACGACCGCTCCACCATGTCGAAGACGTTCTGGTCGACGACCTCCCACGGCGAGCCGCGCAGCACCGCGAACAGCGTCGCCAGCCCCGACAGCAGCGTCACCCCGTAGGCCCCCTGGTAGGGGACGTGCGTGTGCTGGATGAACGAGCCGTCCCGGTAGAACCCGTCGCCCTCGGAGACCAGGCGGAACACCGGGGACAGCGCCGAGGCGGCCAGCTCGGCCCTGCCGTGGTCGGATCCGAGGATGGCGCGCAGCAGCAGCACCACGCACAGGTCCACGCGGTTGGCCGCGGTGCTGGTGCCGCTGTAGTCGGAGAAGCGGCGGGCGGGGACGAAGTGGTCCACCGCGTCGCGCAGGTCCGCGCTCCGCCGCTCGCTCAGGTGGGGGCCGATCAGCACGGCGGCGTCGAGCAGCGCCTTGGGCACGCCGATCTCCCAGTGCCACCAGTTGCCGGCCGGCTCCGCGCCCGCCGCGTACACGTGCCGCCGGTAGTGGTCCACGCCGGTGGCGACGGCCGCCGCCAGGCTCGCGTCGCCGGTCAGGCCGGTGCCCTCCAGCGCGTACGCGTGCGCCATGGTCCGCAGCCGCCGCGGCGTGGCCACGAACGAGGGGAAGCGCTGGTCCGGCCAGAGCGACGTGCGGCCGGGCGCCATGCTGTCGCGATACCGGGCGGCCGCCCGGCCCAGCTCCGGATACGGCCGCGCAGCGGGCCCCGCGGTCACTTCCAGCCAGCGGCGGCGTAATCGGATGAACGTGTCGTCCGGCGTGTACGCGACCTCCGCGGGAACCAGCGCTCCCAGCGCTCCTGCCGCGGACACGCCGCCGAGCCGCAGGAACGCTCGCCTCGATGGCCGGTGCACGCCCCGATTATCACGTGCCCAGGGACCAACAGGTCAGCGCAGGGCGGTGAACCAGTCGAGCACCTTCGGCAGCGCGCGGTACGCGGACGTCCGGTGATCGACGTCCCCCACGTCGGTCAGCGACGCCTTGACCCCGCTCGCCCGCAGGTCGCGCAGGCAGCTCTCGGAGTTGGTGAACGCCACGTCCCCGTCGCTCCGCGCGGCGAACAGCTTGACCCGCACGCCAGGCCGCCAGCCCGCGCAGGTCGCGTCGTTGGCCTCCAGCGCCCGCAGCAGCGTCCCCGACGGCTTCGCGAGCCGCTCCAGGTAGGCGGCGGTGACCAGGTCGCGCGGCGAGGCGGGCAGCCCGGCCACGATCTCCTCGAAGCTGTGCCCCCCGTCGAACAGCTTCTCCACCCCCGGGTCCCGGAACACCTCGGACGGCGAGCCGTAGAGGCCGTGCAGCCGGTTCATCGAGACCGTCCAGTACGCCAGGTAGAACGTCGCACTGTGCGGGTCGAGCCGGTCGTCGAGCAGCGCGGGCAGCTCGGCGTCCTTGACGTCGTACGGCCCCGCGATCGGCGCCACCCCGCGCAGCCGCGTCGCGGGATCGCCCCGCAGCTCCTTGCTCAGCGCCATGGCCGCGTGCCCGCCCTGCGAGAACCCGGTGACCAGCACGTCGCCGCTGAGCGTCCGCCCCTCGCGCCCGGCCAGCTCGCGCGCCGCGCGCAGCAGGTCGGCGGAGGCCGAAGCCTCGCTGGCCGCGTCCATGTACGGATGGAAGCCCGGCCCCTTGCCCAGCCCCAGGTAGTCGGGCGCCACCCCGGCGAACCCGGCGGCGGCGAACATCAGCGGCGTCGTCCGCCCGTCACCGTCGGACACTGATCCGGCATCGTCCTTGGTGGCCAGGGTGCCGTGCTCGTAGACGACCGTCCACAGCCCCTTCCTCGACCGCTGCGGCAGCGCGACCACGCCGCTGGCCGTCGTCGGCGTGCCGTCCACCGCGACGGTGCGGTAGACGACCGCGTACAGGTCGGCGCCCTGGGCCCGCGCGGGCACGGGGAACTTCGCCTCGGTGAGGTGGGCCCTGACCTGCTCGGCCGAGAAGCGCCCCAGCAGGTCGGCGGAGACGATCGAGCCCCTGTTTCCGATCGTCGCCACGTCGTTCGTGACCGCATTGTTCGTGACCGCCAGCGCCGCCGGAGCGGTCGCCGTGGCCAGGACGAACCCGGCGCAGGCCAGGGCGAGCAACCGCGTTCTCATGGGAGTTCTCATGCCTCAGAACGCTACGAACCAGGGCGATCGGCCCCCAGCCTGCGCGCCACCCACCTGGTGGTAGTGCCTGCCTCACCTCAGACGGGGAGCACAGCCCCCGCCCGCTTGATGGTCCTGATGATCGGCGCGGTCTCGATGTGCCTGATGGCGGGCAGCGCGCCCAGGCTGCCGGTCAGGTAGTGGTAGAACGCCGTGTCGTCGCGGCACACGACGCTGGCCGTCAGGTTGGCCGAGCCGGTCGTCACGCCGACGAACGCGACCTCGGGATGCCGGGCGAGCGCCTGCCCCGTCGCCTCCAGGTCGGCCGGCGGCACCGACATCAGCAGCTGTGCCTCCAGCCGGTAGTCCAGCAGCGTGGGCAGCACGTCCATGTCGAAGAACAGCGCACCGGACGCGCAGAGCTGGTCCATGCGGCGCCTGACCGTCGACTCCGACCAGCCGGTCACGCCCGCCAGGTCGGCGTAGGCCGCCCGGCCGTCCCGCGACAGCATCTCCAGCATGGCCTCGTCCCCCGGGCCGAGCTCCAGCCGCTCGCCCTCGCCCACCCGGCCGTGCACCCGGCCCGCCTCCAGGTGCGCCTTCTGGCCGGGCGAGAGCACGGCCAGCCCGGCCCAGCCGACCCGCCCGCCGACGAAGGTGTGCAGCGTCCTGTGCGCCGAGATGCCCAGCACGCGGTTGGTCCGCGCCAGCTTGCCGAGCAGCAGCGACTCGCGCTCCTGGGCCGTGCGCTGGAGCGCGCCGCAGGAGATCTCGGTGCCGCCGGACAACAGGTGCACCCAGAACGTGTCGGTGCGCCGCCCCAGCGCCTCGGCGATCGGGACGGCCGCGTCGGGGGTGCAGCGCAGCCTGATCGACCACGACTCGTAGCCGAGCCGCCGCCCGTCCACGACGCCGACGACCCTGACCATGCCGGTGGAGCGCAGGCGCCGGTAGCGGCGCGCCACCCGCTGGTCGGACACGCCGAGCACCTCGCCGATCCGGCTGAACGAGGCCCGCCCGTCCACCTGCAACGCGTGCAGCAGCCCTCGGTCCACCTCGTCCAGATCGATGATTTCCACCATCACAAGGTATCCGACACGGAAAACCAGCAGAACTGCGCTGATGACTGGCGAATACCAGCAGGCAGCCGCGACTGTAGTCGCCATGACGCACACTCATGCTTCCGAGACGGGGACGGCCCCCTGGTCACCGCTGGTGGCCGCCGGTCTGGGCGCCTTCATGCTGCTCGTCGACGTCACCATCGTCATGGTGGCGCTGCCCGGCATCACCGCCGATCTCCACCTGTCGTTCAGCGGCACGCAGTGGCTGCTGGACGGCTACGCGCTGGCCCTGGCCGCTTTGTTGCTCGCCGCCGGTTCCGTCGCCGACCACGTGGGCCGGCGCCGGGTCTATCTGGCGGCGCTGGCCGTGTTCGCACTGGCCTCGCTCGCCTGCGGGCTGGCCCCTTCCGGCGGTCTGCTGCTGGCCGCCCGCGTGCTGCAGGGCGGGGGCGGGGCCGCCATGATGGCCACCACGCTCGCACTCATCAGCGCCACCTATCACGGCAGGCAGCGCGGGATCGCGTTCGGCGTGTGGGGCGGCATCAACGGGGCCGCCGCGGCCATCGCCCCCGTGCTCGGCGGCCTGCTCACCGAGCACCTGCACTGGCGGGCCATCTTCCTGGTGAACCTGCCCATCAGCCTGGCCGCCGCCTGGCTCACCCTGCGCACGGTCAAGGAGTCGCGCCTGCCCGGCGGGTCCAGGCTCGACTGGGCGGGCATGGTCACGTTCACGGTGGCGGCGGGCGCGCTCACGTACGGGCTCATCGAGGCCGGGCAGCACGGCTGGACGGCGGCGCGGACGCTGCTGCCGCTGGCCGGGGCCGCCGTCTCGGCGGTGGCCTTCCTGGTCGCCGAGACGCGCAGCGCGCACCCGATGCTGGACCTGAGGATGTTCGCCGGGCGGTCGTTCAGCGGGATCATGGCGGGGGCCACGCTGCTCATGCCCGCCGCGTTCGCCTGCCTGGCCTTCACCTCGCTCTGGCTGCAGCAGGACCTCGGGCTCGGGCCCGTGATGACCGGGCTGGCACTGTCGCCGATGGCCGTCACGTCCCTGCTGGTCTCGATCGCCGGCTCCCGGCTGTTCCCCCGGCTGTCGCCCAGGGCGGCCATCGGCGGCGGGCTGCTGCTGATCGCCGCGGGCGCGCTCCTGCAGGGCCTGCTCGGCCCGCACTCCACCTGGGCGGCGCTGACACCCGGACTGATCGTGACGGGCATCGGCGTGGGGCTGGCCATCCCGTCGCTCAGCTCCGCCGCGATGGCCTACGCCCCGCCGCAGCGCGCGGGCATGGCGGCGGGCACCGTGAACACGGTCAGGCAGCTCGGGTACGCGCTCGGCATCGCCGTGCTCGGCATCCTGTACCAGGGAGACCTGGTCCCGTACGCGGCGCTGAACGACGTCTACCGGACCAGCGCGGTCGTCGGCCTGGTCGCGGGCCTGCTGGTGCTGGCGGCCGTCCGCCCGGTCACCCGGCAGACCGCAGCCCGCGAGCCCGTCACGGGAGCAGGGGTCCGCGGGTGAGCCAGGCGAGCCCGGCGACGAGGTGGACCCGCCACCAGTAGGGGTCGTGGCCGCCCTGCCACTCCTGGTGCACGTGCTCGACGCCCCGTTCGGTCAACCGCTCCGCCAGCATCCTGGCGCACTCGCGGAAGCCGGGCTCGATCGTGCCCGCGGCGAGGTAGCGGGGCGTCCGCACGCCGGCGACGAGCTGGCCGGGCAGCAGGTTCGGGCTGAGCGCCACGGCGGCCGCGATCCTGTCGGGCCGCCGGTCGGCCGCCGCCAGCGCGAACGCCGCGCCGTTGGAGAACCCCGCGGTGATCACGCAGGTCGCCTCCGGCAGGTCGGGCAGCACCTCGTCCACGGCGAACGCCAGGTGTCTCCCGAAGCGGACCGGGTCGAACGGGAGCACGTACTCCCGCGTCCTGCCGTCGGGCAGCTCGCCGCCGGCGTCGCTGTGCAGCCCGGCCAGCGTGATCGGCGGCAGGACCCCTGCGGAGATCGCCGCCTCCAGCACGCCGGCGTAGCCGGTGGTGGACTGCCCGTCGGCGAGCAGGCACAGCGGCATCGGGCCGGCCGCCCCGTGCGGCCGGTAGATCGTGACCTCGCGCGGCCCGCCGAGGCTGCGGCTCTCGATCGTCCGGGTCGTCACCGTCCCTGCCAGGGGGTCGGCGGCCGGGGGCGCGGGGGCGGCGCGTGACCCGTGCCAGATCCGCTCCACCTCCTGCGCCTCGTCGTCATCGGCGGGCAGCACGGTGATGCTGATCACGGCGGTGTCGAGGTGCCGCACGCGCACCGACACCTCCCACAGGTCGTCGGCGCCCTTCACCGGCCACAGCGGCAGCTGCAGGCCCGTGACCAGCCGGGCCTTGGCGCCCTGCCAGAGCACGTGCAGGACGTCGTCCTCGCCCCACACCGCCAGCGGCCCCCCGTCCAGCCGCGCCCGCAGCTCGGCCGGCTTGCGCCGCCGCCACACCCTGACGAGCTCGGCGCCGCCGGGCAGCGGCCGCGCGTAGCTCCTCCTGGCGCGCCAGCGGTTCCCGGCGAGCGTGGCCTGTCCGTCGTCGACCTGCATACCTGTACGAAAGACCGCGCCGGGCACGTGCGCAAGAGCTGTCAGAGCATGCGCTTGATCTCCCCGTACGCCCGGTAGAAGCCGCCGCGCCCGGCCGAGCGCAGGCCCTCCACGATGTACCGGGCGCCCGCCTCCCTGATGTCCTTGGGGAACTGCACGTGCCACGACTCGTAGCCGGGGCTGACCACGCGGACCCGCAGCCGCTCGCCCTCCCTGACGCACTCGACGACCACGCCGTCGCCCGCGTCCGCGCCGGCCGAGACCGTCTCCACCACGATCGAGGGCTCGACCACTTCCAGCGACGCCGCCGCCTTGACGTCGAGCGGCTGCGGCACGCTGCCCGCGCGGGCCGCGGCGATGGCCGCCTCGCTCGCGTCGATGCAGGCCAGCGAGCCGTCGGTGGTGACGATGTAGAGGCGGTCGTCCAGGAACTGCATGGAGAACGCCGACCCGCAGCCGGTGCCGAGCTTCCACAGCCGCTCGCCGGAGGCGTCGAAGCAGTAGACCGAGGAGGAGTTGTCGCCGGCGAAGACGTGCCGCCCGCCCGGCGAGGTGGCGCAGGAGTAGACGGCGCCGTCGCACTGGTAGACGGCCTCGACGCGGCCGTCGCCCTTGGCCAGGCGGTGCACGGTGCGGCGGCCGGTGCCGGCGTAGACGGAGTGCTCCTCCTGCCAGCCGAACAGCACCTGGTCCGCCACCGAGCTCTCCCAGACGATCCGGCCGTCGGCGGCGTCGTAGCGGGCGACGCCGCGCGAGTGGCCGTGGTAGACGGACTCCTCGTCGCACCTGACCATCCAGGCGGAGTTGCCGGTGCCGGGGCGCGACCACTGGAACTCATCCTCGTAGTCGATCGTGGTGACCCGGCCGGTCCTGTCGGAGACGCCGAGCACGCCGTCGTGGATGTCGAGCCAGTAGATGTCCACGTCGGCGGCGATCTCGTACGCGGCCCGCGGCACCTTCCCGCTCAGGTCGTACACGCGGCCGTCGTCGCAGCCCGCGTAGATCCAGAAGTCGTCGGCCACGATGCACTTGACGCCGTCGGGCAGCCGGAAGCGCCCGGTCACGGTGCCGGAGTGGGCGACGGTGTAGACGTCGCCGCGCTGGTTGCCGACCCAGCAGCGCTCCTCGTCCACGAAGATGCCGAACGCGGCGGCGCCGCTGTCGAAGCGCCACAGGACCGGCGCCTGCTTGGCGGTCGAGCGGGTGCTGGCGATGGCCCTGCGGGTGATGGCCCTGGCCTGCCGCACCCCGCGTACGGCCGGGGCGTAGCCCTTGCGCGCCTTCTCGCCGACCTTCTTCGCGGCCGCGGCCTGGGCCTTGGCCGCGGTGGGGAAGCCGGAGACCTTCGTCTGGCCGGCCTCCCCGATGCGCCCGTAGGTGATCGTGACCTGCGTCCCCACCACGGTCACCTCGTAGAACTTGTGCGATCCGCCGCCGTCCTCAGACAACTCGAGGTAGGTCATGTCCGCATATCTCCTGGTTTTCCGGGCGTGATCAATTGCTCGGGAGACTAGAGCACGGCGGCGACAAAAGACGGGGCTTTACTTGTCGTACTCGTACGCCCCCGCGTCGACCGCGCCGTCACTGCCGTCGATCGCCCGCCCGGTCACGTCGTCGTCGCTGAACTTCGCGATCCCGAGGTCGATGGCCGGGCTGCCGGCGCGCAGGCTCAGCGGGTTCGCCGTGTTCGTGAGGTTGAACCGCGGGTCGGCCTCGACGTTGTTCGAGCCGCCCATCTGGTGCTGCCCGTCGGTGAAGAACACGTTGTGGTGGCTGTCGGTGACGTTCGGGCCGTAGGCGGTCTTGACCACGGCCTGGACGATGTTCTGCGACATCGACAGGTGGGCGTTGGTGCAGCCCGCGTCGCAGACGACGCCCTGGGACTCGGCGTTGGTCAGGTGCACGCTGTTGTTGCGGAAGACGGTGCCCAGCACCGGGCCGTTGGGGTCGGGGTCCTCGCCGGGCTCCTGCGGGCCGCGGGTGATCAAGGCCGTGCGCGTCTCAGGCCCGTCGATCACGTTGTACTCGAAGACGTTGCCCGAGGTGCCGTCGGGGTCGGCGGGCGAGCCGTCCGGCTTGGTCTCCTTGCTGGTGCCGAGCTCGGTGAAGGTGTCGTTGTCCACCGCGATGTTGTGGTGGACGTGGTTCCTGGAGCCGAGGAAGATCTCCACGGCCGCGCCGTCCATGCCGTAGTCGTAGCTGAACGCGATCGAGCCGCGGATCTCGTTCCAGCTGATGTTGGAGTCGTCACCCTGCACGAGCATCGCGAACGCGCCCGAGTCGTCATTGTCGTTGTCGTCAGTGAGCTTGCTCATGTGGTTGTTGTCGACGAAATCGTTGGCCGTCACCGCGGTGTAGGCCGCCTCTGGCTCGATGTAGACCCCGGCCGCGGCGCCGGTGATGTAATTCCGTTCGATCACGTTGTGGTCGCCGGTCACTTTGATGCCGGCCCATGTGCAGCGCCCGACGTCCTGAGCCCGGCCGACCTGGAGGTTGTACACCTCGATGTGCGACCCCTCCAGGCTCACGCACGCCTCGGTGTCTCCCGCGACGATCGGCCTGGCGGTGCTCGTGCCGTAGGAGTCCACCACGATCGGCGCCGCGGGGGTGCCCGACTCGGCGATCGCGAGCTGCTGCCCCTGCCAGGCGCTGCCGCGGCGCAGCAGCAGCTTCGAGCCGGGGTCGAGGGCCGCCGCCGAGGCCTTGGTGAGGGTCTTCCACGCGGTGGCCTCGGTGAGGCCGTTCGCCGCGTCGTTGCCGTTGACGGAGTCCACGTAGCGGACGGTGGCGGCCGCGTACGCGGGGCCCGCGGTGAGAAGGGTGGCGAGGGGGATGGCGGTGAGGGCTAGCGCCGACGCCGCCGTGCCGATTCGCAGGTTCCAGCCAGACATTCAGCCTCCAGAACGGCCGGGGTCCTCGTCACACGACGAAGATCATCCCCGGCTTGCGGCTGATACATTAACTGCCTTTTAGTCGGAAATCATGACTTTTCACGACTCAACTTCCGGCCCTGATCGGGACCACGTTCCCACCGGCGGCGATACCGCGCGGGATCGCGAACCAGGTGGCCTTTCCGACGAGGTCCGGGTGGGTGACGTAACGCTGGGGATGGCAGCCGTAGAAGCCGTCGGAGAGCCTGGCGATGATCCGCAGCCCCCGGCCGTGCTCGGAGCGGACGTCGTCGGGCGAGGGTTCGGGCAGGAGCGGGCTGCTGTCCACGACGACGCACATGATCTCTTTGGCGTCTATGTGGAGAACGAGTTCGTAAGGGCCGTCGCCGTACATGAGGGCATTGGTGATCAATTCGCTCACCATGAGCACGGCGTCGTCAACGACCTCCTCGGAAAGGGCGAGTGCCGACAATTCATCTCGAATGATCGCGCGGGCGTGACCGACCGTCCGTACGTCCTCGCGCAGGGGCCACACGTACTGCATCCTGCTCCGGCGAGCTGATCGCAGCCTGGTCATGGCTTCTCTTTCCTGGACGGAGGGGCAGCGGATGCGCGTTTCGCTCAACAAGAGGGACTCCCTATGGGCTGACGTACACGGCTGTCCAAACGTGTACGTACGAGAGAGCCATTCGGGTCGAATTTTCAGCGAGAAATTGCCATTCTTTTCAGCGCGCCGCGAAACGACCGGAACCGTCAGGGTACGGACACAGCCATGAGCAGTACTGATGAGAACGCACAGAAGACCGACACCACGCCGCCCGCCGAAACCGTGAGGACTCCGGCTCAGCGCGTGCCGATTCCGGACGAGCCCAAACCCGCCGGCCGGCAGGCCCTGGAGCGGGCGCTCTTCGAATCCGGCAAGGAGTTGAAAGACCTCATGTGACCGGTTTCATCCGGAGGGTCTCGTCTGAAGCAGGGACCACAGAGCGGACGGGGTCAGCGGAACGTCCGTGATCCGCTCCGAGATCTCCGGCAGAGCGGCGGCGACCGCGTTGGTGATGGCCGCAGGCGGGCCGATCGTACCGGCCTCCCCAACCCCCTTCATCCCGCCAGGAGTGTGCGGCGAGGGCGTCTGCAGCATCACGACCTGGATGTCCGGCACCTCCCGCGTGGTCGGCAGGAAGTAGTCGGTGATCGGCTGGCCGTCGTCGCTGTAGACGATCTCCTCGGTGAGCGCCATGCCGATGCTCTGGGCGACGCCGCCCTGGATCTGTCCGGTCACCACGGCCGGGTTGACCAGCACGCCGGCGTCGTTGACCACCCAGTAGCCCTCCACCTCGACCGCCCCCGTCTCGGGATCGACGGCCACGGCGGCGGCGTGCGCCCCGTACGCGAAGGTGTAGCCGGCCGGATCATAGCTGACCCGCTCCTCCAGGCCGGGCGTGACGCCCTCCGGCAGATCCCAGCCACGCCACGCCGAGGTGGCCAGCTCACGCAGCGGCACCGACGCCCGCGGGTCGCCCTTCACCCGCACCACGCCCTCGGCCAGCTCCAGGTCGGCGGGCGCGGCCTCCAGCCGGTGCGCCGCGATGGCCAGCAGCTTGGCGCGCAGCCGGGCGGCGGCCTCGGTGAGCGCACCGCCGGCGATCGTCATCGAGCGGCTCGCGATCGACCCCAGCGACGAGTACGGCGTCGCCGCCGTGTCGCCCAGCACCACCCGCACCCGCTCGATGGGCACCCCCACCCGGTCGGCCGCGAGCTGCGCCAGCGCCGTCTCGATGCCCTGCCCGATCCCCGTCACCCCCGACGACACGACCACCGAGGCGTCCTGCTCCATGCGCAGGATCGCCGTCTCGTAGCCGCCCGCCAGCATGCCCGCGTCCTTCATCTCCATCGACGGCCCCAGCCCCGTGGTCTCCACGTGGCAGGAGTAGCCGACGCCGCGCCTGCGCCCGTCGTCCCGCTCGACGGGCGTGACCAGGTCGCACAGGGTGCGCAGGGCGAGCGGGTAGTCGCCGGAGTCGTACGCCTGGTAGACCCGCGTCGTGTACGGCAGCTCCTCCGGCCGCAGCAGGTTGCGCAGCCGCAGCTCGATCCGGTCGATCCCGAGCCTGCGCGCCGCCTCGTCGATCAGCCGTTCCCTGGTCAGCGTGCCCTCGGGCTGGCCGAAGCCGCGGTAGGAGCCGATCGGCGTGGTGGTGGTGGCGACCCCGCGCACGCGGACCGCGACCCGGTCGAACCGGTAGGGACCTGGCACGAGCGTGGCCGTCACCGCGAGCGTGGACGCGCCGGTGTTCCCCGGGTGGGCGCCGAGGTCGCCGATCAGGTCCGCATATATCGCCACGAACCGCCCGTCGCCGTCGAGTGCCAGCCGGGCCCGATGCGTGGCGGCCCGCGCGGGCAGCGTGGCGATCAGCCGGTCGCCCGGCGACTCCGTCCAGCTCACCGGGCGGCCCAGGCGGATCGAGGCCAGGCAGGCCAGCGCCTCGTCCGGATAGACGTGCTCCTTGCCGCCGAACCCGCCGCCCACGTCGCGGGTGACGACGCGGACGCGGTCGTGGACGAAGCCGAACGCGTCCGCCAGGTGCTCGCGCACGTGGTGGGGAGCCTGGGAGGAGATGTGCACGGTCAGCTCGTCGTCGGCGTACGAGGCCACCACGGCGCGCGGCTCCAACGGGTACGGCGAGATCCTGGCCATCCTGAACGTCATCTCGACGACGTGCTCCGCCCCCTCGATCGCGGCCGCGCAGTCGGCGTCGCCGAGGGTGAAGTCGGTGACCACGTTCGTGCCCCAGTCCGGGTAGAGCAGCGGGGCATCGTCACGCATCGCCCGCTCCGCGCCGATCACCGCGGGCAGCTCGTCCAGCTCCAGGTCGACGAGGTCGGCGGCGTCCCTGGCGGCCTCTGGCGTGCGGGCGACGACGACGGCCAGCGGCTGGCCCGCATACCTGATCGCGTCGTCCAGCACCCGGTAGGACGTGATTTGCTGGCCTGGCGCCACGCTGACGCAGGGCAGGAACAGGTCGGCGGCGTCTGCCGGAGTGATCACGTCCAGCACGCCTTCGACCGCCCAGGCCGCCTTGGCGTCGCAGCCGAGCAGCCGGCCGTGCGCGATGGGGCTGCGCACCACGTACGCGTGCGCCATGCCCGGCAGCCGGACGCCGGCGGCGTACCTGCTCCGGCCGGTCAGCAGCCTGGCGTCTTCCCTTCGGGGCGTGCTCTTGCCGACATACGCGTCTCCCATGGCCCGATTGTGCGCGTCGGCGACCGGCCGGTCTATACGATCCGCGAGGAAGAGCACGTCAGCGGGGGTACTGATGCAAACGTTCCTGCCATATCCGGACTTCGCCGCCACGGCCGCGGTCCTCGATCCGCTGCGGCTGGGCAAGCAGCGGGTGGAGGCCCTGCAGATCCTGCGCGCCCTGACCGTCCCGGGGTACGGCTGGCGCCACCACCCCGTCGTGAAGATGTGGGCCGGATACGAGGAGGCGCTCGTCCGCTACGGCCTGGAGGTGTGCGGGCACTGGTGCGCGGCGGGCCGCCCGGACACCTGCGCGGCCACGATGACCGGCGAGCTGGCCACTCACTGCGGGACGGAGAAGGTACGCCCCCAGGTCGAGCTGGCCGTGGCCGGGGAGCTGCCGCCCTGGCTCGGCGACGAGGCGCTGCACCTCAGCCACCGCTCGGCGCTGCTGCGCAAGGACCCCGGCTTCTACCGGCCCGTGTTCGGCGACGAGCCCGACGACCTGGACTACGTCTGGCCGGGGTCGGGCCGCCCTCCCGCCTGTATGCCGTGAGGCTCTGGGATTTCACACGACCTCGAAGCCGGCCATCATCGCCATGTCCTCGTGTTCGAGGTTGTGGCAGTGCAGGACGTAACGGCCCCGGTAGTCGGTGAACCGCGTGACGATCTCGACGGTCTGCGCGTCACGCAGCTCGACCGTGTCCTTCCACTCGGGCGGCCCGTCCGGGCGCTCGCCGTTCACCGAGAGCACCTGGAAGGCGTCGAGGTGCAGGTGGACCGGGTGGGCGACGTCGCTGGTCAGCCGCCAGACCTCGATGTCACCGAGCTTCGGCCTGGCCTCCATCCGCTTGGGGTCGAACGGCCTGCCGTTGATCAGCCAGCCGACGCCTCCGTGCATGCTGCCGCTGCTGAAGTCGAAGTCTCGCGTCACCGTCGCCTTGGCGGGGTCGAGCGCCTCGACGACGGCCAGCCGGGGCGGCACCGCCGAGTCGTCGGCCTCGTCCCGATCCACCACGAAACGCAGCACCTTGCCCTGCGCGCCCTCCCCCGCCAGGTTCCGCAGCTCGACGTGCTGGCCCAGCTTGTACGCGGCGAAGTCGACGATCACCTCGGCCCGCTCGCCTGGAGCCAGCCTGACCTGCTTGACCGTGCGCGGCGCGGCCAGCAGCCCGCCGTCGGAGCCGATCCGCACCATCGGGCCGCCGGTCGTCAGCTCGTACACGCGGGCGTTGGAGGCGTTGCACAGCCGCAGCCGGTAGCGGGCCCTGGCCACCCGCAGCTCCGGCCACGGCGCCCCGTTCACCAGGATCACGTCGCCGAGCACGCCTCCCATGTAGGCCTCCCGCACCCCCGGCCGGTTCTCGAGTCCCGGATAGAGCATCGTGCCGTCGGCCGCGAACGAGCGGTCGCAGATCAGCAGCGGCACGTCGCGCTCCCCGTCCGGCAGCGGCAGCGCCCGCTCCGGCTCGTCGCGCACCAGGAACATCCCGGCCAGCCCGCGCCACACCTGCGGCCCCGTGTAGTCCATGCGGTGATCGTGGTACCAGAGCGTGGCGGCCCGCTGCTCCATCGGGAACACGTATTCACGCGCCGCCCCGGGCGCAACCAGGTCGGTGGGGTAGCCGTCGGACTCGGGCGGCGTGTGCCCGCCGTGCAGGTGCAGCACCGTCGGCTCGCCGAGCTGGTTGATCAGCTTCACCACGGTACGCCGCCCGCGCTCGGCCTGGATCGTCGGCCCCGGGAACGTGCCCCCGTACCCCCAGATCGGGGTACGCAGTCCGGGCAGCACCTCCGCCTCCGCCGCCCGCTCGGTCAGCTCGTAGAAGTCGACGCCGCCTGCGCTGCGGACGGGTTTCGCCACTTCGGGGACCGGCAACGGCACCGCGAACTGCCGGGGCAGCGGGGCCGCGCTGGTCAGGAGCTGCGGCTGCGGGGTGCCGGCGAGCAGCGAGCAGCCCTGGGCACCGGCCGCCGCCACCGCCCCCAGGCCCAGCAGCCGCAGCGCGTCGCGCCTGGTCGGCATCATGCCGTCGCCGGGCGGGCCATGACCCTGCCGAGCTGCATGACCCCGCCGCCGAACAGCAGGACGCCGAGCGGCAGGTGCAGGACCTTGAGCCCCGCGACCCCCAGGACCGCCGCCACCACCGTGAGCACCAGGATGGAGGCGGCCGGGGCGATGAACGAGGCCCGCCCGCCGCCGGGCCGCCAGACCAGGATGGCGGCGACGAGATGGACGAGCCCGATGATCGCCAGCGCGATGCCGGAGGTCGTGTGCAGGGCCCGGCCGCCGGACGAGGAGAGCAGCAGGCCCGCCGTCACCGCCTGGAACAGCAGCGCGGCCACATGCAGCACCACCACGGCCTTGAGCAGCCGCAGGGGCCAGGCGGTCTGCACGGGCGGGGCGGTCAGGGTGTGCTGTGCGGTCATGATCGCTCTCCTGTGATCGTTTCAACACTCGGGTCTTCACCGCGCCGCGCCGCCCTGGTCGGGGCATCGGCACGTTCGGGGACCGCGGTCGGAGCTTCGCCACGCCGTGCCGCCGTGGTCGGGGCATCGGCACGTTCCTGGGCCGTGATGAGGGCTTCGACGCGCTTCGTGGCCGTGATGGCGCCGAACGCGCAGAGCCGTACCAGGTCCTCGTCGGTTTTGGAGCCGCGCCAAGCGGCCACGTCGGCGTCCGTCACGCGGTACGGCGCGAGCGCGGTCAGCAGCGCGAGCCTGGCGCCTGGCCGCTCATCGGCGGGCAGCGCGGCCAGCGGGCCGTCCAGCCAGGCGGTGTCCATCGGCAGCGGCGAGCCGTCCCATGCCTCGACCACACCGACCACGACCGCGCGAGCGTCACCGCCACCGTCACGGGCACCACCAGCGAGCAGTTCGCCGCCGGCCGTGGCCGCCACCTCCAAGGCGGCGTAGGCGGCGCCCACCGGGGTGCCCGCCGCCCAGTCCGGCTCCGGCCCCGCGGGCAGGTCCGCCACCAGCGCCAGGCTTGTCCCCACCCGCAGCCGCCTGCGCACCGCTCGCGACATCACCCGCCCGCCCACGCTCCTGACCAGCCGCGACCGCTGCAGGCCGGCGGGCATCAGGTTGTCGGTGAGCAGCGCGGAGGCCATCCGGTTGATGAAGTGGAAGGCCAGCGCGGTGCCGATGTACTCGTGCGCGTGCTCCACCGGATACGGCCCCGCAGGAGCACCACCGACCGGCCCCGCATCCTGGCCGCCCGCTTGGCGAGCATCCTGAGCACCTGCGTGCCGCGCGTCCTGACCGCCCACATCCCAGGCGTCCTGGCTGACCGGGTGCCATGTGCCCTCGCTGGGGGCCTTTGCCCAGGTCAGGAGGGCGGCATGGGTGGGGTCTGCGGGAGTGTCGCCGCGGGCGACGGTCTCCGCGAGCCGGTGGTCGCCGGTCGCGTGCAGCAGCGTCGTGTGCGCGGCCACGCAGAACGGGCACTGGTTCGCCATCGACACCCCGAGCGCCACGACCTCCTTGTCCGTCCGCGGCGCGCTCCCGGCCAGCAGCGACTCCCTGAGCATGGCCCAGGTCGCGGCCTGCACCTCGGGCGACGGCGACAGTGTCAGGAAGACCGCCATGCGCGCCATTCCGAAGTCCTCGGCGAGCTGCCCGTAGACCCGGGCGGTCCGCCCGGTCGCGTTCTGCGGCTCCACCGGCGTGACGTAACGGAAGGGACCGGCCATCACCGGCCCCCGTTCAGGATCGTCTCCATAGCCGGACATCGTGGTATCCGACCCGGCCCCAGGTCATCGGCCCCGGGGAGACTGTTGCGCCTACCACCCCGGCGGGCGGCACAGACCGGACTACTTCGCCGGAAGTAGCGAGAAGATACGCCCTGGCGCTGAGGAGTATGTCCTGACCAGGCTTTAGTGTGCAGGAATGAGCATTATGCACGGATGGCGACCGCTCGCCATGGACGGTGCGCTCGCCGCGGTGCTGGCCGCCATGCTCGTGGCCACCGTGCTGGTCACCCCGGGCGCGGGCCCCCTGGATCTGGCGGCCGTGCTGGTCGGCTCGCTGGCGCTCGTCGCGTGGCGCCGGGCTCCCTTGGCAGCCCTGCTGGTCACGGCGGCCTGCATGCTCTTCTACTCCGTGCACGCCCATCCGGGACCGCCGGCGGCCTTCCCCGTGCTGGTGACCGTGTTCAGCGCGGTCCGTGCCGGGCACCGGCTGGTGACGGCGCTGGTGAGCGCGGTGTTCCTGAGCGTCAGCCTGGCCGCCGACCTCGCCACCCCCGGCGGGCACAACCCCCAGGACATCGTCCAGAGCACGTCGCTGCTGCTCGGCTGGTTCTTGGCCGCCGGGGTGACGGCGACGGTGACCCGGCATCGGCAGGCGTACCTGGAGCAGGCGGAGCAGCGTGCCACCGAGGCCGAGCGCACCCGTGAGGAGGCCGCGCTCCGCCGGGCGGGCGAGGAGCGGCTGCGGATCGCCAGGGAGCTGCACGACTCGCTCACACACAGCATCTCGATCATCAAGGTCCAGGCGGGGGTGGCCGTCCACCTGGCGCGCAAGCGGGGTGAGGACGTGCCCGCGGCGCTGCTGGCCATCCAGGAGGCCAGCGGGGACGCCATGCGCGAGCTGCGTGCCACGCTGGAGGTGCTGCGCAACCCGGAGACGGACCCCGAATCCGACACAGAGTCTGGCTCAGGTCCCGGATCCGCCGACGGCTCCGGATCCGCCGACGGCTCCGGATCAGGCGACGGCTCCGGATCAGGCGACGGCTCCGGATCAGGCGACGGCTCCGGATCAGGCGACGGCCCCGGACCAGGAGCAGGCGGCGGATCGGAGCCCGGCTCTCGCTCCGTCGGCCGTTCAAGCACCCGCTCAGGCACCCGCTCAGGTCCCAGCAACGGCTCCAGCGGCGGCGAAGGCTCTGGGGCAGACGCCACCCTGTCGTCCGGCCCAGGGCTCGGGCCCGGCGCCGGACTGACGCCCGGCTCCGGCTCAGGCTCCGGGGGCCGGGCCGGCGGTGGGTCGCAGGACAGCCGGCTGGATCGGCTCGACGAGCTGGTACGGCGGGCGCGCTCGACCGGCCTGCCGGCCACCGTGACCATCTCCGGTGTACGGCAGGCGCTGCCCGCCGAAGTGGACCGGGCCGCGTACCGGATCGTGCAGGAGGCGCTCACCAACGTCTCCAGGCACGCGGGCGGGGCCGCCGCCGCGGTGCGCATCGAGTACGGTGGCGCCGAGCTGGTCATACAGGTGGACGACGACGGCCTGGCCAGCGCGGACGCGCCACCGGTGCCCGGCGTGGGCCTGGTCGGCATGCGGGAGCGCGTCACGGCGCTCGGCGGCCGGCTGCGCGCGGAGCCCCGTCCCGAGGGAGGCTTCACCGTACGCGCGGAGCTTCCGCTCGGCCGGTCATTGGAGGAACGATCGTGATCCGTGTCCTGCTCGTGGACGACCAGGCACTCATCCGCGGCGGGTTCCGCGCGCTGCTGGAGGCCGAGGACGACATCGAGGTGGTGGCCGAGGCCCCCGACGGTGAGCGGGCCGTCGCCCTCGCGCTGGAGCACCTGCCGGACGTGGTGCTCATGGACGTCCAGATGCCCGTGATGGACGGCATCGAGGCGACCAGGCGGATCGCCGCCGACGAGCGGCTGAGCGGGGTCCACGTGGTGATCCTCACCAACTACGGCCTCGACGAGTACGTCTTCAACGCGCTCAGGTCGGGCGCCGGCGGCTTCCTGGTCAAGGACACCGAGCCCGCCGACCTGCTGCAGGGCGTCAGGGTGGCGGCCCGCGGCGACGCGCTGCTGTCCCCCGCCATCACCCGCCGCCTGATCGGCGAGTACGTCGCCCGCCGCCCCGAGTCCGAGCCCGCCAGGCTGGACGTGCTCACCAACCGCGAACGCGAGGTGACCGCCCTGGTCGCCCGCGGCCTGTCCAACGACGAGATCGCCGCGCACATGGTGATCAGCCCGACCACCGCCAAGACGCACGTCAGCAGGGCCATGACCAAGCTGCACGCCCGCGACCGCGCCCAGCTCGTGGTCTTCGCCTACGAGTCGGGGCTGGTCTCGCCACGGGCGCGTCGCTGACCGGCCAGGAGGCGGTTCATGGTGGAATGACACGTGAATCACTGGGAGGGCTCGTGAGCATCATTTCGCGCGGCTTCCGCGGCAGGCGGAGAGCGGACGGCGACCGGCTGCCACCCGGCCAGTACCTGGTCGAGGACTTCCCGGTGCTGTCGGCGGGGCCGACGCCGCGGGTGCCGCAGGACCGGTGGGAGTTCGCCATCGACACCGAGGCGGAGCAGACGCATCGCTGGTCGTGGGCGGACTTCATGGCGCTGCCCCGGACGACGCCCACGGTGGACATCCACTGCGTCACCAAGTGGTCGAAGCTGGACACCACGTGGGAGGGCGTCTCGCTGGACGTGTTCTTCGACGACGTCGAGACCTCCGCCGACTACGCGCTGGTCCACTCCTACGGCGGCTACACCACGAACCTGCCGCTGGAGGACCTGCTCGACGGCAAGGCGTGGATCGTGCACCGCTTCGACGGCGAGGAGCTGCGGCCTCAGCACGGCGGCCCCGCGCGGCTGATCGTGCCGCACCTGTACTTCTGGAAGTCCGCGAAGTGGGTGCGCGGCATCCGGCTGCTGAACGACGACTGGCCGGGCTTCTGGGAGACCGCCGGTTACCACAACTACGGCGACCCGTGGCGCGAGCAGCGCTATGAGGGCGACTAGGTGCGCCGGCTGACCTGGCGGGTGGCCGAGGTCGTCCAGATCGAAGGGGAGACCGCCACGGCGCGCACGCTGGGCTTCCAGGTGCCCGGCTGGCCCGGCCACCTGGCGGGGCAGCATCTCGACGTGCGGCTGACGGCCGAGGACGGCTACAGCGCGCAGCGCAGCTACTCGATGGCCGCGCCCGCCGACGGCGACTACGTCGAGCTGACCGTGGAGCTCGTGCCCGACGGTGAGGTCTCTCCGTACCTGATCGATGAGCTGCGGGTCGGCGACCAGATCGAGGTGCGCGGGCCGGTCGGCGGCTGGTTCGTCTGGCGGCCGGCGAGCAAGGCGCCGGTGCTGCTGGTCGCCGGCGGGTCGGGGATCGTGCCGCTGATGGCCATGATCAGGGAGCGCAGGCAGGCGGGCAGCCGGGTGCCGTTCCGGCTGGTCTACTCGCTGCGCGACCAGGACTCCCGCTATTACGCGGAGGAGCTGCGGCGGCCCGACCCCGGGCTGGACATCAGCTACCTCTACACCAGGTCCGCGCCGCCCGGCGTGCGCCGTCCCCTGGGCCGCATCACGCTCGGCGACCTGGCGGAGGGCGGCTGGCCCGCGGACTTCGAGCCCGACTGCTACGTGTGCGGGCCGACGGGGTTCGTGGAGGCGGCGGCCGACCTGCTGCTCGCGCTCGGCCACGCTCCCGAGCGCATCAGAACCGAACGTTTCGGCCCGACCGGAGGCTGACATGACCGCAGAACACCTGGACGGCAACGCCCTGGCCGGGCCGCTCGGCGAGATCTTCGCCGTGGACGTCACCGCCGCCACCGGCCGCTGCGCGAGCTGCGGGCTGACAGGCCCCGTCGGCGCGCTGCGCGTCTACGGCCCGGAGCCCGGCCTGGTGGCCCGCTGCCCGGGGTGCGACGAGGTGGTGCTCAGGCTCGTACGCGGCCCGGGCGCCGCCTGGCTCGACCTCCGCGGCACGGTCTCACTCCGCGTGGACCTGCCCGACTGATCCTGTCCGGCAATGGTTTCGCCCCGGGTGGGCGCGCCCGGCTGAGCCTCCGTGGGACGGGTTCGCTCCGCATGAGCGTGCCCGACTGAGTACACTCGGGCACGTTCAACCGGCCGAGATCTGTACGGCGAGGCTCTTTGCCATGGACGGCGACCCTCGGCCCCGTCCATCTGGAGTCACGTGAGCAGCGGGCTTGTCGACGCGCCGTCATCCGGGCCGAGCGTGCCAGCACGACGTCGTCGTCCCTGGCTGCGCTGGGTCGTGGCGGTCACGGTAACCGTCGTCCTCCTGGTCGCCGGCGTCGCCGTGGGCGTCTACGCCAAGCTGACCGGCAACGTCGAGCACGAGGACGTCACCGCGGAGGACCTCGGCGCCACCCGGCCGCCCAAGGTCGCGGGCACGGCCATGAACATCCTGGTCGTCGGCTCCGACCAGCGCAACGGCAAGAACGCCAAGTACGGCCGCGTCGCGGGCGAGCGCACCGACACGATCATGCTGGTCCACGTGTCGTCCAAGCGCGACAACGCGATGGTCGTCAGCTTCCCGCGCGACTCCCTGGTGCAGCTCCCGGCCTGCCGCGCCACCGGCGCCTTCCCCGGGCAGCGGCCACACCTCGGCATGATCAACGAGTCGTTCAACTCCGGTGGCATCGCCTGCACCTGGAAGACCGTCGAGGGGCTCACCCGCATCCATATCGACCACTTCGTGAAGGTCGACTTCACCGGCTTCAAGAGCATGGTGGACGCCGTCGGCGGCGTGGAGGTCTGCCTGCCCGAGCGGGTGGACGACAAGAAGGCGCTGCTGCACCTGCCCGCGGGGCGGCAGACGCTCGACGGCGAGCAGGCGCTCGGCTACGTGCGCGCCCGCTACAGCCTGGGCGACGGCTCGGACATCGGGCGCATCCAGCGGCAGCAGATGTTCATCGCCTCCATGGTCAAGAAGGCCATGAGTGGCGAGACGCTCACCAACCCGGCCAAGATGTTCGCCCTGCTCGACGCCGGCACCAAGGCGGTGACCACCGACCCGGACCTGTCGGTGGGCGTCATGAAGGACCTGGCGACCGGCCTGCAGGGCCTGAACGCCGGGCAGATCCGCTTCATCACCACCCCGTGGCACTATTCGCTGACCCAGCCGGGCCGGGTCGAGTGGGTGCAGCCGCAGGCGGGCAAGCTGTTCCAGATCGTGGCCAGGGACCAGAGCGTCCAGGGCGTCAAGGGCGGCCAGGCCAAGGTGGGCCGGTCGAAGATCCAGATCGAGCTGCGCAACGGCACCTGGCGCAGCGGGCTGGGCACCCAGGTGGCCGCCTTCCTGGAGCAGCGCGGCTACCACATCACGAAGATCGGGGACTCGGCGCGCAAGCCACTGGCGCAGACCACGATCATGTACGGCCCCAACGGCGAGACCCGCGTGCCCACGCTCTCCGCCGACCTGCTCAAGGCGGCGCCCAAGAGCGTTCCCGCCGCGCGGACGAACCGGCTGGTGCTCGTGATCGGCGACGACTGGACGGGGCTGAAGCCGCTGCGCGCGGACGACACCGAGGCGATCAAGGGCTTCGACGCCACCCACGACTCCTGCGCCGCCTGAGCCGGCCGTTCGCAGAAGGTCAGAGGGATTCTGAGAGGCCGCCGCCGTCGATGGCGGTGAACCCGGCGTCCTCGATGAGCGGCACCACGGCCTTCTTGGCCTCGTCGTCGTCGCCCCAGTAGGGCATGTCGGCCCGCGGCCCGCCGCGCTGTCCCGCGGTGCCGAGCTCCAGCAGCTCGTTGGGGTACTTGGTGTTGAACGTGCGCACCAGCCGGACGTCCGCGCCCAGCACCCGCTGCTGGTACTGCGGGCTGGTCAGCCCGCCGGGCACGGCCACCACCACGGCGGCGCCGTCCCGTTCGCCGATCGGGTTGCTCGGATCGACGACGATCCTGCCCGTGAGCGATTCGCCGAGCTCCGCCACCACCAGGGGGAACGCCTCCCACCCCACCGCCAGGACGACGACCTCGCCGAACCGCGCGGCCTCGATCGGCGACCCGCCGCGGGCCTGCCCGTCGGCCGCCTTCGCCGCGGCCTCGGCGCGTCCGAGGTCGGCGTCGCTGAAGAGCACGTCGTGTCCGGCCACCGCGAGCAGGCGTCCGAGTGGCGCACCGAGCCTTCCTGAACCCACGATTGCTACGCGCATGTCCTGATCACCTCGTCACGGGGATCTGCCCAGCACCGCCGGTGACATTCCTCGCTGGAGAGACCTTTGCCAGGCGATGAGCCCGGACAGGGCGGCCATGTGCTGGAGACCGGGCTGGACGTCGTCCGCCTGCCCGGCGTCCCCGCGACGGCGAGACCCGCCTCGACAAGCTGGTCAAGGGGGTGCTGCACCGCCTGGAGCTCACGGCGCCGGATCAGGCGCCGGAGGCCAGGCGGCTGGAGAACGTCACCCTCACGTCCGCGTAGCCGGCCCGCGTCATTGCCCGCGCTCGGACTCCTGCTCGGACGGCGTAGGCGGGTAGATCTCCTTTGGCCTCCCGTCCGCGCCCAGCTCCTCACGGAGCCGGTCGTAGTCGATGTTGTGGTTGGTGTACTTCAGCTGGCGAGCGACCTTCGTCTGCTTCGCCTTGGCTCTTCCTCGGCCCATGGCTACTCCCTAGTCCCCGCTGTCATGCTATCCAACAACGTTACGACTTGAAGAATTATGCAACTGCACTGGATTAGTCTTGCAATATGCACGTGGAGGTCTATCAGGCCAAGGCCGACTTCTTCCGAACTCTCGGCCACCCCGCTCGCATCAGAGTGCTGGAGCTACTTCAGGAAGGGCCGCTGCCCGTCAGGGATCTTCTGGCCCAGATCGACATCGAGCCGTCGAGCCTCTCCCAGCAGCTCGCGGTTCTGCGCAGGGCGGGGATCGTGAGCGCGCTCCGCGAGGGCAGCACCGTCGTCTACACGCTGGCCACTCCCGAGCTGGCCGACCTGCTCGGGGCCGCCCGCCGCATCCTCACCGACATGCTCGCCGACCAGGGAGAGCTCCTGGCGGAGCTCCGAGCCGAGATCACTTAGCGGGACGGGCCGCGAGGCGGCGGCGAACGTACGAGGGATACCAGGCCGTGAAGACGGCGGGCACGGCGAACGTGAGCACCTTGACGGCGATGACCAGCGTCGTCGCGTGGGGCGAGACCTGGAGCACGAGCGTCAGCGAGACGGCGGCGACGGTGAAGGCCACCGCCCAGACCGCGGTGATGATCGCGTTGACCCGGTAGAACTGCGGGGTCCGCCAGACCTCCTCCGGCGCCATCGTGCGCGCGATGCCCAGCGTGAACGGCTTGCGGATGGCCAGCGAGCCCCAGGCCGTGCCCGCCAGCCAGACGTTGACCAGCGCGGGCCCGTACGGAGTGAGCGGTGAGTGCGGGGCCACGAGCGAGAGCACCGTGAGACAGGCGAAGAACACCGCGGCGCTCGCCTCGATCACCATCTGGTCCCACTGCTTGCCCGCCCTGCGGTCGACGACGACCAGGGCCAGGGCGATGACCAGCCCGGAGATGGCGCCCCAGCGCCACTCGTCGCCGGTGGCGATGACGGCGTAGACGATCCAGGGCAGGAAGCCCAGCAGGCCGCGCATGTCGTGTTTCCCTTCACGTTCCTACAGTGACATGTCGAAGCTAGAACCTCCTGTGGAGATATGTCAATATAGGAATATGAGTCTTCGACACGCCGTGCTGGGACTGCTCACCGAGGGACCCGCCAGCGGATATGACCTGATGAAGCTGTTCGACGTCTCGCTGGCCAACGTCTGGCCGGCCACGCAGAGCCAGCTCTACGCCGAGCTCGGCAAGCTGGCCGACGCCGGGCTCGTGGACGTCGCGGCCGAAGGACCGCGGGGCCGCAAGGAGTACGCGGTCACCGAGGCGGGCCTGGCCGAGCTGCGTCACTGGATCAGCGACGTGGAGCCGGTCCGGCCGGCCCGCAGCGACATGCTCCTGCGGGTGTTCTTCCTCGCCCAGCTCGCGCCGGAGCAGGCCAGAGCATACTTCCGCCGCCAGGCCGAGCTGACCGCCAAGCAGCTCGAATACATGGAGGGCATCCGCGGCTTCGTCGAGGAGGGCACCGACGACCTGTCGGTGTACGGCAGGATCGCCCTCGAATACGGCCTGCGCCTCGGGCAGGTCCAGCAGGAGTGGGCCGAATGGGCCGAAGGGCAGATCCGTTAGGCTCTCGCCCATGGTCTCCGAGCTGTTCGATCCCAAGGCGTGGCAGGCGGTCGAGGGATTCGACTTCACCGACATCACCTACCACCGGGCGGTCGACCAGGGCGCCGTGCGGATCGCGTTCGACCGGCCCGAGGTGCGCAACGCGTTCCGCCCGCAGACCGTCGACGAGCTCTACCGCGCGCTCGACCACGCCCGGCAGAGCCCCGACGTGGGCTGCGTGCTGCTCACCGGCAACGGCCCGTCGCCCAAGGACGGCGGCTGGGCCTTCTGCTCCGGCGGCGACCAGCGCATCAGGGGCAAGGACGGCTACCAGTACGCCGACGGCACGGCGGCCACCGGCCGGCTGCACATCCTTGAGGTGCAGCGCCTGATCCGGTTCATGCCGAAGATCGTGATCTGCGTGGTGCCCGGTTGGGCCGCGGGCGGCGGCCACAGCCTGCACGTCGTGGCCGATCTCACCCTCGCCAGCGCGGAGCACGCCCGCTTCAAGCAGACCGACGCCGACGTGGCCAGCTTCGACGGCGGCTTCGGCTCGGCCTACCTGGCGCGGCAGGTCGGGCAGAAGTTCGCCAGGGAGATCTTCTTCCTCGGCGACACCTACACCGCGGCCGACGCCCACCGCATGGGCATGGTCAACGCCGTGATCCCGCACGCCGAGCTGGAGGCCACCGCGCTCGACTGGGCCCGCAAGATCAACGGCAAGTCGCCCACGGCGCAGCGGATGCTGAAGTTCGCCTTCAACGCGATCGACGACGGGATGGTCGGGCAGCAGGTGTTCGCGGGCGAGGCGACGCGGCTGGCGTACATGACGGACGAGGCGGCCGAGGGGCGCGACTCGTTCCTGGAGAAGCGCGAGCCCGACTGGTCGCCGTTCCCCTGGCACTACTGACGGCCGGATAACCGGAGGCCTCTGGCCTGGTGCCAGGGGCAGACTGAGGGCATGAGGATCAAGGTGCCCGCGGCGTTGACCGCATCACATGTGAAGTACGACGGGGAGGCCGGGCGCGCCTGGTCGGCCGGCCTGCCCGCGCTGGCCGAGCGCTATCTGGAGGAGTGGGCGCTCCGGCTCGACGGCGAGCCCAGGCACGGCGTGGTGTCCCTGGTCCTGCCCGTGCTCCGCGAGGACGGCACGAAGGCCGCGCTCAAGCTGCAACCCGTCACCGACGAGAACGACACCGAGGCCCCCGGCCTCGCCACGTGGGCGGGTGACGCGTCGGTGCTGCTGCTCGACTCGGACCCGGCGACCGGCACCCTGCTGCTCGAACGGCTCGAAGCCGACAGATCGCTGTCCAGCCTGCCGGACGACATGGAGGCGATGGGCATCCTGGCGGACCTGCTGGCCCGCCTGACCGCCTATCCCGCGCCCGAGGGGATGCGCCGGCTGGGCGACATCGCCCAGGCCATGCTCGACGACGTGGACCAGGCGGTGGCGAAGCTGCCGCACGAGCGCAACCGCCACTGGATGCGCTGGTGCGCGGCGGCGGTCGCCGAGCTCGTCCCCGAGCCCGGCGACCGGCTGCTGCACTGGGACCTGCACTACGACAACGTGCTGGCCGCCGAACGGGAGCCGTGGCTGAGCATCGACCCCAAGCCGCTGGCCGGCGACCCGGGGTTCGACCTGATGCCCGCGCTCGACAACCGGTGGGACGACGTGGTCGCGTCGGGCGACGTGGCGCGGACGGTGCTCAAGCGCTTCGACCTGATGGTGGAGCGCCTCGGGCTCGACCCGCGGCGGGCGGCCGGCTGGACGCTCGGCCGGGCGCTGCAGAACTGCCTCTGGGACGTCGCGGACGGCGGCGACGGCACGGACGAGTGGATCGAGATCCAGCTCGCCGTCGCCGAGGCCGTGCGGCAACGCCAGTAGGGGTCAGATCGACAGGACGATCTTGCCCTGGCCGTGGCCGGTCTCGATCTCCCTGTGCGCCTCCGCGGCCTGCGCCAGCGCGTACGCCCTGCGCACCGGGAACGCGAACTGCCCCTCGGCGTACAGTGCGGCGTAACGCCCGAGCCGCTCCGCGGTGCGCTCCCCCTGCACCAGCCTGACGCCCAGATCGGCCGCCTTGGCGTGCTCGACCAGGGTGACGATGCGCCCACGGTCCTTCACCAGCTCGATCGAGACCTCCAGGGCGTGCCCGCCCGCGCCGTCCAGCGCCGCGGCCACACCGCCGGGGGCGAGCGCCCGTACCCGGTCCGCCAGCCCGTCCCCGTACGCGACCGGGATGGCGCCGAGGGCGCGCAGGTAGTCGTGGTTGGCCTCGCGGGCGGTGCCGATCACGGTGGCGCCGCGCCTCCTGGCGATCTGCACGGCCGCCGTGCCCACCGACCCGGCCGCGGCGTGCACCAGCAGCGTCTCGCCGTCCGCCACGCCGATGCCGTCGATGGCCAGCTCGGCGGTCTGCACGCCCGCGGTCAGCCCGCCGGCCACCTCCCAGGGCACCCCGGCGGGCTTGGCCGCCACGTCGGCCGCCGCGACCACGATGTACTCGGCGTAGGCGAACAGCCGGGAGAACCCGAGCACCTCGTCCCCCGCCGCCACCCCGGTCACGCCCGCGCCCACCTGATCGACCACGCCCGCGAACTCGTTGCCGGGGATGCGCGGGTAGCCGATCTCCCCCATGTAGGGAGGCAGCCACCCGGCTCGTACGGCCGCGTCGAACGGCTGCACGCCGGCCGCCCGGACCCGCACCCGCACCTCTCCGGGACCCGCCTGCGGGGCGGGCAACTCCATCACCTTCAGCACGTCGGGGCCGCCTGGCTCGGCGAAGGCCGCCGCTCTCATCACGTCGCTCATGCCCCCAGCCTGGTACCTCAACCTAGGCTGAGGTCAACTGTCCGCTTTATCAGACTGTTTCGGGAACTTTCGTCTTTAGTTGCGCTTTATCTAGATAGAGTCCGTCAGGACAACACCGGGGGATGGGTACACCGAGGCGGTATGACCAACTTCATACTCACTGCATTGAGCTTTCCCACTGTCATTTTCAGCTTCCTTCTCGTCGTGGTCGTCGGTTATTGGCTGACCGTCATCACCGGCCTGTTCGAGCTGGAGGACGACGCGACGTGGCTGGGCCTCGGGGGAGTGCCCGCCGGAATCACGCTCTCGCTGCTGATCGCGGTGGCGTGGCTGCTCTGCCTGATCGGCAGTCAGGTGGCGAGTGGCGGCCCGTTGATCGCCGTCCCCTTCGCCGCCGCGGCCCTGAGCTGGCTTGCCATCCGTGGCCTGCTGGTTCCGCTGCGCAGGCTGTTCCCCGAAGGGGACCGGCACTCGCGCGGCGACTTCGTCGGCCAGATGTGCGTCATCCGCACCGGCACGGCCACCCCCGACTTCGGCCAGGCCGAAGTCACCGCCACCGACGGCTCGTCCGCGGTCGTGCAGGTCCGTACGACCGGACAGGACCGCCTCGCGCGCGGAGACAACGCACTCATCTTCGAATACCACAAAGACGGCGAATTTTTCTGGGTCATGCCCTACGAAAGCGAGCACTGATGGACGTCATCTCTACCGGCTTCGGCATATTCCTCGCCGTCATCCTGATCGTCGTGATTGGCCTGCTGGTCGTCGTCGGCCGCCTTTTCCGCAAGGTGGAACAAGGCAAGGCGCTGATCGTGTCGAAGGTCAACAGAGTCGATGTGACGTTCACCGGCGCCGTGGTCCTCCCCGTCGTCCATAAGGCCGAGATCATGGACATCTCGGTCAAGACCATCGAGATCGAGCGGACCGGCCGCGAGGGCCTCATCTGCCGGGACAACATCAGGGCCGACATCAAGATCACGTTCTTCGTCCGCGTGAACAAGACCGCCGAGGACGTCATCAAGGTCGCCCAGGCCATCGGCACCGCCAGGGCCAGCGACGAGACGACGCTGCAGGAGCTGTTCAGCGCGAAGTTCTCCGAAGCGCTGAAGACGGCCGGCAAACACCTGGACTTCGTCGACCTCTACACCAAGCGCGACGAGTTCCGCGACGAGATCGTCCGGCTCATCGGCACGGACCTGAACGGCTACAGCCTCGAAGACGCCGCCATCGACTACCTGGAGCAGACCGCGCTGCACCAGCTCGACAAGAGCAACATCCTCGACGCGCAGGGCATCAGGAAGATCACCGAGCTCACGGCGATCGAGCACATCCGCACGAACGAGTTCCAGCGCAACGAGGAGAAGGAGATCACCCGCCAGAACGTGGACGCCCGCGAGGCCATCCTGGAGCTCAAGCGCCGCGAGGCCGACGCCGAGCTCAAGCAGCGCCGCGAGATCGAGACCGTCAGGGCGCGCGAGGAGGCCGAGGTCGCCCGCGTGCAGGCCGAGGAGCGGCTGCGCGCGGTGACCGCCAGCATCAAGACCGACGAGCAGCTCGGCGTGCAGCAGGAGAACCAGGCCCGCGAGATCGCGGTCGCCGAGAAGAACCGCGAGCGCGTGATCGCGATCGAGAGCGAGCGCATCGAGAAGGACCGCATGCTGGAGGTCATCGCCCGCGAGCGGGAGACCGAGCTGTCGCGCATCGCGAAGGACAAGGAGGTCGAGACCGAGAAGCGGTCGATCGCCGAGGTCATCCGCGAGCGCATCGCCGTCGACAAGACGGTGGCCGAGCAGGAGGAGAGCATCAAGCGGCTGCGCGTGGTCGAGGAGGCCGAGCGCACCCGCCAGAGCGTGATCATCGCCGCCGAGGCCGAGGCGCAGGAGAGCCTGGTCAAGGACATCAAGGCGGCCGAGGCCTCGGAGGCGGCCTCCAAGTTCAGGGCCCGCGAGGAGCTCGTGCTCGCCGAGGCCAGGCAGCAGGCCGCCGAGCTCGACGCGCGCGCCAAGATCCGGCTGGCCGAGGGCATCCAGGCCGAGACCGCCGCGAGCGGCCTGGCGCAGGTCCAGGTCAAGGAGCGCGACGCCGACGCCATCGAGAAGGTGGGCCGCGCCGAGGCCGCGGTGCTGAAGGAGCGGCTCGCGGCCGAGGCCGACGGCGCCAGGGCCATGGCGACGGTCGAGGGCGACCGGCTCAAGGCGCAGGCCGAGGGCGAGCAGGCGATGGCGCTGGCGGGCGCGACCGCGGTCGGCGAGAAGCTGAAGGCCGAGGCCGAGGGCCTGACCCTGAAGGCGGCCGCGATGGCCGCGCTGGACGACGCCAGCAGGGGCCACGAGGAGTACCGCCTGCGCCTGGAGGCCGACAAGGAGATCCGGCTCAAGCACATCGACGTGTCCCGCCAGGTGGCGGAGTCCCAGGCGAGTGTGCTGGCCGCCGGGCTGGCCAAGGCCAACATCGACATCGTCGGCGGCGACACGATGTTCTTCGACAAGGTGGTCGGCTCGATCACCGCGGGCAAGGTGGTGGACGGCTTCGTGGACCACTCGCAGGTCGCGGGGGCCCTGGTGGGTCCGTACGTCAACGGGACCGCCAGCCTGGCCGCCGACCTCGCGAACGTGGTCGGCGGGGTGCGTAGTGAGGACCTGAAGAACCTCACCGTCTCCGCCCTGCTCATGAAGCTCATCCAGAGCGGCGGCCCGCAGTCGTCCGCGCTCGGCGAGCTGCTGGAGACGGCCCGCCGGCTGGGCGTGGCCGACTCCCCGGTGGCCGCGCTGAGCCCGGTGAGCCTGGCCGGAGCGAAGGGCTGACGATCTGTGGGCATTCTGGAAGCCGGCACGGAGCTGGAGGCGGGGACGTACGAGGTCCTCAGGAACCGGCTCCGGGCCCAGGCCAAGGCGCTCGCGGCGGCGGCCGGGACGCTCAACGGGCAGCGGCTGAGCGTGTTCGGCGGCGCGGAGCTGCGCCTGCTGGGCACCGAGCGGATCCGGACCGAGAACAACTGCGTCCCCAGGGACATCGTCTCCCTGGGCGACGTGATGTTGTTCGGCTACAACGTCTTCATCGGGCTCAAGCCGGAGACGACGGTGGCGGACGTGTTCGCGGTGCACCGCTTCTCCAGGGACGGCGACGCCTTCAGGTTCGACGCCGACAAGCTGGAGACGCTGGACGACGCGACCTTCAAGAAGGACTTCGCCGAGCTGTACCGCTACTACAAGGAGACGCGGCTCCAGCAGCTCAGGCGGGTGGACGGCAAGCTGCTGGCGGTGTTCCAGACGGGTCAGGCGGACCTGCGGGTGCTGCGCTGGACGATCAGCAACGGCGGAGTCCCGAAATATCTGGATAACAGGGGGGAGCGTGACCACACCTTCCCCCCGTCCCACGACTTCGAGTGGACGCCGACCACCCGCGACGACCACGTGCTCGGCCGACACCCGCACATCTCCATCGGCGGCGAGGTCTTCGTCGAGACCGTCGGCGGCGACCTGACCATCAAGGTCGAGGACAACACGGAGAGCGGCGCGGGCATCTACGCCGAGCCGGTCGCCGAGCCGCTGCAGAGCCTGGCGGACGCCGACGTCGAGTACACCCGCGTGGGCCCGCTCATCCTCATGCGGATCAGGCCGTACAAGGAGACCGTCTGGCGGCACCTGGTCTTCAACACGCGGACGAAGACCGTGGCCCGGCTCGACGGCATCGGGCAGGCCTGCCAGCGGCTGCCCGAGGACCAGGGGCTGATCTTCCCCGGCGGCTTCTACCTGACGACGGGGCTCAGCAAGACGTTCGACACGGACGTGACGGATCTGGAGTTCGAGCGGGTGGTCCGCTCCCCCAACGGCGAGGACGTCCTGTACGTCTTCCACGCCAGGGGCGACGGCCGCTCGCTGCTGCTGCCGTACAACGTGATCAGGAAGGAGGTGGCCAACCCCATCGTCTGTCACGGCTACTCGCTGTTCGACGACGGCACGATGGTGGTCTTCCGCGCCACTTCCGAGGAGCCGACCAGGGTCCACCCGATGCAGGTGTGGCAGACCCCGTACGTGTCCGACACCTACGCCGCCGCCCAGCCTGCCGGGACGGGCCCGCTGGAGCGCATCGGCAACGCGGAGCTGGTGCGCGGCGTCTCCGACTGCCTGTCCGTCTCCCGCATGGTCGAGGAGATGGCGCCGTCGGCCGGGACGTTCGAAGGGCTGATCGCCGCCTGCACGCGGGCGTTCGACTCCTACCACTGGCTCGGCGAGCACGGCCTGCGCGGGCCGCTCGCCGACGTGCGCGCCACGGCCGAGCAGGTGCTCGACGAGTACGAGAACGTCGAGCAGCTCACCCGCCTCGCCGCGCAGACGCTCACGAAGGCCACGGAAGAGACCACCCACCTGGTACGCGAGGCCAGGGCCGGCACCCCGGTCACCGCCGACGCCTGGGTCACCACGCTGGCCACGCTGCGCAGGGCCCAGGGGCACCTGGTGACGCTGCGCGAGGTCCGCTACATCGACCTGGCCGCGCTCGACGGGCTGGCCGCCTCCCTGACGGAGGAGCTGGGCTCGGCCGGCAAGCGCGCGGTCGCCTTCCTGGAGGGCGCCGACGCGTTCACCGGCTACCACGCGGCCGTCGAGCGGCTGGCCGCCGACGCGGCCGCGATCGGCACGGTCGCCGAGGCGGTCCCCGTCGCGGACCGGCTGGCCGACCAGGCGGAAGGGCTGGAGGTGGTGACGGAGGTGGTCGGCTCGCTGGACATCGCCGACGCCACCGTCCGCACCTCCATCCTGGGCCGGATCGCCGAGGTGCTCGGCGGCGTGAACCGGGCCAGGGCGCTCCTCGACGGCCGCCGCCGCGAGCTGCTGGGCACGGAGGGCCGGGCGGCGTTCGCGGCCGAGTTCGCGCTGCTGGGCCAGGCGATCACGGGTGCGCTGGCGATGGCCGACACGCCGGACAAGTGCGACGACCAGCTCGGCCGGCTGCTGCTGCAGGTGGAGGGCCTGGAGTCGCGGTTCGGCGAGTTCGACGACTTCGCGACGCAGCTCGCCGCCAAGCGCGACGACGTGTACGAGGCGTTCTCGTCGCGCAAGCAGACCCAGCTCGACGCGCTGGCCAGGCGCGCCGACCGCCTCTTCGCCTCCGCCGAGCGCGTGCTGGGCGGGATCACCAGGCGGCTCGGCACGCTGAGCTCGCTGGACGAGGTCAACACCTACTTCGCCACCGACCCGATGGTGGCCAAGGTCCGCTCGGCCACCGCCGAGCTGCGCGGGCTCGGTGACGCCGTACGCGCCGAGGAGCTGGACGGGCGGGTCAAGTCGGCCCAGCAGGAGGCCGGGCGCGCGCTGCGGGACCGGCTCGACCTGTTCTCCGACGGTGGCGAGACGCTGCGGCTCGGCCACCACCGCTTCGCCGTCAACACCCAGCCCATCGATCTGACGCTGGTGCCGCACGACGGGGCCATGCATTTCGCGATCACGGGAACGGACTACCGCGCTCCCGTGCCCGACGCGTTCGCCGACACCCGGCCCTTCTGGGACCAGCTCCTGGTCTCGGAGACGCCGGAGGTCTATCGGTCCGAGCACCTGGCCGCCTCGCTGCTGGACTCGGTCTCGACCGGCGCGCCCCTCGCCGACCTGGTACGTCAGGCCGCCGAGTCCCGCTACGACGAGGGCTACGAACGCGGGGTCCACGACCACGACGCCGCCGCCATCCTGGACACGCTGGTGCGGTTGCGCGAAGGGGCGGGGCTGCTGCGTTACCCGGCCGAGGCGCGGGCGATGGCACAGCTGTACTGGGCTTTCGGCGCGGACGAGGTTTCACGTAAAACATTCGCCACCCGGGCCGTGTCGCTGGTGCGGGCGCGGGCGGTGTTCGGCCGTACGCCCGCCCTCGACGCGCTGGCCGCGGAGCTGGGCGGCGCGGTCGCGGAGTTCGTGACGGGCCTGCGGATGAGCCCGGCGCAGGCGGCGGGCCTCGCCGGGGAGTACCTGGTCGAGGAGCTCGGCGGCGCCCGGCCGGGGTTCGTGACCAGCAAGGCGGCCCGTGACGTCCTCGACGGCTTCCGCCAGGCGCTGGGGCCGGTGAAGGCACGGGAGTTCGAGGAGGATCTGAAGGCCGTGCCGCTGGCCGAGCGCCTGCAGCTCGCCCAGGCCTGGATCACCGCCTACCACCAGGGTCCCGAGGTGGCCGAGGTCATCGCCCTGCAGCTGTGCGACCACCTGCCCAGGCACGACTCCAGCGCCGCGACCACGGAGACCGTGGAGGGCCTGCTCGGCGCGCACCCGCGCATCACCGACCGCAGGCTGGAGATCAGGCTCGACGAGCTGCTGACCAGGACGCGCGCGTTCGGGGCCGAGCGGGTCCCGGCCTTCCGCGCCTACCAGCGGCGGCGGAGCGAGCTGGTCGAGGCCGAGCGCCGCCGGCTGCGCCTGGAGGAGTACAAGCCCAAGGTCATGAGCGCGTTCGTGCGCAACCGCCTGCTCGACGAGGTGTACCTGCCGCTGATCGGCGACAACCTGGCCAAGCAGCTCGGCGCGGCGGGCGCGGGCAAGCGGACCGACCAGATGGGCCTGCTGCTGCTCATCTCGCCGCCCGGCTACGGCAAGACCACCCTGATGGAGTACGTGGCCAGCCGGCTCGGCCTGGTGTTCGTCAAGGTGAACGGGCCCGCGCTGGGCCACGAGGTGACCTCGCTGGACCCGGCGGACGCGCCCGACGCGACGGCCAGGCAGGAGGTGGAGAAGATCTCGTTCGCGCTGGAGACGGGCAACAACACGCTGCTCTACCTGGACGACATCCAGCACACCTCGCCTGAGCTGCTGCAGAAGTTCATCTCCCTGTGCGACGCCCAGCGCCGCATCGAGGGGGTCTGGAACGGCCGCACCCGCACGTACGACCTGCGCGGCAAGCGGTTCGCGGTGTGCATGGCGGGCAACCCGTACACCGAATCGGGCCGGCGGTTCCGCATCCCCGACATGCTCGCCAACCGGGCCGACGTGTGGAACCTGGGGGACGTCCTGTCGGGCAAGGACGACCTGTTCGCCCTGAGCTACGTGGATAACGCGCTCACCTCCAACCCCGTGCTCGCGCCGCTGTCCGGCCGCGACCGCACGGACGTGGAGCTGCTCGTACGGCTGGCCCGCGGCGACACCACGGTCAGGGCCGACCAGCTCCAGCATCCCTTCAGCCGGCCCGAGCTGGATCAGATCCTCAGCGTGCTGGGCAAGCTGGTCCGGGTTCAGGAGGTCGTGCTGGCCAACAACCGGGCCTACATCGCCTCGGCCGCCCAGTCCGACGCCGCGCGCACCGAGCCCCCGTACCGGCTGCAGGGCTCGTACCGGAACATGAACAAGCTGGCCGAGCGCATCGTCCCGGCCATGAACGACGACGAGCTCGAAGCGGTGATCGACGACCACTACGCGGGCGAGGCCCAGACCCTCACCTCGGACGCCGAGGCCAACCTGCTCAAGCTCGCGGAGCTGCGCGGGCGGCTGACCCCGGAGCAGGCCGAGCGGTGGGCGGTGGTCAAGGCCGCCTACCTCAGGGGCAAGGCGCTCGGCGGGGCCGAGGACGACCCGATGACCAGGGCGGTCGGCGCGATCGGCCTGCTGGCCGACCGGGTCCGCGAGGTGGGCACGGCGATCAGGGGGTCGGAAGGCTGAGATTCCTGGGCCGGCCGGGGTGGCCGGCTCAGGGGGCCGGAAGGCTGAGGCTCCTGGGCCGGCTCAGGACGTCTCCCGCACCAGCTCCTCGGTGGCCCGTCGCTGCAGGGCGGTCGACCGGTTGACGAAGTCGAGGATCAGCTCCAGCTCCGCATCGGTGTAGCGCCCGTACAGCTCCGACAGCGCCGCCACGAACGGCTCGAACAGCTCGGCGAACCCGGCCAGCCGCTCGTGGTTGATCTCGACGATGACCCGGCGCCGGTCCTTGGTGTCGCGTACCCGGCGTACCAGCCACTTGGCCTCCAGCCGGTCGATCAGCCCGCTGACCGTCGCGGGCGCCAGCCCCGCGTGCTGCCCGATCTCCCCCGCCGTCAGCGGCCCGAGGCGTTGCAGCAGGTCGAGGGTCTTCTCCTCGGTCATGCCCAGGCCCAGCCGCTCCCCCATGGCGCTGTGGTACATCACGGCGGCGTTGCTGTTCTCCCGGCCCGCCATGCCGAGCGCCTCCAGCAAATTCTTTCGGTGCTCCGAAATATCTCTGGACATCGCCGCTCCCGCCGCCATATATTTCGTTCGACCGAACGAAAGGTTATCACCATGAAGGCTCTGATCATAGGGTGCGGCATCGGCGGCCCCGTCACCGCGATGGCCCTGCGCGAAGTGGGCATCGACGCCGAGATCTTCGAGGCGTACGGCCAGGGCGCGGAGGACGTCGGCTCGTTCCTGAACATCGCCTCGAACGGCCTGGCCGCCCTGCGCGTGCTCGGCGCGCACAGGAAGGTGCTCGCCACGGCCATCCCCACCCCGCGGATGGTCATGTGGAGCGGCTCCGGCAAGCGGCTCGGCGAGGTGGCCAACGGCCTGCGCCTGGACGACGGCACCGTGAGCCACACCGTCCTGCGCTCCGACCTCTATCGGACCATCCGCGACGAGGCCGCCCAGCGCGGGATCCCGATCTCGTACGGCAAGCGCCTGATCTCGTACGACGACAGGGGCACGGACGTGGTGGCCAGGTTCGAGGACGGCACGGAGGCGACCGGCGACCTGCTGATCGCGTGCGACGGCGTGCACTCGCGCACCCGGCAGCTCCTCGACCCGCAGGCGCCCGCGCCCCGCTACAGCGGCCTCTACAGCTTCGGCGGGATCGTCAAGGACGCCGGCGTCACCGGTGAGCCCGGCGTGTACAACATGGTCTTCGGCAAGCGCGCGTTCTTCGGCTACAGCGTGGCCGAGTCGGGCGAGACCTGGTGGTTCGCGAACCTGCCCAGGCGGCTCGGAGACGTGCCGGCGGACTGGAAGCCGGTGCTGGTCAAGGCGTTCGAGAACGACGCGAACTTCTCCGCCGAGCTCATCGCCAACGGCGACGTCGAGCTGGCGCTGCCCGTGCACGACCTGCCGCCGGTCCCCGTGTGGCACCGCGGCCGGGTCCTGCTCACCGGCGACGCCGCGCACGCCACCTCGCCCAGCTCAGGCCAGGGCGCCTCGCTGGCCATCGAGGACGCGATCGTGCTGGCCAGGTGCCTGCGCGACAGCGGGGACCACCGGCAGGCGTTCGAGCGGTTCGAGGCCGAGCGGCGGCCGCGGGTGGAGCGGGTGGTGGCGTACTCGCGGACCATCAGCAACAGCAAGGCCGCGGGCCCGGTGGCCCGGGTCTTCCGCGACCTGATGCTGCCGATCTTCCTCAAGAAGAGCGCGAGCCAGGAGTCGCTCGCCTGGATGTACCGCTACCAGGCGAGTCTGTGAAGCCGCCGGATCACCCTGCCAGGGCCACGGCGCGCGACACCGACTCGTCGCCGGCGGGCACCAGCGGCAGGCGCACGTCCGGGGTCGGGATCAGGCCCTGGGCGTGCAGCACCCCCTTCAGCACGGTGGGGTTGGGCTCGGCGAAGAGTGCCGTGGACAGCTTGTTCAGCCGGTGCCCGAGCGCCCTGGCCCGCGCCACGTCCCCCGCGTGCCAGGCGTCCGCCAGCTCGACGAAGCTCGCGGTCTGCAGGTGCGCCGAGGCCAGGATCCCACCGGCCGCCCCGAGCGCCAGCAGCGGCGACACGAACGCGTCGTCGCCGGCCACCACCTCGAACCCGACCGGCAGGTCCCCGAGCAGGTCGATCGCGTCCTGGTCGATGCCGCCGGCCGCGTACTTCACACCGGCGATCTTCGGATGCGCCCCCACGCGCCGCAGCGTCGCGGCGCTCACCGCCTGACCCGTCCGGTACGGGATGTGGTAGACCACCAGCGGCACCGGCGACTCCTCCGCCAGCGCCTCGAAGTGCGCGATCACGCCGCGCTCGCCCGGCCGCAGGAAATAGGGCACGGTCACCAGCGCGGCCCCCACACCTTCAGGCAGGTCCCGCAGCGCCCTGGCCGTCGAACGCGTGTCGTTCCCCGTCACGCCCACCGTCAGCAACGCCTGCCGCTGCGCGCAGATCCGCGCGCACACCTCGATCACCCGCGCCCGCTCTCCGGGGTCGAGCGCGGCCACCTCACCCGTCGTGCCCAGCGCGACCAGGCCCGCGGCGCCCTGGTCGAGCACATGGGCGGCGAGCTTCTCTATGGCGTCCGCGGCCACCTCGCCCGACGGGGCGAAGGGCGTGATCAGCGGTACGTGGATTCCTCTCAGCATGCTTAGAGCGTGGCCTGGGGGAACCCGTTAGGTCCAGCGCGGATTTCTACGCTTGAGCTTAAGGTGAGCTTATGCTCGATCCGCGCAAGCTTCTCCTTCTCCGCGAACTGGCCAGGCGGGGCACGATCGCCGCGGTGGCCGAGGCGGTGACGTTCACGCCGTCCGCGGTCTCCCAGCAGCTCAGCGCCCTGGAGCGGGAGGCGGGCGTGCCGTTGCTTGAGCGTACCGGCCGGACGGTGGCCTTGACGTCCGCCGGGCAGCTGCTGGTCGAGCACGCGCAGGCTGTGCTGGAGCAGCTCGAACGCGCCTCGGCCGCGCTGGCCGCCGCCAAGGGCGGGCCTTCTGGGCCGCTGCGGATCGGCGCGTTCCCGACGGCGGCCCGCGTGCTGCTGCCGCCCGCCCTCGCCGGACTGACCGGCGCGCACCCCGGGCTGGAGCCGATGGTCTCCGAGATCGACCCCGCCGATGTCTCGGCCGCTCTGCGCGCGGGAGAGCTGGACGTGGCGCTCGTCCACGAGTACGACTTCGTGCCGCCGGTCACGGACGCGTCCATCGAGGCGGAGGCGTTGTTCAGCGAGGCGATGTACCTGACCGACCGGCCGTCCATCGCCGCCGCCCGCGGGGACTCGTGGATCACCAACAAGCCCGGCACCCTCTGCCACACCATGGCGATCAGGGCCTGCCAGGCGGCCGGGTTCGAGCCGATCGTGCGGCACCACATCGACGACTTCGACACGGTGCTGGCCTTCGTCGCGGCCGGTCAGGGGATCGCGATCGTGCCCCGCCTGGCGGCGATCGACCCGCCGAGGGGGGTGGCGCTCACCCGGCTGCCGCTGAGCCGCCGCACGCTGGCGGCGTTCAGGAGGGGGAACGGCGCGCACCCGGCGATCAGAGCGGCCGTCGCCGCCTTCCACACCGCCGTCGCCCACCTCCCCCTCTGACCCGCACCCGAAGGACAGCCGACGGGCAGGGGGAGCCGGCGGGCGGGCACCTCCGGCGGGCCGGCGGGCGGGGTCACTCCTCCCCCATCAGCCCCCTGACCAGTGCCGCGAAGCTGGCCGCCAGCCCTTCGTACTGGCCGGCCCGCAGCTGGCTCGCGACCGGCTCCATGTGCAGCGTGCCGAGCAGCATGTGCGCGATCTGCCCGGCATCCACGTCGGGCCGCCGTTCGGCGATCAGCACCGACACGTGCCGATGCCAGAACAGGTAGATCGGATTGGCCTCTCTCGGCTGCTCGGCGGCGGACTTCCTGGTGACCATGGCGTGCTCGTGCGCCGCCATGAGGTTCCCGTTGCGCGCGGCCAGCTCCGCCACCGCCGCGAAGAACGCCACCAGCCGCTCGGCCGGATCCGCTCCCGGGCCGAGCGGCGGCGGTCCGTCGGTCACCGCCTGCTCCAGCCCTCGCGCCCGCTCGGACATGAGCTCCAGCATGAGCCCCGTACGGCTGCCGAACCGATGGAAGACCGTCCCCTTCCCCACCCCCGCCGCGCTGGCGACGCGCTCGACGGAGACCTGCTCGGGCGGATGCCGCCGCAGCAGTTCTTCGGCCGCCCGCAGGATCGCCTGCCTGTTGCGCGCGGCGTCGGCCCGCTCTCGACGTTCCATCCGGACATTCTTTCCCATGGACAAACTTGACCAGTGGTCCATATATTATCTGGACCACTGGTTCAGTTTAAGGAGTGACCATGCGTGCGATCGTCCTGACCGAGATGGGCGGCCCCGAGCGGCTGGAGCCGGCGGACCTCCCGCGGCCCAGCCCGGCCGCGGGCCAGATCCTCATCCGCGCCGAGGTCGTCGGCGTCAGCTTCGCCGAGACGCAGATCAGGGCCGGAAAGCTGCCGTTCCCGCTGCCGCTGCCCGCCGTGCTCGGCGCGGAGGCGGCCGGCGAGGTCGTGGAGGTGGGCGAAGGAGTCGATGAGAAACTGCTGGGCAGCACGCGGGTAGGCGTGACCGGTGGCCTCGGGGCGTACGCCGAGTATGTGATCATGCCCGCCGCCATGACCTGTCCCGTGCCGGACGGGGTGACCCCGACGGCGGCGCTGGCCGTGGCGGCGCCCGGCGCGATCGCCCTCGGCCTGCTCCATCGGGCGCGCCTCGACGGCGGCGAGACCGTCCTGGTGGAAGCGGGCACCAGCTCGGTCGCGACCTATCTGGTGCGGCACGCCAAGGAGTTCGGCGCGGCGCGGGTGATCGCCACGGCGGGCTCGCCCGCCAAGCGCGAGCGCGCCGCCGCCCTGGGCGCGGACGTCGTGCTCGACCACGGCGCGCCCGGCTGGCAGGACGAGCTGCCCGACGACGTGGACGTCGCCTTCGAGTCCATCGGCGGGATGTCGGCCAGGCGTGTGCTCGACCACCTCACGCCGGGCTCTGGCCGGCTGCTCTACTACGGGCTGCTGAGCGGCGAGCCGGCCGCCATCACCGCCGCCGATGTCATGGACCGCGGGGTGACGCTGGTCGGGTGCAGCGGTCCCGGCTGGGCGGGGCAGGTCTTCGGCACGCACTATCCGGAGATGCTGGCCAGGCTCGCCTCGGGCCGGAGCGCCGCGCACATCGACAGGACGCTGCCCCTGGAGGAGGCCGCCGAGGCCCACCGCCTGGTGGAGAGCGGCGCGACCACGGGCCGCATCCTGCTCCAGCCCTGAACCACGGGCCGCACCCCGCTCCACCCCCGACCCGGCAGGACTGCCTGCCGAGTCGAAGCGGCTTGCCGAGGACCAGGGCGAGACGCTCAGGAAGAAGGCCCGCCTACCTGTCGAGGACCGCGTCGAGCACGGCGGTGGCGCTGTCCTGGCCGCTGTCGTACTCGCCGGCCGTGACCGCCACGACCAGGTCCTCGCCGGGCGCCACGAGCAGCCGTTGCCCGCCGTTCCCGATGCATTCGGCCCAGCGGTGCTCTCCGGTGTTCACGTACCACTGGTAGCCGTAGTGGAAGTCACCGTCGATCACCACGCGCGGCCGCAGCATCTCCTCGATCCACCCACCGGGCACGACGTCCCGGCCGCCGTCGAGCACCAGCCGGCCGACGGCGGCCAGGTCGATCGGCCGCAGCCGCAGCCCAGAGGCGGCCGCCTCCACCCCGTCGTTCCCCTTGAACCAATCGAACGCGCGGATCCCCAGAGGCTCGAAGAGCATGGCGGCGGCGTACTCCGCCAGCGGCCGCCCGGCCCCGCGCGCGATGATCCCGCCGAGCAGCGCCGTGGCCCCGCCGCTGTAGTGCCACCGCGTGCCCGCCTCTTCAACGAAGGGACGCCCCAGCACGTACCGGTAGCGGTCGGCCGCCAGCTCCATCGCGATCTCGCTGTTGGCCGGATCCGTGTACGGCAGACTCTCGTCCCAGTCGAGCCCGAGCGTCATGGTCAGCACATGCTCGATCGTCAGCCGCGCCCGCGCCGGATCCTCCCCCAGGTCCGGATATTCCGGGAACTGCCCCATCAACCTCTCGCCCGGCTCCGGCACCAGCCCGTCCCTCAGCGCGATGCCGTACAGCAGCCCCACGACGCTCTTGGTGACGGAGCGGAGATCGTGCAGCGTGTCCCGCCCGAACTCGACGTGCCCCAGCGGCACGTTGAGCCGATGGTCCTGGCCCGCCCCATACCGTTCGAGCACGACGTCCCCGCCCCGCAGCACCACGAGCCCGTGCAGGTTGGGGGCCTTGCCACTGCGCAGCACGTCGTCCACGCGGTCAGCCATTGCCACGATGTCTCCTCCAGAAAGTCGGCACATCCTGGCATACCGCCTCACACCGTGTCAGGCGCAAGAACACAACTAAGATAGAATCTAAGTAAGATACGATCTTACTTAGACGATGGGTGACCTTGATGGGGACAGGCTTCTCCGGCCGGGCACACGATCTCCGGCTGCTCGACGAGCAACTCGACCTGGTGCTGAAGCAGAAGCTGACGACCAGAGGGCGAGCCCTGATCATGACCGGCCGGCGACGGGTCGGGAAATCACGCCTGGTGCAGGAGTTCTGTGACCGTTCGGGGCTCCCGTACATCGTCTTTCAGGCGTCGCGCAGCCGGACGCCCGCCGCCGAACGGCAGGACCTCGTCCAGAGCGCCGCCTGTGCCGGGTTCCCGGACGCCGCGCTGATCCAGGGCGCCCGGCCGCAGGACTGGAACGAAGCGTTGAGAGCCCTGGCCATAGCGGCCGGCGACACCCCCTGTGTCATCGTCCTCGACGAGGTGCCCTGGCTCGTCGAGCAGGACCACGAGTTCGAAGGAGCACTCCAGACGGTCTGGGACAAGTTCCTGTCGGCACGACCGATCCTGCTGATCCTCGTGGGCAGCGACCTCGCCATGATGGAGGCCCTCCAGGAGTACGGCCGGCCGTTCTTCGGGCGAGCCGCGCACATGACCGTCAAGCCACTGCATCTCGGCGACGTCGCGGCGATGACCGGCCTGCACGCGGCCGACGCCATCGACGCGCTCCTCATCACCGGCGGCTTCCCGGAGATCGTCCATTCCTGGGAGCCAGGGCTTTCCCGCACCGACTTCCTGAACCGCAGCATCGCCTCTCCGCTGTCACCGCTTCTCGCCGCCGGCGCGCTCACTCTTCTGGCCGAATTCCCCTCCAGCGGCCACACCCGGACGGTGCTGGAGGCCATCGGCACGGGCGAGCGCACCTTCGCCAACATCGCCGCCAGGACGGGCGGCGCGGCTCCGCTGCCGTCGGGAACGCTCGCCCCGATACTCAACGCCCTGGCGGCGAAGCAGGTCATCGCCACCGACCTGCCGCTGTCCACCAGGCAGGACACCAAGAACAAGCGGTATCGCGTCGCCGACCCCTACCTGCGCTTCTGGCTGGCGTTCCTCCAGCGCGCGATCGCCGACAGCGAGCGTGGCCGTCCCGATCTCGCCCTGCGGCGCATCGAACGCTCCTGGACGGCGTGGCGCGGCCGGGCGGTCGAGCCCGTCGTCCGCCAGACGCTCGCCAGGGCGCTGCCGGACGGCACCTGGCCGGACACCGAGGAGATCGGCGGCTGGTGGAACCGCCAGAACAACCCGGAGATCGACCTGGTCGGCGCGGACAGGGGGCCGGTCGCCGGCCGCGTCCACTTCGCCGGGTCGATCAAGTGGCTCGACCACCGGCCGTTCGATCGTCACGACTACGACGCGCTCACCCGCGGCGCGGCCCACGTCCCCGGAGTCACCGGCGACACCCCGAAAGTGGCCGTGTCCCGAGCGGGCACCGAGCCTGGGCTGCCCCTCGACCAGGTGTGGCGCCCACAGGACCTCCTCGACGTCTGGCGCTCCTGACGCTCTTACGTTGCGGGGAGCTCCGCCAGTGCGCGCTTCCAGGGGTAGTCGTCGTAGTGGTCGGGGCCGTCGCTCGGCGGGTGCGGCTCGAACTCCCCCGGTCCGAGCAGCACCCGTACCCCGTCCGCCCGCAGCCCCTCGACGCTGCGCAGGAAGGGGGCGCGAAAGGCCAGGGCGCTGTTGACGAAGGGCAGCACGACGACGGGGATGCCGAGCCCGGGGGCTTCGGCCAGGACGCCGAGCGCGTAGGTGTCGGCGATGCCCGCGGCGAACTTGTTGATCGTGTTGTACGTCGCCGGCGCCACGATGATCGCATCGGCCCGGGGCGGCCGGGGCTCGGACGGCTTGCGGTACTGGCTGCGTACGGGCCTGCCGGTCTGATTCTCCAGCGCCGGCACGTCGATGAAGGCGAGCGCGGACGGCGTGGCGACTATCTGGACGACCCAGCCCTCCTCCTGCGCCATGGCGACGAGGCGGCCGGCCTGCGCGGCGGGCCCGGCCGCGCACACGACGAGATAGAGGACCCTGCCCGGCGATGCGGTCACGCGACGGCTCCCGTCCGCGGGCCAGGCGGCGGCCCGCACTGATCGCCAGCATGCCAGGCGCCTGAGCAAAGGACGGCAGCGGGCTGAGGCCCGAGCGAGGGCCGGCAGCGGGGAGACCCGCGGGCTGAGAAGGCCCTCAGGGTTTCTCAGGTGCGGCACAGGGTTTCTCAGGCGTGGCACAGCGATTCGGAAGCAGGCTGGGGACATGGATCAACTACTGCGCAACCCGGCCGTCGAACAAGGACTGATCCGGGTCGAGGCCAGGATCCGCCGCCTGAGCGGGTCGTCCGCGCTGCCGGGGATCAACGCCGGGGCCGAGCGCATCGTCTCGGCCGGAGGCAAACGGCTGCGGCCCGCCCTGACGCTGGCCACCGCACTCGCGCTCGGCAAGACGCCCGACCGCCGGGTGATCACCGCCGCCGCGTGCGTCGAGCTCATCCATGCCGGCTCGCTGGTGCACGACGACCTCATGGACCAGGCCACCGAGCGCCGCGGCACCAGGACGCTCAACGCCGAGCTGGGCGACGGCAAGGCGCTGGTGATCGGGGACTTCATGCTGGCCAGGGCCGGGCTGGCGGCCATCACCGCCGTGTCCAGGCCGGTCGCCGAGGTGCTCGCGGCCACCGTGGTCGAGCTGGCGGAGGGCCAGTACCTGGAGACGACGGACCTGTTCAACGCCGCGCGCACCCAGGAGAGCGCGGTGCGCTCCATCACCGGCAAGACGGCCGCGCTGTTCAGGGCCGGCTGCCTGGTGGCGGCGGTCTGCGCACGGGCCTCGGCCGAGGAGCGGGCGCGGATGGCGGCGTACGGGGAGAAGTTCGGGCTGATCTTCCAGGTGCTCGACGACCTGCTCGACCTGACCGCCTCCAGCGCGCAGCTCGGCAAGCCGGCCGCGAACGACCTGCGGCAGGGCGTCTACAGCCTGCCCCTGCTGCTGGCCGGCGACGGCGTCCGCGACCTGCTGGGCAGGGGCATGAGCGACGAGCAGGTGGCGGAGGTCCTGCGCAGGCTGCGGACGAGCAGCATGGTGGACGACACGATCGCGTACTGCCGCGGCCTCGCCTCCGACGCGCTGGCCGCCCTGCCGGTGATCCACGATCAGGAGATCGCGAGCATCCTGTACGGTCTCCCGGCCGCGTACATCGATCGCGTAGCCGGCATGGCCCGCCTGACCACCGTCGGTTGAGATTTGTTGGAACAATTGGTAGGAATCATCTTCATTTCCCGAAAAAGGTGCTCATACTGGAGTTACTCGCCCCAGGAGCACGCTCATGCGGAAGACGCCCCTTCGCCTGATCCGGGAGGACGAGCTGGCGTCGAGCCAGTTCCTCCAGCTCGCCGCGGTGGACTTCACCGGCATCTACGCCGTCCACCTCGCCGCCAAGGAAGAGCGCATGAAGATGACCAGGCTCGCGCTCAGCCTGCTCGCCGGCCCGTTCCTGGCGGCGATCGCGCTGGCCAGTGCCAAGGTCGTCGACCCGCAGAGCCTGACGGAGTGGGACCGGGTGCCGTGGTACCTGTTCGCCCTGGTCACAGCGTTCGGCCTGCTCAGCGTCCTGCCGTTCCTGCGGCTGATCGAAGCGGTCAACGCGCATGCCAGGACCGCGCGGGCGATCAACAACTTCCGCCTGCTCTACGCGACCAGGCTCAGGACGGTGCTCGACTGGAGCCCGAACCTGCCGATCGACCCGCGGTTCCCCGAGACGTACGCGCCGCTGGCCTGGCCGGGCGTCAACGTCATGATGCTCTCGCTGGTCAACTCCACGTACCTGACCGTCGGGGTGACCGGCCTCGGCAGCCGGGAGCCGAGCCTGCTTCTGCTCATGACCGGCATCCTGCTCGTCGCGCTGATCCACTACGCCGTCTACTACGTGCGCTGCAACGTGACCAGACGGCGCCGGCTCCCGCAGCACCCCTACGAGTTCCCTGATCTGGAGACCTGAATGCCCGGCCCACCTCGATGGGCGTCGTGTGGGGAGGCGTGGATCTGGTTGATGCGTCATGTCTGGTCGGCGGGCGTGATCGCCCTCGACGACCGCGGTCCCGTGATCGAGGGCCCGTCCGTGCTGTTCGAGATCGCGCGGGTCAGCAGGGACGACCCGATCATCGAGCGGTACGGCGACGCGGCCCTGCTGGAGCTGTACGGCAGGAAGTTCAGCGAGGACGTGATCGTGCCGCCGTTCAAGTACAGCTACGGGGCCCGGATCAAGGGCCAGCTCGCCTGGGTGGCCGACCTGCTGCGCGCGAAGCCGTACAGCAAGAGCGCGTGGATCTCGCTGACCACGCCGGGCGAGCCGCACGACGCGGTGCCCTGCCTGATCGGCGTGGCGTTCCGGATCAGGGAGGACGCTCTCGTCATGACGGCGACGTTCCGCTCCCAGAACGCCTACACCAGCTACCTCAACTACGTGCCGCTCGCGGACGTGCACGCGGGGATGGCGCGGAGCCTGCGGCTGCACCGCGGCCCGATGCGGGTGTTCGTGGACGTGCCGCACCTCTACCTGGCCGACAGCACCCGTGCGCTCGCGCTCATGCGGTCTTCGGCGCCTCGGCCGACGTGAGCGGCGCCGCGATCTCCTCCAGCCCCTTGCGCTCGGCCTTGACCCCGAAGAACAGCTCGACCAGGCCACCGGCGATCATCACGAGCGCACCGATGGTGAACGCCAGCGCCGTGTCCCCCGGCACCCCGGTCTCGACCAGCGAGGCGAAGATGAGCGGCCCGGCGATGCCGCCCGCGCCCGTGCCGATCGCGAAGAAGAACGCGATGGCCATCGCCCTGGTCTCCATCGGGAAGATCTCGCTGACGGTCAGGTAGGCGGAGCTGGCCCCGGCCGAGGCCACGAACAGCACCGCGCACCAGCAGGCGGTCAGCGTGACCGCGGTGAGCACGCCCTGGTTGAACAGCCAGGCCGTGCCCAGCAACAGCGCTCCCGAGCCGATGTAGGTGGCCGAGATCATCGGCACCCGGCCCACGGTGTCGAAGAGGTGGCCGAGCAGCAGCGGGCCGAGGAAGTTGCCGACCGCGATCACCGCGAAGTAGTAGCCCGTGTGCGTGTCGATGTTGTAGAAGGTGGACAGGATCTGCGCGTACCCGAAGGTGATGGCGTTGTAGAGGAACGCCTGCCCGATGAAGAGCGACAGCCCGAGCACCGTCCGCTTGGGATAGAGCGCGACCATCGTGTGCGCGATCCGGACGAACCCGATCGACTTGCGCTGGTGGACGGTCGTCGACCCCGACGGCTCCGGCAGGTCCTGGCCGATCTGCCGCTCGATGTCGCCGACGATCTCCTCGGCCTCCCGCTCCCTGCCGTGGATGAACAGCCAGCGCGGGCTCTCCGGCACGTGCCTGCGTACGAGCAGGATGGCCAGGCCCAGCACCACGCCGAGGCCGAACGCGACGCGCCAGCCGATGTTCACCGGCAGGTCGTTCAGCAGGGGCACGGTCAGCAGCGCACCGCCGGCCGCGCCGAGCCAGTAGCTGCCGTTGATGATGATGTCGATGCGGCCCCGGTGCCGGCTCGGGATGAGCTCGTCGATGGCCGAGTTGATGGCCGCGTACTCGCCGCCGATCCCGAACCCCGTGATGAACCTGAACAGCAGGAACCACCACGCGCTGAACGAGAAGGCCGTCATCAGCGTCGCCGCCAGATAGACGACCAGCGTGATGAGGAACAGCTTCTTCCTGCCGAACTTGTCGGTCAGCCAGCCGAAGAACAGCGCCCCCGTGCACGCGCCCGCCACGTAGAGCGCCGCCGCCACACCCGCGACCTGCGCCTGGGTGATGTCCAGGCCACTGCCCGGCTTGGCCAGCTGCGCGGACAGGTTGCCGACGATGGTGACCTCGAGCCCGTCGAGGATCCAGACCGTGCCGAGCCCGACGACGATCATCCAGTGCCACCGGGACCACGGCAGCCGATCCAGCCGGGCCGGCACTTTCGTGGTGATCGTGCCGGTTTCCACGTCGCTCATAAGGTCATCTCGATACCCGCCGAGCGTGTGGCAAACGTTGCCTACCCGGCAGGCTTCCTGACTTCCAGGAGCGTCGTGCCGAACCACGGGCCGCCGTACCAGAACCGCCAGCCCAGGTCGCGCCGCCTGATGTCGATCACACCGAGCTCCCGCAACACCGACTCGTACGCCGGTGTGTGCTGGAAGTCGGCGACCAGCATCAGCCCGCCGGGCCGCAGCACCCGGTGCGCCTCACGGACGGCCCGCGCGCGCCCTTCGTCGTCGGAGATGTTGTGGATGGCCAGGCTGGACACCACCACGTCGAACGCGTCGTCGTCGAGCGGCAGGTCGCGCATGTCGCCCGTCACCAGCTCGACCCGCTCGGAGACGCCTTCCGCCTCGGCGTTCGCCCTGGTCACCGGCTCGCCGTTGCCCGACTGGTCCTTCGAGCGCCACAGGTCCACGCCGGTCGCCCGGCCCTCCTCCAGCTTCTGGGCGGCGAGCAGCAGCACCGCGCCCCTGCCGCAGCCGAGGTCGAGCAGCCGTTCGTCGCCCGCCAGCCGGTCGAGCTCCTCCGCCCAGACCACGAACTTGCCGCGTCTGGTGGTGTAGACGTAGCTGGCCGCGCTGGCCAGCGTGTAGAGAGCGCCGCCCAGGAAGGCGATGCCGGCGGGCTGAATGTCCAGGTTGAAAGCGGCCGCCGCCAGGGCCAGCAGGACGAGCGCTCCGAAGAGCAAACCGGTCAGGGCCCACGGTGCGTCGAATCCGTAGCTGCCGTGTCGCTTGCGCACACTCACGTTATATCTCAAGGTGGTATTGACTGGGAATTGACCAAACCCTTCCCCTTCGCACCGTCAATCACGCATCACCCATTACTAAGGTGGCTTGGATGGGCACGCAATGGGGGTTCGACCAGGCATGACAGGGAAAGTACGCGGATTCGGCCTGGGCGCCAGCATCGCACTGACACTGTGTTCGGCCATGCTGTGGGGAGTCGCGCACCTGGCCGCCGAGCGCCGTAAGACCGGTCTGGCGCTGATGGCCGCGTACGTCCTGATGCTGGCGGGCGTGCTCACCGTGTTCACCGCGTTCAGCGCCAATCTCCTGTCGCTCGCGGTCCAGCCGCGCTGGCTCACCGTGCTGACCGTCGCGCTGGTGGTGATCGCGCTCGCCTGGACCGGCGTGATCGTCTGGTCCTTCCTCCTCGTACGCCCCGACCGCTCCGACACCGTCGGCCGCTTCCTGACCACGACCCTGGCCGTGGCGCTCTGCGCGCTCGTCCTGGCCCCCACGGCCTACGCCACCAGGCTCGCCTACCTGTCGCGCGACGTCGTCAACAGCCTGTTCCCCGCCACCACCGGCAGCAGCCCCGTCGTGGCCCAGGACCCGTTCAACGGCGCCGACCGGGTCAACTTCCTGCTCCTCGGCGCGGACGCGGCCCCGGGCCGGCCCGGGGTGCGTACCGACAGCATGACCGTGGCCAGCGTGGACACCGAGACCGGCGCGACCGTCCTGTTCGGCCTTCCGCGCAACCTGCAGCAGGTCCAGCTCCCCGAGGGGCCCGCCAAGGCCCGCTTCCCCTACGGGTTCACCGGCAGCGGCCCCGGCACCCCCGGACTGCTCAACGAGGTCTTCCAGTACGCCGAGGACAACCCGGACATGGTGCCCGGCGTCGAACGCGGCAAGCGCGGCCCGGCCCTGCTCAAGCAGACCATCAGCGACATACTCGGCATCACCGTGGACCACTACGCCATGGTGGACATGAAGGGCTTCGCGGAGATCATCGACGCCATGGGCGGCGTGAAGGTCACCATCAAGGAGCCCATCGTGTACGGCCGCCACCGCGAGGGCCTGCTCGCCGCCGGCACCCGCAAGCTGTCCGGCCAGGAAGCGCTCTGGTACGGCCGCTCCCGCACCGACAGCGACGACTACGTCCGCATGGGCCGCCAGAAGTGCCTGCTCAACGCCGTCGCCAAGCAGGCCGACCCGATGACCGTGCTCAACAGCTTCGAACGGCTGGCCGCCGCCACGAAGCGCGCCATCTCCACCGACCTTCCGCAGAACCTCCTGCCCGCCGTCGTGGACCTGTCGCAGAAGGTGAAGAGCGCGAAGATCCGCAGCCTCAGCTTCGTACCGCCGCTGATCACCACCGCCGACCCCGACTGGTACCTCATCCGGCGCAAGGTCTCGCAGGCCCTGGACGAGCAGTCCGCGGCCAAGCCTGCCACCGCCGCCCACACCCCGGCGGAGACGCAGAGCCCGGACGACCCGGTCAACCTCGACGCCACCTGCGGCTGAGCACTCTCACCACCAGGCCGCGCCGGCGGCCGCTCCCGGCGCGCGCCGAATCGCCATCACCTGTGCACGGAGTGTGGCATGATGGTGCCACCCAAACGGAAACGATTTTCATACTCACTGGGAGTGCACGTGAGAGTGGCATTCGTCGGCAAGGGCGGCAGCGGCAAGACGACGATGTCGGCGCTGTTCGCCAGGCACGTGGCGAACCAGGGCGGGCCGGTGGTCGCCATGGACGCCGACATCAACCAGCACCTGGCCCTCGTGCTCGGCCTCGACCGCCAGCCCGAGCCGCTCGGGGCGCACCTCACCGAGATCAAGGACCGGCTGCGCGGGTCCAATCCGCGCATCCCCTCCGCCGAGTCCATGGTCAAGACCACCCCGCCCGGCCGCGGCTCCACCCTGCTGAGCTTCGACGACCTGGCCGCCGACCCGTGGGCGCTCACCACGCCCGACGGCCTGCGCCTGCTGGCCACGGGCCCGTTCAGCGAGGACGACCTCGGCGTGGCCTGCTACCACTCCAAGGTCGGCGCGGTGGAGCTGCTGCTCAACCACCTGATCGACGGCCCCGCCGAATACGTCGTGGTGGACATGACCGCCGGGGCCGACTCCTTCGCCTCCGGCCTGTTCACCCGCTTCGATCTGACCTTCCTCGTCGCCGAGCCGACCAGGCAGGGCGTCAGCGTCTACCGGCAGTACCGCGACTACGCCGCCAAGTACGGCGTCGCGCTCGCCGTGGTCGGCAACAAGGTCCACGGCCCGTCGGACGTCGACTTCCTGCGCGAGCACGTAGGTGACGACCTGCTCACCTGGATGGAGCACTCGACGGCCGTGCGCGCCATGGAGCAGGGCCGCCACTTCACCCTCGACGACCTGGAGCCGGCCAACGCCGACGCGCTGTCCGTTCTCCGCAAAACCCTCGATGAGCAGGAGAAGGACTGGGCGCGCTTCGGCCGCCAGGCGGTCGAGTTCCACCTGCGCAACGCCCATGCGTGGGGCAACGACCGGACCGGTTCCGACCTCTCCGAGCAGATCGACCCGGAGTTCGTCTTCGGACCATGACCACATGACTGTCCCCCTTCGGCCATGGAACGTCCCTTTGTCTCGACTTAGCGTCAAAAATGATCCCTTTCGAGAGGAGACAGCATGTCGCTGACCGTTCCGAACGATCTGCTCGACCAGGCCAGGGTGGGTGACGTGGACGACGCGGCGTTCCTCGCGTGCGTCCGCGACTCACTGCCCTACGCGTGGTCGCTGATCAGCGAGCTGGTCAAGCAGCGCGAGCACAGCGGAGCCGAGTTCGCCGACAACCACGTGCCGCCGCCTTCCGAGGAGGCCCGCGGCCAGCTCCTGCGCTGCCTGGCGAGCGACTCGATGCGCGGCGCGCTGGAGCGCCACTACCAGGTACGGCTGGCCTTCCAGAACTGCCACCGGGTCGCGGTCTTCGATCCGGCGGCCACCGAAGCGCTGCGCGACTTCGTCACGCCGAGAGCGCAGATCCTCAACCAGAAACCGGAGCTGGTGGACTGCTGAACCGCGTCCGGCGAGCCGGCCCGCCCGGCTCGCCGGACCTCTCACCTGGCCAGCAACGGCAGCACCTCAGCACCAAATCGCCGTATGTTCTCCAAAACGCGCTGGTGCTCCCCGATCCCCTCAACCATCACAATAAAATGCTCAATTCCGGTGATTTCCGCCGTACGCAGCAGCGTTTCCGCACAATGCTCGGCTGACCCGACCGGGTGAATCTGGGTCAACATATCCACATATTCCTGGATATTTCGTGTAGGCCGGGCCCGATCGTCCACCGGCACATATCCGGCCAGCCCCGGCCCGAGCCACGCGGGCATCGATTCCCTGAGCTCCCGCACCGCCTGAGCCGTCGAATCGGCCACATAGGCAACCCCCGCGGCCACATGCCCGGTGGGTCCCCCGGACCCCTCGTACACCGCTCCCCGGTACGCCGCCACCATCGCCGCCTTCTCCACGTCGCCGACGTGCATGCCGAGCAGCATCGGCAACCCCCGCGCCGCCGCCAGCCGCACGGTCGGCCCGGACGTGCACGCGACCACGGGCCGCAGCCGCGCCTCCGGCACCAGCCGGACCTCCCTGAACCGGAAGAACTCCCCCGCAGCCGCCACCCCGCCGCCGCCGGACAGCGCATCGAGCAGGACGTCGAGCGACTCCCCGAACCCCCGCTCGAACCGCTCCAGCCCCGTCCCGAACACCTCCAGGTCCAGCCACGGCCCGCCCCTCCCGACCCCGAGCGTGAACCGCCCGCCGGACAGGTGGTGCAGCATCGCCGCCTGCTCGGCCAGCGCCACGGGATGCTGGGTGGACAACACGCTCACCGCCGTGCCCAGCCCGATGCGCGTGGTCCGGCCGGCGGCCACGGCCGCCAGCGTCGTGGCCGACGGGCACACGCCATAAGACATGAAATGGTGCTCGGCTATCCAGGCGTCATCGAATCCCGCCTTCTCCGCCGCCACGACGAGGTCAACAGCTTCGCTGAGCACCCGTCCCGATTCCCGGCCGGGAAAACGCGCCGCGATGACAAAGACGCCGATCCGCATTCAACCGATGATGGCCGAGCGGAGTCGCCCGCCGAGCCCGTTCATCCGAAAAGGCTGGCCTGGCCTTCGCCCGCCAGCGGGTCGCGGTGCAGCTTCAGGTGCCGCCACCGCGGCAGGTCGTCCAGATAGGACCAGGAGAGCCGGTGATGCGGCGTGGGGCCCAGCCGGGCGAGGGCCTCCTGGTGCAGGGGCGAGGGATAGCCGGCGTTCTCCGCGAAGCCGTAGTCGTCGCAGCCGATCGTCCCCATGTAGGCGTCGCGCCGCACCTTGGCCAGGACGGACGCGGCCGCGACCGAGATGCTCGCCGAGTCCCCCTTGACCTCCAGCCGGACCGGCCACGGGGGGCCGATGTAGTCGTGCTTGCCGTCCAGGATCAGCGCGTCGGGCCGTACCGGCAGCGCCTCCAGCGCCCGCCTGGCGGCCCTGCGCAGGGCCTCGGTCATGCCGAGCGCGTCGATCTCCGCGTGCGTCGCCTCGCCGAAGCCCGCGCCCGCCACCCAGGAGGCCAGCTCCTCGGCGAGAGGCCCGCGCCGGGCGGCGGAGACCTGCTTGGAGTCGGTCAGTCCGGCCGGCGGCGCCGACAGGTCGGTGACGACGGCGCAGACCGTGACGGGGCCCGCCCATGCGCCGCGGCCCACCTCGTCGATGCCCGCCACCGTCCTGGTGCTCGGCTGGGAGAGCAGGAGGTGCTCGATGTCGTACGTCGGCGCCATAGGCGCACACGTTAGCGGTCTGCCGGAGTCACCGGCTCCAGGTCGGCGGCGATGTAGCGGGCGGCCACGTGGATGGCGCGCAGCGTCACCGAGACCGAGGGCCGGTGCACGCTGGAGCCGCGGGCGACGGCGTGCACCTCGCGCCCGACCGGCTCGCCGGGGAACTGGCGCACGGCCAGGCCGCGCACGCCGGCCGCGAGCGCGAGCGCGGGCACGGCGGCGATGCCGATGCCCTTGGCGACCAGCGACAGAATGGTCCCCAGCCCCTCGAACTCCCACGGCGTCGGCCGCGTCCCGCCCACGTCCACGAAGAGCCGGTCCACCGCGAGCCGCGAGGGCTCGCCGTCGGGCGTCGCCATCCACGGCTCGTCACGCAGCTCCCGCAGGTCCAGCGGCACCTCGGGATCGGCCAGGCGGTGCTTGCGCGGCACGACCAGCACCAGCGGGTCCTTCAGCAGCCGGAACACCCGCAGGCTCTCGCTGTCGCGCACCCTGCCGTACCAGTCGTCGACGAGCGCGATGTCCACCTCGCCCGACTGCACCTCCCGCATGCCGCGCCCGGAGCGGCTCTGCCCCAGCCGCAGCGTCAGCTCCGTGTGGCGGCGCAGCGAGCGCGCCAGCGCGGGCGCGAACGCCACGGCCGCCGTCGGGAAGGCGGTGACCACGACCCGCCCCGCGGGGGTCCCCGCATGGGCCGAGAGGTCGGATTCGGCCTCCTCGACCATTGACAGGATGCGCTCCGCATGGGCGACCAGGCGGCGCCCCGCGTCGGTCAATTCGGCGCTGCGCGCCGTCCTGTCGATCAGGGCGGTGCCGGTCTCGCGTTCGAGCGCCACGAGCTGCTGGGAAACGGCCGACGGGCTGTAGCCGAGCGACTCGGCCGCCGCCGCGATGCTGCCCCGGCGGGCAAATTCGCAGATCAGCACCAAACGCCGCAATTCGAGCATCAGACTTCCTTATGCCTACCCACACTAAGCCTCGCTTGTCGTGATGCCTTCATCCAACCACGCTGGGAACGTGACAACCATGAGTGTGACCCTGTCCGCCACCTTGGCGGCCAACGAGGACATCGAACGAAGACGACGCGCCGGGGAGCGCGTGCTGCACCTGGCCTTCGGTGAGGCCGGTCTGCCCGTCCACCCGGCGCTGCGCGACAAGCTGGCAGCCGCATCAGAGCGCAACGGCTACGGGCCGGTCGCGGGGGCGTCCGGACTCCGGGATGCGGCAGCGGGCTACTGGACACGACGGGGGCTCGTCACCGACCCCGAGCTGGTCGTCTGCGGGCCTGGCAGCAAGCCGCTGCTGTACGGCCTGATCCTGGCGATCGGCGGAGACATCGTCTTGCCCATGCCCAGCTGGGTCAGCTATGCCGCGCAGGCCGATCTCGTGGGCTCGCGTCCCATCCTGGTGCCCGCACCGCCAGGAGAGGGTGGAGTGCCCGACCCGGACCTGGTCGCCGCCGCCGTGCGGCATGCCAGGGCCGACGGCAGGACCGTGAGCTCGGTCCTGGTGACGCTGCCCGACAATCCGACGGGACGGCTCGCCAGACCCGAGACCGTACGCCGGCTCGCGGAGGTCGCCAGAGAGCTCGACCTGACGATCATCTCTGACGAGATCTACCGCGATCTGATGCACGACCCGGCGGTTCCGTACACCTCGCCTGCCGACGTCGCGCCCGAGCGCACGGTGATCACCACCGGGCTGAGCAAGAGCCTGGCACTGGGCGGCTGGCGGATCGGCGTGGCCAGGCTGCCCGAAGGCGCCCATGCGCTGCGCCGGCAACTGCTCGCGGTGGCCAGCGAGATCTGGTCGGCGCCCGCGGCGCCCATCCAGGAGGCCGCCGTGTACGCCTTCGGCGATCCGCACGAGCTGACCGACCGCATCGAGCGCAGCCGGCGGTTGCACGGGACGGTCGCGCGGGCCGTACACGAGCGGTTCGCCGAGATCGGGGCCTCCGTGCCCGTCCCGCAAGGCGGTTTCTACCTCTATCCCGACCTGAGCCATCTGCGTCTCGGCGGCTCCGCCGAGATCACCAAGATCCTTCTGGAGGAACACGGCATCGGCGTCCTGCCGGGACACGCCTTCGGCGACGATCCCTCGGCGGCCAGGGTCCGGGTCGCGGTGAGCCTGCTCTACGGAGAGACCACCGAGGAGCGGCTGACCGCTCTGACCAGCCCCGACCCCCTCGGCCTGCCCTGGATCGCGGCCAATCTCGACTACCTGTCCGAGGGCCTGAGCCGGCTGGCGCCGGTGCGAAGCCATACGGTGCGTGAACGACGTCCGGCGCTCGTTCCGACGCCGTGTCACGGTTAGGCGAATCTTTCCCCAAGAGCGGGTTTACCATCCCCCAAAAGGGGCCTCTGACCTGCTGAAATGCTCTGTTTGCAAAAACCGGCAAAACATGAGCCTGACTGCCTGGTTACGTGCACGCAACCGTTGGCTCCATCATGTGCACATGCCCGCTCTTGTCACCCTGGCCGGGCGCTCCGTGCGCCTGGAACCTCTCAGCCTCGTGGCACTTGACGACCTCGTCGCCGCGGCGAGTGAAGACCGCTCCACCTACACCTTCACTCGTGTCCCGAGCACTCGGGACGAGATGGCCTCCTATGTGGAGGCCGCCCTGGCTGAGCAGGCGGAGGGCCGTTCGATGCCCTTCGCCATCCGGTGGCTGAACACCGACCGCGTGGTCGGTGCCACCCGTCTCATGCACCTGGAGTACTGGCAGGGCCCCATGCCCTGGCCGCCGGGTACACGTGGCGCGGTGGGCGACATTCCGTCCGTGGCCGACATCGGTTACACCTGGCTGGGCGCCGGCGCCCAGGGCACGGGAGTCAACCGGGAGAGCAAATATCTGCTGCTCTCGCACGCCTTCGAGACGTGGAACGTCCATCGCATCACCCTGAAGGCAGATGTACGCAACACCAGATCCCGGGCCGCCATCGAGGCCCTCGGCGCACACTTCGACGGGGTGCGGCGAGCGGACAGCCGAGGCGCCGACAACACGGTCCGAGATACCGCGTTCTACTCGATCCTCAACTCTGAATGGCCGCTCGTACGAGATCGGCTGCTCATGAGACTGGGCCTGGTCGAGGCCGCCTGACCACCGTCCGCTGATGGCCCCGCCCAACTTTTCCGGGCGGGGCCCGTATTTTTCCGGCTCTGTCTCCGCTCTACATGACACACGCCCCCGCGGTGAGTGTCATGACCCAGCCGACCAACAGCATCCAGGGGCGCGCTCGACACCTGATTGACGGCGGATCAACGCTTCGGTTAACGATCAGCCCACATCTAGGTGACGAGCAACGATGGATCTATCATTTGGTAACAAATCGTTCCATTGGCTTGGAGACAGACGGCATGGCTGGTCAGAGCGTTGAAGGCGGGCTGCGGTTCGCCGTGCTCGGTCCTGTCCGCGCGTGGCGCGATGGCCGCGAACTCGACCTGGGCACCCCCCTGCAGCGTTCCATCCTCGGCATGCTGCTGCTGCGTGAGGGCCACGCGGTCACCCCCAACGAGATGATCGACGCCGTCTGGGGCGAGGAAGCGCCGCCACGCGCGCTCGGCGCGCTGCGCACGTACGTCTCCAGGCTCCGTACGGTGCTCGAACCCGACAGGCCCGCCCGCTCGCGCCCCGAGCTGCTCACCTCCATCGGCAGGGGCTACGCGCTGCGCCTGCCCGACGACGCGCTCGACCTGGCCCGCTTCGAACGCGGCCGCCAGCAGGCCGAGGCGGCGCGCAAGGCGGGCCGGCTGACCGACGCCGCGCGCGCTCTGCGGGCCGCGCTCGCGCTGTTCGAGGGCGAGCCGCTGGCCGGCACCGTCGGCCCCTACTCCGAGCACCAGCGCGACCGGCTGATCGAGCACCGCATCGGCGTCATCGAGACGCTCATGGACCTCGACCTGGAGCTGGGCAACCACGCGGCGATCGTGTCCGAGCTGATCGCGCTCACCGCCGACCACCCGCTGCGCGAGCGGCTGCGGGCCCAGCTCATGCTCGCCCTCTACCGGTGCGGGCGGCAGGGCGACGCACTCAACGTGTTCACCGAGACGCGCGAGGCGCTGATCGACGAGCTGGGCATCGAGCCCGGCGCCGAGCTGGCCGCGCTGCACCAGCGCATCCTGGCCGCCGACCCCACGCTGGCCGCCGCCGAGCAGCCCGCGGAGGAGCCGGTCGAGGCCGAGGAGCCGGCGCCGGCCATGGAGCTGCCGCGCCCCGCGCAGCTTCCCGCCGCGGCCAGCGACTTCACCGGCCGCAAGGAGATCGCCGGCCGGCTCCGCACGCTGCTGTCGGCCCATTCGTCCCCGCAGTCCTCGCACGAGGGCGTGCCGGTGGCGGCGATCTCCGGCATCGGCGGCGTGGGCAAGACCGCGCTGGCCGTGCACGTGGCCCACCTGTCCGACGACGTCTTCCCCGACGGCCAGCTCTACGCGGACCTGCGCGGCTACACCGGCGAGGCGACCGCGCCGGAGTCGGCGCTCGGCGCGTTCCTGCGGGCGCTCGGCATCCCGCCCGACGTGATTCCCGACGGGTTGCCGGAACGCTCCGCGCTCTTCCGCTCGATCCTCGCCGACCGCCGCATCCTCGTGCTGCTCGACAACGCCCGCGACGCCGAGCAGGTCATCCCGCTGCTCCCCGGCTCGGCCGGCTGCGCGGCCATCGTCACCAGCCGGGTCAAGCTGGCCGACCTCCCCTCCGCGCGGCTGATCGACCTCGACGTGATGGAGCCGGGCGAGGCGCTGTCGCTGTTCGCCGCCGTGGCCGGGGCCGAGCGTGTGTCGGCCGAGCACGGCGCGGCCATGGACGTGGTGGCCGCCTGCGGGTTCCTGCCGCTGGCCGTACGTATCGTGGCCGCCAGGCTCGCCGCGCGGCCCTCGTGGACCGTCGCCTCGCTCGTGCCCAAGCTGGCCGACGAGCAGCGCCGCCTCGACGAGCTGCGCGTGGGCAACCTGGCCGTCGAGGCCACGTTCGCGCTCGGCTACGGGCAGCTCGAAGCCGGCCAGGCCCGCGCGTTCCGGCTGCTCTCGCTCCCGAACGGGCCCGACATCTCCTCGGGCGCCGCGGCCGCCGTGCTGTCGATGAGCGCGCTGGAGGCCGACTCCATGCTGGAGTCCCTCGTGGACGCGAGCCTGCTCGAAGCGCCCGGTCCCGGCCGCTACCGCTTCCATGACCTGCTCAAGCTGTTCGCCAGGCGGACGCTGGAGAAGACCGAGCGGCCCCAGGCCAGGACGATGGCGCTGCGCCGGCTGCTCGGCTTCTACCTGGCCTCGGCCCAGTCGGCGCACCGGCTGGCCTACGAAGGCAGCATGATCTCCGACAACCTCGTGACGGTCGGCAGCGGGCGCACGTTCGGCTCCGCCGACGAGGCCGTGGCGTGGCTGATCGCCGAGGGCGACTCGCTGTTCGCGGCCATCAACCAGGCCGCCGCCTCCGCCCGTACCGGTGAGCAGTTGCTGCCCGCGGCCGACCTGCTGGTGGCGATGGAGCCGCTGCTGGAGTCGGGCACGCACACGCGCGAGTTCGACCAGAGCACGCGGGCCGCGCTGGCCGCCGCGCAGGACATCGGCGACGAGGGCGGCGAGCTGCGCGCCCGGTACGTGCTCGGCCGGGTGCTGTTCGCCGGCAACCGGCTGACCGAGGCCGAGCACCAGTTCAGGATCGTCCACGAGCTGTCGGAGGCCCGCTCGGAGATGGTCGTCACCGGTGAGGTGCTCAACGCGCTGGCCGTGGTCGTCGGCCGCCAGCGCCGCCACACCGAGGCGCTGGCCTGGTTCGACGCGGGGATGCGGTTCTACCGCAAGAACGGCGTGCCGGCCGGCGAGGCGCTGGTCCTCAGCTACTCGGCCCGCGACCACCTGGGTCTCGGCCGTCCGGAGGACGCGATCGCGGCGGCGGAGAAGGGGCTGGCCATCTTCACCGAGATCGGCAGCGGCGCCGGCACCGCCCGTGCCCGCTATCACCTCGGGATCGTCCTGTCCCGGGTCGGCCGGCTCAACGAGGCCGTGCACCACCACGCCGAGTGCCTGGCCTTCTTCCGGTCCAGCAAGCAGCGGGTCTGGGAGCAGCGGGTGTGCTCCAGGCTGGCCGAGACGTTCATCGCCGCCGAACGCTATCCCGAGGCCGTCCGCCACGCCGAGCAGGCGCTGGTGGTCTCCAGGGAGATCGGCCACCCGTACGGCGAGGCGCTCTCGCTCACCGTGCTGGGCAAGGCGCTGCGCGGGCTCGGCAGCGCGGGGAGGAGCGCGGACTGTCTACGGCAGGCCTTCGACATCTTCTCCACGCTGGGCGCGCCGGAGGCCGGTGACCTCAAGGTCCTGCTCGACGGCATCCCCGCCGCCGTGGGCGACGCCATCACTGGCGATCTCACCGGCGGCGGCACTGTCGCTGGGTCCGTCGTCGAGTCCTGAGTACAGCTCGTCGTCCAGACGTGTCATCCACACATGGTTGATCAAGGCTGTCCTTAGGGAGTCACGATTCCTCGTGATCGATTCGGTTCAGCCCGGCCGGTCGTCCTTTGCCGCCACGCTTCGCTAGGGGGCCCGGTTATCCGGATGCTCCGCGTAGCGGCTAGCCGCCTCACATAAAGACGACCGGCCAGACCTGACACGGCCCTCGAACCCCCCAGGTCCGTGTCGTGTTAAGAGACTCCACCCAAGGTGTCAACGTCCAATCAACGGCTGATTAAAGGAGGAAGTAGCCCTCGGCGATCAAGGGCCTGACCGCGTCAGAGTTGGGAATCTCGCCGCCGCCGACCAGCTCCGCGATCACGTTGAGGAGCGGTCCGAGCGCCAGTTCGCCGTCGCAGACGCCCGCCAGCGCGGCCTCCACCGTGCCGACCTCCCTGCTGCGGCGCAGCCCCTGCGTCTGCCGCAGGACGATGCGGATGGGGTCTTCCCCTCCCGGCAGGCCGATCCGCTCGTCCAGCAACCCTTCCGCGGTACGCAAGAGCGCTCCGTCGAGCCCGCCGGCCCGGTGCGCGGAGGCGATGGCCTCGATCACGGAGTCGACGTAGTCGCCGACCGGGAGCGCCACCTGGTGGGCGAGGTGCTCCACGCGGACGACCGGGTCGAGCGTGCCCGAGTTGTGCATCGTGATCCAGCCGAACCCGACGCCCTCGACCTTGCGCTCGTCGAACCAGGCCAGCCAGCGGTCGTAGTGCTCGGTGTAGCTCCTGGTGCCCTGCTCGGCCGCGTCCTTGAGCCAGAGCTCGACGTATTCGGCCGGATCCTGCACGTCGCGCTGCACCACCCAGGCGTCGCAGCCGGTCTCGCTCAGCCAGCCGCCGACGCGGTCGTGCCAGTCCTCGCCCTCGACGTGCAGCCAGTTGGCCAGGAAGTGGGCCTGGCCGCCCGCGTTGAGGTGGCGGGGCGTCCGGCGGACGAGGTCGCGGCAGAAGCTGTCGCCGTCGCCGCCCGATTCGCGATATGTCAGCTTCTGGTCGCGGGCGGGCGCGATCACGAACGGCGGATTGCTCACGATCAGGTCGAACAGCTCGTCCTCGACCGGCTCGAACATGGACCCCGTACGCGCCTCGACGCCCGAGACGCCGGACAGCTCCCAGCTCAGCCTGGCCAGCTCCAGGGCCCGCGGGTTGAGGTCGGTGGCCACGATCGCCGCCGCCCGGCCGGCCAGGTGCAGCACCTGCACGCCGCAGCCGGTGCCGAGGTCGAGCGCGCGCGCGACGGGGCGGCGGGTGACGAGCTGGGCCAGGTTGGCCGAGGCGCCGCCGGCCCCGACGACGTGATCCGGCCGCAGCGCGGGGTCACCGGGCCGCACCTTGCGGTCGGAGACCAGGTAGCCGCCGGTCTCCCAGGGCTGCAGGTGCACCGTCGCGCGCACCTCGTCGCCGTCCGCCGTGACCAGGCCCGAGCCGAGGATCTCCGCGGGGAGTGTCTTGGCCGGCACGGGCACGCCCAGCCACCACAGCCTGATCAGCAGTGCCAGCGGATCGCCGTCGGCGGTGGCGCGCAGAGCCGGCACCAGCTCCTCGCGGGCCAGGGCGGAGGCCGCCATGCTGCCCAGGCGCTCTCTGACGCCGTCGATCGTGTAGCCGGTTTCGAGGAGGTGCTGGCGCAGTCGTTCCACGAGCCCATCCTTTCACCGCGGACTCCCACGCATGATCTGATACCGACAGTGCCCATACTGTTACTTAGGTACCCAAGCATTCTGCAAGCGGTGGACAAGTGGCGAGCGGTATCTCTAGGGGTGTCACCACGTCCTTCCGAGGAGCGGACCCATGCTGATCCCCTGCTTGGCCTGCGAGTCCCGGTTCAGGCCCGACGAATACTTCAGCGCCTGCTCCGACTACAACCGCGGCATGGACCTGGTGTCATGGACCTGCCCGCGCTGCGGCAACCGCGATGATCTGCGCGTTCTGCCGGGCGAGCTGGGGTTCGGCTATCCGCATCGTGGCCGGTTCGACGTGCACGACCGGGTACGCGTGCCCGGGCTGCGCAGGCAGCGCGGCGACCTGCGGCTGGACATCTCCCTCGACAGGGCGAGCTGGCACGTCCACACCCGCCTCCGCCAGCCGGCCTGACCGGCTCGGCTCCTACGCCGATCCGGCGAGCGGCATCACCGGCACGTACGCATGGGCCGGCTCCTCGCCGCGCAGCAGCCGCCCGATGTCCGCCACCAGCGTCTCGGCCAGCTCCTCCTGGCTCTCCCCTGTGGCCTCGCCCAGACGGGGAGTCAGCACCACGTTCGGCAGGCTGGTCAGGGGATGGGCCGGATCGAGCCATTCGCCCTCGAAGTGGTCGAGCCCCGCGCCGCCCACCTGCCCCCAGCGCAGCGCGTCGACCAGCGCCGTCAGGTCGTGCAGCGCCCCGCGTGAGGTGTTGAGGTAGATCGAGCCGGGCCGCATCGCCCCGAACTCGACGTAGCCGAAGAAGCCCCGCGTCTCCGCGGTCAGCGGCACGTGCAACGACACCACGTCCGACTCCGCCAGCAGCGCGGGCAGGGTGTGCGTGGCCTCGGGCACGAACGGGTCGCAGGCGATCACCTGCATGCCCAGCCCCTCGCACCGCCAGCGCATGGCCCTGCCGACGCGGCCGAGGCCCACGATGCCGAACGTCCTGCCGGTCAGCCGCCTGCCGCGATGCCGCTGCGCGGGCGGCATCCTGTCGTGGTAGGCGCGCCCTCCGCGTACTTCCCTGTCGGCGGTGACGATGTTCCTGCTGACCGCGAACATCAGCGCCAGCGTCAGCTCGGCGACCGCCTCGGCGTCACGGTCGGGGGCGTGCAGGACGGTCACCCCGCGCTCGGCGGCCAGCGCCAGGTCGACGCTCGTCGGCGGCCCCATGACGGCCACGATGTCCAGGTGCAGGCCGAGCACCGACGTGCGCACCTGGTCGCCGTCGGTGATGAGCACGGTCGCGCCGGTCCCGATGATCAGGTCGGCGAGCTGCTCGTCGGTGAAGCCGAGGCTTGGACGTGCGGGAACCTCGGCCAGCTCGGCGATCTCGCCCAGACGGGCGAGCGCGCTCTCCGGCAAGGCGGGCAGCACCAGCGCCCGAGGTCGTCTCACATGTGGACAATAACACCACAGACGGTGGCCAGATCATTGCTCCCCGCACAGGTGCGGCAACGCCCCCTGACCTGCGGGAAGGCAGGTCAGCCACCTACTCCGGCACCAACTCAGTTGCCTACCCGGCCGCCTACTCGGTGCCCTGGCGCAGGCTCTGCCAGGCCGCCTCGCCGAGCCCCTTGATCTCCTCCTCCGTCGGCGTGTGCGCCCCCGCGAACCACAGCCGGCACATCTCCTGCGCGGGCCCCAGCCACAGCACGTAGCACATGGTCGCGTGCACCGGCTGAAGCTGGCCGTTCTTCATGTGCGGCCGCCACCAGTCGGAAACCTGGCGGAAGAAGGTACGGCGCTGCTCGGCCACCTCCGCGCCGCCCGGCTCCTGCTTGCGCGGCGGCCGTTCGCTGATCAGCAGTCTGGCCCGCTCCGGATGCTCGCCCGCCCACCGCATGTGGAAGGCGACGACCGCCTCGATCCCGTCGCGCGCCTCCTCATGGCCTACCAGCTCGGCGAGGAACGCGTTCTGGTACGCGATCAATATCTCGGCGTACAGCACGCCGAAGACGTGCTCTTTGCTGGCGAAGTGGTGGTAGAAGCTGCCGACGCTGACGCCGCTCTCCTCGCGGAGACTGGCCAGCGTGGTGGCCGACACCCCGTCCTGGCTGAACCGGCGGAGTGCGCCCTCGATGATGCGCGTACGGCCGTCGCGTCCGTTCTTGACACTCTTCACAATGTCAATGGTGTGCCACCAGAACGTTGTTCCGCAAATAACCCGGCCTGATCGATCATAGCGGTCACCTCCACCGACCCGGATGAGACCTTCATCTCGGCGTCCGGCCAGATCCTGCGGATGAGCCTGAGCACCCGCCGGTTCTCCCCCAGCACGTCCATCCCCACGGTCTTCGCACCCCGTACGACGGCCCGCAGCAGCAGCGTGTCGATCAGCCGCGGCCCGAGCCCGAACCCCTGCCACTGGTCGGCCACCACCACCGCGATCTCCACGTCCGTGCACCCGCCCTTGAAGCTCATGGCGTGACCGACGATCTCGCCGCCCTCGGCGGTCGCGACGAGCCCGTCACGGCGCTCGTCCACCGCGAGCAGCGTGCGGACCAGGCCGGCGGCCGGGGTGGTGATGCCGGTGAAGAAGCGCAGCGTCTGTGTGTGCAGCGAGAGCCCGGTCAGGAATCGTCTGATCCGTTCCTCGTCCTCCGGACGGACCGGGCGGATCTGAGTTCCGTGCATAGACTCAGCGTGCACCTCACATCTGAGTCTGTCAATTGAACTCAGGTATACTGAGGGGATGAGCTTTCCCTTCCGGGTGAACAACTGCTCGATCGAGCGCACCCTGGACATCGTCGGGGAGAAGTGGACTTTCCTCGTGCTGCGCGAGGCGTTCAGCGGCGTGCGGCGGTTCGCGGACATGCAGGCGATCACCGGCGCCCCCCGCCAGGTGCTCAGCGCGCGCCTGGCCCGGCTGGTCGACGAGGGGCTGCTGCGCAAGGAGCCCTATCGCGAGCCGGGGCAGCGCCAGCGCGACGAATACCGGCTCACGGAGAAGGGCCGTGACCTCTATCCGCTGCTGGTCGCGCTCATGCACTGGGGCGACAAGCACCTGACGGGCGAGGAGGGGGCGCCCGTGCTGCTCACCCACCGCGACTGCGGCGCCCCCATCGAGCAGCACTTCCGCTGCGCGGCCGGCCACGACGTGCCGGGTCCGCGCGAGGTCACCCCGGTGCCGGGCGACGGCGCCGAGCTCAGGAGCGCCTGAGTAGATAAGTCGGGTGAGGCGCGTGAAGGAGCACGGGGGTCGGTGCCTACCCTTGAAGGCGTGTACCGGTTCCTGCTGACGCCCCGATGGCTGTCGCTCCACGTGGTGGTGCTGCTGGTCATCCCCGCTTTCGTGTTCCTCGGGCGGTGGCAGTTCGGGCGGTTCGAAGAGCGCTCCGCCAACAGTGACCGGGTCACCGCCAACATCGAGGCCGGGCCGGTGCCGCTGGAGCGGCTGGCGGGCCCGGGGCGGCAGGTCCGGCAGGACGACCGGTTCAGGACCGTGACGGTGGCCGGCACGTACGACCCGTCCCACGCCCTCCTCGTACGCCGCCGCCCCCAGGCCGGGATGCCCGGCTACTACGTGCTGACCCCCTTGGTCACCGGTCCCGGCACGGCCGTGATCGTGAACAGGGGCTGGGTCAAGGCGGGCGCCACGGCCGACACCGCGCCCGAGGTGCCCCCTCCGCCCACCGGGCAGATAACTGTCACCGGTCGGCTACGCCCCAGCGAGACCGAGGCGTCCAGCGGCATCCGCGAGCGGTCCGGGCTGCCGGCCGGCCAGGTGCTCCTCATCAACCCCGCCACGATCGGCGAAGGGCTCCCGTACCAGCTCGTGGGCGGCTACGTCGAGCTGACCGAGCAGCAGCCCAAGCCCGTTGCGGCGCCCGAGCCGGTGCCCGCGCCGGACGTCGGCTCCGGGGGCGGGCTCAACCTGGCCTACGGGGTCCAGTGGTGGCTGTTCATCGGGATCGCGATCGGCGGCTGGATCCTGCTGATCCGGCGCGAGGTGGCCGAGCGGAAGGCTCAGGAGTCCCCTCATGCCTCCTCCGGCGACGTCGTGTCCGAGGAGGCCGGGACCGTCGCCAATTAAGGTGTGGAGCGTGCTCCGCCACATTGAGTTCACGAACCTGTGTAATTTTCGCGACGTAGGTGGATATGCCACCAGGGACGGGCGGACCGTCCAGTGGCAGCGGCTCTATCGGGCCGACTCCTTGGGCTGGCTGGCCGGTGACGACCTGCCGGCCTTCCGCGCGCTGCGCGTGCGCACGGTCATCGATCTGCGCCACCCGTACGAGGTGGAGAGGGGCGGACGGGTCCCCGAGAGCGAAGGACAGCTCTACCAGAACCTGCCCATCGAGGGCCGCCGCTGGGAGGTCGCCGCCTTCAGCGAGGAGGCGGGCATCGGCCGATACCTGGCCGACCGCTATCTGGAGGTGACCGAGGACGGCGTCGCGAACCTCAGGACCGCCCTGGAGACCATCGCGCTGGCCGACAACGCGCCGGTCGTCATCCACTGCGCGGCCGGCAAAGACCGCACCGGGGTGCTCGCCGCGCTGATCCTGTCGCTGACGGGCGTGGGCGAGGACGACATCGTGGCCGACTACGCGCTCACCGGGCTGGCCACCGACCGCTTCATCCGCGACTGGCGCAGGAGACACCCCGACGCGCCGCTGTGGCCGGGCTTCGGCCTGGCCCCCGCCGAGGCCATGCGGTACTTCCTCACCGACCTGACCGCGCGGCACGGCTCCATCGAGAAGTACGTCACCCACGTGCTCAGGCTCCCGCAGGAGGCGATCGCCGAACTTCGCCGCCATCTGCTGACTGAACCGCTTCCGGAGGGGTAGTGGGTCGCCGGGCCCGTGTTGGGTACCACCCCTCGACAAGCGGGCCCGTTCCATACCCGGGATCGCCACATCCCCCTCCCGGCGATCCCGGGTCTGAAAATCTCGGATACCCAACGGATACGTCGCAGCTTGTTCGACGTTATCCCGCCGTCGTACGGTTACACGCGTGACTACGCCGCTGCTCCCCGACCCGGATCCGAGGCGGCGCGACTACGTGATCATCTCCGCCGACGATCACCTGATCGAGCCGCCCGACCTTTTCGAGGGCCGCTTGCCGGAGAAATATGCCGAGGTCGCGCCCAAGGTCGTGGAGACGGAGGCGGGTCACCAGGTCTGGCGCTACGGCGGGGCCACCTACCCGTGCGCCGGCATCGACGTGGGCGCGGGGCTGCCGCGCGAGCAATGGACGCTGGAGCCGGTCAGGTTCGAGCAGATGCGCCCGGGCTGCCACGACATCGAGGCCCGCATCGAGGACATGGACGTCGCCGGCATCTGGGCCGCGCTCTGCTTCCCCGGCATGCTGGCCGGGCAGTCGGGCATGCCGTTCGCCAGGACCCGCGACCAAGAGCTCGGCCTGGCCCTGGTCAAGGCATGGAACGACTGGCACATCGACGTCTGGGCGGGCACCTACCCGGAGCGGATCATCGGCCTGCAGCTCCCGTGGCTGCCCGATCCCGACGTCGCCGCCAAGGAGATCCGCGCCAACGCCGCCAGGGGCTTCAAGGCCGTCGTGTTCCCCGAGTTCCCGACCCGGCTCCGGCTGCCGTCGATCCACTCGGGCCACTGGGACCCGTTCTTCGCCGCCTGCGAGGAGACCGGCACGGTCGTCGCGCTGCACACCGGCGACTCGTCCTGGTCCCCTGTGCCCTCGCCCGACACGCCCATCGAGGCCATCACCACGCTGATGCCGACCAGCGCCATGTTCGCCTGCGCCGACTGGCTCTGGTCGGGGCTGCCGCTGCGCTTCCCGGCGCTGCGCATCCTTATCGTGGAGGGCAGCGTGGGCTGGCTGCCCATGCTGGCCGAGCGCGCCGACTACGCCCTCGACCACCCGGTCGCCGGCGAGGCGGCCTGGGAGGGCGGGCTCAAGCCCAGCGAGGTGCTGCGCCGCAACTTCTTCTTCGGCACGCTCGACGACCACGCGCTGTCGGGGGTGCGGCTCGCGGTCGGCCTCGACCACGTGCTGCAGGAGAGCGGCTACCCGCACTCCGACTCGACCTGGCCGGACACCCAGAAGTCCGTGGCGCGCAACCTCGGCACGCTCCCGCCCGCCGACATCGCCAGGGTCGCGTACGGCAACGCCGCCCGCCTGTTCGGGCACCCGCTGCCGTCGCGCGCCTGGCTGCGGATGGAGGAGATCTGAGCCGCCTTCCCGGGGAGACCCCGGGAAGGATCTAGGCCTGCTCCAGCCCTTCGGTCCTGCCCTGGATGATGCTGCGCTCATGCTGGACGTAGCGCCCGCTCTCGCCGAGCAGCGCGGCCGCCAGCCACAGGAACACCCCGAAGTCGTCGGCCACGCCGATCAGCACCAGGAAATCGGGCACGACGTCGATCGGCGACAGGATGTAGACCACGCCGAGCCCGAGCAGGGCCAGCTTGCTCTTGCCCATGCCCGCGTACTGTCCGCGCATGACCGCGCCGACCATCCGCGGGATCGCCCGCACCCTGGTCATCAAGCCAGGCGTGCCAGGCTTGGTCACTTCGCGGTACGTACGCCACGCCGCCGCTGCCCGTGCTGACTTCGCCATCATGAGAAACCCCCTACCCCCGACTTCTCACGACATAACGCGTCACCACGGCCACGAGTTCCTGGCGATCAGCCCATCGCCGGGTGCTCGAACGGCCTGGCCTGCTCGATCTGCGCCGCCACCCTGATCAACACGTCCTCCCTGCCGGGCGCGGCCACGAGCTGAACGCCCACCGGCAGCCCCGCCTCGGTCCTGTGCAGCGGCAGCGAGATCGCCGGCTGCCCGGTCGCGTTGATCGGCGAGGTGAAGGCCACGGCGTGCGCGGTCCTGCCGAACGCGAGGCTGAGGTCCCCCGGCGGGATCCAGCCGAGCGGGAACGGCTCCACCCCCAGCGAGGGCATCAGCAGCAGGTCGTGGCCGGAGGTCCACCACGCGGCCATGCGGCGGCGGAACCCGTCCACCCACTGCGTGGCCAGGATGTGGTCGGCCGCGCCGTTCCCGCGCCCCGCGGCGACCATGGCGGCGTTGCGCGTCTCCAGCTCCTCCGGCTGCACGGGCTTGCCGCGCAGCTCGCCCAGGGCGATGACCTGCGCGGCGAGGTTGTTCGCCACGATCGCGCCGAAATGCCGGGTGAAGTCCGGCTCACCGAGCGCCTGCGGCCCGCCGGGCGCGACGTCGTGGCCGAGCTCCGCCAGCAGCGCCGCGGCCCTGGTGACGGCCTCGGTCAGCGCGGGCACCTCGGGCACGTCGCCCCTGGGATGCGCGGTCACGAACCCGACCCGCAGCCGTCCCGGATCCGCCCCTGCCTCCAGCGCCAGCCTCCCGGGCAGCGCGGGCGCGTCATAGGGGTCGCCTGGCCGGTAGCCGGAGACGAGGTCGAGCGCCGCCGCCGTGTCGCGCACGCTCCTGCTGACGAATCCCGGGCACGAGAACCCGTTCCAGCCCTCGCCCATGGCGGGACCCATGCTCACCCGGCCGCGCGACGGCTTGAGACCCACCAGGCCGCACATGGACGCGGGGATGCGGATCGACCCGCCGCCGTCGCTGGCGGTGGCCAGCGCGACCAGGCCCGCCGCCACCGCCGCCGCGGAGCCGCCGCTGGACCCGCCCGCCGAGTACGCCAGGTCGTACGGGTTGCGCGTCGGCCCGAACGCCACCGGCTCCGTGGTGATCGTGCTGCCGAACTCGGGCGTGTTCGTCCGTCCCAGCAGGACGAACCCGGCCTCGCGCAACCGCACCACGCCATAGCCGTCGGCGGCGTCCACCAGGCCGTCGCGTACGTTCGAGCCCGCGCTGTAGGGCTCGCCCGCCTGCCGCCAGCCGAGATCCTTGAGCAGGATCGGCACGCCACGGAAGGGCGCGTCCGCCGGGAGGTCGTCGATCTCGGCCAGCGCCCGCTCGAACCGGCGGAAGATGACCGCGTTCAGCTCCCCGTCGCGGGCCTCGATGGCGGCGATCGCGGCCTCGGCCAGCTCGCGTGCCGACACCAGGCCGTCCTTGACCGCCTGCGCCTGCCCGACCGCGTCCAACCTCAGTAAGTCGTCCATGCAGCCTCCTTACGCTCGGGGAGCCAGCTCCCGCACGGCCTGCTCGATGGAGATCTCTCCGCCCGGGATGGGGGCGAGTACGGGCGTGTCGAGCCCGTTGTCCACGTACTGCTGGATCCTGGCCCGGCAGGTCGCCGCGTCGCCGTGCACGATCAGGGCGTCCACCACCTCGTCGGGGATCGCCTTGAGCGCCGCCGGCCGGTCGCGGGCGGCCCACGCCTCGTGCATGGGCCGCAGCACCTCGCCGCGCCCGAGCCAGTCGTGGAAGGCGGCGTACACCGGGACGGTCAGGTAGCTGGCCAGCATCCACCTGGCCATCTCGCGCACCCGGTCGGTGTCCTCGCTCACGCACACGAACAGGCGGGCGATCAGCTCGGTGTCCGGGCCGATCTCGGCCCGCACCTGCCGTACGTCGTCGGGCGAGAGCCAGTTCGTGATCGCGCCGTCGGCCTCCGCGGCGGCCAGGCGCAGCATCCGGGGGCGCAGCGCGGCCAGCACGATCTTCGGCGGCACCTTCGGCGCCCGCTCCAGCTTGAACCCCTTGATCTCGAACGTCTCGTACGCCTCCGAGACCTTCTCCCCCGCCAGCGCCTTCTTCAGGAAGCGCAGCGTGTCGCGGGTGCGCGCGTACGGCTTGTCGAACGTGCCCGCGTTCCACCGCTCGACGATCGCCGGCGAGGACGCGCCGATGCCCAGCACGAACCGCTCAGGGGCGAGGTCGGCCAGCGTGGCGGCCGACATGGCCAGCAGCCCCGGGCCGCGGGTCGAGACGGGCACGATGGCGCTGCCCAGCCTGATCCCCGGCGCCCACTGCGCCGCCAGCGCCAGCGGCGTGAAGCCGTCGGCGCCGTTGACCTCGGCCGACCAGGCGTCGGTGTATCCGAGCCCCGGCAGCTCCGCGATCAGCTCCTGCGACCTGGCCAGCGAGCGGTCGGAGAAGGGGATCGTCATGCCCCAGTTCTGAGTCATACGCGGCCCTCCGGCTTGTTCGTCGAGTCGATAGGGCGACCATACCAACCGGGCGGTATGTTCCCGCCAGACCGGCGGCCCCCGCCGCTGCGCCCTACGCCCGCAGCTCGTGCACGACCGCGATGAAGTCCTTCGTGATCCCGCGCAGCCCCGGCAGGTGCGACAGCCCGACCAGCCGGTCCACCAGCGGCACCGTGGCCTCGATCAGCCGGTACGTGCGCGTGCAGCCCGGCGAGGTGTCGTGCACCCAGAACAGGACCATGCCCATGGACAGCAGCCAGAGCAGGTCCGGCAGCTCTTCGCGCAACTCGGCGTTCATCCGGTCGCGCGAGCCCTCGACGACCTGGCGGTAGATGGCGATGGAGGCCTCGCGGGCGGGCGAGGACTGGTCGCTGAACGGGCTCAGGGGGTTCGTCGGCTCGGCCGCGTGCTTGTAGAACTTCACGGCGAACTCGTGGTACGGCTCCGAAACGCGTACCCATTCGCGCAGCACCCCGCTCAGCCGGGCGGCGAACGACGACTCCTCGGCCAGCAAGGCCCGGCAGGCCTGCTCGTGCTCGGCCTGCGCACGGTCGTAGTACGCCTGGATCAACGCTTCTTTGCCGCTGAAGTAGTAGTAGGCGTTGCCCACGGACACCCCGGCCTCGGCCGCGATGGCACGCATCGTGGTCGCGTCGAAGCCACGCTCCCTGAACAGTCGCAAGGCCGTCTCGACGATGACCTCTCGGGTGCTCTCCGATCCACGGTTTCGGGCTTCGGACACGTTCGTCACTTTACGTCGTGAAACCGTGTTAGGTCATGAAGCCGCACGGTGATCACCGGCACAAGGCAAAGTTGACCCTGCGGCATGAGTTATCTCCTGTGAAAGGTGGGATTGTCGTTTCAGGCGGAAGGGCTATTTCCGCGAAAAGGCATCGACATGTGGATACGTGGAACAGTGCGCCTCATCGTAGTCGCGCTCCTCGGCATTGAGATCACCATACTCGCGCTGGCCTCGGCCGCCTCAGCCGCTACCCACCCCGAAGGGCAGCCGGCATCGAGCGGTCAGTACGAGACCGGCCTTCCCGGATGGGAGGACGGGCCGGCGCTCTACGGGCAGGCGGCCCTGGCGGAGGCCATCTCCGACGCGTACGCGGTGGGCCCGCCGGTGTCCGGTTCCTGGGCGTTCGAGCGGCTGATGATGGCCAGGGAACGCCTGGAGGCCATGCGTGAGTGGCCGCTCATCCACTCGCGGTGGGACGTCGCCGCCCAAGAGCAGGCAGAGGACGCGCTCGACCGCTGGGCCTCCTCGGACCGCCCGCACGCCGTCCACGAGCGGCCCTATGTGGCCGCGCCGTCCAAGGCCACCGTTCAGAAGCGCGTCCGCAAGGAGTCCGCGACCCGGCCGGAGGCGTCAAAAGCCCAGAGAAGCCCTGTACGCACCGGGGTGGCGGTGATGCCCCAAGTGACTGCCCGCGTGGCGCACAAGCGCGCACAGGTCGATCTGACGCGGGTCATGCCCAGGCAGGCCGCCGTCCAGATGTCCCACGCGACCGCCAGCGGCTGGCTGAAGAGCGCCGGCCTGCGGACGAAGTCGACCGGCAACTGCACGAGCAAGCACATGCACCACTGCACCTCGCTCGACTCGGTCCGCACCGGCACGATCGCCCGCATGATCGAGCTGAAGCGCGACAGCCGCTGCCCGATCATGGTCACGGGAGGCACCGAGGAGGGGCACGCGCCCGGGCACTTCAGCCACGGGAACGGCTACAAGCTCGACATCACCCACAACTCGTGCATCGATCACTACATCACGAAGCACCATGACAAGGCGGGTGTCCGCGGCGACGGGGCCGCGCTCTACCGATCGGGCTCGGGTACCACCTTCGCCGACGAGAGCGACCACTGGGACATCCTGTTCCGGTGACAGGGCCACGGCGACCGCGTCGGGAACGACCCAGTACGCCGCCGGTAATGACGCCGGGAAATGACGAGGACGCCGCACGAGACGTACGACGTCCACACCACCTTCACCATCGCCTGGCAAGAGGCGATGAGATCAGAGCTCGGAAGCGACCAATTCGGCGATCTCCGCCGCGTTGAGCGCCGCACCCTTGCGCAGGTTGTCACCGCACACGAACAGGTCGAGCGTGTTGGGGAAGTCGATCGCCTGACGGATACGGCCCACGTAGGTCGGGTCGGTGCCCACCACGTCGAGAGGCGTCGGGAACACCCCGTTGGCCGGGTCGTCCATGAGGACCACCGTAGGCGCCGCCTCCAGGACGCGGTGCGCGTCCGCGACCGTGATCTCGCGCTCGAAGCGCGCGTGCACGGCCAGCGAGTGCGTCGTGATCACCGGCACGCGTACGCAGGTCGCGGAGACCTTGAGCTCCGGGATGCCCAGGATCTTGCGGGACTCGTTGCGGAGCTTGAGCTCCTCGGAGGCCCAGCCGCCGTCCTTGTAGGAGCCGGCCCACGGCACCACGTTGAACGCCACCGGCGCCGGGAACGGCGACTCCTCCGGCAGCTTGTTGGCGAGCACCTTGCGCACGTCGCCGACCGCCTGACCGATCGAACGGTCGCCGGACAGTGCCTCGACCTCGTCGTAGAGCCGCGCCGTGCCCGCCACGCCCGCGCCGGACACCGCCTGGTAGGAGGCGACGACCAGCTCCGTGAGCGTGTATTCGGCGTGCAGCGCGCCCATGGCCGTCATCATCGACAGCGTCGTGCAGTTGGGGGTCGAGATGATGTTGCGCGGCCTGTTGCGCGCGTCGAGCGGGTTGACCTCGGGCACGACCAGCGGGACGTCGGGCTCCATCCGGAACGTGCCGGACTTGTCGACCGCGATGGCGCCACGCTCGGCCGCGATCGGCACCCAGACGGCCGACACCTCGTCGGGCACGTCGAAGATCGCGATGTCGATGCCGTCGAAGACCTCGGGCGCGAGGGCCTGGACGACGACGTCCTCACCGCGTACGGAAAGGAGCTTGCCCGCCGAGCGCGGCGAGGCGACGAGACGGATCTCGCCCCAGATGTCCGCACGCGTCGAGACGATGTCCCGCATGACGGTGCCCACGGCGCCGGTCGCCCCGATCAGGGCAAGATTCGGCCTGCTGCTCATCGTCCTGAACCTCCGTACACCACTGCTTCGACCTGGTCGGCGTCGAGATCGAAGGCACGGTGGGCGGCCGCCACGGCCGCGTCCACACCGTCCTGCCCGACGATCACTGAGATGCGGATCTCCGAGGTGGAGATCATCTCGATGTTGACCCCCGCGTCGGCGAGGGCCGCGAAGAACGTCGCCGTGACGCCGGGGTGCGAGCGCATGCCCGCGCCGATCAGCGACACCTTCCCGATCTGGTCGTCGAAGAGCAGCGACTCGTAGGCGATCTCTCCCTGGATCTTCTTCAGCGCCGCCAGCGCCGTCTGGCTGTCAGTCGTGGGCAGCGTGAAGGAGATGTCCGTGCGGCCCGTGGCCGCGGCCGAGACGTTCTGGACGATCATGTCTATGTTGATCTCGGCGTCGGCCAGCGTTTTGAAGATCGAGGCAGCCTCGCCGACCTTGTCGGGGACCCCGACAACAGTGATCTTGGCCTCGCTCCGGTCGTGTGCGACGCCGGAGATGATCGGCTGCTCCATCTCGGTTCCTTCGGTGTAAGGGTCGGAGACGACCCACGTGCCTTCCCTGGTGCTGAACGAGCTGCGTACGTGGATCGGCAGGTTGAACCGCCGAGCGTATTCGACGCAGCGGAGATGCAGGATCTTGGCACCGCAGGCCGCCATCTCCATCATCTCGTCATAGGAGATCCTGGGGATCTGACGGGCGGGCGGCACGATGCGCGGATCCGCGGTGAAGATGCCGTCGACGTCGGTGTAGATCTCGCACACGTCGGCGTCGAGAGCCGCCGCCAGCGCCACCGCCGTGGTGTCGGAGCCGCCGCGGCCCAGCGTGGTGATGTCCTTGGTGTCCTGCGAGACGCCCTGGAACCCGGCCACGATCGCGATGTCGCCCTGGTCGACCGCCTCACGGATGCGGCCGGGCGTCACGTCGATGATGCGCGCCTTGCCGTGGGTGGAGTCGGTGATCACACCCGCCTGCGAGCCGGTGAATGAGCGGGCCTCGTGGCCGAGGTTGGCGATCGCCATCGCCAGCAGGGCCATCGAGATGCGCTCACCCGAGGTCAGCAGCATGTCGAGCTCGCGGCCCGGAGGCAGCGGCGACACCTGCTCGGCCAGATCGAGCAGCTCGTCCGTCGTGTCACCCATCGCTGAGACGATCACGACCACGTCGTTGCCGGCTTTTTTCGTCGCGACGATCCGCTGCGCGACCCGCTTGATGCAGGACGCGTCGGCGACGGACGAACCACCGTACTTTTGCACAACGAGCGCCACGAGAGTCTCCCGGTCTGGACTGTGAGCTGCCAGTCTACTGGGGGCCTCTCATGCGGCTGCTGGGTCGGACCACTATGTGGACGCCCACCAGAACCGCGGTGCCGCTGCCGGCGTTCGTCAGACCGTGGTGGCTTCCTCCGCCACGTCGAGACGCGAGTGCGCGGCCAGGGCCTGCAGCGCGCGCATCGCCGCGCCCGCGTGGTTGCCCCAGGTGTTGAAGTAGGAGTATTGCCACCACCACAGCGCCTCGTGCGGGCGGCCGGCGTGGTAGTGGCGCAGCCCGTGGATGAGGTCCGCGGCGACCGCGGTCAGGTCGTCGGACAGCCGGTAGGGGGTGACGCCGGTGTCCTTGTACGGATCGAACACCTCCGCGTAGTCGTCCACCGCCTCCAGCAGCTCGGACAGCGCCGTGCGCACGCTGTCGATGTCGGGGTCCTCGCTCATCGGCGGCTCGTAGTTGCCCGCGAGGATGACGTCCCTGTTCGCGCCGAGCTTGGCCCCCGCCAGGCTCATCTGCGCGACCTCCACCAGCAGCAGCGACCAGATGGCGTCGCCGCCCTCGCCGCTGGCGACCCTGGTCAGGCCGTCCACGTAGTTTTGTGCGTGCCCGGCGATCTCTTCCGCCAGCGAGCTCCACTGGTCAGACATCCAGCAGCCTCCGTCCTTCGAACGCGCGGCCCAAGGTCACCTCGTCGGCGTATTCGAGGTCACCGCCCACAGGCAGACCGCTGGCCAGTCGTGTCACTTTCACACCCATCGGCTTGACCAGACGGGCAAGGTAGGTAGCCGTCGCCTCCCCCTCGAGGTTGGGGTCCGTGGCGAGGATGAGCTCGGTGACGCTGCCGTCGGCCAGCCGCGTCATGAGCTCGCGAATGCGCAGGTCTTCGGGGCCGACGCCGTCGATCGGGCTGATCGCGCCGCCGAGCACGTGGTAGGTGCCGCGGAACTCGCGCGTCTTCTCGATCGCGACGACGTCCTTGGACTCCTCGACCACGCAGATGACGTGCAGGTCGCGCCGGGGGTCGCGGCAGATGCGGCACTTCTCCTCGGAGGCGACGTTCCCGCAGACCTGGCAGAAGCGGACCTTCTCCTTGACCTCGAGCAGCGCGTGCGCCAGCCGCTTGACGTCGGCTGGATCGGCCGCCAGCAGGTGGAACGCGATCCGTTGCGCGCTCTTGGGACCGACGCCGGGCAACAGGCCCAGCTCGTCGATCAGATTCTGGACGACCCCTTCGTACATGCCTAGAATCCTGGCAACTGTCCGAGGCCGCCGCCACCCAGACCCTGGGCCAGCGGGCCGAGCTTTTCCTGCTGCAGATCGGCGGCCGCGCGCACGGCGTCGCGGACAGCCGCGATCACCAGGTCCGCGATCGTCTCCGCGGTGTCCTGCGCGTCGGCGGCGTCGATCACACTCGGGTTGATCTTGAGCTCGAGCAGCTCGCCCGAGCCGTTGACGACGGCCGTGACCAGGCCGCCGCCTGACGAGCCCTCGATCTGCGCGTCGTTGAGCTCCTGCTGGGCGCTCACAAGCTGCTGCTGCATGAGCTGTGCCTGCTCCAGCAGCTGCTGCAGGTTGACATCCCCTGGGTTCACCGTCGTGCGCTCCTCGTGGCTCCGCGTTCTTGACTGCCACGAGCCTACGGTGTTTGGGCGGCGTCATGTACTGGCGGCGTCCCCATGTTTCCCCTCGGGTCCCTGTCCTGCGCTGTCATCCCCGGGTCGCCGTCTCGCCGATCCGTAATGCCAGCGCCGCACTTGACCCCGTCAAGCCCCGGCCTTGCCTCTACGCTGACTGTCGCCGGACCGTCCAGGCGGCGCCGCGACCAATGGTTTTGGCCGGGTCTCGGCCCCCCTCCAGTGTCCGAGACCCGGCCATCACGTCGGACGGAGCGGCCGCACCACGCCGACGCATTGACCGGGACGCTAGTCCGCCGAACGTTGCACACACGTTGCGTTCATTCAATCACCCTCCGCAATCCCCCTGAACGGGTTGCGCAGAACGCCTGCACGACGGATGCTCTGATTGACTACTTGGAGTGACCGATGAGTTACGCCCACCTCGATGCGTACTCCCGCCTGCTACGCGGAGCCCACGAAGCCGCCGCGACAGGTCGGGTATGGCCGAAAGCTCCCCGCCAGTTGATCACCGCCTCCTGGCGGCGTTCCCTGGACGCCGGAATCGACCCGGAGGCCACCAGCGCGCCCTTGGTCTGGGACCTTTCCCATATCGAGGACATTCGCCGCGCTCATCCCCTGCAGCCCCTGCTGCCGCTGCTCGCCCAGACGCTCTCCGGCCTGGCCGACGGGACCGGGCACATCATGATCGTCACAGACGGTGATGGCCGCGTGCTGTGGCGGGAGGGCGGCCGCACCATCCTCCGCCACGCCGACCGGGTCGGCCTGGCCGACGGCCACCAGTGGGCCGAGCGGAGCGTGGGCACCAACGGCATCGGCACCGCCCTCGCGACCGGCCGGCCCACGCACGTCTACTCGGAGGAGCACCTCATGCGGGTGCTGCACGTCTGGTCGTGCAGCGCCGCCCCGATCACCGACCCTGACTCGGGCCGGGTCATCGGCTGCGTCGACGTCAGCGGCACCGCCAGGAGCCTGCACCCGGCCACGGTCGCCCTGGTCGCCGCCGCGGCCAAGCTCGCCGAGAGCCAGCTCGCGCTGCGCATGCACGAGCGCGACCAGCACCTGCGCCGCCACTTCGAGTCCGTACGCCGTCCTGGCATCCTGCTCTCGCCCACCGGCCGCGTCATCTCGGGCGACCCGTCGGGCAGCCTGGGCGAGCGGGTCCACCTCGGTGTGCACTTCCCCGGCCAGCGCATGATCCTGCGGGACGGGACGGTGGCCCTGCTGGAGCCGTTCTCCGAGGGCTTCCTCCTGCGGCCGTCACCGTCCGCGACCGCCTCCACCCTGACCCTGCGCTTCCTCGGCGAGGGGATGCCCAAGGCCAGCTTCGGCGACCGGGAGCGGCCCCTGTCGCTCAGGCACGCGGAGATCCTCGCCCTGCTCGCGCTGCACCCGCACGGGCTGACGGCCGAACAGCTCTCGTTCCACCTCTACGGGGACGACGGCAACCCGGTGACGATCAGGGCGGAGATCCACCGGCTGCGGGCCCAGCTCGGGGACGCGATCGCGGCGAAGCCGTACCGGCTGACCTGCCCGATCGAGGCCGACTTCCTGGAGCTGCGGCGGCACCTGTCGGCCGGCGACTCGGACGCGCTGGCGCGGGCGTACACCGGGCCGCTCCTGCTGCGCTCGGAGTCCCCGGAGCTCCGCCGGGAGCGGGACGAGCTCGAGGCCCAGGTACGCGCGTGCCTGCTGCGGCACGGGTGCGCGGGCGATCTGTGGGCGTACGCGCAGACGGCCAACGGGCGCGAGGACTACGAGGTCCTGGAGCGCCTCGCGGCCCTGCCCGCCACCGACCCGCGCGCCGCCGCCGCGCGCGCTCGTCTCTGCTTTTAGATTCTTTTGCTCCTTTACGGCGGGCACGGGAGGACGCCTCCCGCCGCCGTCCCTACCGGCCCTCACTTCAACGCCCCTCGGCCGCCCGGGCCAGGGCCGTGACGTCGCCACGTTGCGCAACGGATTGGACCGAGCAGGCCGATCGCCGTCCAGCCCGCGGGCACCGGCACTCCGGGCAAAAGGCGTGCCTCCGCCGAGGACCAGGCACGCCACCAGCTTCCGGCCCCCGAAGGGCGAGCCACCAGCAGACGTGCACGCCGAAACCCACCCACAGGTCCGTGCACCGGAAGGCCCCAGCCGCCGGAAGGCGTGGCCCCGCAAGATCAGACGCCCAGCGGACTTCAGCCCCGCAAGATCAGACGCCCAAGAGGACTTCAGCCCCGGATGACCCGCGCCCCAAGACCACAGGGGACGGACCGCTTAACCGCCCGCCATGAAGTCGTGAAGCTGGAGGCCTGAGGTCATCAGGTGTGGTCTATTTCGCCGATCACCTTGGCGCCCAGTTCCCGCTCCAGCAGCGCCATGCCCGAGACCGCCTCCATGTCGGCGTCCGCGTCGTTCAGCGGATCGACCTCGTCCGACTCAGGGCCCTTGTTACGCCCGGGGATCGCGTCCGGCCAGGCCGTCGTACCGCCGCGCGTGGCCGTAGCCGTAGCCGTAGTACCGCCGCGTGCACTCGGGACACGGGGCCCCGCCTGGGCGGCGGCCTTCGCGGCCGATCTGGCGGCGGCCAGCCCCACACCGGGTGGCCCGCCCGCAGGAGCACCACCCGCAGGTGAGCCATTGGCCTGGTGGGCGGCGGCCACGGTCCGGGTGGGATCCGGAGCCGGCGGAGAGTCAGGGCTGGGGTCGTCAGGAGCGTCAGGCCACGACTCATCCGTCGTCTGGCGCCCTGCTGACCCCGCAGCATCCGAAGCATCTGCAGCCGCGGGACCCGCAGCCGGAGGTTGACCGGGATCCTGCGAACCCTGGTCATCGGGCGAGTTGCCGTGCGAGGCCGTACGCCCCTGCGAGCCCGGTGTGCCCTGCGAGGTCGCCTGGGCACCTGCCGCAGCTCCGTGCGAACCACCCGGCCCACCGGAGCCGCCCGGCGCGTGACCTCCCTGACCAGGCGCTCCCGGGCCACCCGAAGGACCTGAGCCACCCGAAGAACCCGGGCCACCCGCAGGGCCGGAAGCGGAAGGGCCGTGCGAGGACGGCTGGGAACGCGCAGGTCCCCGGTTGGGCTGCGGAGCCGGGGAGCCACCGACGACCGCATCGACGCGCCAGGTGCCCCCGAGCACGTCGCCGAGCGCGCCGGCCACCACGGCGTCCTTGCCGCCACCCGTGAAGTTCTTCATCGCGCCGACCTGGGCGAAGCCGAGCGTGACCAGGTTGCCTTCCACGCCCACCACCTGGGCGTTGGTGCTCACGTTCGCCCAGACGACGATGCTGCGCTGCTTGAGTGCGGTCAGCACGGCAGGCCACTGCGCCTGCATGGCGCCCGAACCACCCGCGACCGGCGCGGCCTCCTGCGTCTCACCCCCACCCGAATGAGCGGAATGAGCCGCTGCTGGCCGGGCCCCACCCGATCCCCCTGGTGCACCCGCGTTCGATGCCGACGGGAAGCCAGGACGAGCGGTCTCCGGCCAGTCGTCAGCCGGTGAACCCGCATGAGCCGCAGAGGGACCGGCGACGTTCTCCGGAGCAGCGTCGGAAGGTCCGGACACGGGCCCAGCGGTCGAGGCGGCCTGACCAGCACTCGACGGGACCTGGCCGCGCCCACCAGCATGGGCTGCGCCTGCCGCTTCGCCCCCATCGCCGGGATATGCACCCCCACCAACCCGATTGCCCTGCGCACTCGCAGCACCGGGCCGGGGAATGCTCACCGCCCCGGATCCGCCGCCAGACGCATGTCCAGAGGCCGCGCCCGTACCAGAAGCAGCGGATGCACCGGCGGCGGACCGGGCGGCCATCTGAGCAACGGCGCCGCCACGTTCGAGACGTTCGAGTCGGGCGAGCAAGGCGCTCTCGCCCTGCGCCGCGCCAGGGAGCAGGACGCGCGCGCACATCAGCTCAAGGAGCAGCCGCGGCGAGGTGGCGCCGCGCATCTCGGTGAGGCCGGCGTTGAAGATCTCGGCCGCGCGGGTGAGCTCGGCGGGCCCCATCGAGGCGGCCTGCTGGACGAGCCGGTCCAGCTCGTCGGCAGGACGGTCGAGCAGACCGCTCGACGCCGCCTCGGGAACGTTGGCCAGAATCACCAGGTCACGGAAGCGTTCGAGCAGGTCGGAGGCGAAGCGGCGGGGGTCGTGCCCGCCCTCGATCACCCGGTTGACCGCGTGGAACACCAATCCGCCGTCGCGGGCCGCGAACGCGTTGACGACCTCGTCGAGCAGGTCTCCGTCGGTGTAGCCGAGCAGGGAGACGGCCTTGGCGTAGGTGATGCCGTCTTCCTCGGCGCCGGCCAGCAGCTGGTCGAGGATCGACAGCGAGTCACGGGCGGAGCCGGCGCCGGCGCGTACGACGAGGGGCAGCGCGGTCGGCTCGAAAGGCACGCTCTCGGAGGTGAGGATCTCCTCCATCAGGGCCTTGAGCGTCGCGGGCGGCATCAGCCTGAACGGATAGTGGTGCGTACGCGACTTGATGGTGCCGATGACCTTTTCCGGCTCGGTCGTCGCGAAGATGAACTTCAGGTGCGGCGGAGGCTCCTCGACGAGCTTGAGCAGCGCGTTGAAACCCTCGCGGGTCACCATGTGCGCCTCGTCGATGATGTAGATCTTGTAGCGCGCGGAGACCGGCGCGAAGAAGGCGCGCTCGCGCAGGTCGCGAGCGTCGTCCACGCCACCGTGCGAGGCGGCGTCGATCTCGATCACATCGAGGTGTCCAGGCCCTGTCGGGGCGAGCGCGACACACGACTCGCAGACGCCGCAGGGATCGGGCGTGGGGCCCTGCTCGCAGTTGAGAGAGCGCGCCAGAATCCGCGCGCTGGAGGTCTTGCCACACCCTCGGGGGCCGCTGAACAGGTAGGCGTGGTTGATCCGCCTCGTCCGCAACGCCTGCCGCAGCGGGTCTGTGACATGCTCCTGACCCTTGACCTCGGCGAAGGTCCCGGGTCGGTACTTGCGGTAAAGCGCAAGGCTCATACGACCATCCCGCCTGCGAGGGGGCTCCAACGAAGAGACCCCCCGCACACCCGCCAGAGCCCGCTTATCCTTGCTGCCTTCCGGCCCTGGGGAGGTTCACAGGATGACGCCGCGCGAGGGGTCCCTGGACAGTCTAGCCGGACGTGGCAGTGCTCGCTCCACACCCGCAACACCCATCGAAAAAGGTGGTCTGCACATCCCTGGAAGTCCGGTAAGCTCAGCGACGGAGGATTCGCCTAGTGGCCGAGGGCGCACGCTTGGAAAGCGTGTAAAGGGCAACCTTTCGGGGGTTCAAATCCCCCATCCTCCGCCAGCTCAGAGGGGTCATGCCGTGATCAACGGCATGACCCCTCTCGCTTTGGGTCTCAGTTGGCCTCTTCAGGGCTCCTCTCCGCTTCCCGAATGAGAGCCCCGACCTCCCTTGGCCACGGTCTGCCGGATGCCGTCTGTCACGTGCTGATACCGCGCCGCCATGCCCGAGCCGGACCACCCCATGATGGCCATGACCGTGCGCTCGGGCACTCCGATGATGAGCAACACCGTGGCGGCTGTGTGGCGGGCGACTTCGCCGGGTTCTCCGGCGAGACGCTGCACGGCGCGGTCATGGAAGCGCTCGACAACATCCGGGCGGGCCGCCTGACCCCGGAGCGCATCTCCATCCGGCTCCTGCTACCGGACACCAACCGCCCCTGGTCTCTCCCCTGCCGGGTGGACAACAGGGAGGATGAGCCGCTGTTCAGGCAACGCGCCGAGAAGATCATCTCTCGGCATGCTCAGGCCATCGTGGTCTCGGTGCGTGAGCTGAGGGATCTCGGCCTCGTGGCGCACGCGTCCGCCGAAGTCCGGATCAGCGGCGAGCCTGTCACGATGTTCGACGTGATGGGTGAGGACACCGAGCTGTTCCACTTCGCACTGAGCGATGGTCCCGATTCGACGTCGTGTCAGTACGTTCAGCAGTCGTCCGCGTGGTTCGACGCGGTGTGGAATTCGGTCGTTCGCGAGGTGTCCTGATGGCGCGGTCGGGGGCGGCAGCCGTCCGGACCGTCCTGAGCGAGGCACGGTGCCTCCTGCTGGACTTCGACGGGCCGATCTGCGATATCTTCGCTGGACTGCCGGCAACAACTGTGGCGGACAGTCTCCGCGCCGTCCTGGAAGAGGCAGGTGCGCAACTCCCGCCGGAGGCGCGCACCACGGACGATCCCCTGGAGGTGTTCCGGCTCAGTGCCTCTCTGAGCGGCGATCTGAACCAGCTCGCTCTCCGGACGCTCACCGAGCTGGAAGTGAAGGCGGCCGGGACAGCGAGGCCTACCCCTGGTGCGACTGACCTGATGGAACGAGCACGCGGCAAAAGAGTGCCTGTCGCCATAGTGAGCAACAACTCCGTAGCCTCAGTGTCGGCCTTCTTAGGCCGGCAAGGGCTCAGCAGTCTGGTGGAGCACATCTCCGCGCGGGCGGAAGCCGACCCCTCACTCATGAAGCCGAATCCTCACCTGCTCGTTCAGGCGCTTACTCACATCGGTGCGGAACCCTCGTCCGCCCTGCTAGTCGGAGATTCGGTAACAGACGTTGAGGCGGCCAAGCTCGCTGGGGTGCTCGCTGTCGGCTACGCCAACAAGCCAGGAAAAGCCAGGCGGCTTGACGAGACAGGGGCCGATCTCATCGTGACAAGGATGAAAGAACTGGCGGACGCACTCGCGCATGCCTGACGCCGTGTACGGACCGAAACGCTGCGCATACGGGCCGATTCATCTTTGAGACAGCACCCGTGACGCAAAGAAGCAGAGAAAGGATACTTTCATGGTTAAGCGCTTATTGGCGGCGCTGTGCCTGTTGGTTGCCGTTTCAGGGTGCGATGCGGCATGGTTGCCCGAGACGGTGATCAAGGTCGATCCTGATGCTCTCGCGAACGTGCGGAGCGTGGGCCGCGTCGTTACGCAGACCTTCGCGGACCCGATATACGAGCGGACTGTACAAGTCATTGAGATTCTGGTGGTCGACATGCGGGCCGCCGACTTTCCCGAAGCGCTCGACCTCGCGCGCGATCGCCTGGAGCAGCTCGGGTGGAACGAGGTCGGCCCTACTGACGTGCCGGTCCAAATGGAGTCGAGTCGCTGGAAGGGGACGACCACGAGGCTTGGCTCTGTGGAGGATCTGGATTCGCTTGGCGCGCAACTGGAGCCGGCGGCAGAAAAAGCACTGCAAGCTGATCCGAAGAAGTGGGAAACCTACATCGTGGTGTCACTCTCCAGCGTGAACGAGTAGATGTGTACTGCAACCGATGAAACTCCTGCTTTCGGCAGGGCACGAGGTGGGAATTGATGAATCTCCCGCTTGCACAGCCCGTCGAGCATTACGTATTCAGCGCTCACGCTCAGGTAGGCCAGACCGTCAAGAGTTGATCTGGGGACGCTGCGGTTCCGACGATGAACCGTACAGCTCGCGGTAGACCTCACGAAGCTCGACGGCTTCCGCCAGACCGTGCTCTTCGACTCCGGCGATGACCTCTTTGGCGCGCCAGTAGTTCGAGGGCACCAGGAGACCACTCATGAGGGCCTGGCGCGCGACGTATCCGGCTTCTCCTGGCTCGTCGGTGGCGAGCAGGGCCAGAGCAAGATCGAGGCGCGCCGACGCCGCTCGACGCGGGCGTGGTCCCCCATCAACGGCAGATTCCAGTCGTGCGAGCACCTGACGCGCGTAGTTCACGGCGGCCGGGTCGCCCAGCCAAGAAAGCGTGGTCGCGGTGTAAGCGTCGCTCTTGGCCGGGTCATACCGGAAGTGATGTTCGGGCCGATCCGGCATGGGCATCGGCGACACCATCCGGTGTATCCGATGCAGTGCGGCCCGGGTTTCGGTGCTCTTCCCCATTCGTGCCCAAGCCCGTCCCTCCTGCCCAGTGGCCTGAATGAATGCGGAGCTGGTGCGTGGTGCGACGTCCTGCGCTCCTTGAGCCAAGATCATGGCGTGCTGGTACTCGCCCTCCGTGAGGGCTTGCCACGCCTCGGTTTCCAGGCACCATGCCCTGATCTCGTCGTGCCCGGCATGGCCGGCCAACTGCCCAGCCGTCCGTAGGCGCGCGGCAGCGGCCGGATACTGGCGCAGGTCGATGTGACAGGTTGCCGCAAGCAGCGACAGCCAACCGCCCGCCAGGAGCAGGCGGCGGTGCTCAGCGAGAGTCTTCTTGCCGTCGAAGAGCCGCGTCACGTATTCCAGATGCCGCCGTACGCGGCCAAGGAGCTGCGCCGGTGGTGTGCGTGGGTAATCGGATGCCAGGTCGTCTATGGCAAGCTCAAGCCGTTCCAGCGTCTCCGTGCTGACGTTGCTGGCCGCCACCCGGCGAGCAAGCTCGATCGCGTCGATCTCGTCGCCAAGGTCGACCTCTTCGTGCCCATCGTTGAAGAGCGCGGACTCACTCAAGCCATACACACGGCAGTACAGCTCCGCGTACTCGTCGTCCGGTCGGTGCTTGCCGCATTCGTGATCCCGGATCCGGCGCACGATGCTCTCCGGCTCAGGGAGCTTCCTGTCAGCGACGGCGGATAGTTGCAGGGCGAGGTCACGCTGAGACCATCCTCGTCTGGACCGCTCGGTGCGTAGTCGTCTGGCCCAGGCGCGAGAGCTGCTCATCGGGGTGCACCTCCGGGGGATGGGCGGACACGGGCGAGTATCCGGGTGCGCCTCCGGTGTCCTCTCCCGGAGGCGCACCACGCCCGACTGTGATGGAACCCGTGCAGAACAACTCCTTCGCCTTGTCGGCCTGGAACGACAAGAGCCGCATGGACTGGCGCGGCGGTGACATCTCTTCCCACGTGTTCACCGTCGCGTCGTTGCCGCGCTCCGGGACAGCGCGGCTGCGGCTGCACGACCACGACCCTGCCGCAACTCCGTGTCGTGCCGCCGCACTCATCTCCCGGACGGTGCCGCGTGGTGAGGTGCGGCTGGTGTGAACCGCACATCGTCAGCGTGGCCGGAACCAGCCCCTACGCAGCCACGGTGGACCTGTACATGCCCGGTCCCGGTGACACACTGCCCGTGCCAGCGGTTAAGGTCCGCCACGAGACCAGCGTCTTGCTGGACAAGGGCAACCAGTTGCTTCGATACGCACTGGGCAAGCAGCCGTGGCTAGCACTCCATGATCTCCGCGAGGAGACACTAGTTGATCAATTCCAAGAGGTGCCTGCGGAGGGTATGGGGGTGGGCGGTCAGGCGTCGGGGTTGACTTCGGGGTGCGTGAACCGCACGGGCTTGCCCAGCGACCGGGCGTAGGCGATTTCGGCTCGGGTGCTGTCTCCGATGTAGTCGCCGACTACGAGCACCTCATCAGCGAGCCGGATCTTCGCTCGGTGCAGATCGTCGAGTCGAACCTTCAGTGCCTCGGCCTCGACAGGATCGGACCAAAGTTCGTGCGGCGACTTCATGTCGCAACCCGGCTTGACGACAATCTTTCCGGCTTTGGTCTCCCACAGATCGGCCTCGGTCATCTCGGTCATGAAACGGGTGGAGCCGCAGATCACGACGATACGCGGGAGGCTCAGCTGCTTCTTCGCGTCGGCGAGTTTCTCCTCGGGGCTGAGCGGTTGCGGGTATGACACCGGTTCCTCCTGGTGGTGTGGTCCAAGGGGTGCCTGCGGAGACGCGAACGAGGGTCTCCAAGATCGCCTTATGGCGAACGACGTGGACACCCTCGCGACAACGCCCCATGCGACGACCGACGACATGCTGAAAGAGCATCCCGACCTGGCGCCGTGGCGCCCGCCTGTCGGCATTACGCCCCGCCTGAGCGATGCGGATTCCACAAGCTCTCACGTACTCACCAGGTGGGAAGCTACTCATGGGGCTTTCGAAGGCCGAGAGGCTGCGGGCAGAGAAAGTGTCCCGGCTGTCCCTGACGTCACAATGCACGGCTTGACCAGCGTAAACACAGGCAGGGGCGAGGGACATCCCAGAACGTGAGTGTCCCTGCTGTCCCTAGGCAGAGGGCAAGCCTCCTCTTCGGCAAGCCCCAAGGCGGGCCGTCTACCTAGGCTCCCGAAGCCGTCGAACCCCGATCACGCGCTCACCTTCCTGATCCCGTCACGCGCGCTCCACGAGGACCTTGACCTCAGGGACAAGGACCCTGGCTGCAGCTACCGGATGTGGCGCTGGGAGAGGGAGAGCGGCGGGCCGGAGGACGGCAGCCTTCTGGCGGGCAGGATCGTGCACGCTCGTGACATCCACGGCCGCCGAGTCCTCACCTCCGGCATCGTGACGATGCTCGGCATGGACGACGGGCGGTATCACGTCCGCGACGCCGAACCCCATGGGGCCGCCCGGGTCGTCTGTTCCGAGGAAACCTGGCCGGGCTGACTTACGGCCACGCGCGTACGGGCCCGCCTTCCTGAGCAGGCGGCCGACCTGCTTGGCCGGCGCGTGCCCGGATAGCGTCGTGACGTGGTGCCGCCGGCAGGGTCAGAGCATGTTCTTGATCGGCCGGGGTGTTTCCGGCACGGGCTGGGCGAGGATCTCGGTCGCTTCCCGGGGCGTGAGCAGGCGGGCGTCGCACAGGAGGCCGACGGAGTCCTCCCACTGCTCGCGTGCTTCGCCGTGCCGTCCGAGGGCGTGCAGCGTGGTGCCGAACCACCAGCGGCACACGGCTTCCTGCAGGCTGTATCCCGACTCGCGGAGCAGCCGGACGGACGTCGCGTAGCTGTCCGCCGCCTCGGTCAGCCGGCCGGCATTGCGGTAGGCGTCGCCCAGCGAACCGTGCGCGATGCCTGCTTCTGCGGCCGTGCCCACCTTCGGCCAGAGCTCCACCAGCCGGCGTGCTTCCGCGATCGCCTCGTCGAAGCGGCCCTGGCGGTAGTAGACGTGCACCCGGTTGTTGCGGATCGCGATCATGGCCCCAGGGCGTTCGGTGGCGTCGTTGAGGTCCAACGCGGACTCGAAGTAACCGAGTGCCTCGTCGAAACGGCCCACGAGCGTGTGGATGACGCCGAGGTTGTTGAACGCCCCAGCCTTGCGCCGGGGCAGGCCGGCGCGGTCCCAGTCGGTGAGGGCGGTCTTCAGCTGCGCGATCGCGGCGTCGTGGCGGTCCTGGTCCCGGTAGACCCAGCCGAGGAAGCTGCGGAGCTGGGCCTTGTCCTCCCATGCTGCGATGCGGTCGGCCACCTCGATGGCGTGCGCGTAGACGTCGGCCAGCTGGGTGTGCCAGCCCTGGTAGCAGGAGGGCCAGTGGAGTCCGATGACCAGGCCGACGGCGGTCGCCGGGTCGGGGCCGGCCAGCGCCTGGTGTGCGGCGGCGAGCAGGTTGTCCCGTTCGTCCTGGACCCAGCGTCCCGCCTCCGCCAGGTCCTTGAAGGTGCTGTCGGGCAACTCGACGGGACATCGGAGTACGGGATCGCTGTTGAGCATGGTGCTCGCCATCCAGATGGTGGTCACGTAGTGGTGCAGCGCGCGCCGTACGGCGGAAGTGCGTTCCCGCTCCGGCAGGTCCTGGTGGGCGCGTTCGCGGGCGTAGAGGCCGACCAGGTCGTGGAACTGGTAGCGGTCGAGGCCGGCGGGTTCGAGGAGGCGGGCGTCCTGGAGGCGTTCCAGGGCGGCTTCTGCGCGGTGGTGCGGCCAGCCGGTCAGGGCGGCGGTGGCGGCGGGGGTGTGGGTGGGCAGGTCGAGCAGGCCGAGCAGGGTGAGCAGGCGGGCGGCGTCGCCACCGGTGGGTTCGTCGTGCAGGTGCTGGTGGCTGACCGCGATGCCGGCGCGGACGGCGAGGTCGCCGTATTGGAGCATGTCCAGGCGGCGGGTGGCGTCGGCGAGCCGTCTTTCCAGGTCGGACAGGGTCCAGTCGGGGCGGGCGGCCAGGCGGGCGCCGACGATGCGCAGGGCCAGGGGGAAGCCGCCGCACAGGTCGGCGATCCGTTCGACGGCCTGGGGTTCGGCGCGGGCTCGGTCGGGTCCGGCCAGGCGGGACAGCAGGGCGGTGGCGTCGGTGGTGTCCAGGGTGGCCAGGTGGAGGTGGCGGGCGTTGTCCAGGGTGGTGAGCGGGTCGCGGCAGGTGATCAGGACGCGGCAGCCGGGGCCGGCGGGGATGAGCGGGCGGATCTGGGCGGCGTCGCGGGCGTTGTCCAGGATGACCAGCAGGTTGCAGGTGGCGGTCAGGGAGCGGTAGCGGGCGGCGGCCTCGCCGGGGCCGGCAGGGTCGGCGGGGGTGGCGGGGGTGGCGGCGGCGTCCAGGCCGAGGGAGCGCAGCAGGTGGCTGAGGGCTTGGGCCGGGGTGAGCGGGTCGAGTCCGGGGGTGGAGCCGTGCAGGTTGAGGTAGATGACGCCGTCGGTGAAGCGGGTGGCCATGGCGTGGGCGACGTGGACGGCGAGGGCGGATTTGCCGATGCCGCCGGGTCCGTCGATGACGGTGACGGCGGGCCCATGGGCGGGGCCGAGTGCGGTGTGCAGGTGGTGGATCTCTTCGGCGCGGGCGGTGAAGGCGTGGGTGTCGGCGGGGAGTTCGGCCGGGATGTAGGGGGCGCCGGCGGTGATCTGCTGGGCGGGGGTGCTCAGGTCGAGGATGGGGTCTTTGGCCAGGACGGCTTGGTGCAGGCGGCGTAGTTCGCGGCCGGGTTCGAGGCCGAGTTCGGAGATCATGGTCCGGCGGGTGTCCTGGTAGACGGCGAGGGCGTCGGAGGGGCGGCCGGAGCGGTGCAGGGCGAGCATGAGCTGGGCGGCGGGGCGTTCGCGCAAGGGGTGGGCGCGTACGTGGGCGGCCAGGTCGGCGGCCACCGCCTGGTGGTCGCCTGCGGCCAGGCGGAGGTCGGCGTGCTCTTCCAGGACGGTGAGGTGTTCTTCGTCCAGACGGGTGGCTTCGATGCGGGCCCAGGGGGCGGCGAGTTCGGCCAGGGGGTCGCCGCGCCACAGGTGCAGGGCTCTGCGGTAGAGGGTGTCGGCGGCGTCTGTGGCTCCTTGGGTTTGGGCGGTGCGGGCGCGTTTGGCCAGGCGGGTGAACCGGTGGGCGTCGATGTGGTCGGGGTCGAGGGCGAGCCGGTAGCTGCCGGGCACGGTTTGGATGATCTCCTCGGTGGTGTGGGGTGCGAGGGTTTCGCGGAGTTTGGAGACCACGATGTGGAGTTGTTTGGCCGCGGTGGCCGCGGAGCTGTCTGCCCAGATGTCGGTGAGGAGCCGGTCGGCGTGGACGGCCTGCCCGGCGTCCAGGGCGAGTCTGGCCAGGACGCCGATGCGTCGTTGCCCGGCGAGCCGGACCGGTTCGCCATCGGCCAGGACCTGCCACGGGCCGAGAAATCTGATCTCCAGCGTCACCAGGTGCGCTGCCCTCCTTGTACGGCGATCGCGGATACGCCGTGCAACTTCCGGCGTCTTGGTTCACACACGTATGTCTAGATGTGCAGGCTTACAGGTGCCTTACAAGTGACTCGCCGGGCCCTTGCGGCCATAGCAGGACCGGCTGGGGAGCGGGCCCGGAGACGAGGCTTGTCGGGTGTTCACCTGACACCGTCACATCCTTGCCGTCCGTAGGCTCGTACCTTCAGCCCTAAACGGAGGATGGTGTCGCGATCTCTGTGTCCAATACCATCACCCCTGCATCTTCTATCGCACGGGAGGTCTCGTGACACACGTCAGACTGCTCAAGAAGCTCGCCGTCATGGCCATTGCCGGTTTTCTCGCGCTCGGCCTCGGCGCCGCGGCCGCCTCATCCGCCTCCGCCGCCGTGAAGATCGACAAGCCCACCCCCTTCGCCGACATCACCGACGAACTTCAGGGGTGATTCACCCGGTGTAGCTACCGGTCGAACCACTTCCCCGACGAGGGCCTGCACAACTGCACGAACACCACCGCAGCCAGCAGCAGGCCGACCACGTTGCCGAGGCTGGCGCCGTACAGGACCTCCCAGATCTCCAGCGGGATCAGCAGGAGCTCCACGACGAGTACGGCGGCCCGCACCCAGCCACGGCGCGAGGGGACCCGGGTGGAGAGAAACCCGACCAGCAACACCGTGGCGAGTGGAAGCGCGGTGGAATAGAGCGCGACGCCTTCGCCGTCGTCCAGCCGCACACCCAGCGCCATGAGGACTAGGAAGGTGCCGGCCTGCTGAAACCCCAGCACGGCCTGGATCCACATGCAGATCCGGGTGGCGAGCACCGTCCGCGGCATCGCCTCGATGCGGTACGTCTCGGACATGCGCGTCTCCGTTCGGGGGGCGGCAGTTGACACGCCGCGTGAGACCGGCCTACATGATCTCATGTGCCGACCGCTTTGCGGAGTCGCGGGTCAGGCCGCCTCGAACTCGTCGCGGGTGATCGCCAGGACCCGTACCGGCTGCCCGTGGGCCGGGACGACCGTCTCCCGTTCCTGCCGCATGCCCAGTTTCGTCATGACGCGCGCCGACGCGTGCTGGTCGACGTGGCAGATGCTGACGATCCGGTCCAGGCCCGCCTCCTCGAACCCGAAGCGCAGCGCCGCCCGGGCCGCCTCGGTGGCGATGCCCCGGCCCCAGAACGGCCGGCCCAGCCGCCAGCCGATCTCCACGGCGGGCAGCACCTCGGGCAGGAAGTGGGGAATGGTCAGCCCGGCCCAGCCGGCCAGCTCCCCGATCTCGCGCACCTCCACGGCGAACATCCCGTAGCCCCGCTCCTCCCATTCCCGCCGCATGAGCGCGAAACCGGCCGCGGTCTGCTCCCTCGTACGCACCGAGCCGTCGCCGATGAAGCGCATGACCTCAGGATCGGCGTAGATCACCATCAGCGGTTCCAGGTCCTCCTCGCGCCAGCCCCGTAGCACCAGCCGCTCGGTCGCCAGTTCCGGCATCGATCGATCTCCTTCCGCCTTCGGGGCGCCGTTATGCGCGGGTTCGCATTCGCGTACATGACCATGAATGACGGTCCTATGCTCGGCGCGTCAATCGCTGCCCCTGAATGGGAGGCTCGCATGTCCGAGCCTTACAGCATCGAGGCGATGCCGCAGTCCGTGTCCGTCGCGAGGATCTGCATGTGGATCCAGGCGGTGCTGGGTCTGGTCGGTTTGTTCCTGCTGTTCATCCTGCTGGGGAGTGCCCCGGTCAGCGCCGTAGGCGGCGCTGTGATCCTCGCGCTCTCCATCCCGCTGGCCACGGTCCTGCTGATCGGGTTCCTGGCGATGAGAATTCCCTCTCGCCGTGGCTGGGTACGCGCCTTCGGGCTGGTCGTCGAGGTCCTGCTCGTGCTTCTGGGCATCTGGAACCTCGTGGACGGCGTCAGCTTCGGCAACCTGCTCGGCGTGCTGCTGGCAGGCGTGGTGTTCGCGCAGTTGTGCAGGTCATCGTCCGCGATGTGGTTCGACCGGTGAAACCGGGCGGGCCCCCGTACTGAGGGCCCGCTCGCTCAGGCGGCCACGAGGGCCTTGGAGCGGTCGGTCGCCATGTGGACGGCGAAGATCCCGAGCACCGTGCCGGTGGCGTAGCGCTGGATGCGCAGCCAGACCGGGCGGCGCGCGAGGAACGCGGCCAGGCTGCCCGCCGAGATCGCGATCAGAGCGTTGACCAGGGTGCCGACCACGATCTGCACGGATCCGAGCGCCAGGCTCTGCAGCAGCACATGCCCCATCGACGGGTCGATGAACTGCGGGAGCAGCGACAGGTACAGGATGGCGATCTTGGGGTTCAGCAGGCAGGTGATCAGGCCCATCCCGAACAGCCTGCGCGGCGGCTCGACCGCGAGCTCGCGCGGCTGGAAGGCCGACGCGCCGCCCGGCCTGACGGCGTTCCAGGCCAGCCAGAGCAGGTACGCCGCCCCCGCCAGCTTGAGCCCCGTGTACGCGGCGGGGACAAACGCGAAGATGGCCGTCAGCCCGAGGCACGTCGCGGCCAGATAAGCGGTGAACCCGAGGAAGACGCCGGTCAGCGAGATCAGGCCGGCCCGGCGGCCCTGCGTGATCGATCGCGAGACCAGATAGATCATGTTCGGGCCGGGCGTCAGCACCATGCCCAGCGAAACCAGCGCGATCCCCATCAACCCTGCCGTCATAGCCGCAGGTTAACCGACATATCCGTAAAAATCATACCTATTGTCCACTGTTCATTACGGTGCGTATTCACCGCGCTACGGGGGAGAAGTGCATCGGGGGGACACATGCAGTTCGACGACGATGCGCCACTCGACCCGTCACAGGTCGAGGACGTACGAGCTTCGGGCCCGCAGGGCGGAGGCGGGCGCGGTGGCGGTGGCGGCGGGATGCCGGGCGGGTGCATGCTGCCCATCGGCGGCCGTGGCGGCGGCTGCCTGCTGCTGGTGCTGGCGGTGGCCGGGCTGTTCCTGTTCAAGCTCGTCCCTTCGCCGTTCAGCGGCGACGAGGGCGGGCAACAGGGTGGCCAGCAGGGTGGCCAGCAGCCGAGCCCTCCGCAGTCGCTGCCCCCCTCCGGCAACCTGGCCGAGCGCTGCAAGACCGGCGCGGACGCCGACCAGTCGGAGGACTGCCGGATCGTCGGCACGGTGAACAGCATCCAGTCCTACTGGCGGCAGGCGTTCCAGGAGCGGGGCCGCAAGGCGTACACACCGGCCAAGACGGTGCTCTTCTCGCGGGCGGTCAACACCGGCTGCGGCGCGGCCGACTCCGCCGTGGGCCCCTTCTACTGTCCCGCCGATCGCAAGGTCTACCTGGACCTGTCGTTCTTCAACACGCTCCAGCGGGACTTCGGGGCGGAGGGCGGGCCGTTCGCGCAGGCGTACGTGGTCGCCCACGAGTACGGCCACCACGTCCAGAACCTGCTCGGCACCATGAACAGGGTCAGCGACAACAGCCGCCCCGGCGCCAAGAGCCCGTCCGTACGCCTTGAGCTCCAGGCCGACTGCTACGCCGGCGTCTGGGCGCACAACGCGGTCAAGACCGGCTTCTACCGCGAGCCGTTCACCCAGAGCGACATCGACCAGGCGCTGAGCGCGGCGGCGGCGGTCGGCGACGACAGCATCCAGCGGCGCTCGCAGGGCCGCGTGACCCCCGACGCCTTCACGCACGGCACCTCGCAGCAGCGCGAGAAGTGGTTCAGCACCGGCTACGACAGCGGCGACCCCATGCGGTGCGACACGTTCTCGGGTGGCATCTGAGCGGTTCTTCGGGGAAGTTGTCTTTCGGGCAGCACCCCAGAAGGGACCTCAGCATGGACTTCAGAGACGACGTCAACCTCGACGCCTCCCAGGTGGAGGACGCCGGAGGAAGCGGCGGAGGCGGTGGCGGCGGCTTTCCCGGCGGCATGATCATCGGTGGCGGTGGCATCGTCAGCCTGATCGCGCTCGTGCTGGTGTTCGTGCTGAACAACGTGGGCGGCGACGCCGAGCCCGCCCAGCGCCGGCCGCCGTCCAACCTCTCCGAGCAGTGCCAGACGGGCAAGGACGCCGACCAGTCCGAACGGTGCCGCGTGGTGGGCGTGGTCAACAGCATCCAGGACTACTGGAAACGCGAAATTTCCGAATATCGACCGGCCAAGACCGTCCTGTACTCCGGCCGCTTAAACACGGGCTGCGGCTCGGCCGACTCCTCCGTCGGCCCCTTCTACTGCCCCGGCGACCAGCGCGTCTACCTCGACCTGAGCTTCTTCGACCAGCTCCACACCCAGTTCGGCGCCAAGGGCGGCCCCTTCGCCCAGGCATACGTGATCGCCCACGAATACGGCCACCACGTCCAGAACCTGCTCGGCGCCCTCGAATCGGGCAGCTCGGTCTCCGTCGAGCTCCAGGCGGACTGCTACGCGGGCGTCTGGGCGCGGAACGCGGTCAAGACCGGGTTCTACGAAAAACCCTTCACGAACGCGGATATCGCCGAAGCCCTCGACGCGGCGGCCGCGGTCGGCGACGACAGAATCCAGCAACGCAGCACCGGCAGAATCGATCCTGAATCGTTCACCCACGGCAGCTCCGAGCAACGCGTCAACGCCTTCCAGCGCGGCTACAAAAACGGCGGTCCAGCCGACTGCGCGCAGTCCGAGCTGCGCTGAGCGGGCCGGAGAGCGCGAGGATTCGAATTCTCTCCTAAAATCGGGGGGGTGATCTTCAAGCTTGTCGGCGACGGACGCCCTTATCCCGACCACGGTCTGACGCACCGAGAGTGGGCGCAGATCCCTCCACGGCAGGTCCGGCTCGACTCGTTGATCACCACGAAGGCCATGCTGGACCTGCACTCGCTGCTCGCCGCCGACTCCACCTTCTACGGGGATCTTTTCCCGCACGTGGTGCAGTGGCAGAACGAGCTCTATCTGGAGGACGGCCTGCACCGCGCGTTGCGGGCGGCCCTGCATCAACGATCGATCCTGCACGCCAGGGTCCTGGAGCTGCCCAACTGAGAAAGCCCGCGAAAAAAGGGAGCCGCGATTCGCGGCTCCCTTTTATATGTCAGCCAGTAGGGCGTCCCAGCAGCGTTTTCCAACATCATTTTCGACCGGAAGCGAAGGAGAAGCGTCTCGGAAGCCTTGACGGCGGCACTTTCCGCGTAGTCGAGGAAAGCGACGTCTCTCTATGCGTAACAAGATCATGAGCGTGGCGGTTGCCGTGGCGTCAGCGGTCACCTTCAGCGCGTCCGCGTCTGCGCCGGCCGGCGCCACGAGCACGGCGCCGCACTGGGAGTTCGTCGCGGCTTATCCGAAGACCACCGCGGGCTACAAGGCCTGCATGGCCGTCGGGAAGCAGTGGGAGGGGGCCTCGCGGTGCACCGCCTGGAGCGGCAAGCCCTGGTCCCGCAACGGGGCGGACTATCACCTTGAGATCTCCACGAACTGACGCGTGATCGGCCCACTGCCGCGGTCGACGGGGGCCGCGGCAGCCGGACCCGGACGCCCGCACGAAGCGCATGCGAAGGGCCCCCGACCCGTTGCTACGGGTCAGAGGCCCCAATGTGGCGGTGGTGGTGGGATTTGAACCCACGGATGAGTTGCCCCATCACACGCTTTCGAGGCGTGCGCCCTCGGCCACTAGGCGACACCACCGCGCACGAGCTTACCGGATCCTCCGGGTAGCGAAGAACCGCTTTAGTACGTCCGAGCACTCCTCGTCCAGAACCCCCATGACGACCTCGGGCCGATGGTTGAGCCGGCGATCGCGTACGACGTCCCACAGCGACCCCACGGCCCCGCCCTTCTCGTCGACGGCGCCGTACACGAGCCTGGCCACCCTGGACAGCACCGCGGCCCCCGCGCACATCGTGCAGGGCTCCAGGGTCACCACGAGCGTGCACCCGCTCAGCCGCCACTGCCCGCGCAGCTCCGCGGCCCGCCTGAGCGCCAGCACCTCGGCGTGGGCCGTCGGGTCCGCGGCGGACTCGCGATCGTTGCCCGCCATGGACAGGACCTCGCCGAGCGGGTCGAGCACCACCGCCCCCACGGGGATCTCGCCCCTGGCGGCGGCCGTGCCGGCCTCCGCCAGGGCCAGGCGCATGGCCTCCTCGTGGTTCACCGCGACCTCCCGCCTGGAACGATCGAAGCGGGAACGGTCGAAGCGGGAACCACGGGAACGGTCAACGCAACCGGTCGAGCTCGTCGGCGAACGACAGCCGCTCGGCGAGCACCGACAGGATGTCGGCGGGCAGCATGCCCTCTTCCACGCTCAGCTCAAGCAGCTCCTCAGAGCTCACCCCGAGATCGCTGAGCAGCTCGAAGTCCCCGGTGGGCCGCACCCCGAGCCCGTTGCTCTCCTTGTCGGGCACCACCCCGGCGAACTCGGCGAACAGCTCGCCCAGACGGTCGGAAAATATCGCGTGCGCGTCCGACAGGAACACGCGCGGCTCCTCCTCGCCCCGGTAGCGGGCGATGGCGAACCATTCGTCCTCGACCTCGACGCAGAGCAGGGCCAGCTCGTCGCCCGCCAGGTTGAGCGCCTCCGTCACCGCGTCACCGAGGTCGTCGACGATCTCGGCGTCGCCCAGATCGACTTCAGCCCCGCTCCAACCGCCGGAAGTCCTGACAAAAGCCGCAGAGAAGGTGTTGGACGCCATGTCCGTCGCTCCAGGGGGTCAGCCGAAGACCGATTCGATGGCACGCTCGAACGGCTCGGAGAACCCGAGCCGCGCGGCGATGCTGGACAGCACATCTTCGGGCAGCAGATCAATGTCGCCGGAAAGGATGCCCAGCTCCATCTCGTCCAACCCGAGGTCGGCGAAGATCGAGAGATCTCCCGCCGGCAGCACCGTCTCCTCGTCCTGGAGGATCTCGTCGAGCTCCTCCTCGTCCGGCACGGGGACGTCGAGGTATTCGAGGACCTGACGTGCCAGCGGGAAGTCCCAGGAGGCGGCGATGTCGGAGAGGAACACCTCCACCCGCTCACGCAGGACGCGCAGCGCCACGAAGAACTCGTCTCCCACGGCGACCAGCCCGATCGTCCCGCTCTCGCTGGGCTGCTGCTTCAGGGCATGGATCAGCCCTTCGAGGTCGGACGTGAGCGCGACAGGCAGCAGCTCCGCGTCCCAGCAACCGTCCTCGCGATAAACCACGATGGCGAAGTCAAGAGCGTCCTCGTCTGTCATCGCCATCCCCACCCGACTCCTGACACGACAGATATCACCAAGACCCAATCGTTCCAGAACCAGCCACCGGGCGTGTGCCTCTCCGACCAAATTGTGATCAAAACCCAAAGACTCGTGCTGCGGATAGGGTGGACGGCGTCCAGCGCCCCCGCGCGCAAGTGGCGAAGCCACAGGTCGCGGAGACTGCGCCCACGTTCCTCACAAGATAGCGTTGTCCCTTATGGAAACCCTCGTCGTCGATCATCCGCTCGTGGCTCACAAGCTCACCACGCTGCGCGATGTCCGCACCGACTCGCCGACCTTCCGCAGGCTCGCGGACGAGCTGGTGACGCTGCTGGCGTACGAGGCCACCCGCGACGTGCGCGTCAGCGAGGTCACGGTCGAGACGCCCGTCTCGCCCGCCCACGGCGTCCGGCTGTCCAAGCCGTATCCCCTGGTCGTGCCCATCCTGCGCGCCGGGCTCGGCATGCTCGACGGCATGACGCGGCTGCTGCCCACCGCCGAGGTCGGGTTCCTCGGCATGATCCGCAACGAGTCCACGCTGCAGGCCGAGACGTACGCCACGCGGCTGCCCGACGACCTGTCGGGCCGGCAGTGCTTCGTGGTCGACCCGATGCTGGCCACCGGCGGCACGCTGGCGGCGGCCGTGCAGTTCCTGTTCGACCGGGGCGCGGTGGACGTCACGGCCATCTGCCTGCTCGCCGCCCCCGAGGGCCTGGCCCACATGGACAAGGTGTTCGCGAACTCCGGCAAGCCGATCCGCGTCGTGACCGCCGCGCTGGACGAGCGCCTCAATGAGAGCGGCTACATCGTTCCAGGGCTCGGCGACGCGGGCGACCGCCTCTACGGCGTCGTCTGAGCCACGCCTCAAGTCCTCATCTCGTTACGCGCAGTCATCACTTCGTTACATACTGTGGTTGGGTGGGTACGAAGAGACAGGAAGGCAACTTCCGCATGCGCGTGGGGGACACGATGAGCGACATGCCCAGTGCCGAGGTGTTCTCGTGAAAGATCACATCGAGGCCGATCCGACTCCGTACGCGGAGGTGGAAGCCGTGCTGCGCGAAGAGTTCGCCGGCGTCCACTCCACGACCACGGTAACGCGCTGCGTCGAGGCTGCGCACTACGGCGCGCTGGAGGTCACCGGCTATGCCCACCCCAGCCTTGTCGAGCGCATCGCACGCAAGCACCTTCACGTCCTGGCTCTGGTGGCCAGCGAACGTGGCTAAGCAAGATCAAAACTAACCCGCCAAGTTACCTTTACCCCGGCATCCGGGTGGGTAATGTATACGGCGGGTGGAGTGGGTTAGTGGCACGGAGGCGACAGTGCAGGTCAAAAAAGTCCTCACATACGGTGGTATCGCATTTGTGGCGTACTACCTGTTCGCGCGACCGGCTGACGCCGCGGACGCGGTCAGAGGGGCGTTCGACACGGTGTTCAACGCGGCCGACTCGTTGGCCCAGTTTGTGAACCAGCTCGCATGAGACTTGTGACCCACGGGGACTCTGCTCCGTCGTCGGTCAACCGCTACCTCCTCCCCCACGAACAACAGGTCATCATGGTGCGCCGGCACCCCGCCATCTTGCTGCGCCCGGTGGCGGAGGTCTTCGGCGGCCTCGTCATCGCCGGCTTGCTCAGCAAGTTCTTCGGCGGGGGCGAGGCGGGCGGCACGGCGCTCGTCGTCGTCTGGTGGTTGTGGCTCCTACTTCTGATCCGTTTCGTATGGAAAGTCGCGGAGTGGTCAGTCGATTACTTTGTGGTGACTTCCAAGCGAATGCTGCTGACCACGGGCCTGATCACCCGTAAAGTCGCAATGATGCCCTTGGGCAAGGTCACCGACATGAGCTTCCAAAGATCTCTCCTTGGGCGCATGCTCGGTTACGGTGAGTTCATCCTCGAGTCAGCCGGACAGGACCAGGCACTCTCCACGGTGGAGTACATTCCGTATCCGGAGACCTTGTACCTCGAGGTCTGCCAGATGCTTTTCCCCAGCAAGGACGAGAGCGACGATTAATCTCTACGTGGGGAATTCTTCACGCGGGGATACCCGATTCGGCCACTTCATGCAATCATTGCGTGTTGTTGACCCTTCCCCGCCTTGAGAGATGAGATGCCGAGTCAGGGAACCATCGGTGACCGCGTCCGAGGACTGCGGCTGAACAGGCGGATGTCTCAGGCCCAGCTGGCCGGACCCGACCTGTCTGACAGTTATGTCTCGCTCATAGAGTCGGGCAAGCGCACGCCGACTCCTGTGGTGGCCCGCCTTCTTGCCGAGCGATTGGGATGCACGACCGAGTTCCTCCTTCACGGGATCGAGCCTCGGCAGCGCATCGACACCGAGCTGGGGCTGCGCCACGCTGAGCTTGAGCTGCAGCACGGTGACCCGTCCGTCGCCGCCGACCGCTTCACGGAGATCGTGAAGGCGGCCGATGAGGAAAACGCCATGCTGACCGCGCACGCGCGGTTCGGCAGGGCGCGTGCGCTTGAGGCCCAGGGTCGCCTCGGTCAGGCGGTGGAGGCGTTCGAGCGCCTGCGCAGGGAGGCTTCCGCCCACCCTGAGCGGCTGGCCGATCTGCCTCTCACCATCGCGCTGAGCCGCTGCTACCAGCGGGCCGGCGACCGGTTGCGCGCCCGTGATCTCGCCTCCTACGCGCTGGAGCAGGCCGAGCGCCTGTCCATCACGCAGGGCGAGGTCGCCATCGACCTGGCCGCCGCGCTCGTCGAGGCCCGCAGCGAGCGGGAGAGCGACTCCCGTGAGCTCGGCTACGTCAAGCGTGTGCTGGACACGACCGGCGTTCCGCACGTTGTGGACCGTTCCGGAGAGATCCAGGCGCTGTGGCACGCGAGTGCCGCGGCGGCCGCCGGCGAGGACTCCGCGCTGGCCGTGCGCCTGGCCGACGACGCGATCATGGCGGGCCGCCAGGCCCGGCTCGCGTTGCAGCTCGCCAGGGCGGCCATGCACTGGTCCAGGCTGGCCACGGCGCCGATCGACGAGGCCGAGCGGCTCATCGCCGGTGCGGTCGAGGCGTTCGCCGCCTTCCCCGCGACCGGCCGCGAGCACGGCGAGAGCATCGTCGTGCACGCGCGGGTGCGCCTGCGGGCCGGTGACCCGGCACGCGCAGGCGAGCTGGCTCGCACGGCTCTGGAGCTGTCCAACGACCGCTCGGGCACGACCCCGGCCGAGGCTCACCTCGTGCTGACCACGGTCGCGCTCGATCAGGGCGAGGACGCCGCCGCGCATCTGCGCACCGCTCACGAGCTGCTCGACACGCTCGACCGGCCGGTGTTCGGCTCTGACAGGCAGGCTGCCCGCTGCTGGCGCGAGCTGGGCGACCTCTATGGCAGGGCCGGGTCCAGAGCACAGCAGGCTGCCGCATATCGTAAGGCCCTCGAAGCTGCCGGAGTTCGCTCCGCAATGGCAGGGGTGACGGTTGACGCCACAGTGTCCCGCTAAACCTCCGGGAGCTCCAGATTTGGACTTTTGAGTCTGGAATAATTAGGGTCTACCAGTCATTGACTCATAGGATGATTGGTTTCCCCGGAGGAGGCGGACTGTGAGTCTGCGTACGGCGCAGCGGGCTTCGCTTGTCGATCAGGTGATCGATCAGCTCAAGGAGCAGATCACCTCAGGGTCGTGGCAGATGAACGGCAAGATCCCCACCGAGACGGTGCTCGCCGAGCAGCTCGGAGTGGGGCGCAACACCGTTCGTGAGGCCGTACGCGCGCTCACGCACGCAGGGCTGCTTGAGTGCCGTCAGGGGGACGGCACTTATGTCCGCGCGACCAGCGAGCTGTCCGGCGCGATGCTGCGGCGTCTGCGCCAGGCGGAGCAGCTCGAAATTCTCGAAGTACGCCGTGCGCTGGAGGTCGAGTCGGCGCGCCTGGCCGCCACCCGGCGCACCGATGAGGACATCGTCCGCATCGAGGCGGCGCTGGCCGAGCGCGACCGGGCATGGGAGCTGGACGACCCCGACTTCTTCGTCGAGGCCGACCTGGCCTTCCACATGGCCGTCGCGCACGCCACGCACAACCTGGTGCTGATCGACCTGTACGAAGATTTCTCGGCGGCCCTGCGAGCCAGCATCACGGCCGCGGGGACGTCGCTCAACAAGAGCTACATCCCGCACGACGCGATCGCCAGGGCCATCGCCGCCGGCGACGCCACGGCGGCCGAGCGGGCGGGGCACGCCTGCATGGAGCACATCCTCATCGCTCTGACCGAGTCCTGAGACCGCGCGGCCCGCCATCGGGCCGCGCGGCACTCCACGCCCGGTCAGCTCACGGTCCCCTCCTCCATGGACACGAGCTCGTCGATCAGGTCGAAGAAGGCCTTGATGCCGGGCAGGTTGGCGCCCTTGGCGCGGGAGGCCGCGAAGTCTTCAGGCGATCGCCACTCCACGATGTCAAGCCACTCGTCACCGGCCAGGCGGACCAGCCTGCCGCTCAGGAATCCGGCCCGATCCGCCTCGAAGTCCGCGATCATCTTCGGCCTGGCCGCCAGCAACTGGCCGGCATGCTCCGGGGAAACCCGGAAGCGGGTCAACTCCATCGTTGTCGTCATGCCACCACGATATAGTAAGAATCAGTGACTATATGGAGGCGCGGTGCGCAGGAGCCGGCGTAAGCAGGAGGAGCCCGACCTTGGCGTCCTCTCCAGCCGCACGCTCTTCAGCCTGCAGCGGGAGCTGTTCGCCACGCTGGCCGAGCAGGGGCATCCCGGGCTGCGGCCGCGGCACGGGGCGGTGCTGGCCTACCTCGACGAGGAGGGCAGCAGGGCCACGGACCTGGCCGCGCAGTCGGGGCAGCACAAGCAGGTGATCGGCACGCTGGTGGACGAGCTGGTCGAGCTCGGCTACGTCGAGCGGCGGCCGGACCCGGCCGATCGCCGGGCCAAGCTGATCGTGCCCACGGAGAAGGGCCGGGACCACCTGGTCAAGTCGGACGCCATCCTCGCCTCGATGGAGGCCGCGCACGCGCGGGCCGTCGGCGAGCAGGCGTACGCGGACTTCAAGCGGGTCTTCAAGCTGGTCGCCGAGCGCCAGACCACCCGGCCCGGCACAGACGCCTGATGGCGGCCTACGGGCGCTCAGCCCTGCCGCAGGGACATGACCAGGTAGCGGAAGGCGGGCTCGGCGTCACCCGTCACCTCCTGGATCAGCGCGGGCCTGGTCGGCGACTCCATGTTGATGGCGGCGAGCTCGCTCTCGACCCCCGCCAGCCCGTCGAGCAGGAAGTGTGACTGGAAGGCGATCTGGATGTCGTCGCCGCGCAGCTCGCACTCGACCACCTCGGTGCCGCGCCCGATGTCGCCGCCGCCCGCCTGGATGAGCACCTGCCCCTGGCTGAACGACAGCCGGATCGCGGTGTTGCGCTCGGCCACCAGGGCCACCCGCTTGATCGCGCTGATGAACTGCGCCACCGGCACGTCGGCCCTGATCGACCAGTCGGCGGTCAGGCGGGCGCGGTAGTCGATGAACTGCTCGTCCAGCAGCCGCACGGTCGTGCTGCGCCCCACGCTCTCGAACCCGGCCACCCCGTCGCCCATCGCGATCGACACCTCGCCGCCGCGCAGCGACTTGGCGATCTCGACCAGCACCCGGGCCGGGACCATGGCGGAGACCGCGGCGCCGGGGCCGGTCGGCCGCCAGGCGAAGTCGCGGGCGGCGATGCGGTAGCGGTCGGTCGCCGCCATCGCCACGGTCTCGCCCTCGATGTCGACCCTGATGCCGGTCAGCATGGGCAGCGTGTCGTCGCGGCTTGCCGCGGGCGCGACCTGGCCCACCGCGGAGGCGAACACGCCGCCGCCGACGGCGCCGATGCCCGGCGGCATCGCGGGCATGGTGGGGAAGTCTTCGACCGGCATCGTGATCAGCCCGAACTCCGCGCTGCCACAGGTCAGCACCGCCTCGGCGCCTTCGGTGACGATCTCCACGTCATCGGCGGGCAGGCTCCTGCTGATCTCGGCCAGCAGCTTGCCGGGGATCAGCACACTGCCCTCCTCGGCGACCTCGGCGTCGATCACGGCCCGCGCGGAGACGTCGTAGTCGAACGCCGACAGGCGAAGGTCCTCCCCCGCCTCCAGCAGCAACCCGGACAGGACGGGCACCACAGGCCGACTGGGCAGGACTCGGGCGGCCCACGCCACCGCATCTGCCAGAACATCGCGGTTAACCCGGATTTTCACCTGTTACCACCCCTTCGTCGTGCCATGCCTCTATGAAAATAGCCGGTGTTACCGACAACTAACGGCTGTTGAGGTAGGCGAGCACGGCCAGGACGCGGCGGTTGTCGTCGTCGGAAGGGGCGAGGCCGAGCTTGGCGAAGATGGAGGCCGTGTGCTTGGCCACGGCGCTCTCGCTGAGATAGAGGCGCTGGGAGATGGCGGCATTGGATCGTCCTTCCGCCATGGCCTCCAGCACCTCACGCTCGCGGGGCGTGAGCGCGGCCAGCGGCTCGTTCCTGGCGTTGCTGGCCAGGAGTTTGGCGATGACCTCCGGGTCCATGGCGGTGCCGCCGGCGGCGACCCGGCGTACGGCGTCGATGAACTGCTCGGCGTTGAAGACCCGGTCCTTGAGCAGATAGCCGATCGCGCCCGAGCCGTCGGCCAGCAGCTCGCGGGCGTAGAGCTGTTCGACGTGCTGGGACAGCACGAGAACGGGCAGCCCCGGCACCTGCTTCCTGGCCTCCAGGGCGGCCTGCAGGCCCTCGTCGGTGAACGTGGGCGGCAGCCGCACGTCGACGATCGAGACGTCGGGCCGCAGCTCCACCAGGCCCTTCAGCAGCTCGGGACCGGACTCCACCGCGCCGACGACCGCGAAGCCGTGGGCCTGGAGCAGGTGGACCAGCCCGTCTCTGAGCAGGTAGAGGTCCTCTGCGATGAGCACCCGGTTCATGGGCACCACGGTTTGGTCGGAGTGGCCTGGATCATCCAGCGCTCCCGGTTGTGGGTCGCGGGGATTCTGATGGCGAGTACATGCATGATGACACCGAGTGCGATCATTCCGCAGATCACCGGCCACTGCCACATCTCGGGCATGTACAGGGCGAGGAACCAGGTCTTCTCCTCTATGCCGAACACCTTGAAGATGCCCGCCACCAGTCCCTGCGGGAACGTCGGGCACCAGGCCGTGGCCCACAGGAGGATGACCGCGGCCGCCTTCCAGCGCGGCAGCCTGGGCAGGTCGCCCGTCCAGTGCTCGGGCAGCACCCGGGGCAGCTCCATCGTCACGGTGGTGGGGCCGCCGGGCGGGCTGTGCAGCGCCAGCACCCCGTCGAACGCGGCCAGCCGCCGTTCGATGCCGGCCAGGCCGCTGCCCTTCGCCGGGTCGGCGCCGCCCATGCCGTCGTCCGTGACCGTGATGCGCAGGTCGGCGCCGTTGGAGCTGAGATCCACCGCGGCCGTCCGCGCGCCACCGTGCCGGGCGGCGTTGGACAGCAGCTCGCTGACCGCGAAGTACGCCGCCGCCTCCACGGGGCTGTCCGGCCGGTGCGGCAGCTCCACGTCCACGGCGACCTGCAGGGGGCTGTCCATGGCCAGCGCGCGTACGGCGTCGCCCAGGCCGCGCTCGGCCAGCACGGGCGGGTGGATGCCCCTGATGACCCTGCGCAGCTCGGTCAGCGTCTCGGAGGAGGCGTCTCTAGCCTTGGCCAGCAGCGCCTTCGCCGCGGACGGGTCGGTGTCGAGGAGCTGCTCGACCGCGCCGATCGTCATGCCGATCGCCACCAGCCTGGCCTGCGTGCCGTCGTGCAGGTCGCGTTCGATCCTGCGCATCTCGGCCGCCTGGGAGTCGGCGGCCAGGTTCCGGGTGCGCCTGAGGTGGCTCACCTGACCGGCCAGGCGGCTGTTGGCGGTGGCGCCGAGCAGCAGGTCGCTCCAGGTCGCGTAGACGCGCAGGCCGCGTTCTGGCAGCACGATGAGCAGCGGCACCAGCGCCAGCTTCACCGCCGGGTCCAGCAGCAGCCAGAGCGCGTCCCGCCAGGTCGCCGGGTCGGTGAGCAGCCACTTCCAGCGGTCGTTCCAGGCCGGCACCCGCGGGGTCTTGTAGAGGGTCCGGTCGGAGCGGTACATCCCGTCCGGCTGCCGGACGGGCGGCAGTGGCTTGGGCATGTAGGGCGACTCGATGTCGATGCCGGTCCACTTCCGCAGGAGCCGCCTGTTCTGCTCGGCCAGCCGCCTGATCAGCATCGCCTGGGCCGGGAAGAGGAAGACCATGCCGAGCGCGAACGACAGCAGCAGCATGAATGCGGTCAGCAGGATCACCGGCACTTCGACGAACGTGAGCGTCAGCAGCACCGTGACCTGACCGAACCTTCGAAGCATGCCTCCAGTCTGCGGCAACGCGCCGATCTGGTCACTGCACCTAAGTACACCCTTGCCCGGCAACTAGCGGGATTCCCGGCGAAGAACCGCGTTCCTAGCGTTCTAGACATGAAAATCATCGAGGTCAGGAACCTGCGCAAGCAGTATCCGAACCACCTCGCGGTCGAGGACGTGTCGTTCGAGGTGGCCGAGGGTGAGATCTTCGGCATCCTCGGCCCGAACGGCGCGGGCAAGACCACCACGGTGGAATGCGTGGCCGGGCTCCGGGCGCCGGACGGCGGCACCGTACGGGTGGCCGGGCTGGACCCGCAGCGGGACAGGACCGAGCTGCGCCGGGTGCTGGGCATGCAGCTGCAGAGCTCGGCGCTGCCGGAGAAGATCAAGGTGTGGGAGGCGATGGATCTCTACGCCTCCTTCTACCCCGACCCCGCCGACTGGTCCGGGCTGCTCGACCAGGTCGGGCTCGCCGACAAGCGCGACGCGAAGTTCAGGCAGCTGTCCGGCGGCCAGCGCCAGCGGCTGTCGGTGGCGCTCGCGCTCGTGGGCCGGCCGCGCGTGGCGGTGCTCGACGAGCTGACGACCGGGCTCGACCCGCAGGCCCGCAGGGACACGTGGGAGCTGGTCGAGCAGGTACGCGACTCGGGCGTGACGATCGTGCTGGTCACCCACTTCATGGAGGAGGCCGAGCGGCTCTGCGACCGGCTCGCGCTCATCGACGCGGGCAAGGTGGCCGCCACCGACACACCCCAGGGGCTCATCTCGCTGGTGGGCGATGAGCAGCAGGTGCGGTTCAGACCGTCCGGGCCGGTCGATGACGGCGTGCTGCTGGCGCTGCCCGAGGTGCGCAAGGTCAGCAGGAGCGGCGGCCAGGTCGTGGTCCACGGCTCGGGCAACCTCGCCCCCGCGGTCACCCTCGCCCTCGCCCAGCACCAGATCGTGCCCGGAGACCTGCGCATCGAGCAGGCCACGCTCGACGACGCGTTCCTCGCGCTCACCGGAAGGAAGCTCTCATGAAGAAGATGCTCATCGTGGAGACCAAGCTGCACCTGCGTGAATGGCCGTTCCTGCTGTTCACCATCGGGCTGCCGGTGGGGCTCCTGGTCGTGCTCGGCCTCAGCATCCCGGCGATGACCGTGCGTGAGGGGACCGGCGAGCGGGCCGTGGACACGCAGATGCCGAGCCTGATGACCCTGCTCGCGCTGCTGACGCTGGCCTGCAGCGTCGTGCCGGCGGTGCTGGCCGCCTACCGCGAGCAGGGAGTGCTCAGGCGGATGTCCACCACGCCCGTGCACCCTTCGCGGCTGCTGGCCGTGCAACTCCTGATCAACCTGGCCGTGGGGGCGCTGTCCACCACGGTGCTGATCGTGGTCGGCTCCCTGGTCTTCGGCGCCGCGGCCCCCCGGAACTGGGCCGGCTTCATCCTCGTCTTCCTGCTCGGCACCGCCGCGCTGCTGGCCATGGGGCTCGTGATCGCCGCCCTGGCGCCCAGCGCCAAGGCCGCGCCCGGGATCGGGTCGGTGGTGATGTTCCCGCTGATGTTCCTGGGGGGAATGTGGCTGCCGCGCGAGCTCATGCCCGACGCGCTGGGCGTGGTCAGCGACTTCTCCGTGGCCGGTCCGTTCGCGCAGGCGCTCAAGGACACCTGGGCCGGCCAGCCCCCGGAGCTCATGCACCTGGCGGTGGTGGCCGGCGGGCTGATGCTCTTCGGCGGGCTGGCCGTGCGGTTCTTCAGGTGGGAGTGAGGCTAGCGCCCGGCCCAGACCGGGCGCGCGCCGGTGACGTTCGTCATCAGGGAGTAGAGCGAGGACGAGGCCGTGATGAACATCCGGTTCCGCTTGAGCCCTCCGAACACCAGGTTGGCCACGAACTCGGGCAGCTTGAGCCGCCCGATCAGCGTGCCGTCGGAGTCGTAGCAGAGCACCGCCTTGCCTGCCGCGGCCCAGACGCGCCCGGTGTCGTCGAGGCGCAGGCCGTCGAAGTTGTCCTGCTCGGCGCCCTCGGCGAAGACCTTCCCACCTTCCAGCGTGCCGTCGTCGCGCACGTCGAACACCCGCAGATGCCTGGCCCTGGTGTCGGCGATGTAGAGGCGGCTCTCGTCGAGCGAGAAGGCCAGGCCGTTGGGCCTGACGAAGTCGCCGGCCACCATCCGGACCTCGCCCGTCGCCGGATCGGCGCGATAGACGTGACAGCCGTCGATCTCCTGCTCGGCGGCGACGCCCTCGTAGTTGCTGATGATGCCGTAGGGCGGGTCGGTGAACCAGATGGAGCCGTCGGAGCGGACGACCGCGTCGTTGGGGCTGTTGAACCGCTTGCCCTCCCAGCGGTCGGCGATCACCGTGATCGACCCGTCGTGCTCGGTACGGGTGACGCGGCGGGCGCCCTGCTCGCAGGAGATCAACCGGCCCTCGCGGTCGAGGGTGTTGCCGTTGACATAACCGGACGGCTGGCGGAACGGCCCCACCGCGCCGGTCATCTCGTCCCAGCGCAGCATCCGCTCATTGGGGATGTCGCTCCAGACCAGGAAGCGGCCGGCCGGGAAATAGACCGGGCCCTCGGCCCAGCGCGTGCCGGTGTGGAGCCGCTCGATCTGGTCGTCTCCGCCGACCGCGGCGAACCGCTCGTCGAGCACCTCGAACTCAGTGGGGATCATGTCCGTCATGCCCACCACCATACGCTGTTCGGATTCTGGGCAATATCGCGAGATAGCATTCAGCCGTGGACGATATCGACAGGATGCTGATCGGCCTGCTCCAGGAGGACGCGACGCGGTCGTACGTGGAGCTGGGCAAGGCGGTGGGGCTGTCCGGAGGGGCGGCGCACGAGCGGGTGCGCAAGCTGCGCGAGCGCGGCGTGATCAGGCGTACGACCATCGAGGTCGACCAGGCGGCGCTGGGCCGGGCGGTGACGGCGTACGTGCTGGTGAACGGTGGCGCGTGGATGGGCGGGAGCGCGGAGGCGCTGACGGCGATCCCGGAGATCGAGGAGGCGCACGTCATCGCCGGTCCCGCGTCGGTGCTGCTCAAAGTGCGGACCACCGGCACCAAGGAGCTGCAGGACGTGCTGCGGCGGGTGTTCGGGGTGGACGGCGTGACGGGGACGCAGACGGTCGTGGTGCTGGAGACGTTCTTCGAGCGGACGCTCGGATCTTCTTCGAGCGGATCCCCGGATAGCGCGGGGACCCCTCCGATAGCGCGCGGATCCTCAAGTAATCTCTAGGTATGACGAAGGTCGCCTGGAACACCAAGGAGCTCACCGTCGGCCAGCTCGCCGAGCGCAGTGGCGTCGCCGTCTCGGCTCTGCACTTCTACGAGGCCAAGGGCCTCATCCAGAGCCGGCGCACGGCCGGCAACCAGCGGCGCTACGGCCGTGACAGCCTGCGCAGGGTCGCGTTCATCAGGCTGTCGCAGCGGATCGGGATCCCGCTGAAGACCATCAGGGACGCCCTGGCCGAGCTGCCGGACGAGCGCACGCCCAACCGGGCCGACTGGGCCCGGCTGTCGGCCGCCTGGCGGGGTGAGCTCGACGATCGCATCGAGCAGTTGCAGCGGCTGCGCGACGACCTGACGGACTGTATCGGGTGCGGCTGCCTGTCGCTGGACCTGTGCCCTGTGGCCAACCCGCACGACCGGCTGGGCGACGAGGGGCCGGGCGCGCGACGCATCGACACCCGGCTCTGCCCGCCGCAGACCTGCTGCGCGCCCGCCTCCTCGTAGTGCCTGGTTCCCTCTAGGTCAGGCCCGCGCGGCAGGCTTCGGCGGGGGCACGATGAGGGTCGGCCGGTGCGCGTGGTGCAGCACGTGGTTGGACACGCTGCCGAGCAGCACCGACCGCACTCCGGCCAGGCCGCGCGAGCCGGTGACGATCAGCGAGGCGTCGATCTCGTCCGCCACGTCCACGATCGTCTTCCAGATCGACTCGTTGTCGGCCACCGCACGGAAGGTGACGTCGGACAGCCCGGCGGCGACCGCCAGCTCGGCCCCCTCCTTGGCGTACAGCTCGGCCTGGGCCTGCGCCTGGTCCTCGGTGTCGGGGTCGATCGCGGCCGCGGCCAGCGGGTTTTTCTTGAGCTGTACGAGCAGCGGCTCCCACACCGTGACGACGAGCGTGGGCTCGGCCGTGAGGTGCTTGGCCGCGAACTCGATCGCGGTACGCGAGTCAGCCGAGCCGTCATACGCGACGAGGATGGTCATGGCGTTCTTCCCTTCGCTTCACTCTCCTTCGTTAGAGCACTGAAGCGATCAGCCGCCATTCCTGGGCCGATTGTCTCCTTTGTCACACGCCTGCCGGGGAATCAGTGCTGGGCCATGTCCACGAAACGGCTGTAGTGGCCCTGGAAGGCCACCGTGACCGTGGCCGTGGGGCCGTTACGGTGCTTGGCCACGATCAGGTCGGCTTCGCCCGCTCTCGGGGACTCGCGCTCGTAGGCGTCCTCGCGGTGCAGCAGGATGACCATGTCCGCGTCCTGCTCGATCGAGTTGTGGAGGCTGATCCCGTTCGCGAGGAAGTTGTGCGTGCCGAGCACCGTGGCGTCGTAGACGGGCTGCTCCCCCATGGGCTCGATGGTGACGATCTCGTCCCAGAAGACGTCGTTCGTCGCCAGCAGCTCAAGGTCGGAGTCGTCGAGCACCGCCGCGATCCTGCCCAGCCGCTCGCGGCGCTCCCCCGGGGTCGACTCATCGAGCGCCCGGCCCCTCGCCACCCAGCCACTCGGCCCACTCGCGCTCGGGCCGCTCGCATCGCTCGGGCTCGGCCCGCTCGGCCCGCTCGGCCCGCTCGGGCTCGGCCCGCTCGCTCGGGTCCGCGTCGCGGTGGCGAGCTCCGGCGGGGCCGTCTTCCGCTCCGTCAGCGCCGCCCTGATCCGCGACCACACGTCATCCGGAACGGTGTCGACGACGGTCTCGCCGGTGACGCGACGCAGCTGCGCCGCGCACTCCCCGGCCGGCCGCGCCTGCTCGCCGCGCACGCCGATCTCGTCGAGGAAGCGCAGCTGGTCCGCCGCCCCGTGAACGTGCAGGCGGTAGCCCGTACGGTCGCCGCCCTCCACCCTGGTCATGACGTTGAACCGGAGCAGCAGCCTGGCCACGTCGTCCGCCAGGCGGCGGCCGGCGGCGAAGTAGGAGAGGCGGGCCTGGCCGAGCGACCGATCCCACCGGACACTCCCCCCGGTCGTCCACAGGTGGCTCAGGAACCCGGCGAGCTGCCGTTTGGGCAGGGAGAACAGGCTCTCAGGCAGGGACTCCGCCGGGCGGTGCGCGAGCGCGACCAGGTCGGCCTCGTCCTGCTCGGCGAGGCCCAGCGGCGCGGGCACATGCCTCGCCACCGCGACCCTGGCGCCCGGCGGCAGGTCTTCGAGCGCCCGCCAGCCGTCGTAGGTGAGGAAGGGGTGGTTGGCCGTGGCCTCGACCTCTCGCCCTGAACGCAGCCGCACGCGGTAGACCTGCTTGACACCGCTCGGGAAGACATGGGTCATCGTGCGCGGCACCAGCTTCAGCCGGTCGTCCAGCGACCACACGGGGATGTCGCGCGCCCCCGACTCCAGCAGCTCCCCCAGGGAGACCTCGGCCCCCGTGTCGGCCCGCATGACGCGGGTGGCGGCGGTCAGGCAGCCCGACTCACGCAGGTCGCTCACCGCGGGACGCTTGTCGGTGCGCTGCTCAGGACCTCGGTTGAGCTGGGAGATCGCGATGACCGGGACCTCCAGCTCCTTGGCCAGGAGCTTGATCGCACGCGAGATCTCCGAGACCTCGTTCTGGCGGCTCTCGGTCTTCTTCGGCGAGCTCATGAGCTGGAGGTAGTCGATGACCACGAACTTCAGGTCGTTACGCTGCTTGAGCCGCCGGCACTTGGCCCTGATCTCCATCATCGACATGTTGGGCGAGTCGTCGATGAACAGCGGCGCCTCGGCCACCTCGCTCATCCGGCGGGCCAGGCGGGTCCAGTCGTCGTCGCCCATCATGCCGGAGCGCATGGTGTGCAGCGCCACGCGGGCCTCGGCGGACAGCAGGCGCATGGTGATCTCGTTGCGGGACATTTCCAGCGAGAAGATGACCGTGGTCATCCCGTGCTTGATGGCGGCGGAGCGGGCGAAGTCGAGACCCAGCGTGGAGTTGTGGGTGGGGATCCAGGTCCGGCCCGCCACGTACAGGTGATCGGCGTTGTCCACCTCCACGCACCGCACCGGCACCGACGGCACCGGCCGCACGTCGGTGATGTACCGGCAGGTCGCCTCCGGGTCGGCCGCGGTCACCACCCGGGCGTTCTTGTGCGTCAGGCCGAAGACCTTGTCGGGGGGTGTGAAGGTGATCGCGTGGCCGGCCTCGGGCGTCCTTGCAGCGGTGTAGCCCAGGCTCAGGATCAGCTCCCAGGCGTCCGCTGCCAGCCGCTGGTGCTTGACCGTGAGCCGGACCGTCCCGTGGCCGTCGATGTCGCCGGCGGTGTCCAGGAGGCCCGCCAGGAGGGCTCTGCGCTGGGCTTCGGACGCGCGGAGGTATTCGGCCGGAATGTGCTGGTCGCCGCCGTCGACGCCACTGTCCCCCAGCCGGACGCCCAGCGTGTACGGCGGGATCGCGAGCACGCGGTCGGGCAGGTCGAGCGGCTCGGCGTTGGCGATGGTGTGGCGGGAGCCGTCGTGCAGCGTGGCGGCGATCTCTTCGGTGGTGCGCACCTCGGCGGATGCCCGCCGGCTCGCGGACCCCTGGTGGCCGGTCGCCGCCGAGCGGCGGGAGGCGCCGGTCTCGGTGAGCCACTGGTGCTGGGCGTCGGCCACGATCACCGTGCCGTCGCTGAACTCCACCTCGTAGCAGGGACGCCCGTGCATGACGTCGGTGGCCGCAACGACCCGCGCCGGTCTGCCGTCGGCCCCGATCAGGAGGTCGCCCGCCCGCACCCGCCCCATCGTGGTCCACCCGGTGGGGGTGGGCAGGGGGGTGTCGAGCGCGAGCGCCTTGCCGATGGCGGGGCGGGCAGCGACGACGATCATCTGGCCGGGGTGCAGGCCGTTGGTGAGCGAGTCGAGGTCCTGGAAGCCGGTCGGGACGCCGACCATCTGGCCGCCGCGGCTGCCGATCGCCTCCAGCTCGTCGAGCGCGCCGGGCATGATGTCGGCCAGCGGCGCGTAGTCCTCCGAGGTGCGCCGCTCGGTGACCTTGTAGATCTCCGCCTGGGCGCGGTCGACGAGGTCGTCGACCTCTTCGTTCTGGCCGCCGTAGCCGAAGGAGACGATGCGGGTGCCGGCCTCGATGAGGCGGCGCAGGATCGCCTGCTCGCGGACGATCTTCGCGTAGTAGCCGGCGTTGGCCGCCGTGGGGACGACGGCGGTGAGCGTGTGGAGGTAGGCGGCGCCGCCCACCCTGGCCATCTCCCCGCGCTTCTGCAGCTCGTCGAAGACGGTGACCGCGTCGGCCGGCTCGCCGCGGCCGTAGAGGTCGGTGACGACGTCGTAGACCATCTGGTGGGCCGGGCGGTAGAAGTCGTCGGAGCGCAGGATCTCCACGACGTCGGCGATGGCGTCCTTGGACAGCAGCATGCCGCCGAGGACCGACTGCTCCGCATCGATGTTGCTCGGCGGGGTGCGCTCGAAACCTGGGCCTCCGCCGGCCTCTTCGTCATTGCTCACTGCGCCCCCTCGAACAACCTTGCAGGCGGTCGCACCACCCCCACTTGTAGTCGACCGGTCTGACAGTTTCGCGGAGTCGGGGGCAGTCGGCAACGCAGCCTGTGGACAACGCTGTGGTCAAGCTGTGCACTATCGCGCCCAGGGTGTGAAAGGTCTGTGGACGAGCCTGGGGATAACTCTCAAGGTCATCCACCGACAACTCGCTGACCTGGGAAAACATTGTCCACCGGCTGTGGAGGGAAGAAAGTTGGTCCGACACGCCGTGTAAGGGTCATAATGGACGAATGCTCATTACCCCCCGAGACCGGGAGATTCTGCGCCTGGCCGTTCCGGCGTTCGGCGCGTTGGTGGCCGAGCCGCTCTTCCTGCTCGCCGACTACGCCATCGTCGGCCACGGGCTGGGCACCACGGCGGTGGGCTCTCTGGGCGTGGCGGGCACCGTTCTGACCACGTTGGTGAGCCTGTGCGTGTTCCTCGCCTACGGCACGACGGCGTCCGTGGCGCGCCAGTCCGGGGCGGGCAACCACATGCGGGCCATGCGCAGCGGCGTGGACGGGATCTGGCTGGCGCTGGCCATCGGGGTGACGCTGATCGTCGTGTGCTGGCCGTTCGCGCCGGCCGTCGTGGAGTTGTTCGGGGCGGGGCCGGAGCAGAGCGCGCAGGCGGTGACGTACCTGCGGATCAGCCTGCTCGGCGCGCCCGGGATGCTGGTCGTGCTGGCGGGCACCGGGGTTCTGCGCGGGCTGCGGGACACGCTCACGCCGCTGGCGGTCGCGGTGGGCTCGTTCGCGCTGAACGCGGCGCTGAACGCCTGGTTCGTGCTCGGGCTCGGCTGGGGCATCGCGGGCTCCGCGTGGGGCACCGTGCTGGCTCAGACGCTGGGAGCGGCCGTCTACCTCGTCGTGGTGGCCAGGGGCGCGCTGCGGCTGGGCGCGCCGCTCACGCCCAGCCTGGCCGGGGTCAGGCAGGCGGGTACGGCCGGGTTCGCGCTGCTCATCCGTACCTTGTGCATGCGGGTGGTGCTGCTCGCGGCCACCGTGATCGCCACCAGGATGGGCGAGGCCGAGCTGGCCGCGTACGCGATCGCGACACAGGTCTGGACGCTGCTCGCCTTCGCGCTGGACGCCATCGCGATCGCCGGGCAGGCCATCACGGGGCGGTCGCTCGGTGCCGGGGACGTCGCGGCGACCAAGGCCGCCACCAGGCGCATGGTGCAGTGGGGCGTCTGGTCGGGCGTCGTGCTCGGCCTCCTCGTGGTCGCGGCCAGGCCGGTCCTGCCCGGGCTGTTCGACGCGGATCCGCAGGTCACCGAGCTGCTGCTGGCGCTGTTGTGGCCGGTGGCGCTGTTCCAGCCGGTGTGCGGGGTCGTGTTCGTGCTCGACGGCGTGCTGATCGGCGCGGGCGATCAGCGGTACCTGGCGTGGGCGGGGGTGTGGACGACGCTGGCGTACCTGCCCGCCGCGCTGCTCGCCGCCGGCTTCGGCGTGGTCGCCCTCTGGTGCGCGCTGGGGGTGTGGATGCTCGCGCGGCTGATCACCCTCGTACGACGGTCCGCCGGCACCGCCTGGCTCGTGACCGGGGCCTAGCCGGGCACCCGTCCACTGTGACCGTCTCGTGCTTGCTGTTGTCCAAGGGGTGAGACATGGTGGGCGAGTTCCCTGAGCGGGGTGTTCCTTGTCCACGATCCTGCGGCGACTACCGCCTTCGGAGGCGACCGGATTACGCACCGGCGCCCGGCACAGCCTGGCCGAGCTCTACCGTCCGGCCGACCTGGTGGTGCTCGGGCTCGGCGTGATGATCGGCGCGGGCATCTTCGGCATCGCCGGTCAGCAGGCGGCCGGCACGGCGGGTCCCGGCGTGATCCTGTCCTTCATGATCGCGGGCATCGCCTGCCTGCTCGCCTGCCTGTGCTACGCCGAGCTGTCGTCCACCATGCCGACGTCCGGCAGCGCCTACACCTTCACGTACGTCATCTTCGGCGAGGTCTGGGCCTGGATCATCGGCTGGGCCCTGATCCTGGAGCTGCAGTTCGCCGCCGCGGTGGTGGCCAGGGCGTGGGGCGCGATCACGGTCAGGGCGATCTCGAACTTCGGCGTCAGCCTGCCGCGCGAGAAGCTGGTCGCGGACGTCCTCGTGGTCGTGATCCTGGTGCTGCTCACCGGCATCGTGGCGCTCGGCGCGCGGATCGGGCTGCGCGCGTTGTGGATCATGGTGGCGGCCAAGCTGCTGGCCATCGGCGCGGTCATCGTCGTCGGGCTGCCCCATGTGAACGTGGCGAACTTCGGCGAGTTCTACGTCCCGCCCAAGATCCTGCCGACCCCGTCCGCGACGGTGCTGGAGGTCTTCGTCGGGCAGAGCCAGGCGTTCGGCTGGTTCGGGATCTTCACCGCGGCCTCGGCCATCGCGTTCGCGTACATCGGGTTCGACATCGTCGCCACCTCCGCCGAGGAGACCGTGAACGCGCCCAGGGCCGTGCCCAAGGGCATGATCCGCAGCCTGGTCATCGCCACGATCATCTACCTCGCGGTGGCCGTGGTCATGGTGGGCATGATCCCCTACACGAAGATCTCGGTGGACGCCCCGCTGTCCAGCGCGTTCCGGACGATCGGCGTGGACTGGATGGTGCACGTCATCGACGCGGGCGCGGTGCTCGGGCTGACGACCGTGATCCTGGTGCTGATCGTCGGGCAGACGCGCGTGCTGTTCTCCATGGCCCGCGACGGGCTGATCCCCCGCGGCCTGGCGTCGGTCAGCCGCCGCTACCACACGCCCTCGCGGGTGACGCTCGTGATCGGGCTCATCGCGGTCGTGCTGGCGGAGTTCGTGCCGGTGCTCACGATGCAGGAGCTCGTGGTGATCGGGACGCTGTTCGCGTTCCTGTTCGTGGCGGCCGGGGTGATCGTGATGCGGCGGCGCATGCCGCATCTGGAGCGCGGGTTCCGGGTGCCGCTCTCGCCGGTGCTGCCGGCGCTCTCGGTGGTGGCCACGCTCTGGCTCATGGTCAACCTGCGGGTGCTGACCTGGGCGTGGTTCGTCCTGTGGATGGGCTTCGGCCTGGTGGTCTACCTCGTGTACGGCCGCCGCCACAGCCTGCTGGCCCAGCCCCGCCACCCGGTCGACCCGACACGCGGACGGCACCGCCGCTGAGCCCCCGCCGACCCCCGGCGTCAGAAGCGGCCCGAGTCGAGGACGCTGCGCAGGAACTCGCGTGTCCTGGCGTGCTCCGGCTCGGTGAAGATCTTCTCGGGCGGGCCCTTTTCGAGGAGCACGCCGCCGTCGAGAAAGCACACCGTATCCGAAATATCGCGGCAAAAGCTCATCTCGTGCGTCGTGAGGATCATCGTCATCCCCGACGCCTTGAGCTCCCTGATGATCCCCAGCACCTCGATCACCAGCTCGGGATCGAGCGCCGAGGTGACCTCGTCGAGCAGCATCAGCCTGGGCTGGGTGGCCAGCGCCCTGACGATGGCCACCCGCTGCTGCTGCCCTCCGGAGAGCTGGTCAGGGTAGGCCCGCGCCTTGTCCGCCAGCCCGAACCTGGCCAACAGGTCGTGAGCCTGCTCCTCCGCCTGCCCCTTCGCCACCCTGTGCACCTGGCGGGGCGCCAGCGTGATGTTGTCCAGCACGTTCATGTGCGGGAACAGGTTGAACGCCTGGAACACGATGCCCAGCCGCTTGCGCACGGCGTCCACGTTCACGCGGGGGTCGGTGATGTCCTCGCCGTCGAGGCGGATCGTGCCGTCGTCGACCGTCTCCAGCAGGTTCACGCAGCGCAGGAGCGTGGACTTGCCGGAGCCGGAGGCCCCGATCAGGCTCACCACCTCGTGCGGGCGCACCTCCAGGTCGATGCCGCGCAGCACGCTGTGCCCGTGGAAGTTCTTCCACACCCCGTCGATCGTCAGCACGCTCATGCGCCCCGCCTCCTCCGCGTACGCGCCGCCAGATGGTCGGTGAACCTGGCCAGCGGGATCGTGAGCAGGATGAACAGCAGCGCCGCGACGAGGTAGGAGGTGAAGTTGAAGGTACTGGCCGCGTAGATCTGCGCCTGCCTGAGCGCCTCCAGCGGCCCGATCGTGGCGACCAGCGCCGTGTCCTTCTGCAGCGAGATGAAGTCGTTGAGCAGCGGCGGCACGACCCTGCGGGTGGCCTGCGGCAGCACCACGAACCGCATGGTCTTGCCGTGGCTGAGGCCCAGCGAGCGGGCCGCCGCCACCTGGCTGGGGTGGATGGACTCGATGCCGGACCTGAACACCTCGGCCACGTACGCGCCGTAGGAGAGGGTCAGCGCGATGACGCCCAGCGTCACCAGGTCGTTCGGGATGCCCTGCAGCCTGAGCGCGGGCAGCCCGAACCCGACGAGATAGATCACCAGAATCGTCGGCACGCCGCGGAAGACGTCGGTGTAGAGCGTGGCCAGCGCCCTGATCGGGAAGAACGCGGGCCGCTTGATCCCTCTGGCCAGCGCCACCAGCAGCCCGACGACGAGGATCAACGGCTCCGCGATCAGGAAGATCTTGATGTTGAGCAGGAACCCGCTCAGCACGTCAGGCAGCGACGCGGCGAAATGTCCCCCGTCGAAGAACGTCGCCCGCACCCGCGGCCAGCCGGGCGAGCTCGCGACCACCCAAGCGGCCAGGACGATGAAGACGATCGTCGAGGCCGTCGCGATCGAGGCCGAGCGACGGGCGCGCGACCTGCGTACCTGCTCCCGCTCGAGCTGCCGCCCGGACTTGACCCACTCGGTCATCGCAGCTCGGGCGCGCCCGCCGCCGAGCCGAGCCACTGCTGCTCGATCTTGGCCAGCTCGCCCTTGGACTTCAGCGCGTCCACGGCCTTGTCCACGCAGCTCTTGAGTGCGCTGCCCTTCTCCATCACCAGCCCGAACTCCTCAGGCGTGCCGCCCGTCGAGCTGAACTGGCCGACGATCTTCGACTTCTCCACCTGCGCGGCCGTCACATAGAAGGCCGTCGGCAGGTCCACGACCAGCGCGTCCACCTGCTCGTTCTTCAGCGCGTTCACGGCGTCGATCTGCTCGTTGTAGACGTTGGGGTCGTCGGCGGGCTTGATGACGTTCTTGACGGCGTCGAGCGAGGTCGTCCCCACCTGTACGCCGATCTTCGCGTCCTTCAGCTCCGCCAGGCTCTTCACGCCGGCGAACTTGCTGCCCTCGACGGCGACGACGGCCTGCTTGACCGTGTAATAGCCCTTGCTGAAGTCGACCACCTCGGCCCTCGCGGGCGTGATCGAGACCTGGTTGACGTCGAAGTCGAACTGCTTGACCCCCGGCGCGAACGCGGAGTCGAACTTGACCGTGCTCCACTGCACCTCGCTGCGGTCGAAGCCGAGCTCCCCCGCCACCGCGAAGGCCACCGCGCTCTCGAACCCCTGCCCGTTGCCCGGGTCGTCGTCCTTGAACCACGGCTCGTAGGCCGGCTTGTCGGTGCCGATGGTCAGCTTGCCGGCGTTGACCAGCTTGAGCTGCTCCTTGGCGCACGCGGTGGACGTCGTCGGGGCCGCCGAGGTGGCGGTGTCGTCGACCGGTGCGCAGGCGACGACCGCCACAGCCAGCGCGCCGAACGCGAGCAGCATCAAGGGACGGGCCATGGCCAAGCCTCCAGGGGGAACGTGCGAAAGAACGACCGCATTCTACGCTGACCGAATAGGAAATAACGTCCCCGGGGTGCCGCTCACCACGCCGTTCATACGCAGGCTCGCGTCGCGGCGCTCAGCCGGTGACGGGTCAGCGGCCGTTTCCTGGAAGGCCCTCAGCCCCGTGCGGCGGGTGGCCTGACCCCGGCAGCGCGTACCGGCAAAAAAGCCCTGACATGAAAAAGGCCCCGCTCCGGACGGAGAGGGGCCTGAATCATGGATCAGCCGCCGACAACCTCGACATCCACGGAAGCGGAGACTTCCGGGTGCAGCTTGACGGTGACCTTGTGGGAGCCGACGCTCTTGATCGGGTTGACGATCTCGATGCGGCGGCGGTCGAGGATCGGGCCACCGGCCGCCTTGACGGCGTCGGCGATGTCGCCCGTGGTGATCGAGCCGAACAGGCGGCCGGAGTCGCCCGCGCGGGTCGTCAGCCGGACACGCAGGGCGCCGATCTGGCCGGCGACCTCCTTGGCGGTGCCCAGGTCGCGGATCTCCCGAGCGTCGCGAGCCTTCTTGATCGTCTCGATCTGCTTCTCGGCCCCGCGGGTCCAGCGCATGGCGTAGCCGCGCGGGATGAGGTAGTTACGGCCGTAGCCGTCCTTGACCTCGACGACGTCGCCAGGGGTGCCGAGGCCGGAAACCTCGTTGGTGAGGATGAGCTTCATATCGACAGTCCTCCTTAGCGCGCGGTGCTCGTGTAGGGCAGCAGAGCCACCTCACGGGCGTTCTTGATCGCGGTCGCCACGTCGCGCTGGTGCTGGGTGCAGTTGCCCGTCACCCGGCGCGCACGGATCTTGCCGCGGTCGGAGATGAACTTCCGCAGCAGCGCCGTGTCCTTGTAGTCGACGTAGGAGATCTTGTCGTGGCAGAACAGGCAAACCTTCTTCTTGGGCTTGCGCAGTGCCGGCTTGGCCATCGTGGTGCTCCTTTCAGAGCCCCGCCTTCTGGGCGGGAATGGTCTCGGGCTTGTGGACAGATGGAAAAGGCCGCGAGGGCCTTGCGGTCAGACCTTGTGTGCCGGGAATGCGTGCCGCACTCCCGGCACGTTAGAAGGGCGGTTCGTCGCTGAAGTCGTTGCCGCCGCCGCCGAAGCCGCCGCCGCCGCCACTCTGCTGACCGCCGCCGCCCCCGCCGAAGCCACCGCCGCCGCCCTGGAAGCCGCCGCCCTGAGGCGGGGCGGGCGACGCGGAGGCCCACGGGTCGTCGGCAGGACCGCCGCCGAAGCCGCCGCCACCACCGCCACCACCCTGACGGGAGGTGCGGTTGACCTTGGCCGTGGCGTTACGCAGAGACGGGCCGACCTCGTCGACCTCGACCTCGTAGACCGTGCGCTTCTCGCCTTCTTTGGTCTCGTAAGACCGCTGCTTGAGCCGCCCCTGCACGATGACCCGCATGCCGCGCTGGAGGCTCTCAGCGGCGTTCTCCGCCGCCTGCCGCCACACGTTGCAGGTCAGGAAGAGGCTTTCGCCATCTTTCCACTCGTTGGTCTGTCGATCCATGAACCGCGGAGTGGACGCGATGCGGAATCGAGCCACGGCTTGCCCCGTCGGGGTGAAGCGCAGCTCCGGGTCTTCGACAAGGTTGCCGACGATGGTGATTACGGTGTCGCCTGCTGCCATGGCTAGCGCTCGCCTTCCTGCACGCCTTCGCTTTGGGTTACGGCTCAGAGTACGGCCGGGGCCCGACAAAAAGCCGGGCAACGACCTGCTAGTGCACGTCGGGGCGGAGCACCTTGGTACGCAGAATGCCCTCGTTGAGGTTCATCTGCCGGTCGAGCTCCTTGACCGTCGCGGGCTCCGCGGACAGGTCGATGACGGCGTAGATGCCTTCCGACTTCTTGTCGATGTCGTAGGCGAGACGGCGACGGCCCCAGACGTCGACCTTCTCCACGGTGCCGCCGTCGGTGCGGACCACGGTGAGGAACTGGTCGAGGGACGGCGCAACAGTGCGCTCATCGAGCGAAGGGTCCAGAATGACCATTACTTCGTAACGACGCATGCGGGACTCCAACCTCCTCTGGACTCTTGCGGTCACGACACTCTGCCGTGACAGGAGGACGCTGACGCTTGCCCGGACACCACTCTTCGGCATCGCGGGTCGATGGATCACCCATCACAACGCAGCTTGCCCAGGTTACCAGCCGCCAGTAGGTGGGAAGGCATGTAGGAAACCTAAGGGGGTGGTGGCTGTGCCACATGTGCTTCAACCCTCCGAGAGGGAGCGGTTCAAGCTCACGCTCAACACCGACGGGCGTTCGCACCCGGTCGAGAACATCCTGTCCGTCGCCACGCTGGTGTGCGGCATCGTGGCCTTCGTGGCGACGTTCTGGACGTCCGCGCACATGATCTCGTCCTGGATCGGCACGCTCGGCTTCGGTGTCGGTCTCTATTCGCAGTACGTCTCGGCGACCACGCCGCAGCGTTCGCTCAACGTCATCGGGCTGGTGGGCTCGTTCGTGGGAGCCGCGCTGGGCATCGCCCACGGCGGCTTCCTCCCCCACCCGTGATCGGCGCATGACAAACGGCCCCGGTCCGCCGGGGCCGTCCGATATGTGAAGTCACCCGATGTTCAGGTCGATGCCGAGCAGGACCAGGAACCAAAGGAAGACCGCGAGCAGGGCCTCGGCGAGGTCCTTCAGCAGTCCCGGTGTTATGTAGTCGTACAGCCAGGCGACGTAGATGCCGACGATGACATAGACCAAGAGGATCAGCGCTCGTAAGCGCCAGCGGCTCATAGTGTTTCTCCTCGCTTTGGATGCCTGGCGACTGCCCCTGGCCGGCCGCACCAAACGGATAAGCTCGGTGACATGGTGCGCATCGGAGCTCATGTCGATCAGGACGACCCCGCCGCTCACGCCGAGCGGGTCGGGGCCGACGTGGTGCAGTTCTTCCTGGGCGATCCGCAGGGCTACGACAAGCCCGTGCTGCCCGCCAAGCCGGTCGAGGGCGTCGACGTCTACATCCACGCCCCCTACCTGATCAACGTGGCGACCACCAACAACCGGATCAGGATCCCCAGCCGCAAGCTGCTGGAGCAGCATCTGAAGGCGGCCGCCGGGCTCGGCGCCAAGGGCCTGATCGTGCACGGCGGCCACGTCAACAAGAACGACGATCCGCAGACCGGGTTCGACAACTGGCGCAAGGTGTTCGAGCGCATGGAGTGCCCGATCCCCGTGCTGATCGAGAACACCGCGGGCGGCGGCAACGCGATGGCCCGCAAGCTGGAGCGCATCGCCCAGCTCTGGGACGCGCTCGACGGGTTCGACGTGGGGTTCTGCCTCGACACCTGCCACGCCCACGCGGGCGGCGAGGAGCTGGTGGACCTGGTCGACCGGGTCAAGGCGATCACCGGCCGCATCGACCTCGTCCACTGCAACGACTCACGCGACGACTTCGACTCCGGCGCCGACCGCCACGCCAACCTGGGCCAGGGGAAGATCGACCCGGAGCTGATCCTCGCGGTCTGCCGGGCGGCCGGCGCCCCGGTCGTGGTGGAGACGCCCGCCGACGGCCAGGCGGACGACATCGCGTTCCTCAGGAAGCACCTCTGACCACAGGGCCCGGGTGAGTGTTTCCCCAGCGCCAGGCCAGGGCTGGGGAAAACCTCGACGGAATACACACAGCCTGTGGATAACTTCCCTGGATTACCGAGGAAAAGAAACGGGTATAGAGATCAGCCCGCCCATGCGCCACTCAGATACCGGGCGGCGTTCACGAGCATGAGCGGCCCCGAGATCAGCGCATAGAGGGCGATCACCCACGCGTTCCTGGTCGCGACCTTGGCCACCAGGATCCACAGCGGGAACCACAGCAGCAGCGAGCGCGGGATCGACAGGTAGTACGCCGACGTCATCAGGGCCCCCGCCTGCGTCCCCGTGTAGACCAGCTCGCTCCACCGGCGCAGCACGAGCAGCCACACCAGGACGGCGACCGCCACCACGACCCCGACGATCTCCATCCGGAAGGCCACCGCGAAGTCGTCGGAGCCCATGGCCGAGCGCCAGGTCGTCTTCCACGCCTCCCACGGCCACTCGAAGTCGCGCCCCCACCCGGCCTCCTGCGCGTGCTTCCACGCCAGCCAGTCGCCGGTTCTGCGGTAGTGGTAGAACGAGTACGCCGCCAGCGGGACGAACGGCACCACCAGCCACCCGGCCAGCCGCACCCGCTCTCGCGAGGTGACGAACTCCACCACCAGCGCGATCGCGAGGAACAACCCGGTGATCCGCACGCACGAGGCCCCCGCCGCCAGCGCCACGGCCTGCGGCCAGCGCCCCTGCCTGGCCGCCAGCCACGCCGGGATCGCGAAGGCCAGGAAGAGCGACTCGCTGTAGCCGGCCGACAGGAACACCGACATCGGGAAGAGCAGCAGCCCCAGCACGGCCATCCAGCCGTCGGCCCCCTCGATCTCGGCCAGCCGGGCCAGCGCCACCATGGCGACCGCCCCTGCGCCCAGCGAGATCAGCAGCCCGGCCGCCGACCAGTCGGGGATGACGTGGTGCACGAGACGCATCAGCATCGGCAGCCCGGGGAAGAACGCGGGCAGCCCCTGGTCAGGGGGCCGGCCGGGCTCGCCGTCGTACCCGTGCTCGGCGATGGTGATGAACAGGGTGGCATCCCACTTGCGCCACTTGTCGGTGTACTCGCCGAGCGTGACCCCGAGCAGCGTCGCCACGAGCAGCCCGGCCCGCGAGCCGAACCACAGCAGCAGCGCGTCCCGCCGGGCCGAGCGGGTGATCATCGAAGGACGGACGCCAGCGTGAAGCGGTCACGGGCGTCGTCGAAGACGCCTCCGGCCTGATCGTCGACGCCGCCCTGCCGCACCAGGTCCTTGCCGGGCCGCAGGATGTCCCGGACGACGAACGCCATCATGATCCCGATGGTGATGACGCGCCCCCAGACGGCGGTGAAGTAGGTGTCGTCACCGATGCCCAGGTCGTTCCTGCTGAGCGGAGGCTGGTTGAGGAGGTAGAGCCAGATGGCGGCGAAATACCACATCTCGGCGAGCTGCCACAGCGCGAGCGGCTTCCAGTTGGGCCTGGCCAGCACGGCGAACGGCACCAGCCAGAGCACGAACTGCGGCGACCACACCTTGTTCGTCATCATGAACGCGGCCAGCGCCAGGAAGCAGATCTGCGCCAGCCTGGGCCTGCGCGGCGCGGCCAGCGTCAGCACGGCGATGCCCAGGCACAGCAGGGCCAGCGCCGCCATGCCGAGCGTGCTCACGTCGCCGTCTCCCAGGACCGGCCAGCCCTTGTTCTGGAAGAACAGCCACGGCGAGCCCCAGTCGACCCCGCGCTCCTCGGAGAAGACGTAGAACCTGCGCCAGCCGTCCCAGGCGAAGATCATGAACGGCGCGTTGACCAGGACCCACGCGCCCGCCGCCGAGCCCATCGTGACCAGGAACGGCCGCCATCGCGCGGTCCGCAACGTGAGCAGGAACAGCGCGCCCACGAACATCAGCGGATAGAACTTGGTCGCGATCGCCAGCCCGAGCAGCACCCCGGCCAGCACCTGGCGGCGCCGCCCCCAGGCCAGCAGCATGCCCATCGACAGCGCGCCCGCGACCAGGTCCCAGTTGATGTACGCGGCCAGCACCACGGCGGGCGAGATGGCGTACCAGAGCGCGTCCCACCGCCGCGTCGGCCCGGCCACCGCGGCCATCAGCAGCACGCCGATCACCAGGCTGATGCCGAGCAGGATGACCGTCAGGTCGTAGAACCTGACCGCCTGCGCGACCTTGTCGAGCTCCAGCCACCGGGAGATCCAGCTGATCACCTGCATGACCTCGCCCAGCACGACCGGGTATTCGACCTGCTTGTCGAACGGCACGTCGGCGAAGTACGGGTTTTGGGTGGCCAGCTCCCTGTCGAAGTACAGGGGGTAGATGTCGGTGTAGCAGAAGTTCGTGTAGGTCGTGACCTGGTCGTTCCAGCCGCCGGTGCGGCACGGCAGCCGCACGACGTACGCGAGGGTGGCCCCCAGGGCCGCGATCAGCCCCAGGGGAAGGTACGGCACGGTGCGCGCCACCAGCGGAGCGCGCACCTCCGTGGCCGTCACTGGTCCTCGGGCCGCGTGCTCAGCGGCCAGCCGCCCGAGGATCTGGGCTCAGGCGCGCTGCCGCCGCCGCTGACCCCGTCGCCGGAGGTCTGCGGGAAGCCGGGGTCACCGCCACCGTCGTCGCTCGTCACGTCGTCGCCGCCGCCGGTGTCGGTGTCGCAGCCGATCAGGCAGTCCTGCTCGTCGTTCCCGTCGTCGAACGGATTCTCCTCGTCGAACGGGTTTTCAGCGCTCGGCGTCGGCGTAGGCGTCGGGCTCGGCACGATGTTCTCCGGCAGGCCGACCTCGGCCTTGACGGGGAACTGCTCGACGGGCAGGGCCGCGTGCGCGGCCAGCATGAACTTCTGCCAGGCCAGCGTGGGCGGGCCCGCGCCTTCGAAGCCGAGCGTCGACTCCTTGGGCGTGGTGTACGGGTTGTTGCTGTTGTACTTGGTGCTCGGCTTGCCCTTGGGCGTGATCGGGCAGTTGGAGTGGATGGGCTGGACGATCTTGCCCGTCTTCGTCAGGCACTGCTCGCGGTAGAACCCGACCGCGGTGGAGAGCTGCGGCGTGTAGCCGACGAACCAGGCTTCCTTCTCGTCGTTGTTCGTCCCGGTCTTGCCGGCCGACGGCCGGTTGCCCAGGCCCTTGCCCGCCGCGGTGCCGCTCTTCAGCACCTCTTGCATGGCGACCGTGGCGTCGGCGGCGACACCGGCGTCGATGACCGACTTGGGCGTCTTGAGCTCGGGGTAGACGACCTGCTTGTTCAGCCTGACGACCTGGACGACGTGGTAGCGGATGTACTTGCCGCCGTTGGCGAAGATCGAATAGCCCGCCGCCTGCTCGACCGGCGTCACCAGGGCGCTGCCGATGGCGAACTGGTAGTGGTGCTCGTCGATGTCCGCTTCCATGCGCTTCTGGTTGAATCCGGCCGCCTCGACGAGGTTCTTCACGTCGTCGAGCTGGCCGGGCAGCTTGAAGGCCATGGAGACGAACGCGGTGTTGACCGACTGGGCGGTGGCCTTGACCACGTCCACGGCCTGGCCGACGTTGTGGCTGTTCTTGATGCCGCCCGGCTGCTGGCCGGGGAGGATCTTCGGGACCGTCTGGTTGCCCGGCACGAAGCTCTTGAGCGAGTAGCCCGCCTGCAGCCAGGCCGCCAGCACGTACGGCTTGAACGCGGACGCGGCCTGCTTCGTGGACTGGAAGGGCTCGTTCCACGGGTCGTTGAGGTAGTCGTCGCCGCCGTAGAAGGCCAGGACGCGGCCGTGCTTGGGATCCACCGCGGCCAGACCGGCGTGGTACTCGTTGGACCTGCCCGCGAGCTGGCTCTTCACCGCGTCCCGCGCGGCCACCATGAGCTTCCTGTCGAAGGTGGAGGTGATGTCGTAGCCGCCACTCTCGATCTCGTCCTGGGTGAGACCGCGCCCGGCCAGCTCGTCGAGGACCTGCTTCACCATGTAGCCCCTGAGCCCGCCCATCTCGTTGCTGGTGCCGGCCTTTTTGGGCGTGGGGAACTTCGCGGTCTGCGGGAGCTGCCCGTACTTCTCCGGCCAGAGCTCGGCCATGTTCTTGATGACGGTCCCGAAGCGCACCTTGAGCGCGGGGGCGTCGGGCTGCCAGTTCGGCTGCTGGATCCGGGCGGCCAGGTAGGCGGCCTGCTCGGGCGTCAGCTTGGCGGCGCTGGACTTCTTCTCGCCGAAATAGGCCTTCGCGGCGGCCTCGACACCGTAGGCACGGCCGAAGTTGACCGTGTTGAGGTAGTTCCGCAGGATGTCGTCCTTGGACAGCGTCTCGTCGAGCTTGACCGCGACGAAGATCTCGCTGACCTTACGCTTGATCGACACTTCCTGGCTGAGGCCGTCGTAGTAGTTACGGGCCATCTGCTGGGTGATCGTCGAGGCGCCCTGCAACTGCTGCCCGGTCGCGGTCATCCACAGCGACCGGACCATGCCCGGGATCGAGATGCCGGAGTCCTCGTAGAACGTCTTGTTCTCGATGGCGATCGTGGCGTCCTTCATGGTCTGCGCCATCTGAGCGAACTCGACGGTGTCCCGCTTCATGCCGAGCTTCGCGATCGGGGTCTTGCCGTCGCGGTAATAGATGGTGCTCTGCTGGGCGATGGCCTCGGCCTGGGTGACCGTGGGCACCTCGGTGTTGGCGTACGCGACCATGATCATGCCGAAGATGCCGGCCGTGAACACCACGAACGTGGCCACGACGATCTTCCAGCTCGGCACGAACCTGCGCCAGCCGCTGCGGCCGCCGTCACCGCCCTTCTTGGTCGGCGGTCCTGGCGGCTCGGGCGGCCCGCCCTGGCCGTTCTTCCTGCGCGAGCGCCGCGGCCCATCGCTGACGATGGTCTCCTCGTTGCTCACCGCCGATCGCGTGTCCTGGCGGGCACGCGAACGGCGCGCCGGCGGTTCGCCGCGTCCAGGGTTTTCCGGATAGGGCTGGTCACCACGCCTAGGGGGCTCGGGGTAACGCTGGTCACCGCGGCCGGGAACCTCCCGGGGAGGCTGGTCCGCACGCCGCGGCGGAGGCTGGTCCGCGCGCCTGCGCGGGGGCTGCTGCTCGGCACGCTGGGGAGCAGACTCGTCGTACGGCTGCGCCGCCATGGCCCCCGTCTGCTCATAGGCCGCTTCAGGACGACGCGACGGCGATGCCGCGCCCGCTTCGCCGGTTTGGGGCGGAGAACCTTGGGGCACAGAACGGGATGAGCTGGAACGACGGCGCCTTCCAGGGCGGGCCGTCCCCTCATTCATGCTGTTACTCACACGTCCTCGCAACGTCGTCGGATTCAAAACGGCGGTTGGGCGTGAGGTTCATCGCCCTCGGTTGATCACACTTGGCCGACGCGGTCAGGCGGTCCGTTACCGAGGACGTACGAAACCGTCAGGTGGTTCCAGGAACAACCTTGGCAGACCTCGACCACGTACACCCGGAACTCATCGTAATCATGAGCCATGGAGACGAGTTCCGACATGACCTTTGCCTGTCCGGCATGCCGTCCCAGGGAATCCCCGTAGACGTAGGTCACATGGGTGACGTTCTCCCTCTCACAGACAGGGCAGAGACGTTCGGTCGGCTCGCCCAAATGGCGTGCCGCCCGAAGGAGGTAGGGCTGTGCGTCACAGACGTCACCGCGCGAGGCTCGCCCGGAGTGCAAGGAGCGGACCACCGCCTTTTTCGCGAGGCCGTAATCCACCACCCTTCGCTGTGACCACATGAGCGCCAGACTACGGCGTTTTGCTGACTCATCCCAACGGCTTGGCGGATTCATAGATTGCAGCCATATAGCGGCTCGACGTATCCTCAGGATGTATCGGCTCGATACATCGACGCGAGAGGGGGCGGTTCCCATGGCCAGCGGACAAGGCAGGGTCTTGGAACTCGCCGTGCTCGGGTCGCTGCACGAGACTCCGCTGCACGGCTATGAGCTGCGCAAACGGCTCAACGCCCTGCTGGGGATGTTCCGTGCGTTCTCCTACGGGTCGCTGTACCCCTGTCTGAGAGCACTCCTGGCTCAGGGCCTCATCGCGGAGGAGCAGCCCGCTCCCGCCACGATCGTCGGCGGCCGATCGAAGATCGTCTACAAGCTGACGGCCGAGGGCAAGGAGCGGCTGCAGGACATGCTGACGCAGGCCGGCCCTTCCGCCTGGGAGGACGAGAGCTTCGGTGTGCACTTCGCGTTCTTCAGGCATACCGAGGCCGAGGTGCGCCTGCGCATCCTCGAGGGCCGCCGCAGCCGGTTGGAGGAGCGGCTCGACGCCGTACGCACGGCGCTGGCGCGCACCAGGGAGCGGCTCGACAGCTACACGCTCGAGCTGCAGCGCCATGGGCTCGAGTCGGTCGAGCGCGAGGTGCGCTGGCTGAACGAGCTGATCGCAACTGAGCGTCGGGCCTCTGAAGGGCCCGAAAGAGATACCACGTCAACTGATGAGTAAGGGAGCGAGTGCGATGGGTTCGGTTCGCGTGGCCATTGTCGGTGTCGGCAACTGCGCGTCGTCGCTGGTCCAGGGCGTTCACTATTACAAGGACGCCGACCCGGACGTACGGGTCCCGGGCCTGATGCACGTGAAGTTCGGCGACTACCACGTCGGCGACGTCGAGGTTGTCGCGGCGTTCGACGTGGATGCCAAGAAGGTCGGCCGCGACCTGTCCGAGGCGATCGTCGCCAGCGAGAACAACACGATCAAGATCACGGATGTGCCGCCCACGGGGGTGACGGTCCAGCGCGGCCACACCTTCGACGGCCTGGGCGAGTTCTACTCGGAGATCATCGAGGAGTCCGACGAGGACCCCGTCGACGTGGTCCAGGTGCTTCGTGACCACCGGGTCGACGTCCTGGTGTCCTACCTGCCGGTGGGCTCCGAGGATGCCGACCGGTTCTACGCGCAGTGCGCCATCGACGCCAAGGTCGCCTTCGTCAACGCCCTGCCGGTCTTCATCGCCTCCGACCCGGTGTGGGCGGAGAAGTTCACCGAGGCCGGGGTGCCGATCGTCGGCGACGACATCAAGTCGCAGGTCGGCGCCACCATCACGCACCGCGTGCTGGCCAAGCTGTTCGAGGACCGCGGGGTGGAGCTGCTGCGCACGTACCAGCTCAACTTCGGCGGCAACATGGACTTCATGAACATGCTGGAGCGCAAGCGCCTCCAGTCGAAGAAGATCTCGAAGACGCAGTCGGTGACCTCGCAGATCCCACACGAGATGGGCAAGGCCGACGTCCACATCGGGCCGTCGGACCACGTGCCGTGGCTCGACGACCGCAAGTGGGCCTACGTGCGGCTGGAAGGCCGTTCGTTCGGTGACACTCCGCTCAACCTGGAGTACAAGCTCGAGGTCTGGGACTCGCCGAACTCGGCCGGCATCATCATCGACGCGGTCCGCGCCGCCAAGATCGCCCTCGACCGGGGCATCGCCGGGCCGATCCTGTCAGCGTCCTCGTACTTCATGAAGTCGCCGCCCGAGCAGTACTCCGACGACGAGGCCCGCGACTACGTCGAGAAGTTCATCAGGGGTGAGGTCGAGCGCTGAGCGCCTGAGCCCTTCGATCGGCGCCGCATCCACACCGGGGTGCGGCGCCTTTTCGGACGCAGGGCCTTTTTCGGACCCAGCGCCTTTCCGTCAGATCTGTGCGGCCGGGGGCAGCTCGGCCTCGGCGGCCGGCTGCCAGGTCATCGGGTCGGAGCCGAGCTCCATCAGCAGCGGCACCTGCTCCCTGCACCACGGCGAGATCGCCAGCAGCCCGTTCTGGACGCCCTCGGCGAACTCCTTCCACGGCATCCACCGCACCTCCCCGACCTCGTCGGCGTTGGGCACGATGGGCGTGCCGACGGTGACGCGGTAGACCGGGCAGAGCTCATGCTCCACGATGCCGTTGGCCATCACGGCGCGGTAGGAGAAGGCCGGCAGCATCAGGTCGGCCCGCTCGGCCGTGACCCCGAGCTCGTAGGAGAGCCTGCGGACGACCGCCAGATCGAGCCGCTCGCCGGGCAGCGGGTGACCGCAGCAGCTGTTGGTCCACACCCCCGGCCAGGTGATCTTGTGGTCGGCGCGCCTGGTGAGCAGCACGCGGCCTTCGTGATCGAAGACGTAGCTGGAGAACGCCAGGTGGAGCGGGGTCTCATGGCCGTGCACCGATGTCTTGGGAGCGGTGCCCAGCGCGCGGCCGGCGGCGTCGACCAGCACAACGTGTTCGTCTGTCGTCACGCTATGAAGCGTACGAGATCATGTGGACCGTTAGGAACCCGTTGCCCACCTGCTGCACCAACCTCCCGAGCATCGTAGAGGACAGGCACGGGGCTAGGCTGACGGCGTGTCTTTCGTCGCCGATCTACGCGTCGTCCTACAGGGCAGGGATTTCAAAAGGCTGTTCGGCACCCGGCTGATCTCCCAGTTCTCCGACGGCATCTTCCAGTTCGGCGTCGCCGGATTCGCCTTCTTCAGTCCCGAGAACCAGACGACCGCGCTCGAAGTGGCCACCGGGCTGGCCGTGCTGCTGCTGCCGTACAGCGTGCTCGGGCCCTTCGTCGGCGTGTTCATCGACCGGTGGTCGCGGCGGCAGATCCTGGTGGTGGCTCCCGTCGTACGCGGCCTGCTGCTGCTGGTCGCCGCCGGGCTGGTCGCCGCCGACGTGCCCGATCCCGCGTTCTACGCGGCGGCGCTCGGCGTGCTGGGGGTCAACCGGTTCTTCCTGGCCGCGCTCGGCGCCTCGCTGCCGCACGTGGTGCCCGCCGAGCGGCTGATGGCCGCCAACGCGGTCACGCCCACCTCGGGGACCGTGGTGACGTTCATCGGCGCGGGGGTGGGCTTCCTGCTGCGCGAGGTGTTCGGCGGCAACGACGCCGGCGTCGCGCTGTTGCTGGTCACCTCGGGCCTGGTGTTCGGGCTGAGCGCGCTGGTCGCGCGCACGATGGACCGCGGGCTGCTCGGCCCCTGGTCCGACCCTGACAAGCCGCAGGCCCGCCAGGCCGTGCGCAGCATCGTCGGCGGTCTCGCCGACGGCGCCAAGCATCTGGTGCGCCACCGTACGGCCGCCGCCACCATGGGCGCGATGGCCGCCCACCGCTTCTTCCTGGGCATCGCCACCGCGCTCGGCATCATCCTCTACCGCTACTACTTCACCGACGGCGACCCCGAGGCCGCGCTGCGCGGGATCAGCCTGGTGCTGGCCACCTCCGGCTTCGGCTACTTCATCGCGGTGATCATCACCCCCTACGCGACCGAGCGGTTCACGATCGAGCGCTGGGTGCCGATCGCGCTGTCCGCGTCCGGAGTGCTGACGGGCGTGCTGGTGCTGCCGTTCCAGGTGTGGGGGCTGCCGATCGCCGGGTTCCTGCTGGGCGTGGCCGGGCAGAGCGTCAAGATCTGCGCCGACACCACCGTCCAGCGCGACGTCGAGGACATCTACCTGGGCCGCGCCTTCTCGATCTACGACATGCTCTTCAACGGCATGTACGTGCTGGCCGCGGCCCTGTCGGCGCTCATCCTGCCGGCGAACGGCAAGTCCTACCTGGCGGTCGTGATCGTCACGGTCGGCTACCCCGTGGCGGCGCTCGCGTACCGGATGATCACGACGGCGTCACGCGCTCGCGCCTCCTGAGCGGGCCCACTCCAGCAGCGCCTCGGTGACCGCCTCCTTGCCGAGCATGCCCTTGTCCAGCCTGAGTTCGAGCAGGAACTTGTACGCCTGCCCCACCACCGGCCCCGGCCCGATGCCCAGCACGCGCTGGATCTCGTTGCCGTCGAGCTCCGGCCGGATCTTGGCCAGCTCCTCCTCCTCGGCCAGCCGCGAGATGCGCTCCTCCAGCTGGTCGTAGGTCCGCGACAGCGCCGAGGCCTTGCGCTTGTTGCGCGTGGTGCAGTCGGCCCTGGTCAGCTTGTGCAGGCGTTCGAGCAGGTGACCGGCGTCGCGCACGTAGCGGCGCACGGCGCTGTCGGTCCACTCCCCCGTGCCGTAGCCGTGGAAGCGCAGGTGCAGCTCGACCAGCCGGGAGACGTCCGCCACCACGTCCTTGGGGAACTTCAGCTCGGTCATGCGCTTCTTCGTCATCTGCGCGCCGACCACCTCGTGGTGGTGGAACGACACCCGCCCGCCCACCTCGTGGCGGCGCGTCTTGGGCTTGCCGATGTCGTGCAGGAGCGCCGCCCAGCGCAGCGTCCGGTCCGGCTTGCCGTCCTCCTCCTGGGAGATGGCCTGGTCGAGGACGGTCAGTGTGTGCTCGTAGACGTCCTTGTGCCGGTGGTGCTCGTCGATCTCCAGGCGCAGCTTGGGCAGCTCGGGCAGCACGTGCCCGGCCAGGCCGGTCTCCACCAGCAGCCGCAGCCCCTCGCGCGGGTTGGCGCCGCAGATGAGCTTGTCGAGCTCGTCGCGGATGCGCTCGGCCGAGACGATCTCGATGCGCTCGGCCATCGCGGTCATCGCCGCCAGCGCCTGCGCGTCCACGCTGAACCCGAGCTGCGAGGCGAACCTCGCGGCGCGCAGCATCCGCAGCGGGTCGTCGTCGAAGGACTGCTCGGGCGTGCCGGGCGTGCGCAGCAGCTTGGCGCGCAGGTCGTTCAGTCCGCCGTACGGGTCGACGAACTCGTGGCCGGGCAGCCGCACCGCCATCGCGTTGACCGCGAAGTCGCGCCGCTCCAGGTCGGCCTCCAGCGTCTCGCCGTACATGACCTCGGGCTTGCGCGACTTCGGGTCGTACGACTCGCTCCGGTACGTCGTGATCTCGATGAGCCAGCTCCCCTTGCGCAGGCCCACCGTGCCGAAGTCGATGCCGATCGTCCACACGGAGTCGGCCCAGTCCCTGACGATCTCCAGCACCCGCTCGGGGTGGGCCTCGGTGGTCAGGTCGAGGTCGTTGCCGACGCGGCCGAGCAGGAGGTCACGCACCGGACCGCCGACCAGGGACAACTCGTGTCCCTTGGCGGCGAACAGGCGGCCGAGCTCGTCGGCCACCGGTGCGATCTTGCGGAACAGGTCGGTCATGGCCCGCTGCTGGCTTTCGGTCAAAGATGAGTCGGACAAACTGAGTCGGTCCTTCGATTCCGGAACATATCCCCCGAGCCACACCAGGTCCGGGTTACCGTCGGTCAAGGGACCGTCGGGGGCCATGGCACATCACGCACGGCAAGGAGGACTATATGAAGGACGCCCTCGCGATCCATCGCTGGCTCCTCGCACACCAGGTCCATCATGAGATCGTACGCCTTCCGCGTCCCATGACATGCGCGGAAGAGCTGCCGGATACGCTCTCCGCGGCGCCCGAGCGGTGCCTGATGGTCACAGTGCTCGAAGTCACCACCAGGATCGGCCGCGAGGTCGTCATCGCGGTCACCTCTACTGTGGCGGCACCACCCCGTCCCGGCCTCGTCGGCGAACGCCTCGGGCTGCGCCGGGTCCGCCCCGCGCCCGCCCACCTGGTCAACTCCGTCACCGACTACGCCGACGGGCTCGTGTGCCCGCTGCTGCTGCCGGAGTCGCTGCCGATGTTCATCGACGACCGGCTGATCACGGACGCCGAACCGATCTTCATGACCACCGGCGAACGGCACACGGCGCTCACCGTTGGCGCACTCGACCTGCTGACACTCCTGCCGGGCAAGATGGTCGACCTACGCGCCGCACGGTCGAGAGGAACACGTGAGGCGGTCGCGCTGCGGCACTGAACCCGTACCATTGCGGGCGTGCGTCGTCGTACTCCAGTTCAGGCAACCGCGTGATCCGTAAGACCGCGCTGCTCGCCGTGCTGTCCGCAACGTTGCTCGCCCCTTTGATGGCGACGACGCCGGGCACGGCTGCCACGAACACGACCAGGCAGACCCTCTCGGTGACGATCGGCTCGATCACGCCGGACGTGCCCGACGCCCAGACCGATGTGATCAAGTTCACCGGCACGATCCGCAACGACACCGGCGCCCCGCTGTCCGCGCTGCGCGTACGCCTGCGCTACACCGGGCAGAAGTTCACCGACCGGGCCCTCATGGCCGCCTACCAGACCGACCAGAGCCCGGCGACGCTCCCGCCGAACGCCTCCTCCTCTTCGGCCATGGAGATCCCCGAGCTGGCCGCCGGCGGCGAGGCGCGCTGGGAGTTCACCGCGACGCCCGTCCAGCTCGGCTACCGCTCGTTCGGCGTCTACCCGGTGGCCGTGGACGTGGCCCAGAACAACGTGCCGATCACCGTCGCGCAGCGCACCTATCTCACGTACGCGCCGCCGACCGTGCCGAAGCTGCCGACCAACAAGCTGGCCATCGCGCTGCCCGTCATCGACCAGCCGCACCGGGCGACCGACGTCGACCCGAAGACCCGCCTGCCCCTGTTCGTGGACGACAAGCTGAGCCAGTCGATCACCGGCAAGGGCCGGCTGGCCGACCTCGCCCGCATCGCGCAGAGCGCGCCCAAGGCCGTCACCTGGTTCTTCGATTCCGCGCTGCTCGACGACCTCATCACGATGGGCAAGAAGCACCAGGTCAAGACGAAGGACGGCACGCAGGACAAGCAGCCCGACCCGGCCGCCGCCGAGTGGCTGACGTCAATGCGCACCTCGCTGGCCGCCTCACCCGTGATCGCGGTCCCGTACGCCGACCCCGACGTGGCGGCGCTCGCGCACCAGGGCCTGGACTCGCAGACCGAGCGGGCGATCGAGCTGGGCGGCCAGCTCACCAGGTCGCTGCTCAACCGCGACGCGAAGACCACCGTCAACTGGCCGGCCGCGGGCGTGCTCGACCCCGACGCGCTCGACCTGCTCTCGGTCAGCAAGGAGAAGGTCGGCACGGTCCTGCTCAACTCGACCAACCTGCCGCCGCAGCCGCCCGTCACGTTCACGCCCGACGCGGCCTCGACGCTCGACTCGGTCAACGGGCCCGTCACCGCGCTGGTCGCCGACGCCGAGCTGAGCCGGCTGTTCGAGCCGGAAGTCACCACGTCGGTCCTGCTCAGCCAGCAGCGGTTCATCGCCGAGACCGCGATGATCGCCGCCGAGACCGGACAGACCCTGCCCAGGTCCCTGGTCGTGGCCCCCTCCCGGCGCTGGGACCCCAACCCCACGCTCGTCACCGCGCTGATGAAGACCGCGAACCGGCTGCCCTGGCTGTCGCTGACCACGCTGGAGTCGATCAAGCCGAGCAAGGCGTCGGTCCCCCGCGCCGGTCTGACCTACACCGAGCAGGACCGCAAGGCGGAGCTGACCGGCAAATACCTGGAGCCGGTCAAGAGCGTCGCGTCCAAGGCGCAGCTCACCGCGCTGATCACGGCCGAGAAGTCGCAGTCCAGCTTCGACGCGGCGGTGCTCAGGCTGACCTCGTCGGCCTGGCGCAACAACACGCGCGTCGGCCGCGCCGTGACCAAGGCGGTCGACTCCGCCGTGGACGGCAAGACCGACGAGATCCAGATCACCGGCGCGGGCCCCGACCGGCCGCGCACCCTGGCGGGCAGCAACGGAGTGGTGCCCATCAGCGTGAAAAACTCGCTGAGCACCCGCATCGCCCTCTACATCGAGGTCACGTCGAACAACCCCGAGCTGCTCAAGGTCACCTTCGAGCAGGAGAAGCCGCTGCCGATCGAGGCCAAGCAGAGCGGCACCGTGCAGGTGCCGATGAACGCCACCGCGAACAGCGGCGACGCGACGGTGACCGTGCAACTCAAGACGGCCGACGGCCAGGCCTACGGCAAGCCGCAGCGGCTGACGATCCGCACCACCGGTTACACCGGGATCGCCCTGGTGATCGTGGGGGCGGCGCTGACCGTGATGCTCGCCGCCGTGGTGACGCGGATCCTGCGGCGCAGGTCCGAGCGGAAGAGCGCACGCGCCGCCAAGAACCGGGAGAATGAGACCGTATGAGCCGCATGTTGCGGGCCAGTGCCATCATGGCGGCGGGCACGATGGTGTCCAGGGTCACAGGGTTCGCACGCACCATGGTGCTCGCCTACGCCATCGGCACGCGAGCGCTGGGCGACTCCTACAACGCGGCCTACGCGATCCCCTACAGCATCCTCGACCTGCTGCTGCTCGGCGTGCTGAGCAGCGTCGTGGTGCCGATGATCGTCCGGGCCCAGCAGCATGATCCCGACCGCGGCCGGGCCTACGAGCAGCGCCTGCTGACGCTCTCCGCGGTCGCGCTGATCGGGGTGGCGGTGCTGGCCGTGTTCGCCGCGCCGCTGCTCATCGACCTCTACACCGACTGGACTCCCGGCGACCGCCAGTACGAGGTCGCGGTCCTGCTGGCCCGCTTCATCCTGCCGCAGCTGGCGTTCTTCGGCGTGGGCGCGGTGGCGGGGGCGATCCTCAACACCCGCGACCGCTACGGCGCGCCCATGTGGGCGCCGGTCGTCAACAACCTGGTCGTCATCTGCGTGTTCCTGGCCTACGCCGTGTTCAGCGGCTCCGGCAACGACATCGGGGCGGTCAGCACCGGCGATCTGGCCCTGCTCGGCCTCGGCACCACGGCGGGCATCGTGGCCCAGGCCGCGATCCTGATCGTCGCGCTCAGGCGGGTCGGGTTCTCCTTCGTGCCGCGCTTCGACCTGCGCAACGCCCGGCTGGGCGAGATGGCCAGGGCCGGTGTCTGGACGATCGGCTACGTGATCGTCACCCAGCTCGGCTTCATGCTGACGACCAACCTGGCCAGCGCGGCCGGCAACGCGGTCGAGGGGCACGGCATCAGCCCGTACACCCTGGCGTTCCAGCTTTTCCAGCTCCCGTACGGCATCATCGGCGTCTCGGTGATCACGGCCATGCTGCCGCGGATGAGCCGGGCCGTCGGCGAGGGGCGGCTGAACGACGTGCGCACCGAGTTCGGGTCGAGCGTGCGGCTCATCTGCTCGCTCATGGTGCCGGTGTCGCTGCTGCTCATGGTGCTCGGCCCGGCCATCACCGTGCCGATCTACGGCCACGGGGCCAACAGCGTCGCGGACGCCGTCTACATCGGCAACGTGTTGCAGGTCTACGGGCTGGCGCTGGTGCCGTTCGCGCTCTTCCAGCTCCTGCTGCGGGTCTTCTACAGCTTCGGCGACACCCGGACGCCGGTCTTCATCGGCGCGGGCACCACTGCGGTCAACGCGGTGCTCATGCTCGTGTTCTACGCCATGCTGCCGGCCCGTTACGCGGTGATGGGGCTGGCTCTGGCGTACGCCGTCGCGTACGCGCTCGGCGCAATGCTGGCTTGGTGGCTGGCCAGCCGCCTGGTCCACGGGCTCGGCGGATGGACCATCGGAATGGCGCTGACCAGGATGTATCTGGCCGCACTGCCCACCGCCGTGCTCGCCCTCGCGGCGGTCTGGATCGTCACGGACGTGGTCAACGGCCTCGGGTTCATCAACTCGTTGATCGTCTTGGCCACCGGCGGGGGCCTAGGATTGCTGCTCTACCTCGGCGTGGCCCACAGAATGCGCATCCCTGAGGTCAACTCCATCGTTGGGATGGTCGCCGGACGGGTAGGTCGGTAAAGAACGCGGTCGGAATCAGCTCGGCACTAGCATGGAGCCCGACACGCGCGAATGGAAGCAGGAGGGGCGTGGGCGGATCCACCCGGCATAGCGTGCCTTCGTGGGACACCACCACGCAGGTGAGTCGAGTCATGAGCACGCCCTATCGGCCAAGCGGAGAGAGCCAGTGAGCACGTCGGCCGTCGAACCCGGCACCCGTCTCGCCGAGCGCTTCCGGCTCGAGGACCGCGTCAGTGAGTCCGACGGCGCCACCTTGTGGAAGGCCATCGACGAGATTCTCGCGCGGCCCGTGGCCGTGCACACGTTCGCGCCCGATTTCCCACGCGTCCACGAGGTCGTCACGGCTGCCCGCGCCGCGAGCAGGCTGACCGACCCGCGCCTGACCCAGGTGTTCGACGCCGCGGAGGACGACAAGCACGCCTACGTCGTCAGCGAGTGGGTCACCGGCGAGTCGCTGACCGACCTGCTCGCCTCCGGCCCGCTGGAGCCCGAGCGCGCGGCCGGTCTGGTCGCCGAGGCGGCGGAGGCCCTCGCGCACGCCCACGAGGCGCAGCTCTACCACCTGTGCCTGCGCCCCGCGCACCTGGTGTGGACCACCGGCAACACGGTCAAGGTGCTCGGCGTCGCCGTGGACGCCACCATGTACGGGCTCACCACCGACCAGCCCGCGCTCGACGACGCGGAAGGCCTCGGCCGGCTCCTCTATGCCGGGCTGACCGGTCACTGGCCGGGCGACGAGGAAGAGGGCGGCCTGCCCGCCGCCCCCATGATCGACGGCCATTTCTGCACGCCCCGCCAGGTCACCGCCGGCGTCCCCGGCTACCTCGACGCGGTCACCGTGCGGGCCTGCCTGCCCGAGTCGCGCAAGGGGCAGGGCACCCTGAACAGCCCGTCCGAGATCGCCGAGGCGCTGGCCGACGTGGCCAGGCCGATGCCGATCCCGATGGCCTACCCCTCGACCCCCGCGGTGGCCTCGGCCTCCCACACCGAGGGCCTCGACATCGCCCACCGCCAGCAGCTCACCGTCTCCCGGCCGCAGCCCGCGCCGCGCCGCCCCGCCAACGGCGGTGGCGGGAGCGTGGTCAACCGGGTCCTGATGACGCTGGTCGTGCTGCTCGTCATCGCCGCCGTCGGCGTCGGCGCCTGGACGATCGGCCGCAGCCTGGGCAGCCCCACCACGCCCCAGACCGCGGAAACCAGCCCCAGCAGCTCCACGTCGGCCTCCGCGGAGGCCCAGACCGTCAAACCGAGCAAGGCCAAGGGTTTCGACCCGCTCGGCGACGGCGATGAAAAGTCCGAAATGGCGGAGCTGGCCATCGACGGCAAGCCCAGCACGCTGTGGAAGACCGAGGCTTACACCAGCGCCGACCTCGGCCGGCTCAAGGACGGTGTCGGGCTGCTGCTCGACATGGGGAAGTCCATGCAGATCAGCGACGTGGTCGCGACGCTGGCCGATGCGCCGGGCGCGACCGTCGAGCTCAAGGTGGGCGACTCCCCCGATCTCGGCTCCCTGAAGACCGTGGCGACCGAGAAGAACGCCGCAGGTAAGACCACGCTCACCCCTGATCAGGCAGCCACCGGGCAGTACGTTTTGATCTGGTTTACGCGCGTTCCGACGGATGCGGGCAAGTTTCATGGCACCATCTATGAAGTAGTGGTGCACTCTCCCGGATCGGCATAATCAGGAAACTCTCTTGTGAACTCCCCACCCGAGACACCCTCAGCAGCGGAGCGGCCGGCGGTCACAGACGCCGAGCTGCTGACCGCGCACATCAACGGGGATCCTCACGCCTTCAGCGAGATCGTCAAAAGGCACCGCGACCGCATGTGGGCGGTCGCCCTGCGTACGCTCGGTGACCCCGACGAGGCCGCCGACGCCGTGCAGGACGCCTTCGTCTCCGCATATCGCAAGGCCGCCTCCTTTCGTGGCGAGGCGGCCGTCACCACCTGGCTCCACCGCATCGTGGTCAACGCGTGTCTCGACAGGATGCGCCGTAAATCCGTCAGACCGGTCGCCGATGACGAGCTCATCGAGGCCGCCGAGCGAGAGACCCCAGGGCCCGACCAGACGGTCGAGCGAGAGGTCTCCATGGAGGTTTCGGCCGCTCTGAAACTGCTACCCAACGACCAGCGTGCGGCGCTGGTCCTCGTCGACATGATGGGCTATTCGGTCGAAGACGCAGCTCAGGTGCTCCAGGTGCCGAGCGGAACGGTGAAGAGCAGGTGCGCGCGGGGACGCGCGAAACTTGCCCCAATTCTTTCGCATCTGCGGAACCGAACAGACCTCAATCGCGTCTCATCCGCGAAGGGAGCAGAACTTCGTGACGGGTGATACGCACTACGATCTGGAAATCCTGGCCGAGCTGGCCGAGGGTCTCCTAGACGTCGGCACGGCGCGCCAGGTCCGCGAGCATCTCGCGGTCTGCGACCCCTGTGGGGAGCTACTGGCAGACCTGGCGGCGGTTCGCGAGGTGCTCGCGGCGACTCCGACACCGGCCATGCCGATGGGAGTCGCACTGCGCATCGACAAGGCGCTTGCCGCCGAGGCGGAGTCTCGGCGCGGCGGAGGTGTCGGCCTCGTGGAAACACCCGACTGGGACGAGCTCATGCGGGACTCCCCGTGGGAGCGTCCAGTCGAGGTGCCGGAGCCCGCACGCTTCGGCCGGTCCTTTGCCGACGTTCCCGAGCCGGACCGCTTCGGCGAGCCCGCTGAGGACGTTCCCGAGCCCGTACGCCTCGGGGTGGTCTCCGACGACGGCACCATCGTGCCCGCGAGGCGTGGCGCCTCACGGCGGCGCCGGTGGGCGATGCCGGCGGTGGCTGCCGCCGCGGCAGCCGTCGTGGTGGGCACCGCCGTGGCCTCGACGAGCCTGCTCGCAGGCGGCGGGGGTGGCAGCAGCAGCACCACCGGCGCCGACCCGGTGGTCGCCAGGCCGGAGACTCCATCCAAGGTCGACCAGCGGGCCAGGGCCTACGCGCTGACCGACAGCGGCCACAACTACAGCGACCAGGACCTGCGCCAGCCGCTCGAAGGCCTGTTCGGCTTCGCGCGTATGGTGCTCGACGGCTCCGCGGACGACGCCAAGGTCGAAAAGTGCGTGAGCCGGGTGACCGGCCGCTCCAAGCTGTCGGCGTACGCGGTCGACCAGGGCCAGTACAACGGACAGGAGGCGCTCGTGATCGCCTCCTGGAAGGACAAGGCCGGCAAGAAGCTCCGCATCGACATCGTCGACCCGTTCAACTGCAAGAACCTGCGCAAGCCCGCACTGGGCCGCTGGTAAGGAAAATCCGACGTCAGAGCCCGCTTCGGCGGGCTCTTTCGTTTTGTCTGGGCGTGGTCAGAGCGTCGTTGGGTAGGCCGGGGAATCACGGCGGCCTAGGATCTGTTGACGCCGATGGCAACAGCAGACGAGGAAGGCGTGGAGCGTTGAGCGACGTTCGTAACGTGATCATCATTGGATCCGGCCCAGCTGGCTATACCGCGGCCGTCTACTCCGCGCGCGCCGAGCTGAAGCCCCTGGTCTTCGAGGGCTCCGTCACCGCGGGTGGCGCGCTCATGAACACCACCGACGTGGAGAACTTCCCCGGATTCCCCGACGGAATCATGGGCCCCGACCTGATGGACAACCTGCGTAAGCAGGCCGAGCGGTTCGGCGCCGAGCTGGTGGCCGACGACGTGGTCGAGGTCGACCTGGAGGCCAACCCCAAGGTCGTCAAGACCCACAGCGAGACCTACTACGCCAAGTCGGTCATCCTGTCCATGGGCTCCGGCTACCGCGAGCTCGGCCTGGAGAACGAGAAGCGCCTGTCCGGACACGGTGTGTCCTGGTGTGCGACCTGTGACGGCTTCTTCTTCCGCAACAAGGACATCGTGGTCGTCGGCGGTGGCGACACCGCGATGGAGGAGGCCACGTTCCTGACCCGGTTCGGCCGCATGGTGACGGTGGTGCACCGCCGCGACTCGCTGCGGGCCAGCAAGATCATGCAGGAGCGGGCGTACGCGAACGACAAGATCCGCTTCATCTGGGACTCCGAGGTCGTCGACGTGCTCGGCGACACCAAGGTCGAGGCGGTGAAGCTGCGCAACGTCAAGACCGGCGAGGAGTGCGAGCTGGCCACCGACGCGCTGTTCCTGGCCATCGGCCACGACCCGCGCACCGAGCTGGTCAAGGGACAGATCGACCTCGACGAGAACGGCTACGTCAAGGTGGCCGCCCCGACCACGGCGACCAACATCGACGGCGTGTTCGCCGCGGGTGACGTCGTCGACCACATCTACCGCCAGGCCATCACCGCGGCCGGCACCGGCTGCTCGGCCTCGCTCGACTCCGAGCGCTGGCTGGCCAACACCGAGAAGTAAGGGAGCGCAACCGTGAAGGCTGTCACCGACGCCACTTTCGAGGCCGAGGTCCTCAAGAGCGACAAGCCCGTGCTGGTCGATTTCTGGGCCGAGTGGTGCGGGCCGTGCCGTCAGGTCTCGCCCATCCTGCAGGAGATCGCCAACGAGCACGGCGACCGGCTGGAGATCGTCAAGCTCAACATCGACGAGAACCCTGAGGTGCCGCGCCAGTACGGCGTACTCCAGATCCCGACGATGAACGTCTACAAGGGTGGCGAGGTCGTGAAGCAGATCATCGGCGCCAAGCCGAAGGCCATGCTGCTTCGCGAGCTCGAGGGCATCATTTAAGTGCGCTGCGCGCCGTTCATGGCGCGTTAGATCGTTGCGCTCGCAGGTTGGTCCGACGCGTTCGGCCCGCAGGTTGGTCACGGCGCGTGCCGGTTGCGGCGTGCTCGTCAGGTCAGGGCGCGCTTTTTTGCCCGGGGAAAGCCCCTCGCATCGCGGGGGGCTTTCTGCTGTGGCACTACCGGGCTCTCAGGTACCGCTACACGGGACGTAGGGCGCGTTCCGGACTCATGGATCCCAGGAGCCGTTCGAGAGCCACCTCGACGTCCTCACGCCAGGAGACGGCGGACTTGAGCTCCAGTCTGAGCCGCGGGAATCGCAAATGCGGACGAACCGTCTTAAAGCCAACAGAAAGCAAGTATTCCGCTGGAACTACGCAACTAGGCTCTTCCCACTTGAGGTCTCCGAATGCCTCGATGGCCTTGACCCCGCGTCGCGTGAGGTCTTTCGCCACCCCTTGGATCAGCATCCGCCCCAGCCCGCCACCCGAGAACTCCGGAATGACGTGGGCCGTCATCAGCAGCACGGCGTCGGCGCTGACCGGTGAGGTCGGGAAGGCCACGGAACGCGGGCTGTAGAGGGGCGGGCTGTAGACCACGAACCCCGCGGGCACTCCGTCGACGTAGAGGATTTTCCCGCAACTACCCCATTCTAGGAGCGTGCCGGAGATCCAGGCTTCCTTCTCCAGCCCCGGGTCGCCGGAATTGACCGCGCGCTCCCCGCTGACGGGATCGAGCTCCCAGAACACGCACCGCCGGCAGCGGCGCGGCAGATCTTCAAGATTGTCCAGGGTTATGTTGACCAGCCGGCGCGACAACTACGGCCCCTATCGTTGACCCGGAAAAGCGCGCGAAAACCGCGTCCACAGGTGGCATCGTAGCTCAGTGAAGATGCACCCAGCGGACACCACGACGGTTGAGCCCGGTCGCGAACGACATGTCCGACTGGCGTAATCTGGTATTTCGGTCCCATATGACACCTAGGAGGTGGGCCGTGACGGAAGAGCTGGATCACGGTCAGACGCCCGCGACTCAAGGGTCGCGCATCGATGCCTACGTCGATCGGTACGCCGCGCGAGCTACCGGGATGGTCGCTTCCGAGATTCGAGCTCTTTTCGCCGTCGCGTCGAGGCCCGAGGTGGTCTCGTTGGCCGGCGGCATGCCGTACGTCACGGCGCTTCCCCTCGACATGGTCGGCGAGCTCGTCTCCGACCTCGTCACCAGGCGCGGTCCTGTCGCGCTGCAGTACGGTTCCGGCCAGGGCGATCCGCATCTGCGTGAGCAGATCTGCGACGTCATGCGGCTGGAGGGGATTCAGGCCGGGGGGGACGACGTGGTCGTCACCGTCGGTTCGCAACAGGCTCTCGACCTGATCACCCGGATCTTCATCGACCCGGGTGACGTGGTCCTGGCCGAGGGCCCTTCCTATGTGGGGGCACTGGGAACGTTCGCCGCTTACCAGGCCAAAGTGGTCCATATCGCCATGGACGATCAGGGCATTCTGCCCGAATCGCTGGCGCAGACCATTTACGCGCTGGAGACGGCGGGGGCGCCCATCAAGTTCCTCTACACGATCCCGACCTTCCACAACCCCGGCGGGGTCACCCTCAACCTGGCCCGTCGTCAGCAGGTGCTCGACATCTGCCAGCGGGCCGGGGTGCTGATCATCGAGGACAATCCGTACGGGCTGCTCGGGTTCGACGGGGAGCCCATGCGCGCGCTGCGAGCCGACAACCCGGACGGCGTGGTCTATCTGGGGTCGTTCTCCAAGACGCTCGCCCCCGGCTTCCGCGTCGGGTGGGCCCTGGCTCCGCATGCCATCCGCGACAAGCTCGTGCTGGCCATGGAGTCGGCCGTCCTGTCCCACTCCTCGTTCACGCAGCTCGCCGTGGGCCAATACCTGGCCACGCAGCCGTGGCGGGAGCAGATCAAGACGTTCAGAGAGCTCTACCGTGAGCGACGCGACGCGCTCCTTGACGCTCTCGAAGCTCTCATGCCGCCCGAGGTCACGTGGACCCGTCCCGCCGGTGGGTTCTTCGTGTGGGCGACCCTGCCGGAGGGGCTCGACTCGAAGGCGATCCTGCCGCGGGCCGTGGCGGAGCGGGTGGCGTTCGTGCCCGGCACCGGGTTCTTCTCCGACGGCAGCGGGGCTCGGCACATGCGCCTGTCCTACTGCTACCCGGAGCCTGACCGCATTCGTGAGGGCGTGCGCAGGCTCGCGGGCGTGATCGAGCAGGAGATGCAGCTGCGCGACACGTTCGGGACGAGCTCCGTGCGCGACCACCAGGGCGTGGACACGCCGGGGCCGGACCTGGCGTAGCTCGCAGCTCGTAGCTCGTACTCGTATGAGGGGCCGGCGTCATCTGGCGCCGGCCCTGCCTCTTTCCCGGGTTGCCTGCTCTTTGCGGTGGCCTGTTTGGCTTATTTGACGTACCTGACCTGCGTGGGGACGTGGACTTGGCCCTGGATGGGCTGGGATCGCCGGAGAAAGCACCTCCCGTACACCATTCACCCCCGACGCCGGTACGGTTGGACAGCGTGCGATCAGCGGAGGAGATGTGATGAGCGATCTGGGCCACGTGCTCGTGCTGGCCGGGGGCCTCTCCTACGAACGAGAGGTGTCTCTGCGCTCCGGCCGCCGAGTCAGCGAGGTGCTGCGTGCGTCGGGCATCGACGTGGAGGCCCGTGACACCGACGCCTCTCTCGTGCCGTCGATCCTCGCCGATCCGCCGGACGCGGTGTTCGTGACCCTGCATGGAGGCGCGGGCGAGGACGGCGCGATCCGTTCGGTCCTGGAGCTGCTCAACGTCCCCTACGTGGGCGCCGACCCGGACGCCTGCCGGGTTGCTTTCGACAAACCCACCGCCAAGGCCGTCGTCCGCTCCGTCGGCCTGCGGACACCGGAGTCGGTCACCCTGCCGAAGGAGACGTTCCACGACCTCGGCGCCACCGTGGTGCTGGGACGCATCGTCGCGCACCTCGGTCTCCCCCTGTTCGTCAAGCCGGCCCGGGGCGGCTCCGCCCTGGGCGCCTCCATCGTGCGCACGGCGGAAGAGCTGCCCGCCGCCATGGTCGGCTGCTTCGCCTACGGGGACACGGCGCTGATCGAGCGGTACGTGGACGGCGTGGAGGTGGCCGTCTCCGTCGTCGACCTGGGCCACGGTCCGGTGGCGCTGCCTGCCGTGGAGATCGTTCCGGACGAGGGCGTCTACGACTACGCGGCTCGCTACACGGCCGGGCACACGGAGTTCTTCGCTCCCGCCCGCCTGTCCGCGCAGGCGGCGACGGCGTGCGCGGAGACGGCGGTGACGGCGCACACGGCTCTCGGGTTGCGGGACATCTCCCGTACGGACCTGATCGTCGACGCTGCGGGCGTCCCGCATTTCCTTGAGGTCAACGTGGCGCCTGGGATGACGGAGACGTCGCTGCTGCCGATGGCGGCGGAGGCTGCGGGGCAGGATCTGGGCGACCTCTGCCGCGCCCTCCTCCAGAACGCCGCCACCCGCTTCCACTCCTGACCCCTCCCCTCGGCGCCCGGTTTCTGGGCGCCCACATCCCATCTCCCTCCTCCTCTCCCACCGCCGAGACACCTGGGCCCACCTCCAGTTCCTGACCCCTTTTTCCTCGGCCCCAGCGACTGACTGCAGGGCCCGCTTTTTGCCCTGCCCTCCTTCCGCCGCGGCCCGCTCTGCGACACGATGCAGCACTGCGGGATCGAGACCCTTCAGCTTGTCGCCCGCAACGCCCGCCCGCAGCGCCCAACCACAGCGCCCAACCACAGCGCCCAACCACCGGGTCCAACCACCGGGTCCAACCACAGCGCCCGACCACCGGGTCCAACCACCGGGTCCAACCACCGGACCCCAACCACCGGACCCGACTGCGTTGGCCACTTCCAGCCCGACCGGTCCTTCTCCCCTCCTCAGCGAGCGGCTCCTGGGCCCACCTCCCTGATCCACCCCCTCTCCCCCTCTCCCCCTCCCAGGCGCTGAGGCGCTGAGGCGCTGGGCCCGCTTCCAACACCTGGCTAGCCAGCCCTTCGCCCTTTCTCCCCCCGGTGCCCAGATGCCGACTCCCGGATGCGGCATAAGTAGCCTTACGGATGTGCTGATCGATTCGACGTACCCGAAGAGCTTCGCCAGCGACAACCATGCCGGCGTCCATCCGACCATCCTCGCCGCCATCGCCGGGGCTAACGAGGGCGACGCCCCCGCCTACGGAGGCGACACATGGACGGCAGCCTTTGAGGACAAGGTGAAGGAAGTGTTCGGTCCCGGCGCCGAGGGCTTCGCCGTACTGAACGGGGCCGGCGCGAACATGGTGGGCCTGGCGCTCATGCTCGGCCGCTTCGACGCCGTCATCTGTGCGGACAGCGCCCACATCGCCACCCATGAAGCGGGTGCGGCGGAGCGCCTGCTCGGTGTGAAGCTGCTGACGGCGCCCACCCAGAACGGAGACGGCAAGCTTCGCCCCGACGACATCACCTCGCGCCTGGACGGGATCGGCAACCACCACGTATCCCAGCCGACGGTCGTCTCCATCTCACAGGCCACAGAACTCGGCACCTGCTACTCCCCCGCCGAGATCGCCGCCCTCGCGGAGACCGCGCACGCCGCTGGGCTACGCCTCCATATGGACGGCGCCCGGCTCGCCAACGCCGCCGCCCATTTCGGCTGCGATCTGAGGGCGATCACGACCGACGTCGGCGTGGACGTGTTCAGCTTCGGCGGCACCAAGAACGGCGCGCTGGCCGCCGAGGCGGTCGTGGTCCTCGATCCCTCGCTGTCGGACGCCGTCCCGTTCCTGCGCCGCCAGTCCCTCCAACTCGCCTCGAAGATGCGCTTCATCTCCGCCCAGCTCTCGGCTCTCCTCACGGATGACTTGTGGCGGCAGAACGGAAGTCACGCAAACGAGATGGCCGCCCGGCTGGCCGACGGGCTGACGGAAGTGCCCAGCGTTTCTCTGGCTCAGCCGGTGCAGTCCAACGCCGTCTTCGCCACCCTCCCGGCCGCTGTGGTGGAGACCCTCAGGCAGCGGTACTTGTTCCACTACTGGGACGAAGCAACCGGAGTCGTCCGCTGGATGACCGCCTTCGACACGACGCCGGAACACGTAGACGACTTCCTTGACGACATCCGCAAGGCCGCCGCGTCGTAGGTCTCCGGATGCGTGAAACCCCTTGTTTCACGTGAAACACCGCCCCGCGGCACCTGCCTCGATTCCCAACGTTTCACGTGAAACACCGCACTCCCACCGCGGTGGGCAACGACAGCAGCCACCATCCCCCACAACAACCGCACCCCAACCACCCACCCAACACGAGCCCAACGCACACCACCCCGACACGAACACAACGCCAATGCATCACGAGGCAACCCGCCACCACTTCCACAGCCGCGCAAGCCACGACCAACACGGCACCGAAACAAAACGCCGCACAGGACCTGACGCGAGACCGGCACAGCACGAGGTCGCCAACATCAATCGCGACGCAAGCCAGCACCGGACCAGATGACACGAGAGACCGCTGAGCGGAAGACGGGAACCGCGACAGCGCAATCCAAGGCGCTGCAGACCGAAGTGTCGTTGCGAACCAGGACAGCGCGGATCGGTGCGACGCAAGCCTGGACGACGTCAGGCCGGGACGACGTAAGGCCGGACGCCAGGGAAGCCGCACGCAGAACGCGAGGGACGACCCCCGGGGTAGAGCACGCGATACGGCGCGGTCGAAGACGGCAAGGGGTGGGACGACACGGCACCCGACAAGCGGGACGGATCGAGATGGGGCGGTCCGATGCCAGGCTGGCGCGACACAAGATTCGCACGCCACGAGAACCTCCACGGCGCAGAGCCCGAGGCAGCGCTATGCGGAAGCGGCGAAACGCGGGACCCGCCGAGCCTGCCCGTCGCGAGGCCAGCATCGTGTGAACCAGGCGTGCCCTGGGAACTCGCGCGTCGAGAAGCAGGCACCGTGTGGAGGCCCAGCGTGGGACAGGCACGGGCATGAGACCGGCACGCAGTGGGACGCCCCCGAAATGGGACGGGCCCGGACGTGAGACCACCACGATGGGAGACGGGGCCTGGGGGTGAGACGGCCACGACCGTAGCTAGCACCTGCGCGTGTGGACGGGACGCGAAGAGGCTGCGAGACGGAGACGACGCAGCGTGCTGTAGACGAGGCGCGCGACGGACCCATCGCAAGCCGTATGGCGACGCAAGGCTTGTGGGTCGCGACGCGGCCCGATACCGGATGCAACACGAAGAGCGCGCGACGCAAGCCACACACAAGGTACGGCACATGTCCCGGTGCGATGCTCAGTCGGCTGGGGCCGCGTCCTTGTGCTGACTGGGGCCGCGTCCTTCTACTAAGAGGGCTGCCATCGGAGGCGGCGAAATGACGTTCACTTGGCCACAAGGGAGCGCCGGGGGCGAGATATTGACGGCGAGGGGCGACTGCAGAGCTGGCGACTGTTTCACGTGAAACCGGCACCCCCATGGTGTTTCACGTGAAACAGCGTCGGTTTTGTCAGTCCTCCGCCTCACGCATTGCGCGGACGGCCTCCGGGGCCATGGTGCCGATGATGCGCTCAAGGTCGTCGATGGTGGCGAACTCCACCACGATCCGGCCCTTCCGCCGACCTAGGTCCACCTTCACCTTGGTCTCGAAGTGGTCCGAGAGGCGGTCCGCGAGGTGGGTCAGCCCGGGTGCTGTCGGCTTGGCCGTCTGCCGTTCGCGGGGAGGCTTTTGGGCTGCCTTGGCGCTACCCATCGCGACGATCTCTTCCACAGCCCGGACCGAGAGGAGCTCCGCCACGATTCGCTTGGCGAGCTGCATCTGCTCTTCGGGGCTATTGAGGCCGAGGAGAGCCCTCGCATGGCCGGCACTGATGACACCGGCTGCGACCGTACGCTGGACTTCGGGTGGGAGATTCAGGAGACGGAGGGTGTTGGTGATGTGGGAGCGCGAGCGACCGACCTTTCGGGCCAGCTGATCGTGAGTCGCTTGAAAGTCGTCCAGTAGCTGCTGGTACGCCGCCGCCTCTTCGAGTGCGTTCAGCTGCTCTCGCTGAAGGTTTTCGATCAAAGCGTCACGCAGGAGATCGGTGTCCTGGGTGTTGCGCACGATGGCCGGCACCGGGTCCAGACCAACCTGCTGGCATGCGCGCCAGCGCCGCTCCCCCATGATCAGCTCGTACTGACCACCGCCCACTGAGCGCACCACGATCGGCTGCAGCAGACCCACTTCGCGGATGGACGCCGCCAGCTCCTCAAGGCGTTCCTCGTCGAAGACCTCACGGGGCTGACGTGGATTCGGGACGATCGCGGCTAGAGCGACCTCCTTGAAGTACGCCCCAGCGATCGGCCTTGGGCCCGTCTCCGTCGTTGCACCATTGGCAGAGGAAGCCACTGCTCCCGTGCCGTCAACGATAGGACCGGTCGGAATGAGCGCCCCGAGTCCCTTGCCCAATCCCCGCCGCTGCTGACTCACTGCGTCTCCTCATCCACCCGGTCGATTCCGGTCACTCCAGGAGAGGTTACCGTCGTGAGCCCAACGCGGTGCCCCCTCGCCACACACGGTCCCGTTGGATTTACACCGACACGGTTACAAATCTGCCCAACCTGTGACTGAGCCCCGACTTTCGACCGTTCTGATGGAGCAGCCGGGGTGGAGGTTGTGGGAATGGGAGTGAAGGTGGAGGTGATGGGAGTGGAGGTGGTCGGGAGCGGTCTTGCCTCGGCCGACTCGGTGTGCGGTCGACAGCACGCGGACGCGGGCGGCGCGGATGGGTGCGGGCGGCGCAGATGGGCGCGGGCGCGGTCATGCGTCCAGGTGCAGGAGCGCGGCATTGAGCGCAGGCGTTGGGATTCCCCACTGGTGCGTCTCTCTCCCGGGCCGGCCAGATGCGCCCGGATGCGGAAGCGTGCGTAGCGGAGATAGGTACGCGCAAGGGTCTGGGAGCGCAAGCCGCTCCCGTCGGAAGCGGGGGCAGGCGCATGGCTACTGATCTAGACGCCTGCGCTCGACCACAAAGGCCGCTTGCGAGGGCTGAGCTCGTGTGTGGGTGCGGGGCAATCGCTAGCGTGGTGGGGCGCGTGTGGCCGTGGCCTACGTGGCGCACAGGCGCTCGTGGCGCACAGGCGCTCGTGGCGCACAGGCGCTCGTGGCGCTCACGGCGCACACGGCATGCGTGGCACACGTGGGTAAAAGTGGCGAACGCGGTTCGCGTAGTAAGCGTGGTCCACATGGCAGGCGAGGCGAGCGTGCCTGACGTGATTGGCTTCGCGTGCGTGGTGGAAGTGGTGAGGCGTGCGCTTGGCACCGACATCGTCGCCGACGGCGAGTGAGGGCGGACGCCGCTCGGAGGCTTGAGGCGCGTTCCCGGGCACGGGCGCTTTGGGTGAGGCGAGGTCCTAATCCCGACATGCGGTCCCGGTACTGGTCCTGGCCGGAGGCTCGGTCTCCATGCCCATCTTGTGCGCGCGAATCCCGGTCCTCACCTCATCCCAGCACGAGGCCCGGTCTCGACGCTGGCCTGACGCGAAGCCCAGTCTCGGTGTCGCCCTGACGCGGTGCCGGGTCTCGGTGCCGGGCTGACACGCGGTCCGATTCTGGGGCGAAGTCCGTTGGTGGCTTGAGGTCCGGCTCTGGTGCGGATCTGAGCCCTGGCGTGGGATCCGGTCCCGGCGTGGGGTTCGTTGGTGGCCCGGGTGACACGGGCGGCGGGGTGTGGGGTGGGGGGCCCGTGCGCAGGTTGGGTGGTGGTGTGGGTTCAAGTCGGGACGAACCGTGGCGTACGGGGTCGGTTGAGGGGCTGTGAGGTGGAGTGCTTGGGCGCATGACGAAGCGCCGTCGGGCTCGACGCTCGTGGCAACGGGCTGCCGGAGGTGGAGGGGCGACGGTGGGAAGGGTTGGTATGGGTCGGGTCGAAGCAGGTAGTGCTTCTTGCCGCTCGGCGACCGAGAGGTGTGGGGTGGCTAGGCTACGACGGCGCGGTGGGCGATCTCGCGGGCCGCGTCCATGTACGCCATGGCACCGCTCGACCCCGGATCGTACGTCATCACCGACTGCCCATAGCTGGGCGCCTCCGACAGGCGGACGCTGCGCGGGATGACCGTGTTGAGCACCGTGTCCCCGAAGTGCGCCCGGACCTCGTCCGCCACCTGAGAGGCCAGCCGGGTGCGGCCGTCGTACATCGTCAGCACGATGGTCGAGAGCTTCAGCGTCGGGTTGAGGTGCGCCCTGATCAGGTCCACGTTCCTGAGCAGCTGCCCGAGCCCTTCCAGCGCGTAGTACTCGCACTGGATCGGGATCATGACCTCGTCCGCGGCCACCAGAGCGTTCACCGTCAGCAGGCCGAGGGACGGCGGGCAGTCGATCACGATGTAGTCGAGCTCGAGCCCGTCGTACGCCGCCAGCGCACGGCGCAGTCGGGCCTCCCTCGCCACCAGCGAGACCAGCTCGATCTCCGCACCCGCCAAGTCGATGGTGGCCGGGGCGCAATAGAGGTTGGGCATCTCCGGGACCTGCTTGACGATGTCGGCCATGGGCAGATCGTCGACAAGGACCTGGTAGACGTCGGGCACGTCGCCGCGGTGCTCAGTGGCCAAAGCGGTAGAGGCGTTGCCCTGGGGATCCAGGTCCACCACGAGAACACGCTGGCCGTGCATCGACAGCGCGGCGGCGATGTTCACCGAGGTGGTGGTCTTGCCTACGCCACCCTTCTGGTTCGCCACCGCGACAATCCTGGTCTTGGCCGGACGCGGCCACGTGCCGTCGCCGTCGCCGTCACTGGGGGTTTCGCCAACCTGGGCGGCCGTCTGGGTGGCAGATGTTTCACGTGAAACCACTGAGCTGAGCGCCTCTCGTACCAACGGTGAATCACCGGGGTTCAGGGGGGTCTGGGTCACGTTGGCCATCCTTTCAACCACTGGTGTGCCGGTGCCAGGAATTGGCTGCGACACGCCCATTTCGGGCCAGCCAACTCCGGTTGGACTGTCGGACCGACGGCTGCCCGGCCAGCCAAGACCGCATGCCGCGACTGGCACAACCGTCACCTCCTTCGTCGCCGCCTAGCTCGCTCCGGCGCGCGACCTGCTACCACCCGAACCAATGTTGCAGGCGGCTCGACCTTACCGCGCCCGACGGTCACAAGCTCGGCCGTTCGGGCTCCGCTGGCTTGCAATTGGGCCTTCGCCTCGGCGAGCTCGCCCGCGGCGCGCTCCCCCTTCATGGCGATCAGCTCTCCGCCCTCGCGGAGCAGCGGCATGGCCCACGTCAGGAGCCGGTCGAGCGGCGCCACCGCACGGGCGCTGGCGACGTCGAACTCCCGCTCCCCCGCCAGCTCCTCCGCCCGGCCGCGCAGCACCTCGACGTTGTCCAGCTTGAGCGCCTCGACGCACTCCTCCAGGAACACGGTACGGCGAAGCAGCGGCTCCAGCAGCGTGACCTCGATGTCCTGCCGGACGATCGCCAGGACCAGGCCGGGCAGCCCCGCGCCGGAGCCGATGTCCACCAGCCGCGCGTCGGCCGGCACCGCCTCGGCGACGACCGCGCAGTTGAGCAGGTGACGATCCCAGATCCGCGGCACCTCCCGCGGACCCAGCAGCCCACGGACGACGCCGGGGCCCGCCAGCAGCTCGGCGAACGCGTTCGCGCGATCCCAAGCCTCCCCGGCGAAGACGTCCCGCGCTATGTCCGGCGGCACCGGAAGCTGATCGCTCACTGGTTGGTGACCCTTTCTTGGTCCTGGTCGTAGGAGAGCGTGAATGGAGCGGACGCGGCCTGGTGCGATGTCCAGGCCGGGCTGGAGACAAGATCGTGGTCCCCACCCAAGGTTAGAGGTGAGATCACAAGTGAAGACTAGCGGGCTGGCCTGAAGGCGACCCTTGAGCACGCCGTTTCGAGGTCCGGACAACCGGGCCGCCGAGCGCGAATTCGCCGTCGGGGTGACGAGAGGCGACGTACCGGCATATAGGGGTATTAATGCGAAACGGCCGCCTACCGCGCGCTTCGGCGGGGCAGACGGCCGGATCGGTGCTGTTACCTGCACAACCGGTCAGACGGGCAGGACCACCACGTACCGCTGGGGCTCCTCGCCCTCGGACTCGCTCCGGAGCCCGGCGGCCGCCACGGCGTCGTGCACGATCTTGCGCTCGAAGGGCGTCATCGGGTGCAGCGACTTCGGCTCGTTGGAGTCCTTGACCTGGTTCGCGATCTCGGTCCCGAGCTTGGTCAGCTCGGCCCTGCGGCGCTCGCGGTAGCCGGCCACGTCCAGCATCAGCCTGGAGCGCTCCCCCGTCTGCCGGTGCACGGCCAGCCGGGTCAGCTCCTGCAGCGCCTCCAGGACCTCACCCGCGGGGCCCACCAGCTCGTTGCCCTTGAGCCCCACGACGGAGACCATGGCGCGGTCGCCCTCGACGTCCATGTCGATGTCACCGTCGATGTCGGCGATGTCGAGAAGGCCCTCGACGTAGTCGGCAGCGATCTCGCCTTCCTGCTCCAGCGAGCTGAGATCAGGAGCCTTGTCCTGCTCGGCCTCGGTCATGGCCGGCCTCTCCTTCGTGTTCAAGACTTCTTGCTGCCGGTGCGCTTGCTGCGGGACTGGCGGCTTGGCTGCTGCCTAATGATCTTAGGCTCCGGCGGCGGCGGAGGCGCCTGCTCTTCCGGGGTTGTCTTGCGGAACTTACTGATCAGACCGGTCTTGGGCGGCACGGGGATCACGTTGCCCTTGGCGTCGTACTGGGGCATCGGGTTGCGGGTGTAGAACCAGTGCTGCTGACCGAGCGTCCACACGTTGGTGGTGACCCAGTACAGGATCAGGCCGAGCGGGAAGTTCAGGCTGAAGAAGGCGAACAGCGGCGAGATGTACATCAGGATCTTCTGCTGCTGCGCCATGGGGTTGTCCGGCATCTGAGCCATGGAGCGGGTGACGCTCTGCCGGACGGTGAGGAACGTCGTGAGCGAGCTGATCGCCACGAAGATGCCCAGCACGATCTTGGTCTGCACGACCGACGCGTCGAAGCTCGCGAGCTGCTCCGACGACATGAAGAAGCTCGCCGGCAGCGGCGCCCCGAAGATGTGCGCGGCCCGGGCGCTGTCGACCAGCTCCTGGGTCATGCCGTACTTCGCGTGACCGTTGGCCATGTTCTGGAGCACGGTGAACATGGAGATGAAGATGGGGAACTGAGCGACGACAGGCAGGCAGCCTCCGAGGGGGTTGGCACCGGCTCCCTGGTAGAGCGCCATGACCTCCTGGTTCATGCGCTGCTTGTCGTTCTTGTAGCGCTTGCGCAGCTCCTGCACCTTGGGGGCGAGCTCCTGCATCTTCCGCGACGAGCGCATCTGCTTGAGGAAGAGCGGGAAGATCAGGATCCGCATGCACACGGTAAGCGTGATGATCGTCAACGCCCAGGTCAGCCCGCTGTCCGGATTGAGGACAGTGCTGTAAGCAGTGTGGATCCAGATGATGACGTGGGCTACGGCTTCATACAGCCAGCTCAGCCAGGACAGCTCCACCGAGCTATCTCCCTTGCGTTTCGTGGGACCGGACCGGGCGTGGGGGCACCGGGTCTATACCTCCGGGATGGAATGGGTGGCACCGCCCGATGCGCCGGACAGTCAGCCATGTGCCGCGCAATGCTCCATGTACGGCAATCGCCTCGAGTCCATACGCACTGCACGACGGGTAGAAACGGCAGCGTGGACCCAGCATCGGGCCGATGAAGGCCCGATAGAACCGGATCGGGATGATCAGTGCCCGAGCTGCGAGGCTCGGCACCGCCCCTTGCGGCTGCTCCGTCATCTATGTCCACCCGTCGAGGACTCGCGCCGCCTGAGCAAACGATCCAGCGCGGAATCGAGCTCGGCGGCCAGGTGCTCGAAACGCGCGGACGCGGCCGGTGGATTGGCGCGTACCACCAGCAGGCTACCTCGCGGCAGCCGGTCAAGACGGTCCCGCATCAGGTGTCGAAGGCGCCGCTTGACCTTGTTACGGGTCACAGCGCCGCCGACAGCCTTGCTCACCACAAAACCCACCAGGGGTGGCTCTTCCCCAGAAACGGTGAAATGCACCACTAGTGTCGGGCGACCCGCGCGTTTGCCGCGCTTGATCGCCTCCTCGAATTCCTCCCCGCGTCGCATGCGGGATTGATGGGATAGCACCGTATACGCCTAACGCCCGCCGGCGAGAACCACCGGCGGGCCGACTAGCTGGCGCGGAACGATCAGGCCGACAGCTTCTCGCGGCCCTTGTGGCGGCGAGCGGCGAGGATGGCGCGACCGGCCCGGGTGCGCATCCGCAGCCGGAAGCCGTGGGTCTTCGCGCGGCGACGGTTGTTCGGCTGGAAAGTACGCTTGCTCACGGGTGGGCTCCAGGCTTGAAGGAGCGTCGGGATGACGCTTAACACACATGAATGGCCTGCCAAGGAAGCGAGGGCACGCGAAATAGCCGTCGCGTGACAAGCCGACCGTCGTACGTTACGGGCCAAGTACGGCCCAGGTCAAACCGGACGGGTTATCCACCTTTCCACAGGTGAGTTTTCCACGGCCCGGCGTCGTCCACAGTATGTGCACTCAGGTACCACTAGGCTGTGGACAACGCTTGAACACAGCTGTGCACATGAATACTGTCGGCCCTCCTGGACGGGCCCACAGGCTGTGCACAACCTGTGGATCTCCTGTGGAGGCCCTGGGCACGAAGCTCGGCCGCCACGCTGTGGACGAAGGGGCCGCCGAGCTATCTGGGCGGCCGCGCCATGTGGATAAACGATCGCGGGGGGCCGCGAGAGGGAGGAGGGGAGCCACACCATGAACGGTGTCGACCTCGGCACGGTATGGGCGAGGGCCCTGGGCAACTTCCTCAACGAGAACGTGCCCATCCAGCAGCGCACCTGGCTGTCGATGGTGCGGCCGATCGCCCTGGCCAACGACACGATCGTGCTCGGCGTCCCCAACGACTTCCTCAAGGACCTCATCGAGGGCAAACTGCGCCCGCTCGTGGCGCACGCGCTCTCACAGGAGCTCGGCCGGACCATGCGGCTGGCCGTGATGATCGACACGACGGCTCCGGAGCAGCCCGTCATGGACGGCCATCAACAGCCTGTGACTCACAGTTATCCCCAGGGTGTGGAGAGTCAGCTCCGCTATGCACAGCCCATCCAGCCGCAGCTCAACCAGGCTTCTGAGCCACCGCAGTTCTATTCTCCACAGCCGGAGCCGGTTCAGATATCCACCGAATATCCACAGCCTGGGTACTCTTTTGAACAGGCGCAGCCGTACACACCGGCTGTGGAGAAAGCCCCCGAGCCGGCCCCCAACCGCTGGGAAGCGAAAAGCAACAAGCCCAGCGAACCGGCACGACTCAATCAGAAGTACACATTTGAGACATTCGTCATCGGGGCCAGCAACCGGTTCGCCCATGCGGCGGCCGTAGCGGTGGCCGAATCCCCGGCGAAGGCGTACAACCCCCTCTTTATTTACGGTGACTCCGGGCTGGGGAAGACACACCTGCTGCACGCGATCGGGCATTACGCCCAAAGCCTGTACGACGGGGCGCGGGTCAGGTACGTGAGCTCCGAGGAGTTCACCAACGACTTCATCAACAGCATCCGCGACCACAAGGCCGACGGGTTCCGCGGCCGCTACCGGGCGATCGACATCCTGCTCGTGGACGACATCCAGTTCCTGGAGGGCAAGGAGCAGACGCAGGAGGAGTTCTTCCACACCTTCAACACGCTCCACAACGCCAACAAGCAGATCGTCATCTCCAGTGACCGCGCGCCGAAGCAGCTCATCACGCTGGAGGACCGGCTGCGCAACCGCTTCGAGTGGGGCCTGATCACCGACGTCCAGCCGCCCGAGCTGGAGACCCGGATCGCCATCCTCAGGAAGAAGGCCATCCAGGAGGGCCTGGCCGCGCCGCCCGAGGTGCTCGAATACATCGCCAGCCGCATCTCCACCAACATCCGCGAGCTAGAGGGCGCCCTCATCAGGGTCACCGCGTTCGCCAGCCTCAACAGGCAGGGCGTCGACCTGCAGCTCGCCGAGGTGGTGCTGAAGGATCTGATCACCTCGGACTCCGGGCACGAGATCACGATCGCCACGATCATGGCCCAGACCGCCGAATACTTCGGGATCAGCATCGACGACCTGTGCGGCAGCTCCCGCAGCAGGGCGCTGGTGAACGCCCGGCAGATCGCCATGTATCTGGTACGCGAGCTCACCGAGCTGTCGCTGCCGAAGATCGGCCAGCAGTTCGGCGGCCGCGATCACACCACGGTGATGCACGCAGAACGGAAGATTCGCTCGCTCATCGCCGAGCGCAGGTCGATGTACAACCAGGTCAACGAGCTAACAATGCGTATCAAGCAGACATCCCGCGGAGCCTGACCGTCGTGCACAGCCTGTGGAAAACACTGTGGATCTGCGGAAACGCCGAAACGCCGCGGCTCTTCGCCACACAATGCCCGAAAAAATCCCGCACAGCGCCTGGGGATAAGGCTGGGGACATCCTGAGGAGAACCTGGGGACATCCGGTGGATGACTTGTGGACGCCCTGTGCACAGTCGATCAGGGGCTCCAGACTTGGTCCCTTTACCCGGTGGACAACCGGTGGAAACCCCGTGGATAACCCGTGGATGAAGGCACCAAGATCTGGGGACAGCCTGTGTGCAAAGAGTCTTCATCCCCAGGCGGCGAAGTTCTCCCCAGGCGTCACCCACACCCTCGGTGGATGAAAACAGGGGGCCTGGCCAGCGGAAACGTCGGTTGTCCACAGTTCCCACAGCCCCTAGTGCGATGACCTCTTATCTCTCTAACTAAGAAACTCAAGACCCATAGAGGGGTTCTCCCGGAACTCAGGTGCGGGAGAGTGAACACTTGAATCAACGACGAACCCAGGAGGCTGATCACCGTGATGTTCCGAATCGAGCGAGACGTCCTCGCTGAGGCGGTGGCATGGACGGCACGCAGCCTCCCGGCGCGTCCGTCGGTGCCCGTTCTCGCCGGCATGCGGCTGGAGGTCACGGGAGAGCAGCGGCTGAAGCTGTCCGGATTCGACTACGAGGTCTCCGCCGAGGTGGCGCTCGAGCTCCACACCGGTGAGGCCGGCGTGGTGCTGGTCTCGGGCAAGCTGCTCGCCGAGATCACCCGCGCGCTTCCCGCACAGCCTGTGGACTTCGTGGTGGAAGGCGCCAAGGCCGTGGTCACGTGCGGCAGCGCCCGGTTCACCCTGCTGACCATGCCGGTGGAGGACTACCCCTCGCTCCCGGCGATGCCGCCGGCCGCGGGCCGGGTGGGCAGCGACGTGTTCGCCTCCGCCGTCGGCCAGGTCGCCGTCGCCGCAGGCCGCGACGACACGCTGCCGATGCTGACCGGCGTACGGATGGAGATCGAGGGCGACACGGTGACCCTCGCCGCCACCGACCGCTACCGGCTGGCCGTACGCGAGCTGAAGTGGCAGCCGGACCAGCCCGACTTCGCCGCCATCGCGATGATCCCCGGCAAGACGCTCGCCGACACGGCCAAGGCGCTCGGCACGACCGGCGCGGAGGTGGAGATCGCGCTCAGCTCCGCCGGCGGCACCGGCGAGGGCATGATCGGCTTCTCCAGCGCGGGCAGGCGGACCACGACCCGGCTGCTCGACCCGGAGTTCCCCAAATACCGCTCGCTGCTGCCCACGGAGTTCTCCGCCCGCGCGGACTTGTCCACAGGCCCGTTCGTCGAGGCGGTCAAGCGCGTGGCCCTGGTCGCCGAGCGCAACACGCCCGTACGGCTGGCGTTCAGGAGCGGCGAGGTCGTGCTCGAAGCCGGCAGCGGCGACGAGGCGCAAGCCGTCGAGGCCCTGCCTGTGGACTACGAGGGCGAAGAGATGAACATCGCCTTCAACCACCAGTTTCTGCTGGAAGGTCTGGGCGCCATCGACTCGGACATCGCGCGGTTGCAGATGACCACGTCGACAAAGCCCGCTATCCTCACGGGTGGCAAGCCTGTGGATGACGGAGCCGTCACCGACTACCGTTACCTGATCATGCCCATCCGCCTGTCAGGCTGATCCTGTCATCGGGGATGATGGAAGCCTGACAAGGGGGTAGGACAACATGCAGATCGGCATGGTCGGACTGGGCAAAATGGGCGGCAACATGGCCGAACGGCTGCGCCGCGGCGGTCATGACGTCGTCGGCTACGACCGTGATCCTGCGGTCAGCGACGTGGCCAGCCTGAAAGAGCTGACCGAGCGTCTGCAGCAGCCGCGGGCGATCTGGGTCATGGTCCCCGCGGGCAAGCCCACCCAGACCACGGTCGACGACCTCGGCGAGCTGCTCGACGCCGGCGACATCGTGGTGGACGGCGGAAACTCCCACTATGTGGATGACCAGAAGCACGCCGCCGAGCTCGCCGAGAAGGGCATCGGCTTCGTCGACTGCGGCGTCAGCGGCGGCGTCTGGGGCCTGCAGAACGGCTACGCGCTCATGTGCGGCGGCGAGCAGGCCGACGTCGAGCGCCTGATGCCCATCTTCGAGACGCTCAAGCCCGAGGGCGAGGACGGCTTCGTCCACGCCGGTGACGTCGGCGCCGGGCACTTCGCGAAGATGGTCCACAACGGCATCGAATACGGCATGATGCAGGCGTTCGCGGAGGGCTGGGAGCTGCTTGAGGCCTCCGACGTCGTCAAGGACGTCAAGGGCTCCTTCAGCAGCTGGCGCACCGGCACCGTGATCCGCTCCTGGCTGCTCGACCTGATGGTGCGGGCGCTCGACGACGACGAGCACCTGGAGCAGCTCCGCGGTTATGCACAGGACTCGGGCGAGGGCCGGTGGACGGTCCAGGCGGCGGTCGACCACGCGGTCCCGCTGCCGGTCATCACCGCCGCCCTCTACGCGAGGTTCGCCTCGCGCCAGGACGACTCCCCCGCGATGAAGGTCGTCGCGGCGCTGCGCAACCAGTTCGGCGGCCACGCGACCACCTCGACGGAGGGCAGCACCGGCAAGGGCGCCGACTCGCCGGGCGCGGACGTGACGCCGCCGCGCGAGACCGATCGCTAGAGGTTTTCCACAGACCGCATGCCGGTGACCCCAGTGGCCTCTGTGGCGCACTAACCTCGTGGGGTGCATGTCGCCCACCTCTCGCTGACCGACTTCAGGTCCTACGAGTCCGTGGAGCTCGGCCTAGAGCCGGGCGTCACGGCGTTCGTGGGGCCCAACGGCCAGGGCAAGACCAACCTGGTCGAGGCCCTCGGCTACGTCGCGACGCACTCCAGCCACCGGGTGGCGAGCGACGCGCCGCTCGTGCGGCAGGGCGCCGCCCGGGCGATCGTGCGCTGCGCCGTCCACAGGGACGACCGGCGGGCGCTGGTCGAGCTGGAGATCAACCCGGGCCGGGCCAATCGCGCGCGGCTCAACCGCTCCCCCGTCTCCAGGCCGCGCGACGTCATCGGCCTGCTGCGCACGGTGTTGTTCGCCCCTGAGGACCTGTCACTCGCCAAGGGCGACCCGGCCGAGCGCCGCCGCTTCCTCGACGATCTGCTGGTGGCCAGGGCGCCCAGGTTCGCCGGTGTCCGCGCCGACTACGACCGCGTGCTGAAGCAGCGTGGCGCCCTGCTGCGCACGGCCGCGCAGGCCCGCAGAGGCGCCAGGAGCAGCAAACGGGCCGAGCGCGACACCGCGTTCGCCGCGGCGGGCGCGGGCGACGTGCTGAGCACCCTGGAGGTGTGGGACGCCCACCTCGCCAGGCACGGCGCGGAGCTGTTGCGGGCGCGGCTGGAGCTGATCGACGCGCTGCGTCCGCTGGTGGCCGGAGCGTACGCCGCGCTGGCCCCCACGAGCGCCGCCGCGACCCTGGCCTACCGCAGCACGTTGTCCACAGGCGAGGGTGCAGGTGGGGATGGTCCGGAGGACGAAGCCGCCGGTGAGCGGGGATCTTTTGATACACAGACGTTATCCACAGACTTGGGGAAAACCCTTGAGGAACGTCTGCGGGAGCGGCTATTGGAGGTCCGTCAGGCCGAGCTCGAACGGGGCGTCACGCTCGTCGGGCCACACCGCGACGACCTGATACTCGGCCTCGGCGATCTGCCCGCCAGAGGTTACGCCAGCCATGGCGAGTCCTGGTCGTTCGCGCTGGCGCTGCGGCTGGCCGCCTACGACCTGCTGCGTGCCGACGGCGGCGATCCCGTGCTGATCCTCGACGACGTGTTCGCCGAGCTCGACACCCAGCGCAGACGCCGGCTCGCCGAGATCGTGGCACCCGCCGAGCAGGTGCTCATCACCGCGGCGGTGCCGGACGACGTGCCCAGCGAGCTGGCCGGCGCCAGATTCGACGTCGCAGAGGGGAGCGCGACCCGTGTCCGTTGACGACAATCCCACGGCCAGAGGGGCGGCCATGGCCAGGGAGAAGCTCGCCCAGGCCAAGGCCGACGCCGCCAAGCGCGGTCAGCTCCCCCGGCGCGAGCCCAGGCGCAAGGCCGCGGGGCCGCGCCGGGATCCCGGCGATCCACAGGTTTTCGGACGGGCGATCGCGGATCTGCTGGCCGACCGGGGCTGGGAGCGTTCTGCGGCCGTGGGCGGGGTGTTCGGGCGCTGGATCGACATCGTGGGTCCTGACCTGGCCGCGCACACCAAACCCGAGTCGTTCGAGGATGGAGAGGTGTTGATCGCGGCCGACTCGACGGCCTGGGCGACGCAGGTGCGGCTGCTCGCGCGCACCCTCGTACGCAGGCTCAACGAGGAGCTCGGCGACGGCACCGTCACGAAGGTCAAGGTCAGAGGGCCGCAGAACGCGCCGAGGCCTTCGGGGGGTTTGCGGGTGACCGGAAGCCGGGGGCCCGGCGACACTTACGGATAGCCGTCAGTACCTGTCCGCAGTAGGCGCTTGCACCGCCGCTGTTGGGCGCAAAGAGCGATCAGATTGCCGCAGACGCGATAAGCCCCCTTTCCGGAGGGGGGATGCTTGCCGGGGGGCAAAACGAGCTAGAGGGCATCACAGGCGCGTTCGTTGCCACCTTGGGCCTCCGGAAGCGGTAGAATGAAAAAGGATTCCGGACACGTCCGCTTGCGTGTCACCCCGGCTGCAAGCCGACTCCCCCGGGTGATCGCGCATCGGGGCACTCACGACGGTGACGGGCACGGTAGGGGCAGCTTTGCAATCGACGGCCTCCCCCGCCGCGTGTCCGCGGCAGGAGGATTTCGCAGTTGTCCTACGACGCTAGCTCAATCACCGTACTCGAAGGGCTTGAGGCGGTTCGCAAGCGCCCGGGTATGTATATCGGTTCGACCGGTGAACGCGGCCTGCACCACCTCGTCTACGAGATTGTGGACAACGCGGTGGACGAGGCCTTGGCCGGTCACGCCACCATGATCGACATCACGCTCATGGCCGACAACGGCGTCCGCGTGATCGACGACGGCCGCGGCATCCCCACGGGCATCCACCCGGTGGAGAAGCGCTCGGCGGTCGAGGTCGTGCTGACCACGCTGCACGCGGGCGGCAAGTTCGACAGCCAGTCCTACGCGGTCTCCGGCGGCCTGCACGGCGTCGGCTCCGCCGTCGTCAACGCGCTGTCGACCGCCATGGACGTCGAGGTCAAGCAGAACGGCCACTACTGGCACCAGCGCTACGAGCACTCCAAGCCGGTGGCCCCGCTGGCCCAGGGCGAGGAGACCCCCGAGTCCGGCACCACGATCACGTTCTGGCCGGACCCCGAGGTCTTCGAGACCACCACCTGGAACTACGAGACGCTCTCGCGTCGCTTCCAGGAGATGGCCTTCCTCAACAAGGGCCTGACGATCACGCTGACCGACGAGCGCCCCGACCACGTCAACGGCGAGGCGCACACCGTCACCTACTGCTACGAGGGCGGCCTGGCCGACTTCGTGCACCACCTCAACGTCAAGAAGGAGCCGGCGCACGCGTCGATCATCGCCTTCGAGGAAGAGGGCGACGGCATCGCGGTCGAGATCGCCATGCAGTGGAACAACTCCTACTCGGAGTCCGTCTACACCTTCGCCAACACGATCAACACGGCCGAGGGCGGCACTCACGAGGAGGGCTTCCGCGCGGCGCTGACGTCCATCGTCAACCGCTACGCGCGCGAGCAGAAATTCCTCAAGGAGGGCAAGGACGACAACCTGTCGGGCGAGGACGTCCGCGAGGGCCTGACCGCGATCATCTCGGTCAAGCTGTCCGACCCGCAGTTCGAGGGCCAGACCAAGACCAAGCTGGGCAACACCGAGGCCAAGTCGTTCGTGCAGAAGGCCTGCAACGACCACCTGCGCGACTGGCTCGAGCGCAACCCAGGCGAGGCCAAGGACGTCATCTACAAGTCGTTGCAGGCCTCGCGCGCCCGCCTCGCCGCCCGTCAGGCCCGCGACCTGACCAGGCGCAAGTCGCTGCTGGAGTCCGGCAGCGGGCTTCCCGGCAAGCTGGCCGACTGCCAGTGGAACGACCCGGAGAAGTGCGAGCTGTTCATCGTCGAGGGCGACTCGGCCGGCGGCTCGGCGAAGGGCGGCCGCGACTCACGCCTCCAGGCGATCCTGCCCATCCGCGGCAAGATCCTCAACGTGGAGAAGGCGCGGATCGACAAGGTCCTCAAGAACAACGAGGTCCAGGCGCTGATCACCGCTCTGGGCACGGGCGTGCACGACGAGTTCGACATCGCCAGGCTGCGCTACCACAAGGTGATCCTGATGGCCGACGCCGACGTCGACGGCCAGCACATCAACACCCTGCTGCTGACGCTGCTGTTCAGGTTCATGCGGCCGCTGATCGAGGCCGGTCACGTCTACCTGTCGTGCCCGCCGCTGTACAAGATCAAGTGGGACCGCAAGGGCGAGGACGCCTCCTACGCCTACTCCGACCCCGAGCGCGACGCGGTCATCGCCGACGGCATGGCCAACGGCAAGCCCGACCCGCGCCCGCGCGACAACGTACAGCGCTTCAAGGGTCTGGGCGAGATGAACGCCAGCCAGCTCTGGGAGACCACGATGAACCCGGAGACCCGGCTGCTGCGCCAGGTCACGCTCGACGACGCGGCGCAGGCCGACGACCTGTTCAGCGTGCTCATGGGCGAGGACGTGGAGGCTCGGCGCGACTTCATCATCCGCAATGCGCGTGATGTGCGCTTCCTCGACGTATAAGCGGCCAGCCGTAGGTGCAGACACCTGTGGTGAGCCGCCCGACCTGGCTCACCGCAACACGAAGAAGGACCTCAACCTGTGACGGACGTGAACACCACTCCCCCGGCTGAACGCATCGAGCCCGTGGACATCCAGTCCGAGATGCAGCGCAGTTACATGGACTACGCGATGTCCGTCATCGTGTCCAGGGCGCTGCCCGACGTGCGCGACGGTCTCAAGCCGGTGCACCGGCGGGTGCTCTACGCGATGTACGACGGCGGCTACCGGCCCGACCGCGGCTACTTCAAGTGCGCCCGCGTCGTCGGTGACGTGATGGGCACCTATCACCCCCACGGCGACACCTCGATCTACGACGCGCTGGTCCGCCTGGCGCAGCCGTGGTCGTTGCGATACCCGCTGGTCGACGGGCAGGGCAACTTCGGCTCGCCCGGCAACGACCCGGCGGCGGCGATGCGCTACACCGAGTGCAAGCTCGCGCCCATCGCCATGGAGATGCTGCGGGACATCGACAAGGAGACCGTCGACTTCCGCCCCAACTACGACGGCAAGTCGCAGGAGCCCGACGTCCTGCCGGCGCGCTTCCCGCAACTGCTGGTCAACGGCTCCGGCGGCATCGCCGTCGGCATGGCGACCAACATCCCGTCGCACAACCTGCGCGAGGTCGCCTCGGCGGTCAAGTGGTACCTGGAGAACCCGGAGGCCGGCGACGAGGATCTGCTCGAAGCCTCGATGCGGCTGGTCAAGGGTCCCGACTTCCCCACCAAGGCGCTGATCGTCGGCCGCCGGGGCATCGAGGACGCCTATCGCACCGGGCGCGGCTCGATCACCATGCGCGCCGTGGTCGAGGTCGAGGAGGAGAAGGGCCGGCAGGCGCTGGTCGTCACCGAGCTGCCGTACCAGGTCAACCCCGACAACCTGGCGCTGAAGATCGCCGAGCTGGTCCGTGAGGGCAAGCTCACCGGCATCGCAGACGTACGCGACGAGAGCTCCTCGCGCGTCGGGCAGCGCCTGGTGATCGTGCTCAAGCGGGACGCGGTCGCCAAGGTCGTCCTGAACAACCTCTACAAGCACACCCAGCTCCAGGACACGTTCGGCGCCAACATGCTGGCGCTGGTCGACGGCGTGCCGCGCACGCTGCGGCTCGACCAGTTCATCCGGCACTACGTGGCGCACCAGGTCGAGGTCATCGTCCGCCGGACGCGCTACCTGCTGCGCAAGGCCGAGGAGCGCGCTCACATCCTGAGCGGGCTGCTGAAGGCCCTTGAGCGGCTCGACGAGGTCATCGCCTTGATCCGGGCCTCGGAGTCCGCCTCGCACGCCCAGCAGGGCCTCATGGGGCTGCTGGAGATCGACGAGATCCAGGCTCAGGCCATCCTCGACATGCAGCTGCGCAAGCTGGCCGCTCTGGAGCGGCAGGCGATCCAGGACGAGCACGACTCGCTGATGACGCAGATCGCCGAGTACAACTCGATCCTGGCCAGCGAGAGCCGGCAGCGGGAGATCATCAACGACGAGCTGGCCGAGGTCGTCGGCCGCTACGGCGACGAGCGCAAGACCGAGATCATCGCCTACGACGGCGACATGTCGATCGAGGACCTCATCGCCGAAGAGGAGATCGTCGTCACGATCACCCGGGGCGGCTACGCCAAGCGGACCCGTACCGACCTCTACCGGGCGCAGAAGCGCGGCGGCAAGGGTGTGCGGGGCGCTCAGCTGCGCCAGGACGACATCGTCGACCACTTCTTCGTCACCACGACGCACCACTGGCTGCTGTTCTTCACGAACAAGGGCCGGGTCTACCGGGTGAAGGCGTACGAGCTGCCCGATGCCGGGCGCGACGCGCGCGGCATGCACCTCGCGAACCTTCTGGCCATGCAGCCCGACGAAACAGTCATGGAAGTTCTCGACCTGCGCGACTACGAAGTCGCCCCCTACCTCGTCCTCGCCACCCGCAGCGGGCTGGTCAAGAAGACGCGCCTGTCCGAGTACGACTCCCCCAGGTCGGGTGGTCTGATCGCGATCAACCTGCGCGACGATGACGAGGTCATCGGGGCCCGGCTGGTCTCCGAGGAAGACGATCTGCTGCTCGTCTCCAAGGGGGCGCAGTCGATCAGGTTCACCGCGTCCGACGACGCACTGCGTCCCATGGGGCGGGCGACGAGCGGGGTCATCGGCATGAGGTTCCTCGAAGGTGACGAACTTCTCGCCATGAATCGGATCGCCGACGGTCAAGATGTGCTTATTGCCACGAAGGCTGGGTACGCAAAACGGACGCCAGTGGAGCAGTATCCAGTTCAAGGACGTGGCGGTAGGGGCGTGCTTACTGCGAAAATCGTGAGTTCTCGTGGCAAGCTGGTCGGAGCCGTCATGGTCAACCCAGAGGACGAGGTCTTTGCGATCACGTCAGCCGGCGGGGTGATCCGGACGAGTGCCGGGGAGATCAAGCAGTCCGGCCGCCAGACCATGGGAGTGCGTTTGATGAATCTCGCTGAAGGCGACAGCGTGGTGGCCCTCGCCCGGAACGCGGAGTCGATGGAGACTTCGGTGGAGAGTGAGGAAGACGGGGGAGGAGAGTAGTTCATGAGCGCCCAGGGTGGCACCGCCAGGACAAAGGCGGCTTCGGGTAACGGACAGCAGCCGAAGAAGCCCACTGAAACCGAGATCTTCAATGCGATCGACGAAGGTCAGGACACCACGCCCGCACAGGGCAAACCGGTGATCCCGGGCAAGGAGGAGCCCTCGCAGGCTCCTCCCCCGCAGTCGTCGCAGCAGCCGCCGCCTCCTCCGGTGGAGGGCAACGACACGGTCCGCATCCGTCCGTCGCTGGCCACCGAGGCGCCGCCGCCTGCCATCGAGCTGCCCAGGAAGAAGTCGTCCAACGCCGCGGGCAGCAGGCTGCCCCGTAAGGCCCACCTCGTCCTGCGCCGCGTCGAGCCGTGGTCGGCCATGAAGTTCAGCTTCGTGGTCTCCCTCGTCTGCTTCGTGGTGCTGTTCGTCGCGGTGGCCGTCCTGTACGGGGTGCTGTCCGCGCTGGGCGTGTTCGACTCGCTCGTGGACCTGGTCAACCAGCTCGGCCAGGGCGAGCAGGGGCAGAGCTCGATCCCGATCAACATCGCCTCCTGGTTCGAGCCGGTGCGGATCCTCGGCTACACCGCGCTGATCGGCGCGGTGAACGTCGTGCTGATCACAGCTCTTTCCACGTTGGGGGCGGTCATCTACAACGTCGCGTCCGACCTGGTCGGGGGCGTCGAGGTGACCTTCAGCGAGGCCGAGTAGGCCGGGTGCTCGCGCCGTACACGGGGTCTGTACGGCGCGAGCAGCGCGCTGGAGGCGGTAAGCTTTTCTCGTCCGAACAACTGGTTCGCCTCCATCCCTCTGGATGCGATACGGTTCGGTGTGCGCGGGGCTATAGCTCAGACGGTTAGAGCGCTTCCCTGATAAGGAAGAGGTCCCAGGTTCAAGTCCTGGTAGCCCCACCCAGCTCAGAGGCCATTTCCGAAGATCGGAAGTGGCCTTTTTTGATTTTGCGAGTGAGACCGACGGCGAAGCGCTGACCCGGAAATTCGGTCGATCGGCGATCATGCTCCTTGTCATCATGTTCGCCATGACGATCGAGTCGCGAGACCAGGTGCGCAGATACTTCGACGCGTTCGGGGACGCCGAGTGGGACCGGCTCACCGGTGATGTCGCGGGGCGCGTCAGCCTTGAGGTGCACCGTCGCTTTCTCGCCCGATTCGTCCGGCCGGGGCAGCGGGTTCTGGAGGTGGGCGCGGGGCCCGGGCGGTTCACTGCCGAGCTGGCCGGCTTGGGGGCGAGCGTCGTGGTCACGGACCTCTCCCCCGTGCAGCTGGCGCTCAACGAGGAACGTCTGCGGCGCGGCCGAGGCCTCGGTGGACGGTGGCACCCACATCCTGTTCGCTTGCGCCGCTCTGAGGGCTGAGTGACGAAACTTCGGTGCGGTCTCGAACCAATGATCGTGTGGTGACATCCAACGAGATCACAGCATAAGAAGGGACTCATGTGATCTTCTGCTCGAAAGGCGCGCAGCCGTGAGCGTGTCCCAGGCATGGTGAGCCGCAAACGCGCCCTGCGCACCACGCGGCGAATCGACGTGGCCCGCCTTCCCGACGACGTCGTGGCGCTCATCGACGCCCTCGAACCCGGCGAGAACGTGGTCCTCACGCGGGACGGCGCGTCGATCGCGACGATCTCCAGCACCGTTGACGTGGTCCAAGGCGCCGTCGTCGATCGCGAAGCGCCGGATGAGGCCGAGGATCAAGCGCCGATCGACTACGAGGGCGTGACCGTCGTGGCCACCGCGATGGAGCTGTCGGCCGCGGCTCGGGTCGCGCTGTCCACTCAGCTCGGGGACGACTACGTGGTGCTCGACATGCACGCGGCTCCCGCGACGACCGATGTGCTGCTGGTGCCTCCAGGCAGCCCGCAGCTGATCGGAGCGCTCCGATCGATGTACCCGAAGGCTCGCGTCGTCATCACCGAGATCGAGGACCACGAACTCGGCGTTCAGTACCACGGCCCGGTCCGGCGGCTGCTCGATGCCGGGGCCGACGCGTATCTGCCTCCGGCGACCGTCCCGCTCCTGGCCAGGCAGCTTGACTACACGCTGAACCAAGGGCGTGAGCTCGCCGGTGGGGCCGCTGCGCCACTGCAGATCGCACCGATCGCGGAGCCGGCCGAGGAATGACTCCGACCAGCGGAAAGGACGCTTCCCGAGCTTCGGGGGCGGCTTTTCCGCTGCCTGCGCAGGAAGGCCCGCTCATCCGGAGGGCTTTCTGCTGCGCATAGGTCAAACGACATGGAAGACCGGCCCGGCCGACCGGCCCGCGTTCGATGGGATCACCGGGGTGTCGGGACGCGCACCGTCGAGCACGACGGGCTGGCCGCGGTGGTCAGCACGGTGCCGCTGTCGGAGTACGGCGAGCGCGCGCTCCGCGAGAATCTCGAGGACCTCGGGTGGCTGGAGGCGACCGCCCGGGGCCACCACACCGCGGTGGACGCCCTCGCCCGTCTGCGCACGACGGCTCCGGGACGGCTGGCCACCGTCTTCCACGACGACCAGCGGGTCTCGGACCTCCTGAACGCGCGGCAGGACGAGATCAGGCGGGCGCTGTCGCAGGTCGAGGGCCGTACGGAATGGGGGATCAAGATGTACGGGACGCCGTACCGGATGATTCGCCGCGGGACGCGCCGGACGAGGCCCGGCCGGGCACCGCGTATTTGCGGCGGCGCGGCGGCAGATCGCCCTGGTCGATCTGCTGGACCGGTTGCTCGCGGGCGGCGTCGTGCTCAGCGGTGATCTGGTGATCTCCATCGCCGAGGTGGATCTCGTGCGCGTGTCACTGCGCGCGCTGATCACCTTCGTGGGGAGGGAGATGCGGTGACGCGGCGCCTGGAGACCGACCCGGACGAGGTCGAGCACGACCTCGTCTGCCTCGTCCTGACCGTGGTCGAGCTGGTCCGCCAGCTCATGGAGCGCCAGGCGCTGCGCCGGGTCGACGACGGGAGCCTGCGCGAGGAGCAAATCGAGGCGGTGGGGCCGGCGCTCATGCGGCTCGACCAGGCCATGACCGGCCTCCGGGAGCGCTTCGGCATCACGGAGGCCGAGCTCAACCCAGTGGGCACCGTGCTCCCCGAGCGCTGATCGCGATCTTCCCGGTCCCCTCAAGGTCGATCGGTGAGCCACTGGCCGACGAGGTCCGTGACGATGGCGCCGCCCCGGTCGCTCAGGTGAACGTGGTCGACGAGCATCTCGCGTCCGCCCGCCTGGGCGATCTCGTCCCAACTGCGGCCGAGGAGGTAGTGCTGGGCGGCGACGGCCAGGGCGAGGGGGAAGCTGAAGTCGTACGGCGTGCCGCGGCCTGTCCGTCTCAGGCTGTCGGTCACGCGTTCGTACAGGGGAAGGTAGTCGACCTGTGCTCGGGCGGCGGTTTCCCGGGTCGCGGCGTTGTACGCGCTGAGCCTGTGGTTGATCTCGGTGTTCAGGTCCTCGCCGAGCGGCGGCACGGACATCAGGACGATCCGGGCTTTGGTCCTGGCTTTGACGCGGTCGGCGATCGCCTTCAGGTTGGCGCGGAACTGCTCCAGCGGAACGCCGTTGCGGACGTCGTTCGTGCCGATGAGGATCGTGACCGCGGCCGGCCGGCACGCCACGATGTCGGTGTCCACGCGCTGCAGCAGGTCGGCGGTGGTGTTGCCGTTGACGCCCGCGTTGACGACCTCATAGCGGCGCAATTCGGGCCGGGCGCGCAACGCGGCCACCCAGTTCGCGCCGAGCGCGCCCTGCGTCATGCTCGCGCCGGCGGCGACCACCCGGGGGCGTTGCCCTGGTCCGCCGGTGCAGGCGTCTCCCGGCGGGTTGTCGGCCGGGCGCAGGAAGGTGCGGTAACCGACAGCGCCGGTGAGGCCGAGCGCCGCAGTAAGCAGCAGGCACAGGCCGATGAGGATCCGTCTCTTCGCACGGCCGCCGACCATGGTCAGCTTCATCTACACTCCCTGTTAGTAAACGCTCGCTAACTCAGTAAGAGGTTAGTGAGTGATTACTAACCACGTCAAATCCAGGAGAAGGGCGACGATGGGCACCAGGGATGTGATTCTCGACGCGGCGGCGACGGTCATGGCCGAACGCGGCCTGGCCAACGTGACGACACGCCAGATCGCGCAGGCCGCCGGGTTCACCGAGGCGGCTCTCTACAAGCACTTCAGCAATAAGGCCGACCTGCTCGTAGCGGTGATGAGGGAACGCTCCCCCGGCTTCACGCCGCTGGCGCAGGCGCTGAACGCCAGGGCGGGCACCGGAACGGTCGCGGACAACCTCGCAGGCGTGGCACGGGCCGCGATCGCCCTCTACAGCAAGGGCTTTCCGATGTTCGCCTCGATGTTCGCCGACCCGGCCACCCTCGCGGTGCACAAGGAAGAACTGCTGCACCAGGGCACCGGCCCGCACAAGGCCAACGAGGCCGTCGCCGCGTACCTGCGCGCTGAGCAGAAGCTTGGACGACTGCGGCCCGAAGCCGACGTCACCGCCGCCGCCGGACTGCTCCTCGGCGCCTGCTTCCAGTACGCGTTCCTGGGCCATATGTCGCCGCCCGCCGAGCGAGACGACGACGCGGCCGCGGCGTCCTTCGTCCGTGCTCTCCTCCAGTCGCTCGCCTCGTGACCGGGTGACGAGCCGCCGGATCCCCGCGGCTCAACGGATCCTCAACCGAGCTTCAACCCGCCCGCCTTACGGTCGGCATCCGAGCCGTACTCGCCGCGCCTTTTCAGGAAATGCGGTGGTTGCTGCCTGATGCCGATGGAGAGCTGAGCCGTGGTGAGAGTTCCGGACGAGGACGACGCGAGCAGGCGGGCTCGGTTACTCATGGAACGGGTGCATCTCGGGGAGTGGGAGCGCGCGGCCGACGCCCTGAGCGCCGAGCGAGCGGCCATCGCCATCTACCGGCGGCTCGCCGCGGTCTCCCCCGAGCTCTACCTGCCCGAGGTCGCCACCTGCCTGGCCAGTCTCGGCGTGACCCTCTCCGAGCTCGACCGGCATGGCGAGGCGTTGAACGCCGAGCGGGAAGCGGTCTCCCTCTACCGGCGCCTCGCCGCGACCTCCGCCGACCGTTACCTGGCCGACCTCGCCGACGCCCTCATCAACCTTGGGACGACCCTGGCGGAGCTGGACCGGCCGGCCGACGCCCTGAGCGCCGAGCGGGAAGCGGTCGCCGTCTACCGGCGCCTGGCCGCGGCCTCGCCCGGTCGCTACCTGACCGATCTCGCGGACGTGCTGGCCGAGCTCGGCGGGACCTGACCGAACGAGCCGGGCACGCAATTCACGAGCCGCCTGATGACATTTACATCTGTTCGCCGGCGAGCTCCGAGTACAGGCTGAGCACTCTCACCGTCCCCTCGGGCAAGCCTGAACCCCGGCAGGAAGCGAGAGCCCATGACCCTGCCGCTGGCCCCGGTCAGGCCCAGGCTGCCGGTCGGTGCCGTGTCCCCGCCACGCCGCCTACTCTGGTCAGCCGGGGCACGTGGACAGGCGGTGGTGACAGTGGCGGAGTTCTGGCGGTCGGACCGTGTCGTCCGGCTGGCGCCGGTCGTCGCGGTCGCCTGCAGCGCCCTGCTGCCGGTGCTGCAGGTGGTGCTGGCGTTCAGCTATGCGGGCAACGACACCGGCACCGGGCTGTGGAGCATCGCCGCGACCGCCGCCTACCTCCCGCTGCACCTGCGCCACATCTGGTACGCCGCGCACGCCGCCCGCCCGCCCGCCGCCCGATGGACGTTCATGTCGATGGCCGTCATCATCGTCGCCGTCACGCCCCTGGCCGGGAACATGTGGCCGCGGGCCTACGCGGGCCTGGCGGTGTCGGCCATGCTGGTGCTGCCCGCGCCGTGGTCGTACCTCGTGTTCGTGACGCTGGCGGCCGTGGCCGCTCCGGTGGCCCTCATGCTGGAGCTGCCGTGGCAGTCGGCGCCGTGGCTGGGGTTCTCGGTGATGTGCGGGGGCGGGGCGCTGCTGCTGCTCGTCTGGCTGGCCGCGGCGCTGACCCGGCTGCAGGCGGCCAGGGAGGCGCTGGCCCAGCAGGCGGTCGCGCAGGAGCGGCGCCGCATCGACGACGACCTGCGTCACACCCTCGGTCGCGCGCTGGAGTCGATCGCGGCCCGCGGCGAGCGCGTCACGGCGCGGCTGGCACGAGACGTCCCCGCGGAGCCGGCCGACTCCGGGCGTACGTCGGCAGGCGGGCTGAGCGGGCTCGGCGACTCCGGGCGCACGCTGGTGGACGGGCTGAGCGGGGTTGCCAAGAACTCCGCACGCACGCCGGCGGACGGGCTGAGCGGGCTCGGCGGCTCCGGGCGCACGCTGGCCGAGGAGCTGAGTGGGCTCGCCGACGACTCCAGGAGCACGCTGGCCGAGGCCAGGCGGCGGGTGCGCGGCTATCGGCAGCCGTCGCTGCGCGCCGAGCTGGAGACGGCCGCCACCCTGCTGTCCGCGGCGGGCGTCGATACCCGACTGGAGCTGCCCCGGCTGGGCGTTCCCGAGACGATCCCGCAGCGGTCCAGGGACGCCTTGCGCGCCGCGGTCACGCGCCTGCTGCGGGCCGACGGGGTAGGCGCGTGCACGATCGCCGTGACCGTCGTGAACGGCCGGGTGCTGCTGGAGGTCCGTGCCGACGACGCGACCGAGACGATCGAGGTGCCGGCATGACCTTGCAGATCCCGCCGCCGTGGGTGCTGCGTCATCCGCACCGGCCGTTCACCGCGCTGCACCTCCCGCTGGCTCTGCAGGTGCCGGTCTACACCGCCATCGGCATGGAAGGCACGGCCGGCGACCCGGTCTTCGCCACCCTCGGGGCCGCCTTGGGTCTCGCGTTGCAGCTCCGCCACAGCCTGGCCGCGTCCAGGGGTGAGCGTCCTGCGGGCTGGCCGTGGAGTCTGGCGGCGCTCCTGCTGCTCGCGAACGTGCCCCTGTGGTGGCTGGGCTCGCAATGGGAGGCCCTGAGCATCTTCGCCCTGGCATCGATCGTCATGTTGCTGCGCGGCCCGGCGATGCCGGTGGCGGCCGCCGCGCAGGTCGTGCACGCTCCGCTGCTGGAGCTGTCGGACATGTTGCGCAACGGGACCCAGACGGCCCCGCAAGCCCTGCTCCTGAGCATGTACCCCTTGCTCGGCATGATGGTGTTCGCCGGCGCCCTGATCGCAGGGGCCCGGCTGGTCCTGCTGCTGAACGAGCTGGATGCCACCCAGGCCGAGCTGGCCGCCACCGCGGTCGGCGAGGAACGGATCCGGGTCTCGCGCGACCTGCATGACCTGCTCGGCCAGAGCCTGTCGGCGATCTCGCTCAAGGGCGACCTGGCGCTGCGGCTGCTCGCCAAGGACACCGGCGCGGCCCGCGCCGAGATCGAGAGCCTCACCGGCGTGGCTCGCGACGCGCTCAGGGACGTACGCGCGATCACTCGCGACGAGCTGGCCGTGTCGCTGCGCACCGAGATCGACGGGGCCGCGGCCCTGCTCGCCGCCGCCGGGGTCGAGACCCGGCTCGACGTGGCCGGTCTGCCACCGCTGTCCGGGCCCGCGCACAACGCACTGGCGTGGGCCATCCGCGAGGGCACCACCAACCTGCTGCGCCACAGCGAGGCCAGGACCTGCGACATCGCCGTCTCCCACGACGGCGGGACGGTACGGCTGGAGATCGTCAACGACGGCGTGCGGAGCGTCGCCGCGCCGGGGTCGGGGCTCGCCGGGGTGGCCGAGCGGGCCCGCGCGGCGTCCGGCTCGTCGGCCGCCGCCGTCCACGACGGTCGGTTCCGGCTGTCGGTCGAGGTTCCCGGAGAAGTCGCGTGATCCGGGTACTGATCGCCGAGGACATGCACCTGATCCGCTCGGCCCTCGTCGCGCTGCTGTCGCTCGAAGCGGACATGGAGGTCGTCGCCGAGGTCGAGCGGTTCATCGTCAAGGACGCCCCGGCGCAGACCCTCACCGACGCGATCCGCATCTCCCGCGACGCCGACTGGCTCTGAGCCGGGTGCCCTGGTCTCATGCCGGCGGGTGCCCTGGCCTTACGCCGGCGGATGTCCTGGCCTTACGCCGCTGGGCCGTCGCGGAGTACGCCGCGTACGACGTCGAGCCGTACCCCCGGGTCGAATTCCGGCAGCCACCACGTCGCGCCGGCCTTCGCGTACGGCGCGGGGTCGGCGCCGAGCGGCAGGCTGACGGCGATGTCGTAGCGGGACATCTCGCCATCGCGCAGCTCGGTGAGGGCACCGACGACCTCGGCGAGCTGGTCCGGATGCTCAAGGTTGACCGGGAAGAAGCCGTCGAGCCGGGCGGCCCGGCGGATCGGTTTGACGTTGCCGGGGAACCCGGCGGCCCACACCGGCACGCCGGGCCGCTGCACCGGGCGCGGCAGGAACACGAGGCCGTCCACGGTGTAGTGCTCGCCGCGATGGCGCACCGGCTCGCCGGACCAGGCGGCGGTCAGGATCGCCAAGGACTCGTCGAGCATCTGCCCGCGCCGCCGGTCGTCGAGCTGCTCGCCGGTCTTGGACAGCTCGCCGCAGAACCGGTCGCTTCCGAGGCCGACGCCGAGGGTGAGGCGGCCGTTGCTGAGCCGATCCAGCGTCGCGGTCTCCCGCGCGACCTTGGCCGGCCGCCGGCGGGGGAGCGGCGACACCATCGGCCCGAGTCGTAGCCGCTCGGTCGTGGTCGCGATCGCCGCCAGCGCGATCCACGGGTCGGCGACCTGCTGGACCGGCGCCCGCCAGCACAGCTGATCCCAGACGAAGCAGCCGTCCCATCCGGCTTCCTCGGCGTCGGCGGCGAGGCGCGCGACCGTCCGCGGGTCGGCGAGGTCGTCGAAGAGCGGCAGCCAGAGCGCCGAACGCAGCCGGTTCATGAGCGGTCCTCTCGCGTGTGTCGTACCAGGGCCGAGACGAGGTCATCCCACACCGGCTCCGGCAGGTCGTGTCCGGCCCCCTTCAGGACCAGCAGCTCCGCGCCCGGGATGGCGTCGCGCAGCGCCTCGCCGTGCGGCAGCGGCAGGAACGGGTCGTGGTCGCCGTGGACCACGAGCGTCGGCGCCGCGATGTCGCCGAATCCGCCTCGGGCCGGCTTATCGGACTCGATGGCGTAGTGGTTGACCAGGGTCGACGCGTAGCTCCTGGCGCGCGCCACATCACGTTCGGCCAGCGCCCGGGTCGCGGCCTCGTCGAAGTACGGCGAGTCACCGGCGAGCGCTCTCGCGCCGGCGACCACGTACGCGGCGACCGCGGCCGCGTCGGAGGTGTCCGGCTCGGCCGGCATGGTCAGGTCGCCCGACGGGGGCGGCAGGGTGTCGGCGCCGGTCGTGCTCGAAACGAACGTCAGCGACGCGAGCCGCTCGGGATGGTCCACGCCGAGGAGGAGTCCGGCCCCGCCGAACATCGACTGGCAGACCACGTGGGCGCGCTCGATGCCCAAGGCGTCCTGGATGCCGAGGACGTCCAGGGTCAGGTCGGTGAAGGAGTACGCCGGTTGTCCGGGCGGGTAGCAGGTCGATCGGCCGGTGTCCCGATGGTCGTAGCGGACGACGTACCGATCATGGGCCGCGAGCCTTTCGCACAGCCGGGCGTCCCACCACAGCATCGAGGCGGATCCACCGGCGACCAGCATGATCGCCGGGTTCGCGCGGTCTCCGAAGGTCTCGGCACACAGCTCGACGCCGTTGATCGACAGGAGGTGCTCGCCGTTGGAGCGATGAGTGTTCATGTCTGGGACTTTAGGCTTGGGTATTCATCGTGAAAAGCGATGATTTTCGATCAAGTTGATCGCTTGCAGCGATGGGTTTTATGCTGGCGTTCGTGACTGACATCGAGCTGCGTCACCTGGCGGCGATGGCGGCCATCGTCGAGGAGCGCTCGTTCGGTGCGGCGGCCGCCCGTCTCGGGTACACCCAGTCGACGGTGAGCCAGCAGATCGCGGCGCTGGAGAGGGCCGTCGGCGGTCTGGTGTTCGACCGGCCGGGCGGCCCCAAGCCGGTGCGGCTCACCCCGCTCGGCTCCGTGGTCCTCGGCCACGGTCGCGAGCTGCTGGCGAAGGCGGAGGCGCTGGCCCACGCCGTGGACCGGTTCAAGGCGGGAGACGGCCGGATCGACATCGGCACGTTTCAGAGCGTGTCGAACGTGATCCTGCCGTCGGTCGTACGTCGGTTGCGCGACGAGCATCCTGACTGCGACATCAGGTTGTCGGAGGAGGAGCCGGAGCAGCCGCAGATCGGTGACCTTGATCTGCTGTTCTACGACGGCCGCATCGACGGCGATGTCGAGCACGTGAAGCTGCTCGACGATCCGTACCTGCTGGTGGCCGGCGCCGGCGCCTTCCCGGCCGGCCCGGTCCCGCTGGAGCTGCTGGACGGGGCGCCGATGGTGGCCTGGCCGCTGACCTGCGACCAGCCTGTGATGGAGCAGGCCCTCGCCGGCGGCGGCGCACGTCCGCAGGTCGTGTTCCGCAGCGCGGTCAACGACACCCTGTTGTCGATGGTGCGAGCCGGGCTGGGATCGGCGGTGCTGCCTTGGCTGGCCATCCGGGGTGCCGGCGTCCCGTCCGATGATCGGCTCCGCGTCCACGAGCTGCGGCCGTCCCTGCCGCCACGGGAGATCTACCTGCACTGGCGGGCCGGACGTACCCACTCGCCCCTCGCCACCAGAGCCATCGAGCTCGCCGTCGAGGCGGCGGCCGAGGTCGCGCCGCCCTGATCGCGAGCCTGCCGCTGGTCCTGGCCGTCGCCTACTGGGCCGCCCCTGCCTGCCCGTCGCAGAACACCTCCTTGACGAGCTTGTCCAGGACCGCCGGAAACTTCGTCGAAAGGGACCTTGCGGCGTCGTCCACATAGGTCACCGAGGCGGTCAGGGTCTTGCTGCCGTCGGGCGAGCTGTACATCAGCGCCCCGTAGCCGTGCGGGGGGCTGCCGTTGTGCTGGTAGACGGTGCCGCAGCCCGGGCCCAGGTCCTGCACGAACAGCCCGAAGCCGTAGTTGTACTTCCCGTACGGCTTGCGCATCTCGGCCAGCAGCGGGGCCGGCAGGAGCTTGCCGCCGTTCAGCGCGGAGATGAACGTGTGCAGATCCTGGGTGGTCGAGATCATGTCACCGGCGCCGGCCAGGAGGGAGAGGTTCTGACGCGAGATGTCGACCACCTTCTGCCGGCCGGCGTCCTCATACCGGTAGTAGCCGTGGGCGTGCGGCCCGGGGATCTGCGTCCGGTCGCCCGGCACCATGGTGCCCCGCAGCCCGAGCGGTCCCAGGATCCGCCGCCGCACCTCCTCGGCGTAGGTGCGGCCGGTGACCTTCTCGATCAGCAGCAGGGCCAGCGTGTAGTTGGTGTTGGTGTAGAGCTGGTCCGTTCCCGGCTCGAACCGGGCCGGCTTGGACAACGCCAGCCGTACCAGCTCTTCCGGCCGGTAGGAGTGGAACCGGTTCTCCAGCCACTCGTTGCCCGTGGCGGGGATCCCTGGCACGAACGTCCCGTCGGGGTCGAAGTCGCCGGTGTAGTTGAACAATCCGCTGGTGTGCTGCAACAGCATCCGTACGGTGATCCGCTGGTCCAGCCCGAGCTGGGGCAGGTAGCCGGCGACCGAGGCGTCCAGCCCGATCTTGCCCTCGGCCACCAGTTGCAGCACCACGGTCGCGGTGAACGTCTTGGTGACGCTGCCCACGCCGAACATGCCATTCGTCGGCGGCTTCGCGGCCTGGCCCAGCTTGCGCACCCCGGCGCTGCCGACCCACTCGCCGCGCTGATCGTTCACGCGCAACTGCATCCCGGCGAAACCGGCATCGACGAACGCCTGGACAGCCGCCTGCAGCTCAGGGCGATCCTGCCCGGCGGTGACCGCCGGCGCCGGCCTGCTGTCCGCGGCGGCCACCCCCGGGGTGGCCACGCCGGCCAGCAGCGCGGCCGCCAGCGCCGGGGCCGCCGCTCGTCGCAGGACCTTGCCAAGCGGGACCGGGCGCGTCTTCGATGGGGACTGGATCTTCATGGTTTCTCGTCTCTGGTGTCGCCGCGACGTGCGTTCGCGGGCGGGGAGGAGCCGGGGTCAGGAGAGGATCCCGGAACAAGCGGGAGCAGCGCAGGCCGGCATCCCATCAGGCGGCGTCGAGGGCCTCGGTGATCTTGCGGGCCATCTCGGTCAGGGTGGGGCTGGGCCGGTTCTGGGTGGCGGCGTCGATGGCGACGATGACGGTGCTGCGGAAGTTGCCGGCCTCGGCCGGGTCCTGCTGCTTGAGCAGGGTCATGGCGGCGGTCAGGGCGGGCAGCACCTGGTCGGCGAGCTCGGCGACGGTCTTGCCGTACTTCACGCCCTTGGGGGCCTTGGCGAGCACGTGCCCGACCAGGCCGGTGGCGGAGGTCAGAGCGATGGAGCCCTGGGTGGCGACCTTGTGGGCCGAGCCGGCGGCACCGGCGGCGGACATCAGCGAGACGGCGCCCCAGGCGGCGACGCGGAGGGTGAGCTTGTCCTGGTCGGTGAGGGCGAGGGTGACGGACATGATGGTGTGCTCCTTCGAACTGTCAGGAATTCGAGTGAGCGGCCAGGCTGTGAACCGCTCATGGAGTAACCATCGCCGACCGCCCTGATACGGAGCCGTCGCCGTCCTGACACGGCCGCTGACGCGCCGAGACCGTGACGATTCGCCGTCCGAGACGCCATCGATGGCGTGGGTGGGTCCTAGACGGCTAACTGCCTCCTTCGCGGAGCTTTTCGAGCCGTTCGGTGAGAAAGCTCCAGGTCCTCCAGAACTCTTCGAGGTATTCCCGCCCCTGTGCGTTCAGGGAATACACCTTGCGCGGCGGCCCCTTCTCGGACGGGACCTTCTCCACGTCGACGAGGCCGCGCTGCTCGACTCTGACCAGCAGCGCGTAGACGGTGCCCCCGGCGATGTCGGAGAAGCCCTGGTCGCGCAGCCACTCGGTGATCTCGTAGCCGTACGTGGGCCGCTCGGACAAAATTGCGAGGACGATGCCCTCCAGCGTTCCCTTGAGCATCTCCGTCACCTGCTTGCCCACGGAACACCCCTTCGACTACTTAGCAGTGCTGACTACTGGTACATAGTAACACTGAATAGTGGAGACGCAAGCGCGCGCGTTCTTAACTGTCACCATACGTCCAGAGATCTAATGTCCTACGACACTAGATAAATGGAGGAACCGGTGATCGAGTTCCATCTGGACGGCAAGTCCGGTGTCGCGCCGTATCTGCAGCTCGTCCAGCAGGTACGCCACGCGCTACGGCTCGGCGTGCTGCGCGAGGGCGATCGGCTGCCGA